>NZ_JAVRDU010000001.1:1370000-2055000 GCF_031846015.1 Novosphingobium sp. MMS21-SN21R | reverse complement strand
TCGTGGGGACTGGAGGCCAACGCGCCAGTCAAGCTCATCGGCCGCGAAGGGTTCGTCTATCTGGGTTACGACGGCAGCTACCGGTCAGACTTTTCGTCGAATCCTTCGCCTTCCGCCTACACTCAGGTCGATGGCTACTCGCTGTCGAACTTCCGCGCCGGTTTCCGCACGGAGAGCGGTTTCGACGTTTATGGTTGGGTACGAAACGCGTTTGATACCAACTACTTCGAACAGCTTTTCGTAGGCCCAGGCAACACAGGCCTGATCGCAGGACTTCCCGGCGATCCGCGGACTTGGGGCTTCACCGTTCGTTCGGCGTTCTGACCATCCACCCCGCACCATGTGCGGCAACTCGGGCCGGTGTAGCAATCCACCGGCCCTTTTTAATCAGTTGTTTCCGCCGATGAAATCGCCGAGGCCACCCAGAACGGAGCCTTCACCGCGGTTCTGCCCGCCACGCGCTCCGGCTGCTGCCAGCATCCGGCCAGCGAGCCGCGAGAAGGGCAGTGATTGGATCCACACTTTGCCGGGTCCGCGCAGACGGGCGAAGAACAGGCCTTCGCCGCCGAACAGGACCGAGCGCACGCCACCTGCGGTCACCAGATCGAAATCCACCGATGGTGTATAGGCCGCAAGGCAGCCCGTATCGACGTGGAGTTCCTCGCCGGGTGCCAGTTCGCGCTCGACCACAGTGCCGCCCATCTGGACGAAGACCCATCCATCGCCTTCAAGCTTCTGCATGATGAAGCCCTCGCCGCCGAACAGTCCGGTCATCACCTTGCGCTGGAACGCGATGCCGATGGAGACACCGCGCGCAGCGGCCAGGAAGCTGTCCTTCTGGCAAACTAGCGTCCCGCCCACGTCCGAAAGTTTGATCGGGAGGATTGCGCCAGGGGTAGGGGAGGCAAAAGCGACCCGCGCCTTGCCGGAGCCATTATGCGTGAACACGGTGGTGAACAGGCTTTCACCCGTGACCAGCCGCTTGCCCGCGCCGAGTAGCTTGCCCATGAAGCCGCCTTCGCTGCCGCCACTGCCATCGCCGAACACGGTCGTCATGCCGATCGAGGCGTCCTTCCACACCAATGCACCAGCCTCGGCAACCGCGCTTTCCCCTGGATCAAGCTCGATTTCGATGAACTGGAGTTCCTGACCCTTGATCTCGAAATCAATGTCATCGGCAATACTGGCGCTGCGATGATGGGCCCACGGACTGTTCGACATGGATTGGGTCTCCGTTGAAGTGATGGCGTCAACATAGCCGCTTGGCGCCGCGATGCGAGAGGGCATACCCAGGTTTCGTCGACGCTGGTATGACACTCGTCATGGCGACGATTGAGGATTCCCTGACGACCCCTGACCGGCTGCTTGCCGGGGCCGAAAGACTGGTCGTGCGCGAAGGAGTGCGGGCGCTGACGGTGCGCCGCATTGCCGAGGAGGCGGGCGTCAATTCGGCGCTCGTGCGCTATCACTTCGGCGACACCGATGGATTGCTCGGTGAACTCGCCTTGCGCAACGCGGCCAGGCTTGCGGATGCCCGGTCGGAATTGCTTGAAGCGATGACGCCGGGCGATTTCGCGCAAGCAGTCGATGCTCTCATCGTGCCGCTCTGGGCTCGGGCAGCGATGAACCAGCGCTACAGGGCGATCGTCGTGCTGGACGAAATATTCGCACGCTCGGGGCAGGATTTGAACGCCCGGATATGGGCGGTCTTCGCTGATGGTGTCGCCCGGGTTCAATCGGCGCTTGAGGCCTGTTTGCCCGGCGTCGATCCTCACGCACTGGCATGGCGCATCCGGTTCGTCACTGCCGCTGCGCTCGATATCCCGCCGCGCGGGCTTCCGGACGGACGTGAAGGCGTCAGAACGGCATATGGCCGTGACAGCGACGAGGAGCGCTTGGCACAGTTTCGCCGGTTCGCTTCGGACGCACTGCGGATGGACAAGAGCGATTGTTCCGGTTCATAACAGACGGGCGATGGGGAGATCGATCGATGACTGAACTGCGCCCGGCACGCTATTCGCTTGCCGCCATTATCCTGCACTGGGCCATCGCGGCGCTGTTGTTGTTCCAGATCGGTCTCGGCTGGGCGCTGGAAGACCTGCCCAAGGGCGTCGCCCAGTTTGCAGGTTTCCAGTTCCACAAGTCAGTTGGCATAGCGATCTTGCTGTTGAGCCTGGCTCGCCTTGCTGTGCGCTCGTTCAAGCCGAGGCCACTGCCTGTCCCCGCAAGCCGTCCGCAGATGCTGCTAGCTTCAGGCGTGCACCTGCTACTTTACGCGGTCATGGTTCTCGGTCCATTAACGGGTTGGATCATCGTTTCGACGGCCAAGATCCGCTTGCAGACGATGCTGTTCGGGGTGGTTCCATGGCCGGACCTGCCGGTCGGCGCGGCGCTCCATGAACCGGCCGAGGGCTTGCACGGCTTGCTTGGCACGATCGGATTTCTATTGATTGTGCTGCACGTGGCAGGAGCCTTGTTCCATCATTTCAAGCGGGAAGATGTGATCGGGCGAATGTTGCCCGCTGCGATTTCCAGCCATAAAGCAATAGGCTTTGCGGCTGCAGCCGCGGTGATCGCTGGCTTGGGTGTGATGATCGCCGGACGGTCGATGACGTTCGCCGCAGCGCCGGTTTCTGCTCCATCAGCGGCAGCATCCAGCGAGCCTGAAGCGGTGGCCTCGGCGCTCGTGCCTGCGGTCGATGTCAGCGAGGCGCCTCCGGCAGCTGTCGCTTCCGTAGAAAGCGCCGACGCAAAAGCGTCTACGTGGACGATCGGCAAGGGCGGACGTCTGGGCTTCAAGGCGGACTATACTGGTGAATCGATCAAGGGTACCTTCGCGCGTTGGGACGCGGCCATCGTATTCGATCCTGCTGATTTGCCCGGCTCGTCGATCAAGGTGACGGTCGATCTGGCCTCGGTCGAAAGCGGGGACAGCCAGCGTGACGACATGCTCAAGAGCGACAGCTTTTTCGGCGTCGGCACAAATCCGAAAGCCGTTTTCACGTCCAGTTCGATCCGTGCGAACGGGAGCGGGCGCTATGTCGCCAGTGGAAGTCTTTCGCTCCATGGCAAATCGCGCCCGCTGGCAGTCCGTTTCAATCTCAAGATCGATGGTGATCGGGCGACGGCATCGGGCAATGCAGCGCTTCAGCGCCTATCGTTCGGCGTGGGTGAGGCGGAATGGTCGGCTACTGATCAGTTGAAGGACGCGGTGGGCATCGACTTCGCGTTGAGCGCAACACGCAAGCCCGGTTAAACGCGAATTCCAGCAAAGAAGAATTCCGAATAGCTTCGCGCCCAACGGTCGGTTTCGTCGCGGTCAAAGTCGGTTGTTGTGCCCTGAAGGCGCGCATGGCCGAGGATACCTTCAAGCCAGAACCGCGCGGCCAGTGCCATGTCGGCAATTTCGACACCTTCGTTCGTCGCAGCGGCGCGCAGTTCGGATTCGATGTCGGTCAGCGCATGGGCAAACATCGCGTGGCGATAATTGATCTGGGCGTCACCGAATTCCTGGTCGCACCAGTCGACCAGCCGCTCCATCATCACGCCATCGGGTGAAAGCAGGATTTCGACTGCGGTTGCCGCACGCTGACAGAAGCTTTCGACCAGCGAAAGGCCGGCGCCCTTCGCCATGATGGAAACCCGCCGTTCCTCGACGTTATGTTTCAGCAGCGCTTCCAGGAATTCCCGTTTGCTGGGAAACCGATTGTAGATCGTGACTTTGCCGATGCGCGCATGCCGCGCGATGCGGTCAAACGTGAAGCCTTCAAATCCGTGTTCCGCCAGCACTTCCCAGCCAGCTTGAAGAATGCGTATCGGAAGTTTTTGGGCGTCCTCGAGCGAGGGCCGACCGCGTCTGCTTCCCTGCGTGCCATCACCGAGCGTGCACTTGAGTTCAGTGCAGGGTGTTTCTGGACTTCTTGGCGGCCCTTCCGGCGTTTTGGGCGAGGTCATGTGCCTCGTCCCGCGCACAGGCGAGCCACTGATCGACCCGCTGCACCGGGCACGACATCTCCAGTCCCTGACAATAGGCCTGCCACAAGCGGCGACCCGCTACGGAAATCCAGCTCATCTCTCTCACCTTTCCGCCTTTGCGGCGGTTTGCATGATGAGAGTGCCTCAGCCAATGGCAGAGTCAATATACTATAAAATGGACGAAACCGGCTCATTTCTGCGACTCCGGCCCTTGCCAGCCCAATCCGAGCGCCTTCTCGACCGCGATAAATCCGGTTGTCAGTTCGGCGCGCGCATTTGCCGCTACCATTTGTGCCTGAAGCGATTGCCGCTCGGCAGTGAGATTGTCGACGCGGCTGGCGGTGCCGGCTGCAAAGCGCTGGCCTTGCAGTTGCTTGGTGTTCTTCGCGCGCTGCTCGGCATCGAGCGCGCGCGCTAAGGCGATGCGTTGCGCGCCGAACCGCGTCAGGGAGCTTTCTGCATCCTGCAGGGCGCCCAGCACGGACTGCCGGTACTTTGCTTCCGCCTCTGCATAGGCGCCTTTGGCCACTTCCACCTGACGGTTGGCGCGCCCGCCATCGAACAGTGACCATTTGATCTGGGGAAGCGCGATCCCGACGATGTTTCCGGGATCTAACACGTCGCCGATGTTCTGGCCGCCAAGTCCCAACAGGCCTAGGAAACTGATTTTGGGGAACTTGTCCGCAATCTTCGCACCGACATCGGCATTTGCTGCCGCGAGCTGCCGCTCGGCCATGCGAATATCAGGACGGCGACGCAGTAGTTCCGACGGTGAGCCGATGGGAACTTGTGCTGGCGGCAGAGGAACGGCCGCTGACCTCGCCAGAACTGGATCGAGTGCGCCGGGTTCACGGCCGGTAAGCACCGCAAGCTGGTCCAGCAGAACAGCAGCCTCTGCTCCGGTCTTGGCAAGATCTGCTTCGCTGGCAAAGGCCTGCGCTTCGGCGGCGTTAAGCGGCTGCGCGGGCGCAGTTCCGGCTGCCAGACGTTCTCGGGCTAGGCCCACTTGCGACTGGTCGATTTCGACCTGCCGCTGCTGGAGACCATATATAGCCTGTCTGGCTCGCAGGCCGACGTAGGCTCGGGCAATTTCAGCCGACAGCGTGACGCGCGCATCGGCTGCGCCGGCCTCGGCAGCTTCGGCGCGGGCGTTTGCGGCCTCGACCTTGCGACGCGTGCCGCCGAACAGGTCAATCTCCCAAGACGCGTCGAAACCGAGGTTGTAGGCGTTGATTTCATCGCGCCCTCCACCATTTCCGACCAGATTTCCCGGGACATTGATGTAAGGCGCGGCAAACGAGGTGTTGATCTGTGGCAGCGCCGCCGTCTTGCTGGCGGCAAGCGATGCACGCGATTGCGCGACGCGCGCGTTGGCTGCAGCCAATGACGGCGCGCTCGCCAGCGCATCCTCGACCAACTGGTTCAGTACGGGATCACCAAGGCTCTCCCACCAGCGTGCAGCAGGCGCGAGCGGGGAGGCTTTGGACGCCCGGACAAACCCTGAACGTGCTGAAGCATCTGGTGCGGCATTCGGTGCGCCGGTGTAATTCGGGCCAACAGTGGTACAGCCCGACAGCAGGGCCGCGACAAATCCCGCCATGACGGCAGTGTGGCGAAAATGGGTGACTGGCATCAGTGCGAGACCTTCGCTTGATAGTTCTCAGGGAGCGGACGCAGAAACAGGACCAGCGGCGCAACAATCAGAATTGCAACCGTCAAAGCGGTAAAGTCATCGCTGAACGCCATGACCATCGCGTCGCGCAGGACCATTCCGTCGAGCATCCGCATCGCAAATTCGGCGCCATCAGGGCCGCCACCCATCGTCATGGATTGCTGGCCTAGCCAGTCCTGCAGCGTGGCTGAATTGGCGCTCAGTGCACTATGGATTGTCCAGCGGTGGTACTCCATGCGCCCGTCTTGGAGAGTGGCAAGAAGGGCAAGGCCGACGGAACCGCCAAGATTTCGCCCAGCGTTGAACAAGCCCGCACCGTCACCGGCATCGTCGATCGACACAGAGCTTATCGCAGCCTGATTGAGAAACATCATGCAGAAGACCGTTCCCAGGCCGCGCAGCAACTGTGAGATGACGAAATCACCGCCGCGAGATTCCGCGGTCAAGTCGATGTCAATGTAGCATGAGAGCGCGAGCAGGATCATGCCCGTTCCAACGATGACCCTGAGATCGACACGCGCCAACAGGATCGGGAACAGCGGCATCATCAACATTGCTGGCACGCCGGTCAGAAAGACGATGAGGCCTGCCTGCATGGCGTTGTAGTTGGCAATGCCTGCAAGAAATTGCGGGATCACATAGGCTGTCCCGTACATCGAACCGCCAAGGATCGTCCCGAGGAAAAAGACCGCCGCAAACTCTCGCTTGCGGAGCAGCGCAAGCTTCACGACCGGTCGCTTGGCATAGATTTGTCCGGCAGCGATCATCAGGAAGCCCAGCAGGGCGATCACCGACAAGCGCCAGATGTATCCGGACTCGAACCACTGTTCACGGTGGCCTTCTTCCAGCACCACGGTCAGTCCGCCAAGGCCGAGGATCATGCCGAGCACGCCGAGCCAGTCGGCATTCACCAATTCATCCAACTGCATCCGGCCTTTCGGCAGGCCCAGCAGCAGCAAGGCCAACAAGATCGCACCGATCGGTACGTTGATGAAGAACGCATAATGCCAGCTGAAGTTCTCGGTCAGCCAGCCTCCTACCAGAGGTCCCAGCACTGGCCCCATGATCACGGTCAGTCCGAAGATGGCCGTGCCTACCGGCTGTTGCGATTTGGGCAGGCGCGTTGCGATGATTGTCAGAGCGGTCGGGATCATGGCACCGCCGGTGATCCCCTGGCCAACACGCCCGACGATCATCATCGCCAGCGAAGTGGACAAGCCGCAAACAATTGAAAACAGAGTGAAGAAAAAGGCTGCAGCAATCAGGAATCGGCGAAGCCCGAATACGCGGGCAAGCCATCCCGTCAGCGGAATAATGATGATTTCTGCTACGAGGTATGACGTGGCCAGCCACGTCCCCTCGCTGGCAGATGCGCCAATTTCACCTTGGATGGTGGGGAGAGAGGCATTGACGATCGATATGTCGAGCGTCGCCATCAGCGATCCGATGGCGCCTGCGGCAACGCCCAGCCAAGCCGCTAGATCGGCCTTCTCCGGGATGTCAGGCGGTGGGGGCAGCGGTGCTCCGTCGTCCGATATGCTGGTGGCGGCGCTCACTTGGCCACCTGTTCCTGTTCCTTGCGGATTGCTTTTACCGCATCCCGAGCAGAGCGTGTGTCGACTTCGACCTTGAGAGACAGGCCGGGCACGAGCACCTTGCGCGATTCAGGCCCGGCATTGATGCGGATGCGCACCGGCACGCGCTGTACGATCTTGGTAAAGTTGCCCGTCGCGTTCTGCGGCGGAATCAAAGAGAAGTTTGCGCCAGTTCCCGGCGTGATACTCTCGACCGCTCCGTGGAAATCGACGTCGGGCAGGGCATCAACGCTGATCGTCACAGGCTGACCCGGTCGCATCAGGCCGATCTGCGTTTCCTTGAAATTGGCCTCGATATAAAGCGACTGGGTGGGAACAATCGTCATCAGGCGTTGTCCGGGCTGGACGAACTGGCCGACACGCACGGTTGAGTTACCGATCCGCCCCGCCAAGGGCGCGATGATGCGGGTGGTCCCTAGATCGTTGTCGGCAGCTGCGCGCTGTGCCTGAGCGGCCTTTATCTGCGCGGTTGACTGACCGGCCTGAGCCTTGGTGCTGTTTACTCGGTCATTCGCTGCGGCGAGCATGGCCTGCTTGGCATTGACGTCGGCCGCGGCCTTGTCTCGGTTGGCGATCAATTGGTCTAGCGTCTGGCGCGGCTCCGCACCGCTCGCCACCAATGGACGATAGCGGCTGACTTCGCCACTCAGATAAGCCAGTTCACGTTGACTGGCCTGCAGGGCTGCGCGCGCCTGACCGACCGAAGACTGCGCCTCGCTGATTGCGGCGACGGTGGCCGCCTCGGTAGCGCGGGCAACGTCGACTTGCGCGCTTGCCTGTGCAAGGCGGGTGGAAAAATCGGTGGGATCGATCTGGACCAGCAAAGACCCAGCGTTCACTGTCTGATTGTCTGTAATCGGCACGGCGCGGACGTAGCCTGCCAGCTTGGAACTTACCGCAACACCGTCCGCTTTCACGTAGGCGTCATTGGTTTCCTGCATGAACCGCCCGGTGGTCTGGTAGCCGTAAAAGGTCCAGGCGCCATAGGCGGCGCCAAGTGCGAGGACGCCCAGAGCAATCCGTCCTGCAGTTTTCTTGCGGCCAGGCCCCGTTTCCTGGGGCGCGTCGGAGAGTGGGACGTTTTCCGAGTTGGTAGCCATGTATCATCCAGTCGCGGCAATAATTGAACGAAATCGTTTCGTTGCAACTCGCCACTTATTTTGCTTGGGGAAATTTGCAAGTGCACAAATTGCGCAAGGCTGCGCTAAATTTGCATTTAGCGCCCCTACCCGGGGGTTTTCGGCGCGACCTTGGCCGGAGAATACGATTTCGCGTTGGCCGATGTCTGTCGCTACAATGGGCAAATTTGTTCTTGAGTGCCCCATTGATCGAGCCAATCAATCAATCAGGGCGGAATTGCTCATTGGAAAATGGGTGGGTGATGGCCTACCTGATCGTTCGTACAGAGTTTTCCAACCGACCAATCAGAAGGATTTGAGTCTATGTCGATCGTCGGAACCAAGCTGAAGCCGTTTCAGGCTACCGCATATCACCAGGGCAAGTTCGTCGACGTCAGCGACGCCGACGTGACCGGCAAGTGGGGCGTGTTCTTCTTCTACCCGGCCGACTTCACGTTCGTCTGCCCGACCGAGCTGGAAGACCTCGCCAATATCTATGGCGAACTGCAGGGCATGGGCGTTGAGGTCTACTCGGTCTCGACCGACACGCACTTCAGCCACAAGGCATGGCACGACAGCTCGCCCGCTATCGGCAAGATCAACTACTACATGCTGGGTGACCAGAACCACACGATCTCGAACAACTTCGGCATCCTGCGCGAAGGCGTCGGCCTTGCTGATCGCGGCACATTCGTGACCGATCCCGATGGCACGATCCAGCTCGTCGAAATCACGCCTGAGGGCGTGGGCCGCAACGCTGCCGAACTGCTGCGCAAGATCAAGGCTGCCAAGTACTGGCGCGAGAATCCCGGCCAGGTTTGCCCGGCCAAGTGGGAAGAAGGCGCTGAAACCCTGACGCCTTCGTTCGACCTCGTCGGCAAGATCTGACGCTTCCCGGAGGATCCGTGCTGCGTGGGGCATGGATCCTCCGATAATCGCCGGACGGGCAGTGCCGCCTGAGGGCTGCCCGCCGGTTCCACGACCAAAGTCATCAAGATGTTTGCGATCCCGCGCGCCGACCAGACGGTGACGCGCGGCCGCGCTCTGCCCAAAAGGATTACACGATGCCCGTTCTCGACGCCACCGCCACCGCCCAGCTCAAGGCCTACCTCGCCAATCTGCGCCGGCCGGTCGAACTGGTCGCAACGTTGGACGGCAGCGCGAAGTCTGCCGAAATGCGCTCGTTGATCGAAGAAATCGCCGCGCAGTCCGACAAGATTTCAGCGCGGTTCGATGGCACTGACGAGCGCGCTCCCAGCTTTGCCATTCGCGGCGACGAAGGCCGGGCAGAGGCCGTCTTCGCAGGCCTGCCGATGGGCCACGAGTTCACTTCCCTCGTGCTCGCGCTGCTGCATGTCGGCGGCCATCCGCCCAAGGAAGACGCCGACCTGCTCGATCAGGTGCGCGGCCTTGATGGCCCGCTGCACTTCGAGACATTCTTCTCGCTGACCTGTCAGAACTGCCCCGACGTTGTGCAGGCGCTGAACATCATGGCTGCTCTCAATCCCAACGTCAGCCATGTCGCCATCGACGGCGCGCTGTTCAAGGACGAGGTCGAACGCCGTCAGATCATGGCCGTGCCAACGGTGTTTCTCAATGGTCAACCGTTCGGTTCTGGCCGGATGGATCTCGCCCAGATCGTTGCCAAGCTCGACACGAATGCTTCGGCTCGTGCTGCGGAAAAGATCGCTGCGAAGGAGCCGTTCGACGTTCTCGTCGTCGGCGGCGGTCCAGCTGGTGCTGCAGCTGCCATATATGCAGCACGCAAGGGCATCCGCACTGGCGTTGTGGCAGAACGGTTTGGCGGGCAGGTCCTCGACACGATGGGCATCGAGAACTTCATTTCAGTTCAGCACACAGAGGGACCAAAGCTGGCCGCGCAGCTCGAGAACCACGTCAAGGAATACGAAGTCGACGTGATGAACCTGCAGACGGCGGCCACATTGGTTCCGGCAGGCGACGATGGCTTGCACGAGATCAAGCTTGCGAATGGTGCGAGCCTCAAGGCGAAGACGCTTATCCTTTCGACCGGTGCGCGCTGGCGGCAGATGGGTGTTCCCGGCGAGGAGGAGTATCGCAACAAGGGTGTTGCCTATTGCCCGCACTGCGATGGCCCTCTGTTCAAGGGCAAGCGCACGGCGGTGATCGGCGGCGGCAATTCGGGCGTCGAGGCCGCAATCGATCTTGCCGGTATCGTGGCGCATGTGACTCTGATCGAGTTTGACAGCCAGCTTCGCGCTGATGCGGTGCTGCAGGCCAAGCTGCGCTCACTGCCTAACGTCACCATCGTCACTTCCGCGTTGACGACAGAAGTGCTTGGAGACGGCGCGAAAGTGACCGCGCTGGTTTACAAGGACCGCGAGAGCGAGGTGCTGCACACCGTCGAATTGGAGGGTATTTTCGTGCAGATCGGTCTTGTGCCGAACACCGAATGGCTCAAGGGCGCGATCGACCTTTCGCCACGCGGTGAGATCGAAGTCGATGCGCGTGGTGCCACCAGTGTCCCCGGTGTGTTCGGCGCAGGTGATGTGACCACGGTCCCCTACAAGCAGATCATCATTGCGATGGGTGAAGGCTCCAAGGCCGCACTTTCGGCATTCGACCACCTTATCCGGCAGGGCTGATCCAACAGCTCTTCGGGTCGCAGGACGGCGGCGTGGCATGGATCAGCCACGTCGCCGTTTGCATTTTGTGAGCGGTGTCGGTAACTTGCTTTTTGTCTAGCGCTGTCAAAGCGCGTGCCGGGAGAGAATCGATGTCAAAGCGCCTTTCCGCTTGCAACCTGATGCGCGCAGCCCTCATCGCCAGCGTAGCTTTTACTACTTGGGCTGCGAGTGCTGCCGAAAAGCCCCGGTTCCGCGATCTCAATCACAACGGCAAGCGCGATCTCTACGAGAATGCCGCGCAGCCGACTGACAAGCGGGTTGCGGATTTGCTGAAGCGCATGACGCTTGAGGAAAAAGTCGCGCTGATGCTCCACGGCACATTGCAGGCCGAAGGCGGGCGCGGGATCGGCGCGGGCAAGGCCTATGACAAACCGTCCGTGCGGGAACTGCTCGGGCGCGGGGTCAACAGCTTCATCACGCGCCTTGGTCCCGATCCACGCACTTTCGCGCAGGAAAACAACGCGATCCAGCAAATGGCTGAGGCAACGCGGCTTGGCATTCCCGCCACGATCAGCACCGATCCGCGCAACCATTTCGCGGTCACGGCAGGGGCCAGTTCCGAGACGGGTGGCTTCTCGCAGTGGCCCGAAACTCTCGGCATGGCAGCGATTGGCGATGAGAAATTGGTCGAGCGATTCGGTCATTTGGTGGCTGCAGAATATCGCGCCGTGGGCATCCAGATGGCACTTAGTCCACAGGCAGACCTCTACACCGAACCGCGCTGGCCGCGTGGCGTCGCAACGTTCGGCGCGGACCCTGCCACGGTTTCGCGCCTTGCCGGGGCTTATGTTCGCGGGTTTCAGGGGAGTGCCAACGGCCTTGTGAAATCGGGCGTCGCCACCGTGGTCAAGCACTGGGTCGGCTACGGCGCGGAGCCGCAGGGCTTTGACGGCCACAACTATTACGGCCGCACGGCAAAGCTCGATAACGAGAGCTTCGCCGAGCACGTCGCTGCATTTGACGGCGCGCTGGCAGCCAAGTCGGCGGGTGTGATGCCGACATATGTCATTGCCGAGGGCGTCAGCATTGACGGCAAGCCCGTGCCACAGGTCGGCGCCGGTTTCAGCAAGCCGATGATCGAAGGGCTGCTGCGCGGCACGAAGAAGTTTGGCGGCATCGTCATTTCCGACTGGGCGATCACCAACACCTGCCCCGAACAGTGCATGAACCCAACGCCCGGAAAACCGCAGGGTTTTGCCATTGCCATGCCGTGGGGCATTGAGAATCTGGCTGAGGAAGATCGCTATGCGATGGGTGCGAATGCCGGGATCGACCAGTTTGGCGGGGTGGACAATCCCGCACCGCTGCTGGCGGCAGTCAAGGCCGGGAAGGTGTCGCGCGCGCGGGTGGACGAAGCGGCCCGCCGCGTCCTGCGTCTGAAGTTCGATCTTGGCCTGTTCGACAATCCCTATGTCGACGCCAATGCTGCGGACCGGAGTGTCGGCAGCCAGACGACCCAGGCCGAGGCGGACGCTGCGCAGCGCGCGGCGCAGGTACTGCTGGAAAACAAGGGTGACCTCCTCCCTCTGGGGCCAGGCCAAAAGGTCTGGCTGTCAGGGGTTTCGGCACAAGCCGCAAAGGCCGCGGGATTGATCATCGTGGACAGCCTCGATCAGGCCGACGTTGCGCTGGTCCGTGTTGCGACGCCGCATGAGATGCTCCACCCGAACCACTTCTTCGGATCGCGCCAGCACGAAGGTCGCCTTGATTTCCGCGCCGATGATGAGGCGACCAAGACTGTCACGATGGCCGCAGCCAAGGTTCCGACGATCGTTGCAGTCGACCTTGAACGCCCAGCCGTCCTGACCCTGATCAAGGACAAGGCTAGCGCGCTCTACGGCCTGTTCGGTGCCAGTGACACGGTCCTGCTTGATCTCGTCACCGGCAAGGCCAAGTCCCGGGGGCGGCTGCCGTTCGAACTGCCGTCCTCGGCCAAGGCGGTCGAGGACCAGCACCCCGGACGCCCGGACGACAGCGTCGCCCCGCTCTACAAGCGCGGTGATGGCATCATCCTGCCCTGAACAAGACAAGGCCGGGGAAACATGAAGCCCCGGTCTTGCCGACTCCCTCCGCCTCGGCCAGAGACGCCAGCGTGAGCGCAACCATTGTCATCGGCGCCGACCGGTCCGGCGCCCCTGTCAGGATCGACGTCGAGGAACTCCTTGCTACCCGCTTGCTCGTTCAGGGCAACAGCGGGTCTGGCAAGTCGCATCTCTTGCGCCGCCTGCTGGAGGAAAGCGCGAGCATCGTCCAGCAGGTTGTGATCGATCCCGAAGGCGATTTCGTCACGCTAGCCGATGTGTTCGGGCATGTCGTGGTGGACGGTTCAGCCTATGATGGTCCGGAGATCGCCAAACTCGCCGCGCGCATCCGCAAGCACCGGGCCTCGGTGATCCTGACGCTCGACGGGTTGGAACTCGAAGCGCAGATGCGATGCGCCGCCGTGTTCCTCAATACGCTGTTCGATGCGCCGCGAGATGAATGGTATCCCGCGCTGGTCGTGGTCGACGAGGCGCAGATGTTTGCGCCCGCTGCCGCTGGCGATGTGTCGGACGAAGTTCGCCGGCTAAGCCTTTCAGCGATGACCAACCTGATGTGCCGTGGCCGCAAGCGCGGGCTGGCGGGCGTGATTGCCACGCAGCGCCTTGCCAAGCTGGCAAAGAACGTCGCCGCCGAGGCGTCCAACTTCCTGATGGGCCGCACCTTCCTAGATATCGACATGGCGCGCGCCGCCGATTTGCTCGGCATGGAGCGCAAGCAGGCGGAGCAAATCCGTGATCTGGAACGGGGGCACTTCCTCGGGCTTGGGCCTGCCATCGCGCGCCGCCCAGTGGGAGTGCGGATCGCCAACGTTCAGACCAGCGCCCGTAACGTTGTGCAGGGACTGATGCCACTTCCCAATGCTGGGGGCGCGGCGATGGAATCGCTGCTGCTCTCGGAACCGCTGGCGATGGAGCCTGTCCCGCGTCCGCCGGAGCCCGAAGTGGTGCCGCTGGAAAGCGAGGAACTGCTGGGCCAGATTGCCGAGTTCGTTCCTGCGGGAGAGAAGGTCGATCCGCCGGTCGAGCCCAGCCTGTTCGCGGCGGAGGAAACCGCTGCCAGCATCGCTGCGGTGCTCGCCGAAATGGCACTGGAACCCGATTGCACCTTCCAACCCGCTGCGCATCTTTATCAGGATTTCACTGTTCGGTGCCGGATGCTCCGCATTTTGCCGGGAATGGATCTAAATGCTTTCCGCCGCCGGTTTGCCATGGCCGTGGCAGGCATTGCTGATGACGCGGAAGCGCAGTGGCAGGATCTGCTGCGCATCGGGCGTGATGTTCCAGACGATCTGCTTGCGCCGTTTCTTGTTCTGGCACGGGCGGCAGTAGAAGGTGCGCCTTGTCCCGATGACGAAACGCTGGCCACAATCTACGGCACGCAGTCATCTGGCCGTATCCGCCGCTTGCTGGAGCACCTCGAGAAGAGCAATCTGATTGTCGTACGCACCGATTACGGCGGCAGGCGCTCGGTCGGCATTCCGGCGCTGGGGCTTACCACAGCGCCGGTCGAGGCTTGATTACTCGACGGTATAGAAATCGATCACCACGCTGTCAGGCTTCCGGATGCCGCGCGCCACAAAGACCTTGCGGCGCATCCAGGCGTGCGGGCCGTCCTTGACCATGAAACGCGGCGTGGTACGGAAATAGTAAGACGATGGATCGACAACTTCGCCCCTGGCCAGTTTCTCGATCACGTCAGGCGCAGCGGTGCGCACGCCGGGGTTGGTCACCTCGATCACAGTGCCGTCTGTCGCCTTGAGGAAGTAGCGCGCTTCGATGCTGGTGAGGCCGCCGGGCATGATCACTTGCCAGTCTCCGCCCCCGGGCAAGACTGAACCTGTCAGCGATGGCCCGCTGACTGTGCCGCCTGTGATGGGTATGAACCGCCGCCGTCCGCCATCAACTTCGCCCTGTTCGACAACTGGATCGAGCGTGGCGCGGACGGAAAATGCGTAGGTAAGCGTCGGTGCAGGTGAGGCCGGGCCATCCGCAGCAACAGCAGGTATGGCCGAACTCGCCAGCATCGCGGCAGCCATGATCAGACTTTTGGCAGGCAAAATGCATCTCCCGGTGGTTTCACCGGTTTGTGTCCGCAATTTCATGTTCAGACAAGCTGCGGCGGCGCACCCGGTGAAACCGGCCATTTCTGGCGCGCTGCAGCGCACAAACGCTTTGCAGATTAAAGTGTGGTTGCCTAATGAAGTGGGGTTTGTTCGTAAGATCTTGCCGCAATTGAACCACGATTGACGGCAGTCATTTGATTTCGTTGGAAGGACCATCTGTGGCCACCGCAGTGATCAACCGCCAATCGGTTGTCCCAGATCTTGATCTTGACGGTATCGATTCCGTTCTCGGTCTCCATATCGGGACCGTGAACACGCTGTTCGTGTCGCGGCTGGAAAAGCAGCTCGATCCGTTGCGCGTTACGCCGAAGCAAGTCGCGATCCTCTGGTTGGTGAACGCCAATCCGGGCGTTAAGCAGACTGACCTTTCGCGGTTTTTCCAGATCGAACGGCCAACCGTGCACCAGTTCGTGCGGCAACTGATCAAGAACGGATTCCTGCTGAATGAACCGTCGAAGCTTGACCGCCGAGCAGGTGGATTGTGGCTGACTGACGAAGGACGCGATGTTCTGGCCATATCGCGCGAGGCTATCATTTCGCACGAAGACCAACTTACCGCATGCCTGAGTGGGCGGGAAAAGTCCGAACTTTTCCGTATCCTGATGAAGCTGTATCTTTTGGCACCAGCCAAGGATTGAGCCGTTCAGGGCTGCGACAGCGAGGCTGTTCTATTGCGACACCATGTTTGAAGGAAACCGCCTGATGCGCCGCCTAGCTATCGTCTCTGCTGCCACGCTTGCATTGGCCGGGATCGGGACGGCAATGGCACAGACAGCCGGTGATCCGGTACGCGGCAAGACGGTCTATGCGCGCTGTGCCGCTTGCCATGATCTCAACACGGGTGCGACCCGTCTGGGTCCCTCGCTCAAAGGTGTGGTGGGGCGCACGTCGGGCACGATGCCCAATTTCAACTATTCGCAGGCGATGAAGGATCGTGCAGTTTCGTGGGATGCTGCCACGCTCGATGCCTACCTTGCCGGGCCTGCCAAATACATTCCGGGCAATCGCATGGCATTTCCGGCGATGGCAAATGCGCAGGACCGGGCTGATCTCATTGCTTTTCTGCAGCAATCTGCACGCTGACAGTTGCAGTTTGCGCAGGTGAAATTGGCCTCGCACCGTCTCGGTGCGGGCCATTTTGGTGCAAGCACGAAAAATCAAACGATCAATAACGATCATTCTTGATCGTTTGTGGGCGAAATGGTAGCAAGTCTCTCAACCGGTGAAAAACCGGAGCTTTGCCTTGCAGGGATGCCATGAACGCGCAGACGACCATCACTTCCGCCGCACTCCCATTCGCCGTGCCCAGCAGCCGTTGGGACGATTCGGTTGCTGCCACGCTCAGCGCTGCAGAGCTGCTCTTGTACCGGTCGAACCTGCTGGGGTCTGATCTCACCGTGACCAACTTCGGCGGCGGCAATACGTCGGCCAAGTTGGAAGCGATAGATCCGCTGACAGGCGAAAAGGTTGAGGTGTTGTGGGTCAAGGGATCGGGCGGTGATATCGGCTCGATGAAGCTGGACGGCTTTTCAACGCTTTATCAAGCGAAGCTGCTCGGCCTTGAAGCCCATTACGCAGGGCCGGACGATGACGACAAGATGGTCGGCTTCTTGCCGCATTGCACCTTCAACCTGAATGGCCGCGCGGCATCGATCGACACGCCGCTGCATTCGCTTCTGCCCTTTGCGCATGTGGATCATGTCCATCCAGATGCGATCATCGCTCTGGCGGCATCCTCGGGCGGTGAAGCAGCCACACAGGAAATCTGGGGCGGGAACATCGGGTGGTTGCCTTGGAAACGCCCTGGCTACAGCCTTGGGGTGATGCTGCGCGATTACGTGCGAGCCAACCCGCAGGTCGAAGGTGTGATGCTGGCCGGTCATGGCATCATTTGCTGGGCCGATAGCGCCAAGGCTTGTTACGAGCACACCGTCCAACTGATCGCGGACGCGGCAAATTATCTGAATGGAAAGCTTGAAGGCAAGCCTGCGTTCGGTGGCCAGAAGGTTGCGCCGAATCCGGACCGAACTGCGATTGCGGCAGATCTCATGCCCCGTCTGCGTGGTTTCATGACGGGTGCGCGCCTGAAGCTTGGCCACTTTTCTGACGATGCCGAGGCTCTGGAATTTACCGGTTCTGCCGATTTCGAGCGGCTCGCTGCGCTTGGCACGTCGTGCCCGGACCACTTCCTGCGCACCAAGATCGCGCCATTGCCGCTCGACCCTGCACGCTTGCAGGATGATGCCTATCTCGAAGCGCAGATCTCGGCCTACCGCCAGATGTATCTGGCCTATTACGAGCGCTGCAAGCGTGGCAATTCGCCTGCAGTGCGCGATTCAAATCCGGTCGTCGTTTTGGTGCCCGGCGTGGGGCGCATCACTTTTGCCACGGACAAGACCACCGCGCGGCTTGCCGGTGAGTTCTACGGCAATGCCATCAACGTGATGCGCGGCGCCGAGGCAATTGGCGATTACATCGCGCTCGACGAGCAGGAAGCCTTCGACATCGAGTACTGGCTGCTCGAGGAAGCCAAGTTGCAGCGTATGCCTGCGCCCAAACCGCTGGTCGGCAAAATCGCGCTGGTTACCGGCGGGGCAGGAGGTATTGGCGCAGCATCGGCGGCGCGCCTGCTCAAGGATGGCGCCTGCGTGGTTCTGGCGGATCGAGACGCTGATTCCGTCGAGGATGTTCGCGCAGGTTTTGCCAGACAGTTCGGCAAGGATGTGGTTCGCGCCGCCGTGTGCGACGTGACCGACGAAGCCCAAGTGCGGGCCGCATTCGATGTGGCCGCGCGTGAGTTCGGCGGGCTCGACATCCTCGTCGCTAATGCCGGTATCGCAAGTTCCGCACCGATCGAGGAAACGACGGTCGAGCTGTGGAATCGCAACTACGATGTGTTGGCGCAGGGTTATTTCCTGACTTCGCGTTCTGCCTGGCCACTGCTCAAGCGGATGAAGGCGCAGGGCGGTTCGTCGGTCGTGTTCATCGGATCGAAGAACGGTGTGGCGGCTGCAACCAATGCCAGCGCCTATGCCTCGGCCAAGGCTGCGGCGAACCACCTTGCGCGCTGCCTTGCGCTCGAAGGTGCGCCGCATGGCATCCGCGTCAACGTCGTCAATCCCGATGCGGTTATCAAGGGCAGCCGGATCTGGGACGGTGACTGGCGCAAGGAGCGCGCAGGCGCTCACGGCATCGACAGCGGGGAGGAGCTTGAAGAGCACTACCGCAAGCGTTCCATGCTTGGCCGCGACGTGCTTCCCGAAGATATTGCTGAAGCCGTCTATTTCCTCGCGAGCGACATGTCGGCAAAGTCGACCGGCAACATGATCAATGTTGATGCGGGGAATGCGCAAGCCTTTACCCGCTAAGCGGCGAAAGGGAGAGGATAACGATGAAAAAGACTGCATTTCTGGCGGCACTGTTCGCTATCGTGGTTTCAGCGCCGGCCCTTGCACAGGGCGGTCCGCCGCCTTCGGAGCCTGCGCTTGCACCCGCTGAACCGGATGCGATTCCTCTGTACGGCTCGCAGACGCCGGGCACCGCGGCGTCGGAAAACTGGGTGAAGTTCGGCGGACGCGATTATGCCGTGCGCAACATCACACGGCCGACAATCACGCCCGTCCTGCCCGATCCCGCAAAGGCCACTGGGGCTGCTGTGATTGTGGCTCCGGGCGGCGCATTCATGCTGCTGGCGATGGAACATGAAGGGTGGAAGGTAGCCCGCGCGCTCGCAGATCGCGGCATCGCTGCATTCGTTCTGAAGTACCGGCTGAACCCGACGCCCAAGGACGAAGCTGCAGCGGCCAAGTTCATGTTTGAAG
The DNA here is from genome assembly GCF_031846015.1 of Novosphingobium sp. MMS21-SN21R. Taxonomy (GTDB): domain Bacteria; phylum Pseudomonadota; class Alphaproteobacteria; order Sphingomonadales; family Sphingomonadaceae; genus Novosphingobium. The sequence goes on along the minus strand of NZ_JAVRDU010000001.1, from coordinate 2,035,988 downwards.
CGCTGGGCAAGGAAGTCGGTCACCCGATGACCGGCGAACTGTTGGGCAAATCGATGGCGCCCGCTGACGGCAAGGCTGCCGTCGCATGGGTTCGCGCCAACGCCGCGAAATATGGCATCGATCCTGCCCGCGTTGGCATGATGGGCTTTTCCGCAGGCGCGATGACCACACGCCGGGTCGGGCTTGATGCTGATACGCCTTCGCGCCCTGCCTTCCTCGGCTACATCTATGGTCCGCAGGATGCTGAAACTGTTCCAGCCGATGCGCCGCCGATGTTCAACGCCATTGCGCTCAATGACAGCCTGTTTCCGAACAAGGGATTCCCCATTGCGCAGGCCTATCTCGAGGCAAAGCGTCCTGTGGAAATCCACGGCTACCAGACCGGCGACCACGGTTTCGGCCTTGGCCTGCCCGGCACTACAACGACTCTCGTGATCGATGAATTTACCGCGTGGCTCTCGATGCAGGGCTTCCTCACGCGAAAGGACGCCAAGTGACCCTTCCCATTTCCGCTGACCTGATCGCCGAGCGTAATGCCGTTCATCTTGAGGCGCTTGAAGAGGACTATGCCGCGCTGGGCCGCAAACTATCGCGGACCGGCATTGATATTGACGCAATCAAGGACCGAGTTACCGGGTTCTCGGTCGCGGTGCCCTCATGGGGTGCCGGGCGCGGCGGCACGCGCTTTGCCAAGTTTCCGATCCCGGGCGAGCCGACTAACATCCATGAGAAGCTGGAAGACTGCGCGGTCATCCAGCAGCTTTCGCGTGTAACCCCGCGCGTGTCGCCGCACTTCCCATGGGACAGGGTCAGCGACTTCAAGGCCCTGCGCGAGGAAGCAGCGGCGCTTGGCCTCGGCTGGGATGCGGTAAATTCGAACACGTTTCAGGATCAGGTCGGGCAGGCGCACACGTATGCCAACGGGTCGCTTGCTGCGCAGGATTCCGCAACGCGGCAGCAGGCGGTGGATCACAACATCGAATGCATCGAAATCGGCCAGCAACTCGGCTCGACCGACCTGACTGTGTGGGTCGGCGACGGCACCAACTTCCCCGGTCAACAGGACTTGGGGCGCAGCCTCGACCGCTATCTTGAGGGGGCGGCCAAGATCTATGCTGCACTGCCGGATGATTGGCGGATGCTGCTGGAGCACAAGATGTTCGAGCCTGCGTTCTACTCGACCGTGATCAGCGATTGGGGCAGCTCGATCCTAGCCGCGCAGGAGCTTGGCCCCAAAGCCAAGTGCCTTGTCGATCTTGGCCACCATGCGCCCAACGTCAACATCGAGCAGATCGTGGCGCGCCTGCACCGGTTCGGCAAGCTGGGTGGTTTCCACTTCAACGACAGCAAGTATGGCGATGACGATCTCGACAGTGGCTCGATCAATCCGCACCAGCTTTTCTTGGTGTTCAACGAACTGGTCGAGGCGGAGCTGAACCCGCGTGAAGGGTTCAACCCGAGCTACATGATCGACCAGTCGCACAACGTGACCGATCCGATTGAGTCGATGCTGTCATCGGCTGAGACTATCACCCAGTGCTTTGCCAAGGCGCAACTGGTGGACCGGGATGCGCTGCACGCAGCGCAAGGCGAGAACGACACGATGATGGCATTCCAGGCCTTGCGCCGCGCCTATAACGTCGATGTAGCTCCGATCCTCGCCAAGGCTCGTGTGGAAGCGGGCGGGGCTGTTGACGTGCTCGAAGCCTATCGCCTCAGCAAATACCGCGACCGTAAGGCGCAAGAGCGCAAGGCCGTCGGGCTGGGCGCGGGCATCGTCTGAAAAGCCATAAAAGCAAAACAACAATTCCGGAGAGAGCAGAATGACCATTCGCAAGGGCCTGACGGTCGCAACCCTCCTCGCCAGCACGACCTTGCTCACACCCATGGCCTTTGCGGAATCACCTGCTCCCACAGCAACCACTGCGCCGACGCTGGAGCAGCAGTTTCAGGACCCGCCGATGGAGGCGCGCCCGCGCGTGTGGTGGCATTGGATGAATGGCAACATATCCAAGGACGGCATCGCCAAGGACATGGCGTGGATGAAGCGCGTCGGCATCGGAGGCCTGCAGAATTTTGATGCCGGGCTGGACACGCCGCAGATCGTGGACAAGCGGCTGATCTACATGACGCCCGAATGGAAGGATGCCTTCCGCTTCGCCGCAACCGAGGCCGACCGTCTGGGTCTTGAACTTGCCATAGCAGCGTCACCGGGCTGGTCCGAAACCGGCGGCCCTTGGGTCAAGGCCGAGGACGGACTGAAGAAGGTGGTCTGGAGCGAGACCCGTATCAAGGGCGGCAAGGCCTTTACCGGCAAGTTGGCGATGCCGCCTGCCAACACCGGTCCTTACCTCGACATGCCCGACATGGACCCGCTGGCTTCGCTGCTGGGCGATACCGGATTCAAGATCCCCGAGCTTTACAGCGACATAGCGGTTCTGGCGGTGCCCGACATGGGTGGGGCTGACGTGGTGCCGACATACACTGCAGCGGGCAAGCCCATCGATGGGGCAGCGCTGGCCGATGGTAGTCTGCGTTCGGGCGTGTCCTTGCCGCGCGGGACTGCTGATGCACCAACGACGGTTGTTGCCACTTTTGCCAAGCCGGAGACCATCCGTTCGGCCACCATGTCGCTTCCGGGCGCGAAGGGTATCTTTTCGGGAGCTACGGTTGCTGCGAGCCTTGAAGCCAGCGATGATGGGCAGGGCTGGCGTAAAGTGGCTGAATTTCCCATTACTGCCGCGCCGTCCAGTGTGGGCTTTACGGCTGTAACCGCAAGGCACTTCCGTCTGGTTCTGGCAGCCCTGCCGTTCGCCGGCTCGAACATGGGCGATCCCATGCCGGGCCTCGCTCCTGCAGGCGGGTTTGTGGAAATGATGGCTGCCGCGGCAAAGGCACCGTTCGACATCAAGCAGTTCCGTCTGTCGGGCGAAACGCAGGTGGATCAGTTTGAAAGCAAGGCGGGTTTTGCGGTCGTGCCGGACTATTACGCGCTCGGCACGCCGGATGTGGAGACGGTCGGCGTTGCGCCTTTGCAGGTTATCAACCTCACTGGACGGATGAAGGCAGACGGCACGCTCGATTGGACCCCGCCCAAGGGTAAATGGCGGATCATCCGCCTTGGCTCCAGCCTGCTCGGGACCACCAACCACCCCGCGCCGCCCGAAGCAACCGGGCTTGAAGTCGACAAGTTTGATGGCGATGCGGTGCGCCGCTATCTCGAACATTACATCGGCTTGTACAAGGACGCCGCCGGGACTGATTTGGTCGGCAAGCGCGGCGTGCGCGCCATCCTCACCGACTCGATCGAAGTCGGCGCGGCCAACTGGACGCCGAAGATGATCGAGCAGTTCAGGATTTTGCGCGGGTACGATCCAACGCCCTATCTGCCTGCACTGGCAGGCGTGCTGATCGGCACGCGCGAGCAGTCTGACAGGTTCCTGCGCGACTACCGCCAGACTTTGGCCGATCTCATGGCTTCGGAACACTACGGCACTGTCGCCAAGGTCGCGCACGAGAACGACCTCAAAGTCTATGGCGAAGCGCTCGAAGACAATCGCCCGTCGCTCGGCGACGACATGGCGATGCGCAGCCATGCGGATGTGCCGATGGCCGCGCTGTGGACATATTCGCGCAAGGCTGGGCCCAATCCCAGCTATGTCGCCGACATGAAGGGCGCGGCGTCGGTTGCGCACATCTACGGCCAGAACCTCGTTGCAGCCGAGTCGATGACTTCGGCCCTTGCGCCCTGGGCCTATGCGCCGAACGAATTGCGCCGGATCATCGATCTGGAATTCGCCAGCGGTGTAAACCGCCCGGTTGTCCACACGTCGGTCCACCAGCCGGTCGATGACAAGGTGCCCGGCCTTTCGCTGATGATCTTCGGGCAGTTCTTCAACCGGCACGAAGCATGGGCCGAACTGGCGCGGCCCTGGGTCGATTATATGGCCCGCTCGTCGCTGCTGCTGCAAGCGGGGCGCAACGTGGCCGATGTTGCCTATTTCTATGGTGAGGAAGGCCCGTTGACTGCGCTTTATGGGCGCAAGTTCATCGCCGATGCACCGGTGGCGCATGCCTATGATTTCATAAACCGCGACGCGCTGTTCAATGCCGTTGAAGTGCAGGGCGGCGAAGTCGTCAGCAAGGGCGGCGCGCGTTACAAGGCAATCCAGCTTGGCGGGTCTACGCAGAAGATGACTTTGCCGACGCTGAGGCGCCTGGCCACACTAGTCGAGGCTGGCGCGACTGTTGTCGGACAGGCTCCGATCGGTTCGCCTGCGCTCAACGATGATGCCGCCGAATTCGGCGCGCTCGTCCAGAAGCTGTGGAGTGGCGCGGGTACGACCAAGGTCGGGGCAGGGCAAGTCATTGCTTCCTCTGCAATCGATGAGGCGCTGGCGGGTGCGGGCGTTGCGCCGGATCTGGTGCTTGGCGGGAAGTCTGCCGATGGTCAGGTGCTGTTCGTTCACCGCGCGGTTGCCGATGGCGACGTCTGGTTCCTCAACAATCGCAAAGCAGCGCCTGAAACCCTCGAAGCGCGCTTCCGCGTAACCGGCAAGCAGCCAGAACTGTGGCATGCCGATACCGGTGAGGTCGAGGCGGTCTCCTACCGGATCGAGAACGGGCAGACGATTGTTCCCCTGACGCTCGATGCCGAAGACTCAGTCTTTGTCGTTTTCCGCAAGGATGCCAAGGCCGATGCCATGGCGATCAAGAAGGTCGCACCTGCGACTGCGTCGACCTTGGGCGGTGCATGGAAGGTTGCGTTCCAACCGGGACGCGGCGCACCTGCATTAATCACGATGCCCAAACTCGCATCGCTGAGCGAGCAGGCTGATGCGGGTGTGAAATTCTTCTCTGGCCTCGCAACCTATACCAGCACGTTCAATCTGCCCAAGTTGGTCAAGCCAGGGCAGCCACTGTGGATCAATCTGGGCGACGTTGGTGAAATTGCCGAAGTCTCGGTCAACGGCAAGCACGCAGGCTATGCCTGGCACAAGCCCTACCGCGTAAACATTGCAGGCGCGGTGAGGAAGGGGACGAACACGGTCGAGGTCAAAGTCGCCAATTTGTGGGTCAACCGCCTGATCGGCGACGCACAAAATGGTGCCACCAAGGTCACTTGGACTGCCATTCCGACCTACACGGCGGCAGCACCGCTGCGTCCGTCGGGTCTGATCGGCCCGGTCACTCTGGAAGTCAGCGGGTCGGCGGCGCCGTCGAATCCCTGACGACGAGGTGGAAGTCCAGCTTGTGCAGAACGTTCTCGGGCTCGTCGCGACGTAGCAGAAGCAACGCCGCGGCGCGGCCCATTTCCTCGATCGGCTGACATACCGTGGTGAGGTAGGGCCAGACGGACTTCGCCACCCAGCTATCGTCGAAGCCGCACACCGAAACGTCGCGCGGAACGTTGAGGCCTGCCTGCGAACAGGCGACCATCACGCCTGCGGCAGAATCGTCGTTAGCCGCAAAGATCGCTGTCGGGACAGGCGTCTGCGCAAGTAGCTTTGCGCCCGCACCGATGCCAAGTTCGAAATTGAACCCGCCTTCCTCTTCCGCGATCGCGCCAGTCAATCCAAGAGCCCGCAGTTCGTCGATAAATCCTTGCCTGCGGCGACCGGCAGCGCCGTGGCTTTCCGGGCCGCCGACAATGGCGAAATGGCGATGGCCGAGTTCCCAAAGGTGACGGGCCATTGCTGCAGCGCCTGCGGCATCGTCGATGTAGACGCCGGGCGAACGTTCAGGCTGAATGTCTGGTGCGATCCTTACGTAACGTATGCCGGAACGGTCGAGGTAGTCGAGCAGGACGATGTTGTCGGTCAGCGGCGGTGTGAGAACGAAACCGTCGCAACGGCTGTTGCGAAGCATGGCCGATAGTTGCGCTTCCAGTTCCTCGCGCGGGACAGTGGAATCGATGTTGTCGATGCGCAGATGATGCTGGCTGTCGCGGCAGGCCTCGTAGACTCCGGTCTGGATGTTCATGGTGTAATTTGGGCTGGGGTTGTCGAACAACAAGCCGACGATGAATGCGCGTGATCCTGCCAGTGAGCGGGCGGCAGTGTCCGGCACGTAGTTGAGTTCGGCGATCGCCGCTTCAACTTTTACGCGCAGTTTTGCCGAGACGTGCGGCTCGCCGTTGATGACCCGGGACACACTTTTCAGCGAAACACCAGCCAGACGGGCCACGTCTTCCATTGTGGAATGCGAGTTGGTGCGACTTGTCATTGCGAGATTCATTCTGCCTTTGCCGATCCTGTTATCCGCGGCCTTTTAGCCGATCTTGTGGCTTCGTCATCAACCCTTGTGAATACGGGCGGCAAAACCCGCATCTCCCTGTGGCATGCCGCCTTGACAGCGCTGACAAGGATGTTCACCCTAATTGCTCGCGAGTCAACGGACTCGGGTGGGAGAGTGACAGGTTTCCGGCGTCGGGGCATGGCCATTGGGGCTCGCCTACTGTCGCGGTGAGCCTCTCTCCCTTTGCTTGAACGACGGGAGCCTTCGATGACCATTGCCAACCGCCTTGCTTTTGCTGCCTGTTCGGTGCTTGCATTTGCCTCGCACGCTGCAAATGCGCAGCAGGCGCCCGCTGTTGATATGATAAAGGCCGACGCGCGTGCAGGTGCGACAGTCAAGCAGATGACTGCAGACGAGAAGGTCGTTCTCACCAACGGGATCATGCCGCTGCCATTCTTCCCTGGCACCGTCATTCCAGAAGGGGCTGTGTTTGGCGCCGGATATATTCCCGGTATTCCTCGGCTCGGCGTTCCGGTTCTGACCGAAACCGATGCCAGCCTGGGCGTGTCGTGGGTTGGTGGTATCCGCAAGGATGGCGCCACTGCGCTCCCTTCAGGTCTTGCCCAAGCGGCGACGTGGAATCCGCAAGTAATGTACGACGGTGGCGCAATGATCGGCTCCGAAGCCCGCGCCAAGGGGTTCAACGTCCTGCTCGCCGGTGGCGTCAACCTCATGCGCGATCCTCGCAACGGCCGAACGTTCGAATATCTGGCGGAAGATCCTTATCTTTCGGGCATCCTGGTCGGCGCAGCGATTCGCGGCGTGCAATCGAACAACATCATCTCAACGATCAAGCACTTCGCGCTCAACGGCCAGGAAACCGGCCGCAAGTACGTTGATGTGAAGATCACCGAAAGTGCCGCTCGAGAAAGCGACCTGCTGGCATTCCAGATCGGTATCGAACAGGGACAGCCGGGTTCGGTCATGTGCGCCTACAATCGCGTTCACGGCGATCAGGCTTGTGCCAGCGACTGGCTGCTCAACAAGGTCCTCAAGCAGTCGTGGGGCTACAAGGGCTTCGTGATGTCAGACTGGGGCGCGGTCCCCGGTGTCGAGGCAGCACTCGGCGGGCTCGACCAGCAGTCGGGCGCGCAACTCGACAAGGCGCTGTTCTTCGGAGACGTGCTGAAGGCCAAGGCAGCAAGCGATCCGGGCTATGCAGCCAAGCTCGACGACATGAACCGGCGCGTCCTGACCGCGATTTACGCCTCGGGTCTGGACAAGAACCCGGCCAAGACGGGCGGCACGATCGATTTTGCCAAGAACGCACAAGTCGCCGAGTTGACCGCGAAGCAGGGCATCGTTCTCCTGCGCAATAAGGGGGTCCTTCCGCTGGCCAAGACCGCCAAGTCGATTGCGGTCATCGGTGGCTATGCCGACAGCGGTGTGCTTGCCGGGTCGGGGTCCAGTCTCGTTCAGGGTCCGGAAGGTCCGGCGGCCACCCGTTCGCTTGGCGGCGACAGTCCGTTCTCGGCATTGATGCAGCAGAACTATCATCGCTCGGCTCCGCTTACCGCGATCAAGGCGATGGCGCCCGGCGCAACGGTCACATTCCGCGATGGCCGCTATATTGCTGATGCAGTCGAGAAGGCGAAGCAGGCCGACGTTGCGATTATCTTTGCAACCGAGTGGCGCACCGAGGGGCTTGATCAGCCCGATCTGTCGCTCCCCGACGGCCAGGATGCATTGATCGCGGCGGTCGCGGCGGCCAACCCGAACACGATTGTCGTGCTGGAGACCGGCGGCCCGGTAGCAATGCCCTGGCTCGACAAGACCGCTGCAGTCATCGAGGCGTGGTACGGTGGCGCGCGTGGCGGTCAGGCCATTGCGTCGGTGCTGTTTGGCGAAACCAACCCCGGCGGCCGCCTGCCAGTGACTTTCCCGGCCAGTCTCGACCAGTTGCCGCGCCCTAAGCTTGACGGCGCGGACTGGGTCGAACCCAATTTCTCGGGCGATCCCGAACCGGGCAAGGATCAGCTCCACACCGACTACGACATCGAAGGGTCGGACGTCGGCTATCGCTGGTTTGCGCGGAAGGGCCAGAAGGCGTTGTTCCCGTTCGGCCATGGCCTCAGCTACACCACCTTTGAAAGCACGGGGTTGAAGGTTAAGGGCATGACCGCCAGCTTTACGGTCAAGAACACCGGCAAGCGTTCGGGCGATGAAGTGGCTCAGGTTTACCTCGTCAGCCGTGGCGGCGAGGCCAAGCAGCGCCTGGTTGGCTTCCAGCGCGTCAGCCTGGAGCCAGGCGCAGCGACGACCGTCAGCGTGAAATTCGATCCGCGCGTGCTTGCAGACTGGAAGAATGGCGGGTGGTCGTTGGCTGCTGGGGAATATGCATTCGCACTCGGCAAGGATGCTGAAGCGCTGTCGGCTCCGGTTAAGGTGAAGATGGCTGCCAAGTTGTGGAAGGATTGAGGATGCGCGCAAAGATCCTCGCATTGGTGTTGGGTGTCGGCCTTTTTGCCGGCACCAGCCAAGCCCAAACGGTCACTACTGGATCGGGCGTGGTCAAGGGCGTAACTTCGGCTAATGTCAGCGCTTTCAAGGGCATACCTTATGCCGCAGCGCCAGTGGGTGAGAACCGCTGGCGTGCACCGCAACCGGCTCCGGCATGGACGGGCGAACGTGATGCGTCGAAATACGGTGCGGACTGCGCGCAGGCGCCGTTCCCGCCTGACGCGGCTCCGATCGTGACGACGCCGTCGGAAGACTGCCTCTATCTAAATGTGTGGAAGCCCGCCGCCGCCAAGGCCGGAGCCAAGCTGCCGGTCATGGTCTGGATTCACGGCGGCGGTTTCGTCAACGGTGGCTCGTCGCCCGGTGTCTATTCGGGCGAGAACTTCGCGCGTGACAGCGTGGTGCTGGTCAGCCTCAATTACCGGCTTGGGCGTTTCGGGTTCTTTGCTCACCCCGGACTTGTCGCCGAGGGCTTTGGCGGGAACTTCGGTTTCCTCGACCAGATCGCAGCGCTGAAGTGGGTGAAGGCAAATGTCGCCGCTTTCGGCGGGGATGCCGAGAATGTTACCGTCTTCGGCGAAAGCGCGGGCGGCATGTCGATGCACATGCTGCTGCAATCGCCGCTGGCGCGAGGCCTGTTTCACAAGGCTGTGATCGAAAGCGGCGGTGGGCGTGACCGAGCCTTGCCGATGCCGACGGTGGCCGTCGCCGCGCGGGCAGGGGAGGCATTTGCTCCCGGTCTGGATGCAGCAGCACTGCGGGCGATCCCGGCAGAGAAGGTGACGGGCGACCTTTCAATGATGACCATGGGCAAGCCGGACTATTCCGGGCCGATGGTCGATGGCCGCACGATCCTTGGCGAAGGAATTGCCGGAATTAACGGCGGCATTTACGCTAACGTCCCGGTGATGGTCGGCGCGAATTCCGCCGACGGCTTCCCGTTCGTGACCGACAAGGACAAGATCTTTGCAGCTTATGGCGACAAGGCTGCCGAGGCGCGCAAACTTTATGATCCTGCAGGGACTGCTTCCGGGCTCGTCGTTGGCACGATGACCACTGCAGATCGCATGTTCATCGAGCCTGCCCGCGCTGTCGCCCGCGCCTTGGCGAAACGGGGCCAGACTGCATACCTCTACCGCTTCGCCTATGCCCATCCGGAACCGCTCGCGGCCATGGGCGGCGCACCACACGCCAGCGAACTGCCCTACGTCTTCGACACGGTTCCTGCACGGACGCACCCCGCGATGGTCAAGGGTGAAAGCGCCGTAGCGACAGCCACGCACAAGTTGTGGGTGGAATTTGCCAAGACAGGTAAGCCTGGCGCTGCTTGGCCTGCAGCATCGGAGGTTGATACAAAGGTCATGGTGATTGGCGCCAATGGCGCAAACCATGTCGATGACCCTTACAGCGCAAGGCTCGACTTCGTCGAGAGCATGGTCGTCAGCGGGAAGTAGGAGCCGAAAGCAAGCACTGAGTGGCCTTGCGCGTCACGTCTACGCTCATTCGAGGTGGGCGTGACTCGCTAAGCAGGCAGAGCCTCGACTCCTGAACAAGTAATTCTACCCGGCGCGTTGACATTCGCGCAGCAGCGTTCAACTGTTTGCCATGCTCTCGCAAAAGACGCGATATACGATCCGTGCCCTGCAACATCTGGCCGATACCTGGGGCCAGGGCGCGGTCAGGCTCGATGCTATTGCCGAGGCGCAGAACATCCCGCGCAAGTTTCTGACCGTCATCCTGTCTGAAATGGCGCGCGAAGGCATTGTGGTTTCTCATCGCGGCCGAGATGGCGGATACGAACTGGCCCTGGCGCCCGTCGATATCCGTTATGGCGACATTATCCGCCTCACGCGCGGCAGCCTCGCGCTGGTCCCTTGCGCCAGCCGCAACGCACACGAACACTGCAACAACTGCCTGCCGGAAGCAGAATGCCGCTTGCGTGGCCTGATGCTCCAGTTGCGTGACGATACAGCCGCAATTCTCGACCGCATCACGCTTGCCGATCCTATCTCGGTCGAGGCTCCCTTTGCCGAAGTGTGAAACCCTGCAACCTTCACTTGGCGTTCAGGAACCTGCTGTCTATAGGGTCGGCATGACGCTTCAATCCATGCGCCGCCCGATGCGCCTCGCCGTCCTTGCAGCCGCTACCGTCGCCATGGGCGTCACCGCCGGCTGTGCGGGTAGCAAGGGCAAGAAGGACGTCGCCTACGTCGCCCGCGATGTGGATACGCTCTATGCCGCTGCAAAGGACCGGCTTGATCGTGGCGACGCCAAGCAAGCCGCTGCACTGTTCGATGAAGTTGAGCGTCAGCACCCCTATTCGCCCTGGGCTCGCCGCGCCCAGTTGATGAGCGCATTCAGCTATTATGCGGCGCGCGATTATTCCAAGTCGGTCCAGTCGGCGCAACGCTTCCTGTCGATCCACCCGGGCAACAAGGACGCGCCTTATGCCTATTATCTCGTCGCGCTGTGCTATTACGAACAGATCAGCGACGTAACGCGTGACCAGAAGATCACGCAACAGGCACTGACCGCGATGAACGAACTGGTCCGTCGCTACCCCAACACGGATTACGCCGCCGACGCACGCCTCAAGATCGATCTGATCAATGATCACCTTGCAGGCAAGGAGATGGAAATCGGGCGGATGTACCAGCGCAGCGGCAAGTGGCTTGCTGGCACGATGCGCTTCCGCACGGTCGCAGAGAAGTTCCAGACTACCAGCCACACGCCCGAGGCGCTCTATCGTCTGGTCGAGAGCTATCTCTCGCTCGGGCTCCCGGTCGAAGCGCAGAAGGCCGCGGCAGTGCTTGGCACGAACTATCCCGGCAGCGAGTGGTACAAGCGGTCATTCGAATTGATGGAAAAGTACGCGCCAGGCACGCAGGCCATCTAAACCTGAGTTTGAGCTGTTCGAAAGGGCGCTTCCCAACGTGGGAGGCGCCTTTTTGGTTTGTGACGCATATTGATGTGCCTCGCTCGGAACCCTGTCCGCTTCCTGCCGTTGATGGCCGACCCCGTGGTCGGCGGAGTTCTGCCGGCCCATCCGGAGAGCGCGATGACACCCCCGAAACACACCCCCGCAATCGATAACACCCTGCACGATCACCAGCCCGGCGAAGGCATTTTCGCTTTCGATACGAGCCAGGGCGCAGGCGGTGAAACTCATCAGGATATCGCCGCCGAGGGGGGCGACGGCCCCGCTGCGCTGACCGACAATTTCGGGCACATCATCGCCGACAACCAGAACAGCCTCAAGGCCGGTTCGCGCGGTCCAACGCTGCTGGAAGATTTCATCCTGCGGGAGAAGATCTTCCACTTCGACCATGAGCGCATTCCCGAGCGGATTGTCCATGCGCGCGGTTCTGGCGCGCATGGTGTGTTCGAGTGCACCAATCCCATTCCGGAACTGACCAAGGCCGGCATTCTGCAGGAGGCTGGCGCGACTTGTCCCGTGTTCGTGCGATTCTCAACAGTCGCTGGCGGCGCAGGATCGAACGACACCCCGCGCGACGTCCGCGGGTTCGCAGTCAAATTCTATACGCAGGATGGCAACTGGGACCTTGTCGGCAACAACATTCCGGTGTTCTTCATTCAGGACGCCATCAAGTTCCCTGACCTGATCCATTCGGTGAAGATGGAAGCCGATCGCGGATATCCGCAGGCTGCCAGCGCACACGACACTTTCTGGGACTTCATTGGCCTGATGCCTGAAGCCATGCATATGATCATGTGGGCGATGTCGGACCGTACCATTCCGCGCACCTTGCGGCACATGGAAGGCTTCGGGGTGCACACATTCCGTCTCGTCAATGCGGACGGTAAGGGCAAGTTCGTCAAGTTTCATTGGAAGCCGGTGCTGGGCATCGAATCGCTAGTTTGGGACGAAGCGGTCAAGATCGCCGGTGCCGATCCTGATTTCCACCGCCGCGACCTGTTTGAAGCCATCGAATCAGGCAACTTCCCTGCTTGGGATCTTGGCGTGCAGGTGTTCGACGAGGCATGGGCGGCAAAGCAGCCCTACGACGTGCTTGATGCCACCAAGCTCATTCCGGAAGAGGTGATTCCGGTCGAAATCGTCGGGCGGATGACGCTCAATCGCAACGTCGACAACTTCTTCGCCGAGACCGAGCAGGTCGCATTTCTGCCCACCAACGTCATTCCCGGCATCGACTTCAGCAATGATCCGCTGCTGCAGGGCCGCCTTTTCTCTTATCTCGACACGCAGAAGTCGCGGCTTGGCACGACCAACTTCCACCAGATCCCGATCAACGCGCCAAAATGCCCGTTCCACAACATGCAGCGCGACGGCCTGATGCAGACGCTGGTCCCCACCGGACGAGCGAATTACGAGCCCAACTCCCTCGATGAAGCGGGCGAAGATTCGGGGCCGCGCGCTGCACCCGCAGAAGGTTTCAGCAGCTTCGTCGAAAATGCCGAACGGAACGACCCGACCGAAAAGGTCCGTGTACGGCCCGAGCTGTTCGCGGATCACTACAGTCAGGCGACGATGTTCTATCTTTCGCAGACGGAAAACGAACAGGCACATATTGCCTCGGCGCTTGTGTTCGAGCTTTCCAAGGTAACGCTTGAACATGTCCGCAGCCGCGTGCTTTCGCGGTTGTGCAACATTGATGAAGATCTCGCAGCCCGGGTCGCGGACGGCTTGGCGATGAAACTGCCCGAACGAGCATCAGCAGCCCGCGAGCCGGTGGATCTCGGCACATCTGACGCACTTTCGATCCAGAAGCAGGCGATGAAAACCTTTGAGGGCCGGAAGGTGGGCATTCTCTTTGCCGAAGGTTCGGACAAGGCGGCGATCGACAAGCTCAGGAAGGGAGTCGAGGATGCAGGTGGTTCGGTCTTCCTTGTTGCGCCAAAAGTTGGCGGCATCCCGGTCAAGGGCGGCACACTCAAGGCCGATGGGAAGCTCGACGGTTCGCCTTCGGTGCTGTTCGACGCGGTAGCCTCAGTCCTCATGCCAGATGCAGCGGCCAAACTGGCGACACAAGGTTCAGCGGTGCAGTGGTTCATGGATGCCTATGGTCACTGCAAGACCATCGCCCATTGCCCCGGCACCAAGGTCATTCTCGAAAAGGCAGGCGTCGAGCCGGACGAAGGCGTCGTCCCGAACGACCAATTGCTGTCCGTAGGCCCCGTCCGACACTGGGCGCGGGAAGCCAAGGTGCGTGATCTGGCGTAAATGAAATATGCCGGCAGGCCGCTTTGGCTTGCCGGCATATTCGTTCTGCATGATCAGGCAGAATGCCGATCAGGCCATTTCGTGCAACCGCACAGGTGTTACCGCTTCGCCCACTGCCGCGACGAACTGGTCGGTTGCGCGTTCCCAGTTGAATGACGCACCATGAACGGCCGCGCCCAATCGGTCGCAGCGCAGGGCTTTGGCGATGGCAAGGCCCAGATCCTCGTCCAGCGCCCCAATCTGCATCGGCAAATCGGACGCCGGGCCACGACCGTGCCGACCGATGATGTCGAGAGGTCCCGGAACGGGAAAACCGGCGACCGGGACGCCGCAGGCCAGCGCTTCGATCATCACAAGGCCGAACGTGTCGGTCCGGCTCGGGAAAACAAAGACGTCTGCCGAGCAATAAGCCCGGGCAAGCGCTTCGCCGTGCAGTGCACCCATGAAAACGACGTTCGGATAGCGCGCCTTCAGGCGGGTAAGGTCAGGGCCGTCGCCGACCACAACCTTGGTGCCCTCGATTTCGGTGTCGAGAAACGCGGTGAGGTTTTTCTCAATCGCCACCCGGCCCACGCTGAGCAGGACAGGGCCGGGGAGGTCGGAGAGTTCGGGCAAGGAAGCTTGGCCGGGACGGAACAATTCGCGGTCAATGCCGCGCGTCCACAAGCGGGTTTGAGTGATGCCCTGTGCTGCCAATTCACTCGCCATCGTAGGCGTTGAAACCAGCACGGCGCGGCTCGCCTTGTGGAACCTGCGCATCAGTGGCCAGAAGCGTTCGGGCTTGAGGCCAGTCCGCGCGGCAGCATATTCGGGGAAACGGGTGTGGAAGGCACTGGTGAAGGGCACGTCGTTCGCCTTGCACCAGCTCCGCGCGCTCCAGCCAATCGGGCCTTCGGTGGCGATGTGCACAAGATCAGGGGCGAAGTCCGCGAGCGTGCGGCGCGTGCCGAAGCGCGGAGCCATGGCGAGCCGGATTTCACTATAGCCAGGCAGCGGCATGGTGCGGAACTGGCTGGGGGTGATCAGTTCGACTTCGTGGCCTCGCCCGATCAAACGGTCGACCGTGGCGGCCAATGTGCGGACGACGCCATTTACCTGCGGATGCCAGGCATCGGTACAGATCGCGATTCTCATACGAGTTCCTCTTCGAGCGCTGGGATCGGGGCAAGCGCGGCCTTGACCGCAGCGGCACGGCGGGTTTCCTCGGCCCAATCGATTATCGACATCGAACCGTCGCGCTCCTCGACCAGTGCGGTGCAGCTTTCGACCCAGTCGCCGTCGTTGTAGTAGGTCACGTCGCCGATCTGGCGGATTTCGGCGCAGTGGATGTGGCCGCAGACGACCCCGTCCACGCCCATGTCACGTGCGGCGTGCGCCACGGCTTCCTCGAAGTCGCAGACGAACTGCACCGCGTTCTTCACGCGCTTCTTGAGATAAGCGGAAAGTGACCAATACGGCATCTTGAGGTGGCGTCGCACCACGTTGAACCAACCGTTCGCGCGCAGAAGCAGCGAATAGGCCTTGTCCCCAGCGAAAGCGAGCCAACGGGCATAGAGCACCACACCATCGAAGCCGTCGCCATGGGTGACCAGCAGGCGGCGGCCGTCTGCGGTTTCGTGAATGGCTTCGAGTTCAAGTTCCACGCCGCCGAAGCTCATGCCGGCATAAGGGCGCAGCATCTCGTCGTGATTGCCCGCAATCAGTATCACCCGGGTGCCGCGGTGTGCCATCTTGAGCACGCGGCGGACCACTTCGTTGTGCTCGTCTGGCCAGTACCAGCCCTTGCGCAGCCGCCAGCCGTCAACGATGTCGCCGACCAGATAAAGCGTCTCGCATTCGATTGAGGCCAGGAAATCGAGCAATAACGCAGCGTTGCAGCCCCGGGTGCCGAGGTGCACGTCGGAAATGAACACGGTCCGCAGCTTTCGCTTCGGCCGGAACCCGCGCGGTTCAGGCATGTCGAGCCAGGCTGGTATGGACGAAAGCAGTTCCGAGGAGGACTTGAAGGACGATGAACTGTCCCATTTCGCGCGAATAGCCATGAAGCGCACCTTTCTCCAGTTCCGGGAGCAATGGCGGATTCGCGTTGCGTGCGTGTGGCAGCCTGTCACGCGGATGAAACAAGTGGGGAACGTTGGTGACGAACGCCGCACAAGGCGCTAGAGAATCGAACGCGATGCTAACCAGCCTGTCGATCCGCAACGTCGTGCTCATCGAAGCACTGGACCTTTCGTTCGGCAGCGGCCTTGGCGTGCTGACCGGTGAGACCGGCGCGGGCAAGTCGATCCTGCTTGATGCGCTGGGCCTTGTACTGGGTGATCGCGCTGACAGCGGCCTGGTGCGGAGCGGCGAGGATCAGGCGAGCGTGACCGCGACATTTGAGTTTGACCGTTTGCCTGCCCCCATTCGCGCGACCCTTGGCGATGCAGAAGTTGATGTCGAGCCGGGCGAACCGCTGATCGTCAAGCGCCGCCTCAAGGCTGATGGAGGGTCGAAGGCTTTCATCAACGATCAGCCTGTTGGCGTGGCGTTGCTGCGCGAAATCGCCCGCAACCTCGTCGAGCTGCACGGTCAGCACGACGATCGTGGCCTCGTCAATGCGCGCGGCCACCGCGCTCTGCTCGATCGCTATGCCGGTGGTGATGTTTCCGCCGTCGAACAGGCGTGGGGCAAGTGGCGCAAGGCTGAGGATGCGCTGTCACAAGCTCGCGCGGCGGTGAACAAGGCAGCAGAGGATCAGGACCTGCTGCTCGCCCACCTTACAGAACTCGCGGCGCTCGCACCTGAACCAGGCGAGGAAGACGAGCTTGCAGGCCAGCGCGCCGACATGCAGAAGGGTGAGCGGCTTTCGGGCGACCTCGTGGAATTGCAGAAGCTGTGGGAGGGCTCGGACTCCGCGCTCGCTGGCTTGCGTAGTGCAGCCCGCCGGCTAGACAGGATCGCTGGGGAGCATCCGATGCTAGCCGAAGCGCTGGAAGCGCTTGACCGTGCCGTGATTGAAGCGGGGGAGGCCGAGGATAAACTAGGCCGGGCCGCTGAACTGCTCGCCCACGATCCGGCTATGCTCGACCGCATCGAGACGCGCCTGTTCGAACTTCGCGCCGCCGCCCGCAAACACAATTGCACAGTTGAAGAACTACCGCGCAAGATGCTCGCAATGCGCGAAGCGCTCGACGCCATCGAAGGCGGCGAGGCGCAGATCGGTACGCTTGAGCGCAACGCACGTGAAGCGGCACTCGATTATCAGGCAAAGGCCGAAACGCTTTCGGTCGCTCGTGCCGAAGCCGCCCGCCGTCTCGACAAGGCGGTCGCCGCCGAACTCGCGCCGCTAAAGCTCGATTCGGCCAAGTTCCACACAGCCGTTCTGCGACTACCCGATGATCGCTGGGGCGCTGGCGGGATGGACGCGGTCGAATTCCTGATCTCGACCAATCCCGGCGCCGATTTCGCGCCCTTGGGCAAGATCGCGTCTGGCGGCGAACTCTCGCGTTTCATCCTCGCGCTCAAGGTGGCGTTGGCGGAAGAGGGCGGGGCCGCCACGATCATCTTCGACGAGATTGACCGGGGCGTCGGCGGAGCGGTCGCAAGCGCCATCGGTGAACGCCTCGCACGGCTTGCTTCGGGCGGGCAACTTCTTGCTGTAACCCACAGCCCGCAAGTCGCCGCGCGCGGGGACCGGCACTACATGATCGCCAAGTCCTCGCAAGGCACGGTCACGCGCACCTCGGTCGGCCTGCTTGATGCGGCTTCGCGCAAGGAAGAGATCGCCCGGATGCTTTCGGGCGCCGAAGTCACCGCCGAAGCCCGCGCACAGGCAGACCGCCTGCTCGAACAGGCATGATCCTGAACCGCCGAACCTTTGTCGGCAGCACCGCCGCCGCGCTGCTGCTCGCCTCGAAAGGCCACACGATGGAAGAAGTCGATCCCGCTCAGGTCTATGCGATCATCGGCCAGATGATGTCCGCCCCCGGCAAGCGCGATGAGCTGATCGGCTACCTCACCGAAGGTAGCGCCGCCATGCCCGGCAATCTTTCCTACGAAATCTGGCGGGACAAGGCGGACGAGAACGCGATCTGGATCACCGAAGTATGGACGGACGAAGCCTCGCACAAGGCCAGCCTCGGCCTGCCACAAGTGCAGGAAGCCATCCGCAAAGCCCGCCCGATCATCGCCGGGTTCGGCGCAAGGGCCGAGGTCGAGCGGGCAGGGGGCAAGCGTTGAACGCGGAAATCAACGAAGCCGAGGCTGCCAACGAACTGATGCGGCTCGCGCGGCAGATCGCGAAGCACAACCGGTTGTATCATGCCGAGGATGCGCCTGAAGTGTCGGACGCTGAATATGACGCGCTAGTCCGCCGCAATGCCGAGCTTGAAGCGGCGTTCCCGCATCTGATCCGGCCTGACAGCCCGAGCGCGCTGGTCGGGCATGAAGTCGCGTCATCACCCTTGCGCAAGGTGGCGCACGAGGTTCGCATGATGAGCCTCGACAATGCGTTCACCGACGAGGAAGTGGCCGAATTCGTCGCCCGCGTTCGGCGCTTCCTTGCGCTGCCCGACGATGCCGAAGTGGCGATGACTGCCGAGGACAAGATCGATGGGCTGTCCTGTTCGCTGCGCTACGAGAACGGCAAGCTGGTTCGCGCCGCCACGCGCGGCGACGGTCAGGTGGGCGAGGACGTCACCGCCAATGTCGCGCACATCGCAGATGTTCCGCAGGAGTTGAAAGGCGAGGGCCTGTTCGACATTCCTGCGGTCTTCGAAATTCGTGGCGAGGTCTATATGGCCAAGGCCGACTTCCTCGCGCTCAATGATGCCCAGGAGGCAAAGGGCGACAAGCTTTTCGCCAATCCGCGCAATGCCGCCGCCGGATCGTTGCGCCAGAAGGACGCGACCGTCACCGCCAGCCGCCCCTTGCGCTTCCTCGCGCATGGCTGGGGTGCGGCCACCGAAGTGCCCGCAGCGACGCAGTTCGAGATGATGCAGAAGATCGCGCGCTGGGGCGTGCCGGTCTCGCCGCTGCTGGTGCGCTGCACTTCGACTGAAGACCTGCTGGCCCATTATCGCAGCATTGGCCAGATACGCCCGACGCTGCCTTACGACATCGATGGCGTCGTCTATAAAGTTGATCGGCTCGATTGGCAGGAGCGTTTAGGCTTCGTTGCCAAGGCGCCGCGCTGGGGCATGGCACACAAGTTTCCTGCTGAACGCGCAGAAACCACGCTCGAAGCCATCGACATACAAGTCGGCCGCACTGGCAAGCTGACGCCGGTCGGGCGGCTCAGGCCGGTGCTGGTTGGCGGCGTTACCGTCACCAACGTCACCCTGCACAACCGCGACGAGATCGGCCGTCTTGGCGTCCGGATCGGTGATCGTGTCGTGATTCAGCGTGCGGGTGATGTGATCCCGCAAATCGTCGAAAACCTCACGCGTGACGAGCCGCGCGAACCTTATCACTTCCCCGACCATTGCCCGGAATGCCAGTCTGAAGCTGTTGCCGAGGAGGGCGAAGTCGACGTTCGTTGCACCGCCGGCCTGGTCTGCCCTGCCCAGCGCGTCGAACGGCTCAAACACTTCGTCGGCAGGCCAGCGCTCGACATCGAGGGCTTGGGTGAGAAGACAATTGTGGAGTTCTACCAGCTTGGCTGGTTGGAAAGCCCTGCCGACATTTTCCGCCTGCGCAAGCGCCGGGCTGATATCGTCGGGCGTGAAGGCTGGAAGGACAAGTCTGTAGACAACCTCTTGGCAGCGATCGAGGCCAAGCGTGAACCAGACGCCGCCCGGCTGCTATTCGGTCTTGGTATCCGCCATGTCGGCGCGGTGACAGCGCGTGATCTGATGAAACGTTTTGTGACTTTGCCGGCACTGCGCGCAGCGGCAGAGGTTGCACATGGTCAATCACTCCAGCCTCCGTTCGCATCGAGCGAAGTCGAGACGACCGGCGATGGTGTGTCGGCGGCGCCCGACACAAACGGGGTTGGGGTTGATGGCATTACAGAAGCCCGCGCCGATCTGCTGTCCATCGACGGTGTCGGGCCAGTCGTGGTTGAAGCCTTGGGCGATTTCTTCCACGAACCGCACAATGTCGAGGTTTGGGAAGACCTGCTCTCCGAAGTTTCGCCGCCGCGTTACATCGTCGAGACTAAGGCCAGCGCCGTTGCCGGCAAGATCGTGGTGTTCACAGGCAAACTAGAGACGATGAGCCGCGACGAGGCCAAGGCACAGGCTGAGGCCTTGGGCGCGCGCGCCGCCGGGTCTGTTTCAGCCAAGACGGGGCTGGTTGTGGCAGGGCCAGGAGCAGGCACGAAGCTCAAACAGGCAGCAGCCCTCGGCATCGAGGTGATCGATGAAGCGGCTTGGGCGGAAATTGTCAGGAACGCAGAATGACGTTGGAAGACTTGGTCGCCGTTGCTGCCGAAGCAGGCGAAATGCTCAAGCAGCGAGGCCAGACCATCGCGGTGGCCGATGGCGCGACTGGTGGCTTGATATCGGCCAGCCTGCTGGCGATGCCCGGGGCTTCGGCATTCTATCTTGGTGGCGGGGTGATTTACACGCTGAAAGGTCGCCGGATCACACTTGGGCACCCACCCGGATCCTTGCGAGGCCACACGTCGGCGACCGAATCTTATGCAATCGCGCAGGCCGAATTGATCCGGAAACGCTACGGCGCTGACTGGGGCATTGCAGAAACTGGCGCGGCAGGCGGAGGAACCGTCCACCCGCTCGGCGTGGCGTCAGGCACCAGCGCAGTGGCCGTGGCTGGCCCGGACGGTATCACCGCCGCACGCTTCGTCCAGACCGGCAGCAACGACCGGCTTGCCAATATGCAGGCTTTTACCGCCGCCGCGCTCGGCTTGCTTCGCGATACGCTCGCCGCCTAAGCCACAGGATAGACCAGTCCCCGCGCACCATGCGTGCGGCCAGCCTGAATCCGGCCATGCGATAGGCTGCGCGCACCGCGGGTTCCTGCGTTTCGAGCAGCCCTGCCAGCAGAACGCTTCCACCCGGCACCACCGCGCGGGCAAACTCGGGTGCCAGTTCGACCAGCGGACCGGCAAGGATATTTGCTATCAGGAGGTCGTATGGCCCCGCCGCCTGCAGGACGGGATGGTCCATTCCGGCAGCGATCACCATTGCCATGCGGCCTGCGCCATCACCAAGCGATACGCCATTGTTGTCGGCATTCTCTGCCACAACCGGACCGCACACGGCATCGATATCGCTTGCTACCGCGCGGGCAGCGGGCCAGAGGCGCAGGCCCGCAAAGCCCAGCAGCCCGGTGCCGGTGCCGATGTCGGCCAGATTGCGCACGCACACGCCCTGCCGCCTCATATGGGTGAGCATCGCGAGGCAACCGGCAGTCGTGGCGTGCTGTCCGGTGCCGAAAGCCTGGCTGGCCGGAATCACGAAATCATGGACACCCGGTTCGCGCAGCGGCGGGTATTGCGGGGTATGGACGTAAAACACGCCCTCACGGATCGGCTCGACGCCTTGCTGGCTGAGAGTGACCCAATCCTCGTCGGGCAGCTCTTCAACGATCAGCTTCGGCGCGCCTGATGTGAAAAGGGCCGCAATCGCGGTGCGGTCAGCCTTGGTGGGCTTGCGATCCATCCATGCTTCAAGCTGCCAGTCGTCGGGTTTGTCTTCGGCAATCTCGCTTCCGGCAATCACGATGGCGTGATCCCAGTCCCACGCATCCTCATGCGCGATGAGCGCGGCCTGCACGATGTCGCGCGGGGCAAATGTGGTGACTTTCCAGCTCATGGCAGCAGCGCCGTATCGAGGCGCGCGCGCGCAGACTTCACGATCACGCGGCAATCCTCGGCCTCCATGAGTGGCTCGGTGCCAGACATACGCTGGCCCATGGCGCTGACGGACGGGTGTGGGGTGAGCACGATGCCGCAGTCCATCTTGTCGATCATGTCGAAGGTCTCGCGGAACATCGCGACGCGGTCAGGATGATCGGCAAACCGGTATGTGCCCAGCGGGAGCGCGGAAATGCTGTCGAGATACGTGAATTTCCGGCAGTCTGCGCCTTCGCAGCTTGTCCACGACCAGCTTGTCGATCCTTCGGTGTGCCCGGGCGTGGCAATCATGGTCAGGCGCAACGGTCCGGCGCGCAATATCTTGCCCGCATTCATTACCTTGTCGGGCTTGACCGGCGAGAAGCCGTGAATTTCCTGAAACTGCGGGTCTGCCGGGCTGACCTTGCCGCTGCGCAGGCTTGCTGCGGCCTCGGCGCGCGCAACGACTTTCGCACCGGTTGCGCGCTTTAACAGGGCAAGGCCGCCAACGTGGTCGAAGTGTTCGTGGCTCGACACGATCCAGCGCACATCTTTTGGATCAAACCCGGCGGAGCGGATATTCGCAACGATTTGCGGCGCGGCAGTTTCGGTCGCCGCATCGACCAGCACGTGTCCCTTGGGCGAAGTCAGGAGCAGAACGGTGACTTCGCAGGTGCCAACATACCAGACATTGGCGAATATCCTCACCGGCGGGGCAGGGTCGTCAAAGCTCTCCTTGCCTTTGCACTGCTCGACGAAACGCTGCCCTGCTGCCGGGTCCGCAGCGACGGGGGGCGCGCTTTTTGCTTCGGGTGCGGCGGGGGCTGTGCAGGCGGTAGTGAGCGCCAAAGCGCCGATTGCGAATTTCAGGGCTGGACGAAAGGTCATGGGCGCTGTCTAGGGGCGCTTGCAGGCGTGCGCAACGGGCTGTCCTTTTTTACATCTCCCGCGCGCTTGCACGGTTGATCAATTCGACTAATACGAATCGCACTCCGGTCGCGGTCAATTCCGCGATCCATGATGACTTCAAGGGGGTTTGTTCATGGCGCAGGCGCGCAAAGCACGGCCGATCTCGCCGCATCTCCAGATCTGGCGCTGGGGCCCGGCCATGCTGGTCTCGATCCTCCACCGTGTCACCGGCAACGGTCTGGCCTTTGCAGGCCTGGGTCTGCTGCTGTGGTGGATCGGTGCATTGGCAAGCGGTCCGGAAAGCTATCGGTCTTTCCTCGACTACACCTGGACGGGTGCGGGTGGCGGGCTTCAGGCAGCAACCGCGTTCCTCGGCAAGGTTGTTCTGGTCGGGCTGACCTGGGCATTCTTCCAGCACGCCGCAACCGGCATTCGTCACCTCATCCTCGATGTCGGTGCGGGTTACGAACTGGAAACCAACGCGCGCTGGTCGGTCCTGACCATCGTCTTTTCGGTGATTGCCACCGTCCTGTTGTGGGCCTTCCTGCTGCTGCGCTGAGCGCCGGCGGGATTTGGCATAATAAGAGAGGCAAGACCTAATGGGTAATGGCACCTCAATCGGCCGCGTGCGGGGCCTCGGCTCCAGCCATCACGGCACGCACCATTGGCTGACCTCGCGTCTGACGGCGGTCGGCAATCTCGTCCTGATTTCGTTCCTGATTGTCAGCCTCGCGCTGCTGCCGGACTATGGCTACGCTACTGTGCGTGGCTGGGTCGCACGGCCGCTGCCGTCGATTGCGCTGATCCTGATCATGATCAACACCTTCACCCATGCGCGCATGGGTATTCAGGTCATGCTCGAAGATTATATCCACGGCGAAGGCGGCAAGATTGCTGCTTGGCTGCTGGTCAATATCGTGCCTTTCGCGGCTGCCGCGTTCGGTATCCTCTCGGTTCTGCGCATTGCGCTTGGGGGCGCGTAAGTCATGGCTTCCACTTCCAATCAGCCCGCCTACAAGATCATTGACCACACTTACGACACCGTCGTCGTAGGCGCTGGCGGATCGGGTCTTCGCGCCACCATGGGTTCGGCACAGGCTGGCCTGCGTACTGCCTGCATCACCAAGGTCTTTCCGACCCGCAGCCACACCGTTGCAGCACAGGGCGGCATCGCCGCTTCGCTTGGCAACAACAGCCCGGATCACTGGACCTGGCACATGTACGATACCGTCAAGGGATCGGACTGGCTGGGCGATCAGGATGCGATCGAATACATGGTGCGCGAAGCACCAGCAGCGGTCTATGAACTTGAACACGCTGGCGTTCCGTTCAGCCGTAACGCCGAAGGCACGATCTACCAGCGTCCGTTCGGCGGTCATATGCAGAACATGGGCGAAGGACCGCCGGTTCAGCGTACCTGTGCTGCGGCTGACCGCACCGGCCACGCCATGCTTCACGCGCTCTATCAGCAGAGCCTGAAGTACGATGCAGACTTCTTCATCGAATATTTCGCCATCGACCTGATCATGGAGAATGGCCAGTGCCGCGGCGTGATCGCGCTGTGCATGGACGACGGTTCGATCCACCGTTTCCGCAGCCACGCTGTCGTGCTGGCAACCGGCGGCTACGGTCGTTCGTACTTCACTGCGACCTCGGCTCATACATGCACCGGTGACGGCGGCGGCATGGTGCTGCGCGCTGGCCTGCCGCTGCAGGACATGGAATTCGTGCAGTTCCACCCCACCGGCATCTATGGTGCTGGCGTCCTCATTACCGAAGGCGCTCGCGGCGAGGGTGGTTATCTGACCAACTCCGAGGGCGAGCGCTTTATGGAGCGCTATGCTCCATCGGCCAAGGATCTCGCCTCGCGTGACGTGGTTTCGCGTTCGATGGCGCTGGAAATCCGGGAAGGTCGCGGCGTAGGCCCGCACAAGGACCACATCTATCTGCATCTGGATCACATCGACCAGAAGGTGCTGGCCGAACGCCTTCCGGGCATCACCGAGAGCGGCAAGATCTTTGCCGGTGTCGATTTGACCCGCCAGCCGCTGCCAGTGGTGCCGACCGTGCACTACAACATGGGCGGCATTCCCTGCAATTATCACGGGGAAGTCGTGACAATCGGTGCCGATGGCAATCCGGAAACGATCATCCCCGGCCTGTTCGCGGTGGGTGAAGCCGCCTGTGTTTCTGTCCATGGCGCAAACCGCCTTGGCTCGAACTCGCTGATCGACCTTGTCGTGTTCGGCCGTGCAACCGGCCTGCGCCTCAAGGAACTGATCAAGCCGGGCACGTCGCACAACGCGCTGCCCAAGGACAGCGCCGACATGGCACTTGGCCGGCTCGATCATTTCCGCCATGCCAAGGGCGGTTCGCCCACCGCAGAAGTGCGCATCGAAATGCAGCGCACGATGTCGGCCCATGCAGCGGTGTTCCGCACTGACGAACTGATGGCTGAAGGCAAGGTCAAGCTGGCAGCGACCTACGAGCGCATGCAGGACATCAACGTTTCGGACCGTTCGCTGATCTGGAACTCGGATCTGGTAGAAACGCTCGAACTCGACAACCTGATCAGCCAGGCCTCGGTCACGATGCATTCGGCCTACAACCGCAAGGAAAGCCGCGGCGCCCACGCGCACGAGGATTTCCCCGATCGCAACGATGCGGAGTGGATGAAGCACACCGCAGCCTGGTTCAATGGTTGGGGCGGCAAGGGCGGCGAGGTCAAGCTCGACTACCGCCCGGTCCACGAATACACGCTGACCGACGACGTCGAGTACATCAAGCCCAAGAAGCGCGTGTACTGATTGCCTGACGTTGGTCCAGCAGGGCCAGCCGTTTGTCGAACGCCTGAATTGCTTGCGCCGGGATCTGTGTATCCCGGCGCAATGCATTTGGGGCGAGCTTTGCCCCGAACGGGAGCTTGTTCGATGATCAGGACCAACCGCGCGAAATTTGCCTTGCTGTCAGGTGTTGTGCTGGCGCTGACCGCAGGTTCGGTGGCTTACGGCGCGGCTGACATTCTGCCGCCCCCCGCTCCGCCTGTGCCACCTTCTCCCCCGGCACCTCCGGCTCCCCCCGAACTGGGCCAGCAGATCGTCATCGTTGAGCGGCACGGCGGCGATGACGGCAAGAATTATGTCCGAACCATTACGCGCGATGGCAAGACTTTCGTCTTTCAGACAGACCGTGCCTTGAGCGATGCCGAAATCGAGCAACGCATTGTATCTGCAGAAGCACGCATTCCGCCCGTGCCACCCGTACCGCCGGTTTCCAGTCACGACCGCCGCGTGATGAAGCAACGCGTGATTGTTATGAACGAAAACGGCGAGGACGTTACCGACGTAGTTACAGAGGAAGGTGACGAGCACTGCAACGGCAAAAGGGTCGTGTCCGATGTCGACACATCAGCTCAGGATGACGGGAAATTGACCCGGGTCCGCATCCGAATGTGCGGAACGCCGGGAGATTTCAAGAAGCATGCCATGGCCGAGGCAATCGACGGTATTCGCAAGGCGCGTGCCGAAATCGCGGGGGACAAGAGCCTGTCGGAATCAATCCGCCTCGAAATTGTCCGCGATCTTGATGCAGAAATCGAGCGGTTGCGGAACGACGGTTAAGTCAGTTTGTAGGCTGGACGACTGGCTTGGCTTCGTATTTGACAGCCTTGCCCCTGGAACCCTTTGCTGACGTCCTGGTGTCCTTCGGCTTGGTGTCAGCAGCCTTTTCGGGTTTTTCCTTTGCGTCTTTTTCTGCGGCAACGGCAGCGTCACGCTTGGCCCAGAGCGTCGCTGCGTCCTTTGCGCTGGCGGTGCGCGCAGGATACTTGCACCCGCGTTGCTGGCCCACGCCCTTGAGGAATGCGCGGCGGACCGAGCCGGCGTAGATCGCCTCATTCCACTTGCGCTGCTGCCCATTGGCCCCGCTGAGTTCGCGGATCACCCCACTGAACGGGATCAGCGAACTGACGAGCGACTTGGCCACGTTGCCCATTCTGATGGTTGAGTTTCCGTCATCGCGCGCGATGTCGATGTCATCGCCCAGAACCGCATCGAGCTGTGCGATCTCCGAGGCAATGGCCGGGCATCGGCTCATGCCGCCGAGGCTATATGGTTTTTCCCGCGCGGTCACGAGGACGGCGGGAACCTCATCCTTCTTGATGTTCAGATCGGTGAGTGGCGAAGTGACGACGTCGCCAGCGGTAACCTGATCTTGCGACACCGCCGTCTGCCCATTGGCAGGGACGGCGATGGCACAAGTACAAGGCAGTAGCGCGAACCGAAGAGCCTTGGTGAAAGTCATAATGTGCCCCCTTTTGCGAAGAGAAGCATCACCAACCACTTCGGTTCCGGACATTTCGATTAAATGTCCTTGAACGTGTCGCACTGATCCTCGTCCGCAGTTTCCAGTCCCTTGCGAAGCCATTGCATGCGCTGGGCCGCGCTGCCATGGGTAAAGGCGTCTTCGACTGGCCGGCGACCGGCGGCTTTCATCAGCGTATCGTCGCCAATCTGGTGCGCGGCGGTCATGCCTTCCTCGATATCGCCCGCCTCGATCCGATCACGGTTGCGGCCCGCCCAGACGCCGGCGTAACAGTCAGCCTGAAGCTCGAGGCGCACCGAAAGCTGGTTGGCCTGGCTTGGGCTGCGCTGCTGCAACTGACGCACCTGATCCGACGTGCCCAGCAGGTTCTGGAGGTGGTGGCCATATTCGTGCGCCATCACGTAGACCCGCGCGAAATCGCCGCCTGCCCCCATCTGCTTGTCCATCTCAGTGTAAAAATCGGTGTCGATGTAGATGCCGGAGTCGCTCGGACAGTAGAACGGCCCCATCGCACTCTGCGCCGCACCGCACCCCGATTGCCCCGCTTGCGAATAGAACACCAGCTTGGGCGCCTTGAACGCGATGTTTGCCTGCGCGAACAGCGGCTCCCAGGTCTTGTTGAGCGACGACATGGCATTGCAGCTTTCGCGGCTGAATTCGTTGACCGAACAGCTTTCGGCCACAGATGCGCCGCCTTGCTGCTCGACCGGCGCACTTACCTGGCCCTGCTGAAGCGAACCGAGCATTTGTGCAGGATCGACGCCGAAGACCACTGCCGCGATCAGGGCGATGACAATCGAGCCGCAGCCAAGCTTGCCGCCGCCGCCCATGGGAAAGCGACCGCCTCCGCCGCCGCGCTGGTCCTCGACGTTGATGGAACTGTCGAAATCGTCGAGCCGCATCGGCCTTCCCCCTTTTTGCACTGCCTACTGGACAACTGCGGTGAGGACCGCGATGCCAGCCGGATCATGGTATCCAGAATCTCCGGAGTAGTAGAATGTTCCTGAAGGGCAAGTGCGCGCTTGTGACCGGCTCCACCTCTGGCATTGGCCTTGCCTATGCGCGGGCGCTGGCTGCCGAAGGCGCCGACGTGGTTCTCAATGGCTTTGGCGATCCAGAAGAGATTGCCAAGTTGTGTAAGGAACTGGCGACAACCAGCGGAGGTCGCGCGATTTATGCGCCAGCTGACCTGACCAAGCGCGAAGGCACCGAAGCCATGATGGCGGCAGCGCTGGCAGAATTCGGCACGGTCGACATTCTGATCAACAATGCAGGAATGCAGCATGTTGCCCCGGTCGATGAATTTCCGGTCGACAAGTGGGATGCAATCATCGCGCTGAACCTGACATCGGCGTTCGACGCCTGCCGTCTCGCCATTCCGGGGATGAAGGCCAATGGCTGGGGACGAATCATCTTCACCGCCTCGGCGCACTCGCTGACAGCCTCGCCGTTCAAAGCGGCCTATGTTTCGGCCAAGCACGGCCTCACCGGCCTTGCCAAGACCATAGCACTGGAACTTGCCACGAACGGGGTTACCGCAAACTGTATCAGCCCCGGCTATGTTTGGACGCCGCTGGTGGAAAACCAGATCCCCGATACGATGAAGGCGCGAAACATGACGCGCGAGCAGGTCATCAACGATGTCATGCTGGTGCGCCAGCCGACCAAGGAATTCGTCCAGCCCGAAGATCTTGCCGCGCTTGCGCTATTCCTGTGCCGCCATGAGGCTCGGAACATTACCGGGGCGAACTACAACATGGATGGGGGCTGGATCGCCGAATAGTGGCTTTTCAGCCGCATTTGTAAACTCCTGTTCATGCAGGCCAGCCCAATTGGGAACTTGCGCATAACTGCTGCTTTTGAGAGCAAGGGATTGCGACGAGGCGTTTGAGGGCGGCGATGAAGCGTGCAGGGGGCTGGCGAGTTGCGATAACAGGAGCGCTGGCTTTCAGCGCCATCTTGCTTGTCGCCGCAAAGCCTTCCCAAAGAAAGCCCACGCAACTCGAACTCGCGCTCAAGGCCCATGTCGAAACGCTGGCGAGCGACGATTTCGACGGGCGCGAACCTGGCACCGAAGGTGAAACCAAAACACTACGCTATCTCGCGCGGCAGTGGTTCGACATCGGCATGGAAGCGGGGACGAACAACCCCGGCAACGCCTGGTTTGCGCCGGTTGAACTGGTTGAGCGCGAGCCGGTGATGTCGCGCGCCAGCTTCATGCGCGGGCGCAAGAAAATCGTTTTGCCCACTGACAGCGTGTTCGTGGTGACATCTGGCTTGCGTAGTCTTGCGCTGGACGCACCGCTGGTGTTCGTCGGCCAGGCGGCGAGCGCAGTGATGCCAAGGGCCGAACTTGCCGGCCGCGTTGCGGTGATGCTCGACAGCTTGCCTGGCGGTGCCGACAAGGCGGCTGCAGGTGATCGTGCAGGGCGTTTGCTGGATGCGGGGGCCTTGGCTGTCGTGACGGTACTCGATGGCGAGCGCAGTCTCGAAGATGTCATCGCGCGGCGAAAACGCGCAGGCTACGCGGTATCGGGCGACAAGATCGGCAACGATATCGAAGCTTTCCTGTCGCCGGAGACCGCAGATCTTCTGCTTGCGGGCTCGGCCCACCCGTCAGTGAAGCGGCTGCACACCGATGCATCTGCACCAACCTTTGCGCCTTATCTGCTGGGCGTGACCGGCACGCTTGAGGCGACCAGTCGGGAAACCCGGATCAAGACTCACAATCTGATCGGGCGCATCGCCGGCCGCAGTCCGGGAGCGGGCGCGGTGCTGATGATGGCGCACTGGGATCATTTCGGCCGGTGTGCCGAGCCGCCCGCCGAGGACCTGATCTGCAACGGCGCGATTGATAATGCCAGCGGCCTCGCAGTGGTCACCGAAGCGGCAAGGCAACTGGCCAAGGGCAAGCAGATGGACCGAGATGTCTATTTCGTTGCTACGACGGGTGAGGAACTGGGCCTGCTCGGCGCGCTCGCCTTTGCCGAGGATCCGCCGATCCAGCTCGACAGGATCGTGGCGGCGTTCAATGTCGACAGCACCGGGCTTGTTCCGCCTGGCGGGCCGATCGGCATCGTCGGCAAGGGCATGACGCCGCTTGATCCGCTGATTGGCGATGTGGCACGCCGGATGAAGCGCAAGCTGGCGGCGGGCGACGGGCCGAACGCCTATATCAAGCGTCAGGATAGCTGGATACTGATGCAGCACGATGTGCCCGCCGTCATGGTCAGCAGCAGCTACGGCGACATGGACCGGATCGAACGCTTCATGGAGGATACGTACCACCGGCCGGGTGATCAGGCAGGCCCGCAGATCGATTATGGAGGCATGGCCGATGACGTGGCGCTGCAGGTCGAACTGGTCCGCGCCTTTGCCGATGTGAAGCGCTATCCGGGGCCTCCACAAATGCGCGGCCAAACCCCCTAGCGGAACCGGCCCTTCCTGTTTACATGGGCCGCCACGAATCTCCCTGGACACTTGGAAGTGGCACGCATCATGGATATCCCTCTCGGCCTTACATTCGACGACGTGCTGCTGCGTCCCGCCGAGTCGGATCTGGTCCCCTCGCAGGCCGATACCCGCACGCGGCTGACCAAGACCATCGGCCTCAACATCCCGATCATTTCCTCGGCAATGGATACCGTGACCGAGGCCGACATGGCCATCGTCATGGCGCAGCTCGGCGGCATCGGCGTGCTTCACCGCAACCTGTCCATCGAAGAACAGTGCGCCGCCGTCCGGGCGGTCAAGCGTTTCGAGAGCGGCATGGTTGTCAATCCGATCACCATTTCGCCTGACGCGACGCTGGGTGAGGCCAACGCGATCATGCGCGCCAACAAGATCAGCGGTATTCCCGTGGTCGAGGCTTCGGGCAAGCTGGTCGGTATCCTGACCAACCGCGATGTGCGCTTTGCCGATAACCCAGCACAGCCCGTGCGCGAGCTTATGACGCATGAGAACCTAGCCACCGTGCAACTGGGTGCCAGTGGCGACGATGCGCGCCGCCTGCTGCACCAGCGCCGGATCGAAAAGCTGCTGGTGGTCGACGATGCGTTCAAGTGCATCGGCCTGATCACGGTCAAGGACATCGAGAAAGCGGTGACCTTCCCTAACGCGACCAAGGACGGGGCGGGCCGCTTGCGCGTGGCCGCAGCGACCACCGTCGGCGAAAAGGGGCTGGAACGCACCCGCGCGCTGATCGATGCGGAGTGCGACGTGGTGATCATCGATACCGCGCACGGCCACAACCGCGACGTCGCCCGCGCCGTCGAGGCCGCCAAGAAGCTGTCGAATTCGGTGCAGGTGATCGCTGGTAACGTGGCAACGGCCGAGGCGACGCGCTCGCTGATCGGTGCCGGTGCCGATGGGATCAAGGTCGGCATCGGGCCCGGCTCGATCTGCACGACGCGGATCGTCGCGGGCGTGGGCGTGCCGCAGCTGACGGCAGTGATGGAATGCGCCGAGGAGGGCGAAAAGTCGGGCGTGCCGGTGATCGCCGATGGCGGTCTCCGGACCTCGGGCGATGCGGCCAAGGCGCTTGCCGCAGGGGCAAGCACGGTAATGATCGGATCGATGCTGGCAGGCACCGAGGAAGCGCCGGGCGAGACGTTCCTCTATCAGGGCCGGGCCTACAAGTCCTATCGCGGCATGGGTTCGGTGGGTGCGATGGCGCGCGGCAGTGCGGATCGCTATTTCCAGCAGGACATCAAGGACCAGATGAAGCTGGTGCCCGAAGGTATCGAAGGTCAGGTGCCGTTCAAGGGCCCGGCCAAGGACGTGGTCCACCAGCTTGTCGGCGGAATCAAGGCAGCGATGGGATACACCGGCAGCGCCACCATCGAAGACTTGCGCAAGCGTGCGCAGTTCGTGCGCATCACCAACGCGGGCCTGCGCGAAAGCCACGTCCATGACGTGACGATCACGCGCGAGGCGCCGAACTACAAGGTCGGATGAGAGCGCCAAGGTGACGCCCTCGGCGCGCTTACAGGCGGCGATCGATATACTTGACGCGGTGATCGCTGCAGCGCGGGGGCAAGGGGCTTCGGCTGACCGGATTGCGGCGGACTGGTTCCGCGCCCGGCGTTTCGTTGGCTCGAAGGACAGGCGTGCAATTCGTGATCTGGCGTGGAACGCGATTCGCGCCTGTGGCGACGTGCCGCAAAGCGGCCGGGCGGCGATGCTGCGCCTGGCGCAGGGCGATGCCGCTTTGCCTGCGCTGTTCGACGGGTCGACCTATGGGCCTGCGCCGATAGAGGCGGGCGAACCAATTGCGGAAGGCGGCGTCGCGCCAGCGTGGCTCGTCACGCAGATGAAGGCTTCGGGTCTTGATGATCGCGAACAGGCCGCTTTGCTGGGCCGGGCGCCACTCGATATTCGCGCGAACGCGCTGAAGACGAACCGCGACGAATTGCGCGCATCGTTGCCAATGCACGGTGATCTGGTTGCCGCACCACATGGCCTGCGCTTCCCTTCGGGCATGGCAGCGGAAAGCTGGCCGGAATTTACCGACGGCCTGTTCGAA
The DNA here is from genome assembly GCF_031846015.1 of Novosphingobium sp. MMS21-SN21R. GTDB lineage: Bacteria > Pseudomonadota > Alphaproteobacteria > Sphingomonadales > Sphingomonadaceae > Novosphingobium. Next base: position 2,003,492 of record NZ_JAVRDU010000001.1, on the reverse strand, counting down.
GTGCAGGATGCTGGCAGCCAGATTGCGTGCATGGCCTTGGGTGTGCAGCCGGGTGAGGCGGTGGCCGACTTGTGCGCCGGGGCCGGCGGCAAGACGCTGGCGCTTGGCGCGGCGATGGCCAATCGGGGCACGCTGCTGGCGTGTGACATTGATCGCGCGCGGCTGTCGCGTCTGCCAGACCGCGCTTCGCGTGCCGGGGTTCTGGTGGAGACCCGCTTGCTCAATCCCGGACGCGAACTTGATGCACTGTCCGATTGGGCGGGCAGGGCGGATGCCGTGATGATCGACGCACCCTGTTCCGGCACAGGAACATGGCGACGCAATCCTGAGGCGCGGTGGCGGCTAGATGCCAAGGCATTGGCCCGGTACCACGCGATGCAAGCCAATGTTCTCGACATCGGTGCGAAATTGGTGCGTCCGGGTGGCAGGCTGACCTATGTCGTCTGTTCGCTTCTCGATGCCGAGGGTGCGGACCGGATTTCGGCATTTCTGAAAGACAATCCTGAGTGGGATGACGCCTTACCCGCATTGCCTGCAGGTTGTGCGCACGGCCATGGCTGGCGTCTGACACCCCTCCGCGATGCCACTGACGGGTTTTTCTTCGCAACAATCGTGCGCCGTGTTAACTGAGCGGTCATGCAAGCCGGTTCATTCAGCAGTGGTCGCCGGCTCAAGGAGTGCTTGATGCGTTACGCCCCCGTTGCTCTTGCTCTCTCCCTGATCGTCGGCGTTACCGGCAGCATGGGCACCGCAAAAAGCTCAGTCCCGCTTGATCCCCGTGTCGAGGCACTGATCAAGGATGGCCGCTCAGCCATTGCGCGGGGCGACATCGGAGCCGCAACCGACAGTTTCGAAGCGGCGCTAGCAGTTGATCCGGGAAGCCCGGCGCCTTTGATCGGGCTGGCCGATGCAGCACGCCGCGATGGCCTGCAAGGCAAGGCCATTCACTACTACCGCGAGGCGCTTGAGCGCGATCCGAATAACGTCGCCGCGATTTCCGGCGAGGGCGGGGCCATGGTCGAGAAGGGCGCGCTGGAAAAGGCGCGCCGTAATCTCGCAAGGCTTGAAGGGCTGTGCGGCAAGGGTTGCGCCGAAACGACTGATCTTGCCGCTGCGATTGCGCGTGGTCCTGCGCCGCGCGTGGTGTCCGCCGAAGCGGTCAAGCCCGAGCCCAAGGTCGAGAGCAACTGACCCTCAGATCAGGTCCCGGAATTCCTCGACGATCTGGCGATAGACCCGCTTCTTGAATGGAACGATCAGGTCGGGCAACTGCTCGGGCTCTACCCAGCGCCAATCGAGGAATTCTGCGGGATCGTGCGCATTCAGGTTGATGTCGCTGTCTTCGCCGCCAAAGCGAAGCAACAGCCATTTCTGGCGTTGGCCACGATACTTTCCGCCCCAAAGTCGCCCAAGAAGTTCCTCGGGCAAGTCGTAGAAATGCTCGTCGCGGCTTTCGGCAATGATTGTGACGAGTTCCGGAGAAACGCCGGTTTCCTCGGCCAGTTCACGCAAGGCCGCGGGATGAAGCTCTTCCCCGTCATCGATCCCGCCCTGCGGCATCTGCCAGGCATCGCCTTCCTTGTTGTCGATCCGCTTGCCCACGAACACGAGGCCAGCCGAATTGACCAGCATCACGCCGACGCAAGGGCGATAGGGAAGCCCGGCGATATGATCGTTCATCTTGACCTTTCCAGCAGCAGCCGCACGGCCGCGAAGATGGATTGCATGTCTGCCTGTCCGCTCGGGATTGCCTTGCGCACCTGCGTGAATGTGTGAATCGTGCCCTTCATTTCGAGGAACACGACCTCTGCTCCGGCGCGGATCAGTTCCGCACCATAAGCCCGTCCGCTATCGCGAATCGGATCGAGGCTCGCCGTCACTAGCACCGTTGGTGGTGTCGACGAATGGTCTCCGTAGATAGGAAAGGCGCGCTTGTGTCCGGCGACCGCCTGATATGCGCCCGCAAACCAGTTCATTGAGTCCGCCGTCAGCATGAAACCTTCGGCGAAATCACGGAACGACTGATGATCGGGCTTGTCATCACTGACCGGGTAGATCGGAACCTGCATGACCACCGGAACCGCCGCGGGCTTTTCCATCAAAGCTTGTGTGATCACGATGGTGAGATTGCCGCCCGCAGAATCGCCCATGGGGATGAGCCCGGTGATCTCGCGCCCCAGCACGTCAGAATTGCCGGCAATCCAGCGTGCGGCGGCTTCGCAATCGTCGGGCGCGGCGGGGAAGGGGTGTTCCGGGGCGAGGCGGTAATCCACCGCAATCACCGGTAGATCGAGTTCGGCAGCGATTTCGGTGCACAGGCTGTGATGGCTTTCGAGATCCCCGATCACGAACCCCCCGCCATGGAAAAACACCACCGCCGGGCCAGGTTCGCGCGTGGCCTGGGCATCGTAAAGGCGCAACGGAATGTCGCTAGCGGGGCCGGGGCATGTCAGGTCGCGGATCACGGCAAGTTCGCGCGGAGGCAATTCTGCCATTTCACCCATGGCGATGTAGCTGGCGCGGGCCATCTCAAGCGGGAGCTGACTCATCGGCGGGGCGTTTACCCCGTTCAGGAAATCGAGAAATGCCTTCACATCAGGGCGCACAAAGTGTGTGGTCTGCTCGGTCATGCTCTCTCCGCGTTCCCCCGCAGCATCGTGTCCACGGGAATCGTTATCGACAAAGGGGTAAGTCCGCGATTGCAACTTGACTAGCCTGCGCGGACTGAAACAACTGCATTGGCCTAATTTTCTCGCACAAGAGTTTTTCTTCTTTGCGATTGGTAGGTGAGGGGCATAGGCGCAAAGGTTCATTGAGACGCGGCTTATGGCAAGGGGCAAAACCCCTGCACGCAGCAGAGGACACTATGGCGACACTAGTTGAAGGACCGGACGCACTGACGGGCGGCAAGGACGACCTGACCCCTGAGGCAGTGGTCGTGCGTTTTGCCGGTGACTCGGGCGACGGCATGCAGTTGACCGGCGGACAGTTCACGCTTTCGACCGCGCTTGCGGGCAACGATCTTGCCACGTTCCCAGATTTTCCGGCTGAAATCCGTGCGCCGCAAGGCACACTGTTCGGCGTTTCGGCGTTCCAGATCAACTTCGGCTCGACTGCGATTGATACGGCGGGCGATCAGCCTGACGTGCTGGTGGCAATGAACCCGGCCGCGCTCAAGACCAATGTCGGCGCGCTGAAGCGTGGCGGCTTGATCATTGCCGACAGCGGCGAGTTCAACAAACGCAACCTCGAGAAGGCCAAGTACGCGGTCAACCCGCTCGAAGATGGCAGCCTCGAGAACTGGCAACTGCTGGCGTTCGACATTTCGGCGATGACGCTGGAAGCGGTAAAGCCATTCGGCCTTGGCAACAAGGAAGCGCTGCGCTGCAAGAACATGTGGACGCTGGGCCTTGCCCTGTGGATGTTCGACCGCGACCGCGCACCGCTGATCGATTGGCTCAATGCCAAGTTCAAGAAAAACCAGGTGCTGGCTGATGCCAACGTCGCCGCGCTCAACGCAGGCCATGCCTATGGCGAGACGGCTGAATTGGCAGGACCGCTCAAGCAGTATCATATTGCACCTGCCGAGAGCGAACCGGGCCTTTACCGCACGGTAACGGGCGCCGAAGCGATCAGCCTCGGGCTGGTGGCGGGTGCGCAGCTGGCAGAACTGCCGATGTTCTTTGGCGGCTATCCGATCACGCCAGCCTCGGCGATCCTGCACAACCTGACCCGGCTCAAGGAGTTCGGCGTCACCACCTTCCAGGCGGAAGACGAGATTGCCGCCATAGCCTCGGCCATCGGCGCCAGCTTTGCCGGGCAATTGGGCGTCACCTCGTCGTCTGGCCCCGGCATCGCGCTGAAGGGTGAGGCGATGGGCCTTGCGATCATGACGGAACTGCCGCTGGTGATCATCAACTCGCAGCGCGGCGGGCCGTCGACCGGCCTTCCGACCAAGACCGAGCAGTCCGACCTCTATCAGGCGATCTATGGCCGCAATGGGGATGCACCGATGCCGGTGATCGCCGCGCGCTCGGCGGCGGATTGCTTCGAAGTCGCCATCGAAGCCTGCCGCATCGCGGTGGAATACATGACCCCGGTCATGGTGCTGACTGACGGCTATATCGCCAATGCGGCAGAGCCGTGGAAGGTACCTGATCCCGCGAGCTTCAAGTCGTTCCCGGCGCAGTTCCTGACCGAGAAGAACGGTGCGGACGGCGAGTTGCTGCCGTTCGCGCGCGATGAAAAGGGCGCTCGCCCCTGGATCAAGCCGGGCACGCCGGGCCTGATGCACCGTATTGGCGGTATCGAAAAGAACCCCGGCACTGGCAACATCGACTATAGCCCCGCCAGCCATCAGACCATGACCGACGCGCGTCGCGCCAAGGTGGATGGCGTGGCCGCAAGCATTCCGCCGCAGGCCGTGGAACTGGGCGAAACGTCGGGCAAGTTGGCCGTCGTTGGTTGGGGCAGCACGTATGGCCCGATCCATCAGGCCGTGCGCCGTGCGCGCCGCAAGGGTCAGGACGTGGCTCAGATCCACGTCCGCCACGTCTGGCCGATGCCGAGCAACCTTGGCGAATTGCTGAAGGGTTACGACAAGGTGCTCGTACCCGAAATGAACACCGGCCAGTTCAAGACCGTGCTGCGCGATCAGTTCCTGATCGATGCCAAGCCGCTGAACAAGACCAGTGGCCAGCCCTTCACGATCGCGGAAATCGAAGCCGCAATTGACGAAGCTCTGGCCTGAGGGAACTGACATGAACGACATGACCCCCATCACCAAGGTCCAGACCACGCTCAAGGACTGGGAAACCGATCAGGAAGTGCGCTGGTGCCCGGGCTGCGGTGACTACGCGATCCTCAAGGCCGTGCAGCGCACGCTGCCTGAACTGGGTTCCGACCCTGCCAACACCGTGTTCGTGAGCGGCATTGGCTGCTCCAGCCGCTTCCCGTATTACATCGAAAGCTACGGCTTCCACACGATTCACGGGCGCGCACCTGCGTTTGCGACCGGCGTCAAGTTGGCCAATCCCGATCTCGACGTATGGATCGTTACCGGTGATGGCGACGGCATGTCGATCGGCGGCAACCACACGATGCACATTCTGCGCCGCAACGTGAACGTGCAGATCCTGCTGTTCAACAACGAGATCTACGGCCTGACCAAGGGCCAGTTCTCGCCGACCAGTCGCGAGGGCACCAACAGCCCGACTTCGCCATTGGGTTCGGTCGACCGTCCAGCCAGCCCTTGCGCTTTCGCGCTGGGTTCAGGTGCGCGTTTCATCGCGCGGGCCTATGACGTGTCGAAGAACCTCGGCGGCGTGCTCAAGGCGGCGCACGGCCACAAGGGCGCGGCGTTCGTGGAAATCTTCCAGAACTGCATCGTCTACAACAAAGACCGCTTTGACGATTTCGTCGCCAAGGGTGTGGCCGACCAGAACCAGCTTTGGGTCGAAGACGGCCAGCCGATGCTGTTCGGAAGCGAGAAGTCTGGCGGGATCAAGGGCATCGCCCTCGACATGGAGACGCTCAGCCTCAAGGTCGTCGATGTTGTGGACGGTGACTGGAAGGCGGTGGGCGTGATCGTTCACAACGTCAAGAACCGCGCCATCGCGCACATGCTTGTGGAAATGCCGTTTGGACCGTTCCCGATGGCGCTTGGTGTGATTTACGACGATCCGCGCCCGACTTACGAGGAATCGCTGCTCGGTCAGGATGCGAAATCGCGCGAAGGCAAGGAAGCCAATCTCGCCAAGCTGCTCGCCAAGGGCCAGACCTGGACGGTGAGCGGCACGGCGGCCGACCCGATCTGATCTGGCGCTTGAGCCGGCGGGGTAGGGCGTCTGGATAACCTGACTCACAGCCTCGTCGGTTGGGCCTTGGCAGAAACCGGGCTGAAACGGCGGACGCGCAAGGGCCTGGGCGCCTGCGTACTCGCCGCAAACCTGCCAGACATCGACGTGTTCTTTGGCTGGGCGCCATGGGCACCGCTCGCCATGCATCGCGGATTCACGCATGGGCTGGTCGGCGGCGTGCTGCTCCTGCCGCCAGTTCTGGCGGGGCTGCTGTGGCTGCTGGACCGGTGGCACACGGAGCGCGGCAGAATTGCCCCGGGCGCAGCGCCCATGCACTTTGGCTGGCTGCTGGTGTTGTGCTGGCTCGGTGCGCTTACGCACCCGCTTCTGGACTTGCAGAACACCTACGCGGTCCAGTTGCTGTCCCCGTTTAGTGAGGGCTGGTTCCATACTGATGGCCTTTTCATAGTCTCGCCTTGGCTGCTGGCATTTCTGGGCCTCGGCATCTGGCGTTCCCGGGTTGGTCGGCGCGCGCGCCCCGCCATCCTCGCCCTGACGGCCTGCGTAGCGTTCATCGCAGTCAACATCGGCATCAGTGCTCTTGCGTGGAAGGCACCCGAACGCGAAATTCCTTACGTGCGGCCTGATCGCATATTCGCTGCTCCCGATGCGCTGTTGTTCTGGCGGCGTGATGTGGTCTGGCGGAATGACGGCATGATCACGCATGCCCGGTTCGATCCGTTTGAAAGCGTAACCAGAGTAACAGATCGCAGCGAACCTGTGGCGGACAATATGGCTCTGCCGGTGGTGCAGCGGGCGGTGCAGGCCACGTGGGATGTTCAGGATTTTCTGGCATGGTCGCAACTGCCGGTCGCTACTACGCGGCGCTCAGGTTGCGATGTTACGGTAACGTTTGGAGATGCACGCTTCTCCGGCCCGGCCATGACGCGAAACTTCAGCACCTCGGTCCGTCTGCCCGACTGTTAACGCCCGGCGTCATCCGCTCCAGCGTTTCATCGGCTCCTGCAGCGACCGCTTTGGCAGGGCGGTGGAGTATGGCAGTGGCGAGAAACGTCCATCCCGCGCCGCCGAGCCAGCCCGCCGCGACGTCGCTTGGGAAGTGTACGCCAAGCCAGACGCGGGAGAAGGCTACCGCGAGGCTCAGCGCAATCGCCAGACTGACAAGCGTCCAACGCACGCTGCGGCGCGGACTCATCGCCGCAAATGCCAAAGCGATTGCGATAAAGACCACCGCCGAATTGAAGCTGTGACCGCTGGGGAAACTCTGCCCGCCCGCCTCGGTGAGGTGAGTTACAATCAGTGGGCGCGGTCTGCCAATCGCCAGCTTCACCAAAGTATTCACGATCCAGCCACCCGCGATAGTTGCGGCAAGCAGCACGGCTTCGCGTCTCAGCCGCAGAAACAGCAGTGCCGCGACCGCGCCTGAAGCAAACAGATTGCGCAGCAGGACGCCGCCCAGCGAGGTCACGTCCCGAACCGCCTCTAGCAGCCACGGCGGCCCAGCGGGCACGAGCGTGGCGCCCCGCCGCCAGAAAAGCAGACCCGCGCTATCGAGCGTTTCACTCTTGCCCGTCCACACGGCGAAAGTGACGATGGCAAAACCGAACCAGCAGACGGCAGCAGCGGCAAGCGCGTGCGCGGGGGCTATGCGCCAGCCATGTGCCCTTTGGGACAGGTGTATATCGGGGGCGTTGTTTATCATGCGATGTCGAGGAACGGGTCTTGGCCCATGGTGTTCCCCTACGAACGCGCCAAAGCAACAGGAAATACAGATTGTGACGTCAACGCACGCGCGCTCCCCATCCATAGTCTGGTTGCGCCGGGACTTGCGGTTGGCCGATCAGGCTGCGCTGTTGGCGGCAGCAAGCGAAGGGCCGGTCATTCCGGTCTACGTGCTGGATGACGACACGCCCAGGCACTGCCGCATGGGGGGCGCATCGCGCTGGTGGCTGCATCACAGCCTTTCCGCGCTTGACACCGATCTGCGTAAAATTGGCTCCCGTTTGATTTTGCGGCGTGGCAGGTGTCACGAAGAGCTGGCCGCAGTTCGCCGCGAAACCGGCGCGCGAACGGTCCATGCCCTGCACCATTACGAACCGTGGTGGCGCAATGCCGAACGTGCCGTGGCCAAGGCGTTCAGGCTCGTGTTGCATGATGGCAATTACCTTGCGCCTGCAGGGTCGGTGCTGACCGGGGCAGGGGCGCTCTTCAAGATATACACGCCGTTCTGGCGTGCCCTGCAGGAGCGGATGCCCCCGACAACACCGTTGGCAGCACCAACCGCCCTTGAGGTTCCTGATGTGTGGCCAACCTCGGATGACTTGAGCGATTGGAACCTGCTGCCGACGAAGCCGGATTGGGCAGGCGGTTTGCGGAACGAATGGACTCCGGGTGAAGCGGGTGCGCTTGACCGTCTGGATGACTTCGCCGAACGAGCCTGTCGCTATGGCGAATGCCGCAACTTGCCCTCCGTCGAGGGAACTTCGCGCCTTTCGCCCCATCTGCACTTCGGCGAGATTTCCCCTGCAACGATCTGGCATCGTGTGGGGGACGCAGGCGGATCGGTGAATATTTTCTTGGGGGAGATTGGATGGCGGGACTACGCCCAGAACGTGATATTGCAATTCCCCGAATATGGCACACGAAATGCCCGTGTGGCCTACGATGATCTTGGGTGGCGAGACGATCCCGAAGGTTTGACCGCGTGGCAGCAGGGACGCACTGGCTATCCCATCGTCGATGCCGGAATGCGTGAGCTGTGGCATACCGGATGGATGCACAACCGAGTGCGGATGATCGCCGCTAGTTTCCTGGTCAAACACCTGTTGATCGACTGGCGAGAAGGCGAGCGGTGGTTCTGGGATACCCTTGTCGATGCAGACTACGGCTCGAACGCGGTCAACTGGCAATGGACCGCCGGGACAGGCGTAGATTCCAACATGTTCGTGCGGATCATGGCGCCACTCACTCAGTCGCCCAAGTTCGATGCCGCAGGTTACATCCGCAAGTGGGTGCCCGAACTGGCTCATCTCGCCGATGACAAGATTCACGATCCGGCTGCCCCGCCGCAGGGTTATCCCGCCAAGATCGTCGCGCATACGGAAGCACGAGCCAGAGCATTGGCTGCCCATGAGTACATGAAACAGGCCTGACCTTGCGCAGAATCACAAGCCGACGCATATGCCGAATATGAATGCGCAGACGCCAACGAGGGGAGGGCATCTGGTCGCTGGTGGGCGGAACATTTCTGCTGCTGGCGGGTGGATTGCGCGACTGTTTTCGGGTTCCTTCGTCCACGCGGTCGAGCGGATCGACCGGGGGCTGGTGCAGGGCACAATCAATGCGACCCTGCCTGACGGATCAACGCGCAAAGTCGGTGGGCGCGGCGAAGGTCCTGTCGCCCGAATTGACCTGAAAAGCTGGAATGCTCTTGTTCGTCTTGCCACGGCAGGGTCGATTGGTTGGTACGAGGCATGGGTCGCTGGCGAATGGACCAGTCCCGACCCCGTGCAGATCTTCGACCTCTTCATGCGCAACGCAGATACGCTCGGCGATGTTGGACGGGCCAAGGGGCCATGGCGCTGGGCCGGGCGTTTGCTCAACATCGCGAGGCGCAATTCGAAAGCGCAAGCACGGCGAAATATCGCGGCGCACTACGATCTCGGCAACGACTTTTACCGGCTGTGGCTCGATGAAACCATGAGCTATTCCAGCGCCTTGTGGCACGGTATCGCGCCCGATGCGCCGCTGGCGCACGCACAGGCGAACAAGGTTGACCGTCTCGGAGCCCGTCTTGCACTGGTGCCGGGAAGCGAAGTGCTGGAGATCGGCTGTGGCTGGGGCTTTTTGGCGCGACGCCTTGCCGAAACTTCGGGTGCCCGCGTTACCGGCATCAGTCTGTCAGATGAACAGCTCGAATGGGCTCGCCTGACTCTGCAGGCGTCAGGGCTGACCGGCATCGAATACCGGCATCAGGACTACCGCGACGTTCACGGGCAGTTTGACGCCATTGCCAGTGTCGAGATGGTCGAGGCAGTGGGGCGGGAGTACTGGCCGTCCTATTTCGACTGCCTTGCGCGCTGCCTCAAGCCCGGTGGCCGTGCAGCTCTGCAATACATCTCCATCCGCGATGAACTGTTTGATGCTTATGCCGCCAGCGCCGATTTCATCCAGGCCTACGTCTTTCCCGGCGGTCTGCTGATCAGCGAGACCGAGTTCCGCGCCCTCGCAAAGGAGCGCGGGCTGACGTGGGAAGACCAGCACGATTTCGGCATTGATTATGCCGAAACGCTCAAGACATGGCGCGATGCACTGGACCGTGCGGTTGCCGAAAACCGGCTGCCTGCTGGATTTGACCGTAAGTTTGTCGACCTGTGGCGCTACTATCTGATGTATTGCGAAGGCGGTTTCCGGGGCGGCGGCATTAACGTCGCCCAAGTAACACTTGTCAAAACGGCCTGAACATCAAACCCGCCTGAACACGCCGTCCCCACGGTAGCGTGCGAGGATGTTGTCGTGGACGATCGGACTGAGGAGCTTGGAGAAGGCACAACCCACCCGGCCGCTGTCCCACCATACGACGTCCGCCTGAAGCGCTTCCATGCCCGGCAGTGTCAGCCAGCAGCGATTGCCGGGAAACAGCCGTTGTAACGAATTGGCGCAGAAGCCGCTGAGGGATAGATCGGTGACGACGGTCTGGAATCCGCGCCCGCCGGAAGGACGAAGCGATGCAGGGATGTTGACGCGCAGGCGGGGTGCACAACGGTCTTCAAGCGCCGCCTGACCGTAGGTTCCGGTGTTCCAATCGCCCGTCGTATTGTCGGCAGTGCTCATCCGCAAACGCCCTCGACCCGTTATCGATCTACCCGTCAAGCCAAGCTGGCAGGATCGACCGAGAATCGCGTTTATGCGTTAATTCGGGATTATCAGGCGTGGTTAACCCGGAGCCGGTGCGGACTGGCAAACTGTTCACCAAGAAGTGCAATGATCCGATCGGCAACAACCTCGGGAGCCTTCACGCTTGCCGGGTCTTCACCCGGATAAGCCTTGGCGCGCATCTTGGTGCGTGTCGCTCCCGGATCGAGCACGCAGACCCGAATCGAGGAAGTATTGCGCACTTCCTGGCCATAGCAATCGAGCAAAGTGTCAAACGCTGCCTTGGATGAACCGTATGCGCCCCAGTAGGGACGCGGTGTTGCGCCGACACTGCTGGTTACGCCGATGACCCGGGCGTCCTTGCTCTTCCTGAGCATACCGTCAAATCCGGCAAGCAGGGCCTGCGTCGCCAGAACGTTCAGCGTCAACGCATTGTTGAACTCGCGCGGATCGATCTGCCACACCGGCGTCAGCGTGGGGAATGCGGCGGCGTTGATAACCAGCACGTCAAGCGCGTCCCAGCGTCCGCTTATGGCCGTGGCGAGCCGTGCTATGCCGTCAGCTTCGGCAAGATCGACCGGGGCAATCGTGGCATTGCCGCCAGCGTCGAAGATTTCCTGTTCAATCTTCTCGAGGTCCTTGGCTGCGCGCGCCACAAGGATTACGTGCGCGCCTTGCGCAGCCAGCGCCTTGGCCGTGGCTGCGCCGATCCCGCGGCTTGCCCCGGTGACCAGCGCGAGCTGGCCGGACAACGGACCGCCGTCAGCCATTCAAGCGACCTTTTCGACCGAGAACGAGAGTTGATCGGGATTTTCCCGATCAGCAAGGTCGGTCAGACGGGTCGGGTATTCGCCGGTAAAGCAGGCATCGCAATATTGCGGGCAAGCACCGTTACGCTGCGGTTCGCCCACGGCGCGGTAAAGGCCGTCGATGGAGACGAACGCAAGGCTGTCAGCGTGGATGAACTCGGCCATGGCGGCAACGTCCATGCGCGCTGCGAGCAGCTTGGAGCGCTCGGGCGTGTCCACTCCGTAAAAGCACGAATGCTCGGTCGGCGGGCTGGCGATCCGCATGTGCACTTCAGCCGCGCCTGCATCGCGCATCATCTGCACAATCTTGAGGCTGGTGGTGCCGCGCACGATGGAATCGTCGATGAGCACGATACGCTTGCCGGCAACAAGCGCGCGGTTGGCGTTGTGCTTGCGCTTCACGTCAGCATTGCGGGCGCCGTCCGAAGGCTGGATGAACGTGCGGCCGACATAGTGTGAGCGGATGATGCCCAGCTCGAACGGGATGCCCGACTGCTGGGCGTAGCCAAGCGCTGCCGGCACGCCGCTGTCAGGCACGGGAATCACCAGATCGGCGTCGGCAGGGCTTTCGATTGCCAGCTGCGCGCCGATCTCCTTGCGCACCTGATAGACGGAATTGCCACCCATGACCGAATCCGGGCGGCTGAAATAAACATGCTCGAAGATACACGGGCGCGCATTCGGCTTGCCGAACGGTCGGTGACTGCTGAGGTTGCCGTCCAGATCGACCTGTACGAGTTCGCCGGGTTCGATTTCGCGGAGGAAATCGGCGCCGACCACGTCGAGTGCAACAGTTTCGGAGGCGAAAACGACGGCATCGCCCATCTTGCCCATCACCAGCGGACGAATGCCGAGGGGATCACGGCATGCAATCATGCCCTCTGGCGTCATGCAGATCAGCGAGTATGCGCCTTCGACCAGACGCAGCGCATCGACGAAGCGATCCAGCAAGGTGGGGTAGCGGCTCGTCGCAACAAGGTGAATGATCACCTCGGTGTCCGATGTAGACTGGAAGATCGCACCCTTGCGGACCAGGTCGTGCTTCAGGAACATCGCATTCGAGATGTTGCCGTTGTGAGCGATGGAGAAACCGCCCGAAGCCAGATCCGCAAACAGAGGCTGCACATTACGAAGGCCCGCGCCGCCTGTGGTGGAATAGCGCACGTGGCCGGACGCCATGGTGCCGGGCAATTCGGCAATCGCCGAGCCGGTCGAGAAGTTGGCCGCGACATGGCCGATGCCCTTGCGCGAATAGAACTCCTGACCATCGAAGCTGGTGATGCCCACCGCCTCCTGTCCGCGGTGCTGCAAGGCATGAAGGCCAAGCGCGACTGTCGCCGCAGCGTCACGTACGCCCAGTACGCCAAAGATGCCGCACTCTTCGCGCAGCTTGTCCCCATCGGCATCGTCCGGGTCGAACCCGATGTCCCAAGGCGTGGAGTCGGGCAATTGGTTCTGTGAAGTCATGGGTCCCCATGGACTCGCGTGGGCGCGGAGGCGCCGGTCAAACGTGGCGCCCAAATGGCGACGTTTGAGCCCAATGGCAAGTGCAAGCTTCGGAACAATGCGGCGTATGCCCTTGGGGCAACAGCGCCTACCACGAGAAGAACCGGCGGCGATGCTCCCAAAACGACCGTTTGCATTGATACACGGACGCTTGGAGGAAGAATTTAACTATCTTCGTTCATGCAAGGGATGATGCGGCTGTTCAAGTGCCTTTCCAGTCCTGTTGGGGTCGGGTTGACGTTCTTTGTCCTTGCGGCGGTGACAGTCAGCTTTTCCCGCTTTTCGGGCGGTCTGGCCATGGTTTGGGTGGCCAATGCGCTTCTGGCTGGCAGGCTCGTGGTAACGCCGGAACGGCTATGGCGACCCTGGCTGGCATCTTGTGGCATCGCCAGCGCACTCGCAACCGGCCTGTTCGGGCTCGGGTGGTTTGCAGCCATACCGATGGCAATCGTGAATGTCGCCGAGGCTGTCGCGGCCGGACTGCTGATGCGGCGCATATCCATCGCCTTCTGGCCAGATGATACGCTCGAATGGATCGCAGGCTATTACATCGGTATCGGGCTGATCATTCCCTTGGCCAGCGGCGGCGTTGCGACATTGGTCGCAACGTTCACCAGCAACGTCGATTCGATCGATAATTTCACGCACTGGATCATCGGGCATTCGCTGGGGCTGATGGCTTGTCTCCCAGTGTTTCGCTTCATCTATTGGCGTGCATCGCGCGGGCGCAGTTTTCTGCCGAGTGCCCAAACCTGGCAGACTGCAGTAATGGTCCTCGGTTCCTTCGCCTTGTTGACTGCAGGCGTGTTCGTTTTCGACATGCGGCCATTGCTGGTCTTCCCGTTGTTATTCCTGGTGGTTGGAGCTGCGGTTCTCGACGAGGCCATGATCGCAGCGATGCCAGTCCTGCTGATCGCGATTGGTGGAACGATGACTGCGCTTGGCCTTGGCCCTATCGCGCAAATGGACTTCGCTTTTGGCGACCGTATCCAGTTCTTCCAGCTCTACGTTGGGATTACGGTGCTGGCCGGGCTTCCCGTATCGTGCGAACGCTCTCGCCGCATCGCGGAAATCCAGCGAATGCAGGAAAGGCTTCAACGGCTTGAAGGTCTGGAACCTTCGCGCTTCTGAGTCATTGCCGTTTGCCGCGCATCGCCCTACATCCGGAGCGTTACGTCTAGGCGGGCCGCACTGGCCAGATCGCTTCCAAAGGGCTGCTGCTTGATCCTGTCACCATTTGAATGGACCATCGCCAAGCGTTATATGCTGCCGGGGCGAGGAGAGGCGTTCATCGCGCTGGTCGCCGGAATCAGCCTCGCTGCTGTCATGCTGGGCGTTGCCGCGCTTGTCATCGTGATGAGCGTGATGAACGGTTTCCGCGCCGAACTGCTCGATAAGATCGTTGGCCTTAACGGTCATGCGATCATTCAGGCCTATGGCGGGCGGCTCGATAATTGGCAGGATATTCTCAGGCGCGTTCAGGAAACGCCCGGTGTTACCCATGCCTCGCCGCTGATCGAACAGCCGCTGCTCGCCAGCTTCAATGGCCGGGTCGAGGCTATCCTCGTGCGCGGCAACACCGCAGCGGATATCAAGCGCCTTGAGGACAAGCGTGTCGATGGCGTGATTGCGGGCCTCCGTCCCGGCTCCAACAACGTGGCATTGGGCGCGCGGCTTGCCGAAAATCTCGGCGCCCGGGTGGGTGACACCATCACGATCATCAACCCGCAAGGCCGCTCGACTCCGTTCGGAACCGTGCCCCGCGAAATCGCCTATACAGTCTCGGCGCTGTTCGAAGTGGGCGTCTATGACTATGATCAGGCCTATGTCGTCATGCCCATCCAGGACGCGCAGACGCTGCTCCTGACCGGCGACACCATCGGCATGATCGAGGTTTCGACGACAGACGCCGACACGGTAATGGACACGCTCGGGCCGTTGAAAAAAGAACTCGCCGGGCAGGCCGTGATCACCGACTGGAAGACGATCAACGCCAGCCTGTTCGAGGCGTTGGCGGTCGAACGGGTGGCAATGTTCATCGTATTGTCGATCATCGTGCTGGTCGCCGTGTTCAACATCCTGTCGTCGCTGATCATGCTCGTCCGCGCCAAGACCCGCGACATCGCGATCCTGCGCACGATGGGTGCGACGCGAAAGTCGCTGCTCAAGGTGTTCGTTACTATCGGCTTCGTTATCGGCGCGCTGGGCACGATGTCCGGTCTGGTGCTGGGCTTCATCTTCCTGTTTTTCCGTCAGCCCATCGTCAACGCGATCCAGTTCGTGACCGGGCAGAACCTGTGGGACCCGTCTATCCGCTTCCTCACCGAATTGCCGAGCCGGTCCGATCCGGTCGAGATCGCCACGATCAGTCTGATGGCGTTGCTGTTTAGCTTCCTCGCAACGCTTTACCCGGCGATGAAAGCGGCGAGTACCGATCCTGTGCAGGTCTTGCGTTATGAATGATCCCATCGCCGACACCCCGGTCGTTCGCCTGCGCGAACTCCGCCGTTCGTTCAGCCAAGGCGGGGTGACCATCGACGTCCTGCGCGGCGTAAACCTTGAAATCCGCCCCGGCGAGATCGTGGCGCTGCTCGGACCGTCTGGGTCAGGCAAATCAACGATGCTTCAGGCTATCGGGCTGCTGGAGGGTGGTTTTTCCGGTCTGATCGAGATCGCAGGCACCGATGCCTCAAAGCTTTCCGGAGACGACCGGACCGCCTTGCGCCGCGATCACCTCGGCTTTGTTTACCAGTTCCATCACCTCCTGCCCGATTTCAACGCGCTGGAGAACGTGGTCCTGCCGCAGCTTGTCGCTGGAACAGACCGCAGCCTCGCCGATGCCCGCGCAACCGAACTGCTTTCGGCGCTCGGTCTTGCCAAGCGTCTGGATCACCGGCCCAGCCAGCTATCCGGCGGTGAACAACAGCGCGTGGCAGTGGCGCGCGCGCTGGCAAATCGGCCCGAACTCGTGCTCGCTGACGAGCCTACGGGCAATCTCGATGAGGCGACCGCAGATCGGGTGCTGGAGGAATTCCTCAAGCTCGTGCGCGGTGAGGGCAGTTCGGCGCTGATCGCCACCCACAACGAACGTCTGGCCTTGCGGATGGATCGGGTTGTACGCCTGCACGAAGGTGTTCTCGGCTAGGGATACGACAGCATCCTTATGCGTTTCATCGCAAAAGGAGATCGTATTCCCATGAACACCACGATCCGCGCTGAAACCGCAGACACCGCGTTCTGGCAGGACCATGCCACCATTTTGCGCCGCGAGGCCGCAGATGGGGTCTTCCATGGCTTTGCGTCGCTGCATTCCGGCTCTTTTGCCGACATGGTGCTACTATTCACGCGGCTATCGGATAGCGACCGTGCCGGGATGGTCATAGAGAAGTCCGGGGACCGCCAGTATTCTCCGCTGGAAATTGCCGCGCTTGCCCGACGCTCGGACTTTCCCGCCTGAACCGCAAAATTCCGTGTTTACCGTTGATCCTCTTCCCTTGTCGTGCGACGACTTGAGCCGACAAGGGGAGTAAACATGTCCGCTCTTGACTGGAATGCCGAAGCAACGCTGCACGAACGCGATGATGCTGGCTCTGAAATGCAATACAATTTCAACGTTTTGCGCAAAGCGCCCTTGCGTGATCTGGTGACGCAGGTCGTCGCTATGACCGTTGATGAACGGGCGCGTCTTGTAATCGACGTGGCTGGCGGAAAATCGCTTAACGTCGCCGAGATTCTTGAACTGGCCAAGGCGGAAGGTCTGGCATGACAGTCCCTCGCACCATCGGTGATTTCAAGGCGAGGAAGCCCAACGGGGAGGTGATCGACCTAGCCGACAAACAGGGCAAGGTCCTGCTGGTCGTCAACACCGCGTCCAAGTGCGGGTTCACCCCCCAATACGACGGCCTTGAAGACCTGTGGAAGCGCTATGGAAAGAGCGGCTTCGAAGTACTGGCGTTCCCGTGCAACCAGTTCGGCGCGCAGGAACCGGGCAGTGCAGATGAGATCGAGAGCTTTTGCAAGGTCAACTTCGGCCTGAGCTTCCCGCTGATGGCCAAGATCGAAGTCAATGGTTCTGGCGCCGACCCGCTTTACGACTGGCTCAAGAGCGAGGCGCCGGGCGTTCTGGGCACCAAGGCGATCAAATGGAACTTCACAAAGTTCCTGATCGACCGCGATGGCAAGGTCGTGCGGCGATATTCCCCGACCGACAAGCCTGCAAGCATCGCCAAGGATATCGAAAAGCTGCTCTGATCCTGTAATTCAGGTCGGGGGAAAAATGGGCCGCGCCTCTCGAAAGAGCGTGGCCTTTTGCTTACCTTGGCAAGATGCCCCACGCTTCCTTCGTTCCGCTCCGCATCTTCTCGTCATATACGATGCTCGACGGGGCTGTGGACCCCAAGGCGATTGCCAAGACGGCGGCTGAACGGGGGTTTCCGGCAGCGGCAATCACAGACCGTAACGGCCTTTATGGCAGCGTCGCCTATGCCAAGGCGTGCAAGGATATAGGCGTGCAGCCGGTCATCGGCACGATGCTTGCCGTTGCGCGCCCGGACCGGGATGGCGCGGCCACCGGTTTCGGTCCGGCGCAGCCGACAATCGACTGGCTGGCGCTCTATGCGCAGGACACCACCGGCTATGATAACTTATGCCACCTGGTCAGTCGCGCACATCTTGACCGGCCCCTGGAATTCTCGCCACACGTGGTGCTGGCGGATCTCGTCGGCCATACCGACGGTCTGCTGTGCCTGACCGCGGCGAGCGAGGGTGCGCTGACGCAGTTGCTGGGCGGCGGTCAGGACAGCGCGGCGGCGTCTTATGCCGATCGATTGCAGGAACTCTTCCCGGACCGGCTCTATATCGAACTCGCCCGGCGCAGCGACCAGATCGAGGAAGCCGCTGAAGCTGCGCTCATTGAACTGGCCTATGCCCGCAATCTGCCGCTGGTCGCCACCAATCCCGCCTGCTTTGCCGAACGCGGCTTCTATGAAGCCCACGACGCTATGCTCTGCATCGCCAGCTCCACGCATGTCGACAGCACTGATCGCCCGCGTTCCAGCAAGGAATGGTGGATCAAGCCCGCTGCGGTGATGGAGGAACTGTTCAAGGATCTGCCAGAGGCCTTGGCCAACACCTTGGTCGTGGCACAGCGCTGTGCGGTGATGCCGCCCAAGCGCAAGCCGATCCTGCCAAGCCTCGCCGGCGATCAGGAAGGCGAGGCGCGGATGTGCGCAGCGGACAGTCGCAAGGGCCTCGTCCTGCGACTCCAGCCATACTATCCCGAAGCCACGCATGAGGAACTTGAGCGGGTTCTTTGCCTCGGACCTGACGTGGAGCCGGATGCGGCCGAGTACCCTCATCTTGCGGTTGCAGGCGTTTGGGATGAAGTCCTCGGCTATCGCGCGCGTCTGGAATTCGAAGTCGG
The DNA here is from genome assembly GCF_031846015.1 of Novosphingobium sp. MMS21-SN21R. GTDB lineage: Bacteria > Pseudomonadota > Alphaproteobacteria > Sphingomonadales > Sphingomonadaceae > Novosphingobium. The sequence continues at coordinate 1,985,061 of NZ_JAVRDU010000001.1, read as the reverse complement.
CATCATCAACCGCATGGGCTTCGGCGGATACTTCCTGATCGTCGCAGACTTCATCAAGTGGGCCAAGGATCAGGGTATTCCCGTGGGGCCTGGCCGTGGTTCGGGCGCTGGCTCGCTGGTGGCTTGGGCGCTGACCATCACCGATCTCGATCCGATCAAGCTCGGCCTGCTGTTCGAACGCTTCCTCAATCCGGAACGCGTTTCGATGCCGGACTTCGATATCGACTTCTGCGAAACCCGGCGGGGCGAGGTTATCCGTTACGTCCAGCGGAAATACGGGCTGGATCACGTTGCCCAGATCATAACTTTCGGCAAGCTGAAGGCCCGCGCCGTGCTGCGCGATACCGGCCGCATCCTGCAGATGAGCTATGGCCAGACCGACCGGCTCTGCAAGATGGTGCCAAACCATCCGACCGATCCTTGGCCATTGCCGCGCGCGCTGAACGGCGTACTGGAACTCAAGCGTGAATATGACCGCGATCCCGAGGTCAAGCGACTGATCGACCTTGCGATGCAGCTCGAAGGTCTGCCGCGCAACAGCTCTACCCACGCAGCAGGCGTGGTGATCGGCGACCGTCCGCTGGCGCAACTGGTCCCGCTTTACCGTGATCCGCGCTCGGACATGCCGGTCACGCAGTTCGACATGAAGCATGTCGAAGACGCCGGCCTCGTCAAGTTCGACTTCCTCGGCCTCAAAACCCTCTCAGTCCTGCGCAAGGCGGTGGACCTGTTGGGCAAGCGCCAGATCGAGATCGATCTGTCGGCGCTCGCCTGGGATGATGAACAGACCTACAAGCTGCTGCAATCAGGCGATACCGTCGGCGTGTTCCAGCTCGAATCCGAAGGCATGCGGCGCACGCTGGCGGCGGTGAAGCCGACCAACTTCGGCGATATCATCGCGCTCGTATCGCTTTACCGTCCAGGTCCGATGGACAACATCCCGCTGTTTGGTCGCCGCAAGAACGGGCTGGAAGCGATTGAATACCCGCATGAAAAGCTCGCGGGCATCCTGTCCGAAACCTACGGGATCTTCGTCTACCAGGAACAGGTCATGCAGGCCGCGCAGATCCTGGCGGGCTATTCGCTGGGCGACGCCGACCTTCTGCGCCGCGCCATGGGCAAGAAGGACCAGAAGGAAATGGACGCGCAGCGCCAGCGGTTCGCCGATGGGTGCAAGACCATTTCCGGTATTGAAAAGGGCAAGGCCAACGAACTGTTCGATTTGATCGACAAGTTCGCAGGCTACGGCTTCAACAAGTCGCACGCCGCGGCATACGCACTGCTCGCCTACCAGACGGCGTGGCTCAAGACGCACTATCCACACGAGTTCTATGCAGCCTCAATGTGCTTCGACATGCATCAGTCGGAAAAACTGTCGGTGTTCGTCGATGATATGCGCCGCAACGGCGTGGCGCTGGCCGGACCGGACATCAACCATTCGGTGGCTGAGTTCACCGTTGAGCGCACCCACGACGGATATGCAGTGCGCTACGCTCTGGCTGGCCTGCGCAACGTCGGTGAAAAGGCGATGGAACAGATCGTCGAGGAGCGCGAGGCCAAGGGTGCGTACACCTCGCTGGACGACCTGTTCCGCCGTATTCCCGCAGGTTCGATGAACCGGCGTCAGCTTGAAGCACTTGCCGCTGGCGGGGCTCTCGATTGCATCGAGCCGAACCGGGCACAGGTGATTGCCAATGCCGAACTGTTGATGGCCGTGGCCGACGAAGCAGCGCGGTCGCGCACATCGGGGCAGGGCGGGCTGTTTGGTGGTGACGATCACGCCGTTCCGGCCACGCGGCTTGCCGAAACAAGGCAGTGGTCGCGTTCAGATCAGATGACAGCGGAGCGTGAGAACTTCGGTTTCTACTTTGCCGCGCATCCGGTGGAGGAGTACCGGGCTGTCGCCTCGGCTAATGGTGCGCGGACTTTCGGCAGTCTCGTCACCGGAACAGGCGAGCCGGGTGGGCGCTCCGCTGCCGTCATGGCCGCGCTCGTCGAGAACGTGCAGAAGCGCAAGACGAAGAAGGGCAAAGACTTCGTCATGGCCGATTTCTCCGACAGTTCCGGCCTGTTCTCAGCCTCGTGCTTCGAAGAAAGCTTGGTAGAGCCGTTCCAGCAGTGGGTGCGCGAGGGGACCTGCGTGTTGCTCAATGTCGAGTTGGACCGGCCTAATCCGGATGAAGCGCCGCGAGTGACGGTGCGCGGGGCAAGGCCGCTCGCGTCGGTTACGAGCGCATCGCGGATGCAGCTCAAGCTGGAAGTGTCGCGTCCCGAAGCCATTGCTGAACTGGCCTTGCTCCTGCCTCGCGGTGGCGATTCCAAGGGAGAAGTGCTGGCGCGGCTTAAGACTGGCGGGCCGAAAGAGCCGTTGGTCCGGCTCGGCAATGATTTCAAACTCGACAGTGACTTAATCGAACGATTGATTCCTATAGAAGGGCTTGCCAATGTGGCGTTGAGCGCAAAGCCGGAAAGGCATCTGCGCCTCGTCGAATAAACATAAGAGTTGGAGAGAGATGTGACCGGGCAGCCAAGACCGCCACTGGGCGCGATGCAGGACTGGAAGCTGCGGGTGACCCAGCTGATCGACCACGCCGCCCGGGAGCATGGCGCCCGCGAGATCGTCAGCCATTGGGCCGACGGGACCGAAACGCGCACAAACTGGGCCGGAATTCGCCACGATGCATTGCGCATGACCCAGGCTTTGCGCCGGATAGGCGTGCAGTCTACCGACCGGATTGCCACGCTAGCGATGAACCACCATCGTCATCTCGTCAGCTGGTATGGGGCAGTCGGCGCAGGCGGAATCCTGCACACGCTCAATCCGCGCCTGTTCGACGATCAGCTCGAATATATCGTCAACCATGCCGAAGACCGCGTGATGCTGTTCGACAGGCAATGGGCGCCCATCGTCGAACGGATGAGGTCGCGCTGGCCCACAGTCGAGCACTACATCTGCTACGACAGCAGCGAGCCTGCGCTGCATTTCGAGGAATGGATTGGTCAGGAGGACGGCCAGACGGAATGGGCAGACGGGGACGAGCGCGACCCTTGCATGCTTTGCTACACCAGCGGCACCACCGGCAACCCCAAGGGCGTGCTTTACGAACACCGCTCGACCATGCTCCATGCGTTGAGTTCGATCACGCCACCGATTTTCGGTATGGACTGCCGCACCGTCATGCTGCCAATCGTGCCGATGTTCCACGCAGCAAGCTGGGGCCTGCCTTGGGCAGGCGCGGCGGCGGGCGCCAAGTTCGTCTATTCGGCAGTGAACGATGGCGCAGTCCTGTGTGATCTCATGAACCGCGAGAAGGTTACCGCGTCGGCCGGCGTCCCGACAGTATGGCTGGCGCTGTTGCAGCACGTTGATGCTACGGGAAGCGAGATCCCTCCCACGCTCCAAACCGTCGTGTGTGGGGGCTCGGCCATGCCACGTGCAATGATCGAGCGATTCATGCGCAAGGGTATCCGCGTTGCCCATGCCTGGGGCATGACCGAAACGTCGCCCATCGGCACAACCGGGGCAGAGACCTGGAACTGGGACGAGCTTTCATTCGATGAGCAGGTTACGGTCAAAGCCATGCAAGGGCGACCGCCGTTCGGTGTCGAAATCCGCTGCGTCGATCTGGATGATCAAGAAAAGGTCATTCTGCGCGATGGCAAGACGTCCGGTGCCTTGCAGGTGCGCGGTCCCTGGGTCGTCAAGCGCTACTTCAAGGCCGAACATGACGCGGTGGGTGCGGACCAATGGTTCGATACCGGTGACGTGGCAGTCATTCATCCCGATGGAACCCTGCAACTGACCGACCGGACGAAGGACGTGATCAAATCTGGCGGCGAATGGATCAGCTCGGTCGAGCTCGAAAATGCCGCCATTGGCCATCCCGCTGTGGCCGAGGCTGCGGCAATAGGAGTCTGTCATCCCAAGTGGGACGAAAGACCGCTGCTTGTGGTGGTAAAAAAGCCCGGCGTGAACGTGTCGCAGGAAGAATTACGCACGTTTCTGCAGGGTCACGTCGCCAAATGGTGGGTGCCCGATGCCGTAGCATTCGTCGATGCGATCCCGCACACCGGCACTGGCAAGATCAGCAAGAAAGACCTGCGCGAACAGTTCCGCGACTATGCATGGGGGGCCTGAAGTGGGTGGAAGTTATATTGACCCGAGCCGCGACAACTTTGATCGGTTCAAGGCCCTGCCGCGCGACCGGCCCATCCACATGCTCAACCTGATCAAGTTCAAGGACGTGGCGGACTACCCCGAAGGACACGTGAAGCACGGTCAAGGACTGTCAGGCCGTGAAGCCTATGCACTCTACATCAATGGTTTCCAGGCACTGGTAGCGGGTTCGGGAGCCGCAATGGTCTGGGAAGCGCCGATGGAATGCGTGGTCACCGGGCCGCAAGGCGAGTGGGATGAGGCCTTCGTCATGGGCTATCCCGATGCGCAATCGTTTTTTGCCATGGTGAAAGACGAGGTCTATGCCCGCGATGTCCTGCCGCACCGGACCGCTGCCGTGGCTGACAGCAGGCTGATCCGGTTCCGGGGTTAGAACAGGTCGAGCTGCCCGTTCCGACTCGGCTTCCTGAATAGGGAGGCATCAAGGTCAACTTCGGCCTTGCCGATACCCAACCTCTTGCAGGCTATGCGGAAGCGGCTGCGAAAAAGGTCTGCCCAGACGCCTTTCGGCTTCATGCGCGTGAAAAAGGCAGGATCGTTGTCACGGCCGGACCGCACTGACTGCACGATTCCCATGACTTTCCTGGCGCGGTCAGGGAAATGCGTTTCAAGCCATTCCCTGAACAGTGGTGCCACTTCGTGCGGCAAACGAAGCATGATCCAGCTGGCGGACGTAACCCCGCGCGCTGCAGCCTGTTCAAGAATGCTCTCGAGGAATTCGTCGGTGATGGAGGGGATAACCGGTGCAACCGAAACGTGTGACGGAACCCCAGCTGCCACGAGTTGCGCGAGCGCATAGAGCCGCTTTGCCGGAGAAGACGCCCGTGGTTCCAGCAACCCGGATAAGCGCGCATCGAATGTCGTGACAGATATCCCGACAGCGGTGAGCTTCAGGCGGGCGAGTTCGGTGAGTAGGTCAAGATCGTCCAAGACGCGCGCGGATTTGGTGGTGATCGTGACAGGGTGGCGCAACTCGAGGCATAGTTCGAGCACGCTGCGTGTTATCCGGTAGCGCTCTTCAATCGGTTGATAGGGATCGGTGTTGGTGCCCATGGCGATTGGCGCTGGGAGGTATCCGGGCTTCGCAAGCGTTTCGCGCAAAAGCTTTGCCGCGTCAGGCTTGGCGAACAGCTTGGTTTCGAAATCGAGGCCCGGCGACAGGTCGTGAAATGCATGCGAGGGTCGGGCATAGCAATAGATGCAGCCATGTTCGCAGCCTCGATAGGCATTGACCGAGCGGTCGAACGGAACGTCCGGTGATCTGTTGAATGTCAGGATCGATCGGGGATGCTCGACGGTAACCGTTGTGCGCAGCTTCGCTCCCGGACCATCGATATCGTGACGTTCGTCTAGCCAATCTCGATCGTCCTCGCGTTCTGCGAGGCCGAACCGGGTTGGCACGGCGCCCGTTGATGCTCCTCTGCCGTGAATTGCCATGACAGTATTGGAACATAAAAAGAACAAAAACGCAAGCTGCGCCGGACGTGGACTACTTTTCCAGCAGCCTCGGCATCAGTTCGACGAAGTTGCAGGGACGGTTGCGGCTGTCTAGCTGCTCGGCCAGAATGCCGTCCCAACCGTCCTTTACTGCACCATTCGATCCCGGCAGCGCGAAGATATAAGTTCCGCGCGCGACCACGGCACAGGCGCGGGACTGGATGGTGCTGGTGCCAATCGTCTTGTAGCTGAGCCAGCGGAACAATTCACCAAAGCCGGGAATGTCGCGCGTCTTGACGCGGTCAAGCGCCTCGGGCGTTACATCGCGGCCCGTCAGTCCCGTTCCGCCAGTGATGACAACGGCATCGACCGAACGGTCGTCGATCCAGTTGTTGAGGCGGCTGGCGATGCGGTCGGCATCGTCCTTTTCAAGCGCGCGCGCTGCCAGCTTGTGGCCTGCCGCTTTTACGCGTTCCGCGAGGATATCGCCGGACGTGTCTTCATCCGGGCCGCGCGTGTCGGATACGGTCAGCAACGCAATGTTGATCGGCTTGAACGTCCGCGAAGTATCAATTGCCACGCGACGCGATCCTGACGTTGTCTGCCCCGGAAAGTCCGGGGAACTTGGGCCACATGCCCTGTACGAGGCCGAGGCGACTTTCGGACGGACCGCCCGCCTGGCGTTCATACATCCAGTAATTGCGCATCACGATGGAAACATAACCGCGCGTTTCCCAATAGGGAATCGATTCCATCCAGAGCAGCGGGTCATTGCCGCCGCGTATCTCGGAGTTCCACCGCGAAATGGGGAGGGGGCCGGCATTATAGGCGGCCATGACCTTGGGAAGCAGCCCCTGCGTTGCGTCTGAATCGCGCAGTTGCTGGAGGTATTGCTGGCCAAACGCCAGATTGACATCGGGCAAGTCCAGTTGGCGGTCACGCCCCGACATCAAAGGGTCGACCCGGGCCATGTCACGCGCAGTGCCTGGCCGCACCTGCATCAGTCCCTTCGCGCCAGCCGGGCTGGTCACCGCCGTGCGGAAGTTCGATTCCTGAAGCGAATGGGCAAAGAGCAGCGCCGGATCGACCTTCCAGCCGGTTGCCGGAACCCACTTTGGTGCCGGGAACCGCGCGGATGCATCAGGCCGAGCACCCGCCGGCGCGTTATAGGCCATCCAGAGCTGGGTCGAGGGCAACCCAAGGTCACGCGCAAGGCGGGAGAGCGGCGCATATTGCTGCGGCTCGCCGATGCGCGCCTGATAGCGCAAAACTTCGTCCGCCAGCCCGTCCTCGCCGATCTCAGCGAGTTGCACGGCCATGCGAATATTGGGAACGTTGCGCAGTGTCTGCCAGTCGCCCGACGAGAAATCGGGCGCAGCGGCGGGTTGGCTGTCACGCAGCCCGAGCGCTTCGGATGCCATCATGCCGTAAAGCGTTTCGCCGAACCGTGCAGCAGAACGCAGCGCTGCGGAAACCTTCTCGGGCTTGCGGCAGCGGACCCAGGCGCGGCTTGCCCAATAGTGGGCGGCTGATGCGAGTTCGTCGTTGTGGGCCGAAGTGGCGGTCTTCTCGAACGCGTCGGCGGCAGACAGACAGTCGCCGAGACGCCAACTGGCAAGGCCTGCCGTCCAGTAGGCTTCCGAAACCCACGGACCGGTACCCTCGGCAGCGGTCAGCGCGATGGCACGAGCGGTGGCGTCGTCGTTCTCGATGTAGAACGCCCAGCCGATCTTCTGCCGCCATTCGGCGCGGGCATCGGGCGATAGCGTGGCGTCAACACCGTCAAGCAGCACCCGGGCACCGACTGGATCGTCGAGCTTTATCCGTTCTGCGATGGCATCGGCAACCGCAACCGGCATCGTGCCATCGCTGATCGAGCGGGGGCGAATGCGCTTGGTCACGTTGGGAAGAGCGATCAGTCGCTGTGCTTGCGGCAAGACCGGAACCTCGCTCGCACCCCGCTTCAGTGCGAGCCGGCCGAGTTGTTCGGCCCATGGGAGGTCGGGCGCGCTGCCCAGCACTTGAGTCAGCGATCCAAGCTCTGCCTTGGGCGAGGTGGCGGCGAGCATATATTGCGAGCGGGCCACCGTGTGCAGCGGACCATCGCTGCGCTGGGTGAACAGCATCTGGACTTGCGCCCAGTCCTCACGCTCGATCGCGCCGAATAACGACTTGTAATAGCTGCGGTCGTCCTGGCTGAGCAGTGAGGGAACCGCCGTACGGTCGGCGCGGCCGCGGAAATAGTCCGCAGCTGCGCTGTTGGCCTGTGCCGGCATGGCTGTCACGGCGGCAGCGGATGCCACCAGCGCCATCAGCGTGCTTCGTGCAACGCGAGCGAGTGTCACTCTAATGTCCCCGTCCAATCGAGCCAGCGGCTCCAGAACCCTGCCTTGAGAGCAGGGCGAGCCAGCATGGCGTCGAGATCCCAAGCCGGCATGACGGCCATACCTGCAGTCTCTTGATTAATTGCACGTAAACCGTGAGCCAAATTCGTTGGATCGTGTCCAAGAAGCGCTGAAACGCCCGACGCTCCAAGGATCAGGAGGCGTTTGGGCGCGGCAAGCGCAATGTGATGCAGCAGCACATCGCCGATGCCGACTGCACCCAGAGCCTGCCAATCGGGCATGGGGACATGCGCGGGAAGAGCGGATGCGAGGTAGGTCTGCGCCTTGTCGATGGCCATGGCGGATAGCATGGCGTCAAGAAGGCGGCCTGCTCGTCCGCTCAGCAGGGCATCGCCATCGTCGGCTGCGGGCATCGGTACGAGCACCATGAGTTCGGCCTGTGCCGCTCCGATCGGGGGCAGTCGTCGCAGACCCGCCGGGGCGAGTGCACCTTCGGCGAGCCACCATGGCGAGAAGTCTGCCAGCGCCTGCGGCCAGTTTTCCTTTGTGCCGACCGTCACGGTGGGCACCGAATCGGCCGCGGGAGGCAGGTCGCGCAGTGGCTTCATCGCTGGTGCAGGCGCTTGCTCCTTGGCGCGCCGTGCTTCTGCCAGCCAATCCTGTGGCTCGTCGACGAAAGTGCCATCGAGACCCGCGTCACGCCACCAGGCCATTGCTGCCGTCAGCGAAGTGCTCCAGTCGGTGGTCATGGCATCAGCGGTGTCGGGCAACCTGTGAATCCTCACAATCAGATTTGCGGTCTTGACCTTCACGGTGGCCTCTTTCAAGGCGGAAAGCGAATTCGAATGCGCAATTAGCCGGGAGTGCAGGGGCATGAGCGAACGGGAATCGATGCCATATGACGTCGTCATCGTCGGTGGCGGACCAGCTGGGCTGGCGGCTTCGATCAGGCTGAAACAGGTCAATCCCGAACTTTCGGTCTGCGTGCTCGAAAAGGGTTCGGAAATCGGCGCACACATTCTGTCGGGTGCGGTTGTCGATCCCAAGGCTCTGGACGAACTCCTGCCTGAATGGCGGACGCAGGGCTGCCCGATGGCGGAAACCCCGGTGACCGACAATTGGCACTGGGTCCTGACCAAGACCGGCAAGATGAGCATTCCGCACTGGCCGATGCCTCCGTTCATGTCGAACCATGGCAACTACACGGGCAGCCTCGGCAACCTGTGTCGCTGGCTTTCGGAGCAGGCGATGGAACTCGGCGTCGAAATCTTCCCCGGATTCGCTGCTGCCGAAGTGCTGTTCGACGAAAATGGCGCGGTCATGGGTGTTGCTACTGGCGACATGGGCGTAGCCAAGGACGGTTCGAAGAAGGGCGATTATCAGCCAGGCATGGAATTGCACGCCAAGTACACGCTTTTTGCCGAAGGCGCCCGCGGGCATCTGACCAAGCGTTTGAAGGCGCACTACGATCTTGAGCGCGACTGCGAACCGCAGGTCTATGGTATCGGCATCAAGGAACTGTGGGACATCGATCCCGAAAAGCACGTGCAGGGCCGCGTGCTGCACACGCAGGGCTGGCCGCTTTCGGAATCGAACTCGTGGGGCGGCGGCTTCCTCTACCACCAATCGAACAACCAGGTCGCGCTCGGCTTCGTCACCGCGCTCGATTACGCAAACCCTTACGTTTATCCGTTCGAGGAGTTCCAGCGCTGGAAGCAGCATCCGGCGATCCGCGAGATCCTCGAAGGTGGCCGCCGCGTGTCTTATGGTGCGCGCGCGATCAACGAGGGTGGCTGGCAGTCAGTGCCGCGGCTGTCGTTCCCCGGCGGGGCGCTGATCGGGTGTTCTGCGGGCTTCGTCAACGTGCCGCGCATCAAAGGCAGCCACACCGCGATGAAGAGCGGAATGCTGGCCGCAGAATCCATCGTGGCCGCGATTGCGGCAGGCCGCGAGAAGGACGACATGACCGAATACGATGCAGCCGTCCGTGACAGCTGGATCGCCACTGAACTCAAGAAGGTGCAGAACGCCCAGCCGCTCGTCGCAAAGTTCGGCGGCGAACTCGGAACGGTGCTGGCGGGCGCCGACATGTGGCTGCGCACGATTGGCGGCTTCGGGATCTGGAAGCCGATGAAGCATCACAAGGATGCCGAGGCCACCCAGCGCGCGGACCTCTACAAGCCGATAACTTATCCCAAGCCCGACGGCGTGATCACGTTCGACCGCCTCACCAGCGTTTCGTTCTCCTATACCAACCACGAGGAGGACCAGCCGTGCCACCTCGTGCTCAAGGATCCGACTGTCCCCACGCGGATAAACCTGCCGATCTATGCGGGGCCGGAAGCGCGCTATTGCCCGGCGGGTGTCTATGAATATATCGGCGTCGAGGAAGGCAATCCGCGCCTCCAGATCAACGCGCAGAATTGTGTCCACTGCAAGACCTGCGACATCAAGGACATGACCCAGAACATCGAATGGGTAACTCCTGAAGGCGGCGGCGGACCGAACTACCCGAATATGTGAGCAAAGTTCCTCCCCGGAACGGGGAGGGGGAGGAATGATGCGCGAAACCGCCTATGCCAAGATCAATCTTGCTCTCCATGTCCGGCGGCGCAGGGACGATGGCTATCACGAACTGGAGACGGTATTCGCGTTTGTCGACGCGGGCGATGAGCTTGCGGCGGCGCCTGCGTCGCAGGATAGTCTTCGCGTTACCGGCGAGTTCGGTGGCGCGCTCATCGATCCATTCGGCAATATCATAGCTAAGGCACTCACCGGACTGCCGCACGGGCCGGGGTGGGCGGTTACGCTGGAGAAGAACCTGCCGGTTGCTGCGGGCTTGGGCGGCGGATCGGCGGATGCTGGCGCCGTGTTTCGCATGGTGCGCGACGCATATGGGCTTCCAGCGGATTGGCAGGCGCGAGCGGCGAAACTTGGCGCGGACGTTCCGGCTTGCGTAGAAAGCCGCGCTTGTATCGGACGCGGGACGGGCACGGAACTTGAACCGGTCGATGGCGATCTGGCTGGTTGTCCCGTACTCCTGGTCAACCCGCGGATACCGCTTGCAACTGGCCCGGTGTTCAAGGGCTGGGATGGTATCGACCGAGGTCCCCTGGAGGGTACGAACGTGCGGGAAATCGCCCTTAATGGCCGCAATGACCTCGAACCAGCCGCCCTGCAACTCGTGCCGCAGATTGCTGACGTGTTGGACACCCTGCGCAAGACCGGCGCGTGGCTAGTGCGAATGTCAGGCTCGGGCGCGACTTGCTTCGCACTGTTCGATACGCCGGATCAGCTGGAGGAAGCGAAAGCCGCCGTTCCTTCCGCCTGGTGGACACTGGCAGGAGCGCTGCGATGAGCGAGGCGTGGCGGCTCATCGGAACACCAAGGTTTGGCGGCATCCTCGTGGTCTCCGACCACGCCTCGAAGCGCGTACCAGATGATATCGATCTCGGTATCGACCCGGCGCTGCTCAGCCAGCACATCGCGGTCGACATCGGTGTCGCTGCCGTTGGTGAAATGATGGCTCAAAGGCCCGGCATCGCCGCGTTTCAGGGCAACGTCAGCCGCCTCGTCTGTGATTTCAACCGCGACGAACATCTGCCGACAGTCGTCCCCATCGCCAGCGACGGCCACGCCATTCCCGGCAACGCACTGGATCACGCAGGCCACGAGGCCCGGCTTGCCCGGTTCTTCCGTCCCTATCACGATGCGCTCGAGGCGCTGCTTGCCGACATTCCGCAAGCGCTGATCCTGTCGCTGCACAGTTTCACACCGCACCTTGCATCAAGTGACGAACCTCGCCCATGGCACGTCGGCGTGCTCTACAACGTGGATGATCGCGCCGCCCGCATCGCCATTCCTATGCTGGAAGCCGACGGACTGTGCGTGGGTGACCAACTGCCCTATTCTGGCAAGCTGCTCAACGCCACGATGAACCGCCATGCAGAGGCCGACGGCCGCCCATATCTAGGCATTGAAGTTCGGCAGGATCTGATCGCCACACCTGAAGGTCAGTCGAAGTGGTCCGAACGCCTGGCCCGAATAGCCAATCAGGTTGCGATTGAAATCAGCGGGTAAATTCCTGCGTCTCGCTTTGCTGACCTGGTTGTAATTAATACTTTCGACAATGGTTGCCGCATTGGGTTAGGGGGCTGATTAAGTCGCCCATAACACTGATTCCCTGTCCGGAGTTCGCACATGCCTGCCTATCGTTCACGCACCACCACCCATGGCCGCAACATGGCCGGCGCGCGTGGCCTGTGGCGGGCCACCGGCATGAAGGATTCGGATTTTGGGAAGCCGATCATCGCGGTCGTCAACAGCTTCACCCAGTTCGTGCCCGGCCATGTCCACCTCAAGGACCTGGGCCAGATGGTCGCGCGCGAGATTGAGGCTGCAGGCGGCGTCGCCAAGGAATTCAACACGATCGCGGTCGATGATGGCATCGCGATGGGCCACGATGGCATGCTCTATTCGTTGCCCAGCCGCGACCTGATTGCTGACAGCGTCGAATACATGGTCAACGCCCACTGCGCCGACGCCATGGTCTGCATCTCGAACTGCGACAAGATCACGCCGGGAATGCTGATGGCGGCGCTGCGCATCAACATTCCCGTGGTGTTCGTTTCGGGCGGGCCGATGGAAGCGGGCAAGGTCGTCCTCAACGGCAAGGAAGTCGCGCTCGATCTGGTCGATGCGATGGTCGCTGCCGCAGATGATAAATACACCGACGAAGAAGTCACCGCCATCGAACGGTCGGCCTGCCCGACCTGCGGTTCGTGCTCCGGCATGTTCACCGCCAATTCGATGAACTGCCTGACCGAGGCGCTCGGCCTTTCGCTGCCGGGCAATGGGTCCACGCTGGCGACCCATGGTGATCGCAAGCGCCTGTTCCTCGAAGCTGGCCGCCTCGTCGTCGATCTGTGCAAGCGCTATTACGAACAGGATGACGAAACAGCGCTTCCCCGCACCATCGCCGGGTTCGAAGCCTTTGAAAACGCGATGTGCGTCGATATCGCCATGGGCGGATCGACCAACACGGTGCTTCACCTGCTTGCCGCCGCGCATGAGGCTGGCGTCGATTTCACCATGAGCGACATCGACCGGCTCAGCCGCAAGGTGCCGTGCCTGTCCAAGGTCGCACCTGCAAAGTCCGACGTCCACATGGAAAACGTCCACCGCGCCGGCGGCATCTACGCGATTCTGGGTGAGCTTGACCGTGCGGGCCTCATCCACACCCATTTGCCGACCGTCCATAGCCGGACGATGGGCGATGCGCTGAACCTGTGGGATATCAAGCGCACCAACGCGCCTTCGGTGCAGGAATTCTTCAGAGCGGCCCCCGGCGGCGTGCCGACGCAAGTCGCGTTCTCGCAGGACCGGCGGTGGAAGGAACTTGATCTCGACCGTGAGAACGGCGTCATCCGCTCGGCCGAACATGCCTTCAGCAAGGACGGCGGCTTGGCCGTGCTGTTCGGCAACATCGCGCGCGATGGCTGCATCGTTAAGACCGCGGGCGTGGACGAGCATATCCTCAAGTTTACCGGACCGGCCAAGGTCTACGAAAGCCAGGACGCTGCCGTCACTGCCGTGCTGACCGGGCAGGTCGTGGCAGGCGATGTGGTCGTGATCCGTTATGAAGGCCCCAAGGGCGGACCGGGTATGCAGGAAATGCTCTACCCGACCAGCTACATCAAATCGAAGGGCCTCGGCGCCGCTTGTGCGCTTCTGACCGACGGGCGATTTTCGGGCGGCACTTCGGGCCTCTCGATCGGCCACGTTTCGCCCGAAGCGGCTGAAGGCGGCGAGATCGGACTTGTCGAGAACGGCGACGTGATCGAAATCGACATCCCGAACCGCACGATCAACCTCGCCGTGTCGGACGATGTGCTGGCACAGCGCCGCGCCGCGCAGGAGGCTTCGGGGTGGAAGCCTTCCAAGGAGCGTCCGCGCAAGGTTTCGACCGCGCTTCAGGCTTATGCAGCGATGACCACCAGCGCTGCACGCGGTGCGGTGCGCGATATTTCGCAGCTCACGAAGAACTGATTGGTGCGCGCGTCCGCCCTTCTGCCGCTGATCGCGATGCTCGCGGCGTGTTCGGCGGCAGAAGAGGCACCCAAAGGCCGTGTTATCGACTGCGCCATTGCAGGCTCGGCCAAGTTCCTGCCCGATTGCTTTGTCGAGGACTCGCGGGTCGCAAAGCGCCGTTTTCTGACCGTGCGGCACAAGAACGGCGCATTCCGTCGCTTCGAAATGGTGGATGACGGGCGCGGTGTAGTCGCGGCAGATGGTGCTGACGAGGCCGCCGCAAAGTGGTCGGCCGAAGGCGTGCTCGAAGTCGCGGTCGGTAAGGATCGCTACCGCTTTCCCGCAAGGATGAAGAGCGATGCGCCGCAGCCGTGAGCACGTGCTGACGCAAGTGCTCACCGTGGCGCAGACGCGCGCCGCCGAAGATGAGCTGATCGCATCGGGTATTTCCGTGGACGCACTGATGCAGTCAGCCGGGCGCGGCGCAGGCGAATGGGTGCGCCGCATCGCTGCAGGGCGCTCGGTCACTGTGCTGTGCGGCCCCGGCAACAACGGCGGCGATGGCTGGGTGATCGCCGAGTATATGCGGGAGCACGGTAATCCCGTCAATGTGATCGCAGCGCGCGAACCGGCCACCGGCGCGGCGCGCAATGCCCGTGCTCTCTATCGCGGCGAAGTGGCTCCCGCCGGTCCCACGTTAGCGGGCGACGTTCTGGTGGATTGCCTGTTCGGTAGCGGATTGACCCGCGCTCTGCCGGACGATCTGTTCTTGCTACTCACCGGCCTGGCCAGGCATCATCCGCACCGCATTGCCATCGATATGCCAAGCGGCCTCGACAGTGACAGTGGCCGTGCGCTTAACGATGGCCTGCCTGATTGGACCATGACCATCGCACTCGGCGCATGGAAACATGCGCATTTCGCCATGCCGGCCTGCACCGCAATGGGCACGTTGCGCCTCGTGGATATTGGCTTAGCTCAGCAAGCAGGGGCTGCGCGGGCATTGTGCAAACCGGCTATCGAGCCGCCCGCCGCCGATGCGCACAAGTACCGGCGCGGGCTGTTGGGCATCATCGGCGGGGCGATGCCCGGCGCGGCTCTGTTGGCCGCACAGGCGGCGCAGGGCGCAGGGGCCGGTTATGTCAAATTGGCTTCGACGACGCCACTATCTGCTGTGCCCGCAGCTTTGGTGGTGACAACCGATGTAACCTCGGTGCTCGGCGATGAACGCGCGGCTGCGCTTCTGATCGGGCCGGGACTGGGCCGGACGGACGCAGCGTCGCGTCTGCTGACGCAGGCTTTGCACGTGGGCAAGCCCACCGTCATCGATGCAGACGCGCTCGTTCTCTTGCGACAGGGAATGCTGAGCGCTGCGCCGGTCATTCTGACCCCGCACGAAGGCGAAATGGTTGCGCTTGAGCGCGCGTTTTCGCTGGAATCCGAAGGCTTGCGCGGTCACCGTGCGATGGCTTTGGCGCGCGCAAGCGGCGCGGTGGTCGTCTTCAAGGGGCCGGACAGTCTGATCGCGTCGCCGGGGGGAGAAGTGGTCCTGTCGGCGCGCGCTTCTTCGTGGCTCTCGGTCGCGGGAACGGGTGACGTGCTTGCCGGAACCATCGCAAGCAGGCTTGCAGTTCACGGGGAGGCATTGCGCGCTGCCGAAGAAGGTCTATGGCTTCACGCCGAGGCGGCCCAACTGTGCGGCGCTGCCTTCGGTCCGGCCGATCTGGCCAGCGCCATTCGTCCAGCCCTTGCAGAGTGCCTTCCATGACCAATCCCGGCCTGATCATCCGCATTGCCGCGAAGGGTGAAGGTGCAACTGCCGACGGCCGCTATGCCGAGCTTGCTGCACCCGGCGATGTGCTTGAGGCCGACGGCACACTGATGCACGGGCCGGACCATGCAGTGCCGCCCTGCCGCCACTTTCCTGAATGCGGTGGGTGCCAATTGCAGCACCTGTCGGAAAAGGCACTGACCGACTACGTGTTTGACCGTGTCGTCGGTGCAGCGCGAGGGCAGGGGATCGAGCCGACCGGCGCTGCCGCACCATACCTGTCCCCTCCAGGAAGCCGCCGCCGCGCGACGCTCCATGCGCAGGCCATCGGCAAACGCGTGGTCATCGGTTTCCGCGAACAGGGCTCACACAAGATCGTCGACATGCGTGAATGCCATGTGCTCGTGCCAGAGATGGTTGCGCTGCTCGCACCTCTGCGCCAGCTTCTGGAAACCTGGGGCGACCGCAAACTGGGCGTGGATATCGAACTCGCCATGGCCGATCAGGGGCTATCGGTGGGCCTCAAAGGTCTGAAAGTCGAAGGCCTTGCCAAGACAGAGGCTCTGCTTGATTTCTCACGCGAGAATAGCCTCGCGCGGCTGACCATCGATAGTGGCTACGGCGCCGAAGGTGCTTGGGAGCCGGAGCCTGTGACCGTGACACTCGGCAGCACCGCCGTTTCACTGCCGCCCGGCGCGTTTCTGCAGGCCACCGCTGACGGTGAAGCCGCACTGATTGCCGCTGCGCGCGAATGGCTTAGCGGTTCGGTGACTGTTGCCGACCTCTTTTCTGGCCTCGGAACTTTCGCGTTCGCGCTGGCTGGCCCTGGCACCAAGGTGCTGGCCGTGGAAGCCGCGCGCGATACCCATCTCGCTTGTCAGTCGGCGGCGCGCATGAATGGGCGCCCGGTTCATTGTCTTCACCGCGATTTGTTTCGCAACCCTCTCCGCGTCGAGGAGCTGGACCGTTTTGCAGCCGTCCTGCTCGATCCGCCGCGCGCTGGCGCGCAGGAGCAGATCGACCAGATTGCCGCGAGCAAGGTCGCCCGGGTGGTCTATATCAGTTGCAATCCCGCTAGCTGGGCACGCGATGCCGTGCGCCTGATCGCAGGCGGCTACAGATTGGCAGAACTCAGGCCGGTGGGCCAGTTCCGCTGGTCAACCCACGTGGAACTGGCCAGCCTGTTCATCCGCGATTGAAGCTCAGAACACCACGCGCGCTGCGTGATAGATCAGCGCCATCAGAGCAATTGACGACAGCGCAAACAGTGCGAAACGCACCGTAACCTTGTTGACCGTCACTTGCACAAGCGAGTGGATGACGCGCAGACCGACGTAAGCCCAAGCTATGATCACGCTCGTGCCGTTGCCCTGGCCTGCCACTGCCAGCAGCAGCGCTACCGCGTAGAACAGCGTCGGCGCTTCGTGCAGGTGGTTGTAGTTGTGGGCTTTCCACTGGATTTGTGCGGGAAGAATGTCGTCGAGCGTTCGCGTCGGGTCCCGGGCCAGTGAGTCCGGATCGAGTTTCACCGCGTTCATCGCTGGAATGCGCGTAGCATACATCCACAGCCACATGACCATGGTCCAGATCATCAGCGCCACTGCAGGTTGCAGTATTTCCGCTACTTTCATCGCACTTCTCCCCCGTTGTTGATTGGTTCAGCCGTGGCCGAGCGTTGCGCCCAGCGCACGGATGGCCAGCAGGATCAGGCATAGTGTGGACAGCGCAAACAGCGTAAATCGCACCGGAACCCGGTTGACTGTTGCCTGCCAGATCGAATGGACCACACGAATGGCGACGTATCCCCACGCCAGTGCCACATCGAGCGAACCGGCACCCATGATCGCAAGGATGGTGATGGTGGCATAGAACAGGGTCGGCTGTTCCATCAGGTGGGCGTAATTATGCGCTTTCCAGTTAATCACATCGGGCACAACGCCTTCCAGATCCTGGCCGCGCCCACCGGGCTTTGCCTTGGCAAGGCCGCCAAGCTTTGAAAGAGCTGGCAGTCGGGTGAAAGCCATCCAGAACAGCATCACGATCGACCAGATAACCAGCACGGCGGCCGGCATCAGGATTTGCGCCTGCATATCGATTTCTCCCCACCTTCCTTTGTTACAGAGTGCGGGGGGCGCCTTAGATTGTCAATTGCAACTTATCTCGCCCGATCAACCACTTCGGCCATGTCCATAACCTTCCCTTAAACGGGACTTGGGTTTGTCATGCCAATCCCCTAAAGGCGCTTCCCATGTTAGGCCTTGCGCGTTTGGAACGTGCGGCCGTTGAAGGCATTTGGAGACATCATGGCAAAAGTTCTCGTTATCGGCGCAGGCGGCGTCGGCTCGGTAGCCGTTCACAAGATGGCGATGAACGCCGGCATCTTCACCGGCATCGCACTGGCAAGCCGCACCAAATCGAAGTGCGATGCCATCGCCGCTTCGGTGAAGGAGCGCACCGGCGTTTCGATCGATACTTACCAGATCGATGCCGACGATGTGGCAGCAACGACCGCGCTGATCAACGACGTCAAGCCCGTCCTCGTGGTCAATCTCGCACTGCCCTATCAGGACCTCAACATCATGGATGCCTGCCTTGCCGCAGGCGTCAACTACATGGACACCGCGAACTACGAGCCGATTGACGAGGCCAAGTTCGAATACAAGTGGCAGTGGGCCTATCAGGAGCGCTTCAAGGAAGCCGGCCTGATGGCGCTGCTCGGTTCGGGCTTCGATCCGGGTGTGACCAGCGTATTTGCCACGTGGCTGCGCAAGCACAAGCTCGACACGATCCGCACGCTCGACATTCTCGACTGCAACGGCGGCGATCACGGCCAGCATTTCGCCACCAACTTCAACCCGGAAATCAACATCCGTGAAGTGACCGCGCCCGCACGCCACTGGCTGAACGGCGAATGGGTTGAGACGCCCGCGCTGACCATCCGCGAGACGTTCGACTTCGAGGCAGTCGGCCCCAAGAACATGTACCTGATGTATCACGAGGAACTTGAAAGCCTCGCGCATCACATTCCCGAGATCGAGCGCATCCGCTTCTGGATGACCTTCGGCGATGCCTACATCACGCACCTCACCGTGCTGCAGAATGTCGGCATGACCCGGATCGACCCGGTAATGTACAACGGGCAGGAAATCATCCCGCTCCAGTTCCTCAAGGCCGTGTTGCCCGAGCCTGCATCGCTTGGCCCCACGACCAAGGGCAAGACCAACATCGGCGACATCGCCACGGGTTTGAAGGACGGGGTCGAAAAGACCTTCTACATCTACAATATCTGCGATCACGAGGACGCCTACCGCGAGACGGGCAACCAGGCGGTCAGCTACACCACCGGCGTGCCTGCGATGATCGGAGCGGCGCTGATGGTGCAGGGCGTGTGGTCAGGAGAAGGCGTGTTCAACATCGAACAGCTCGATCCAGATCCCTACATGGACATGCTGAACCAGCACGGACTGCCGTGGCAGGTGAAGGAACTGGCAGGTCCGCTGGCGTTTTGATCGCTTAACGATTTTCAACCCTGCTCATCCAGAGTCTGTCGAAGGATGTGCGCAACGGTAGTCCAAAATGGAAACCAGAGCCGGCGATCCGGGCGCTTTCGCGCAGTTTGACCTCAGCCGCGTCGATAGCCCCGCTTTCGTCGTGGACGAGGCGAAGCTGCGCGCCAATCTGGCCGTTTTGGCCGACATCCGCGACCGCGCGGGGATCAAGGTCCTCGCCGCGCTCAAAGCATTTTCCATGTGGAAAGTTGCGCCCATCGTCGGGGAATACCTCGACGGTGTCTGCACGTCCGGCCTTTGGGAAGCGTTGCTTGCCGCCGAGCACTACAAGGGCGAAATCGCCACCTATTGCGCGGCATACAAGGCGGAAGACCTGCCTGAAATCCTGCGCCTGTCCGACCATGTGATCTTCAATACGCCCGGCCAGCATACACGCTTCAAAGGCGAAATCACCGCAGCGCAGTCGAATGGCGCCGTGTTCGACATCGGGCTTCGCGTCAATCCGCTCCATGCCGAGGGCGAAGTTCCCCGCTACGATCCGTGCGCCCCGCATTCGCGCCTAGGCTTCCCGGTCGATCAACTTCTGCCCGAGCACTTCGAAGGCGTCAGCGGCATCCACTTCCACACGCTGTGCGAGCAGGATTTCGAGCCGCTCAAGCGCACCTGGGACGCCGTGCTGCCGCGTATCGCGCCGTATCTTGGCCAGCTTAAATGGCTGAACTTCGGTGGCGGCCACCACGTCACCCGCGCCGACTATCAGCGCGACGATCTGGTCGAGTTCCTGAAGAGCGTAAAGGCTCAGACCGGTTGCGAGATCTATCTCGAACCGGGAGAGGCGGTGGCGCTCGATGCGGGCATTCTCGTCGGGACCGTGCTGGATACGCACCACAACGGAATGCCGCTCGCCGTGACCGACATATCAGCCACATGCCACATGCCCGATGTGATCGAGGCTCCCTATCGTCCGGCTATGCTCGGTGAACTGCCGATCGATGAATACGAGGACGGCGGGGAGGGCGGTGCACCTGTTCGCCTCGGTGGCCCGTCCTGCCTCGCTGGTGACGTCATCGGAGATTACCGCCTGCCAAACGGTTCTGAGCCCGGCACCCGCTTCGCGTTCCTCGATCAGGCGCACTATTCGATGGTCAAGACCACGACATTCAACGGCGTGCCGCTGCCGTCGATCTGGCTGTGGGACAGCGAGACGGATTCGCTCGAACGAATCCGCAGTTTTTCCTATCAGGATTTCCGCGACCGCCTGTCGTGATTGGGGCTGCCAGAAAGGCTGAGACGTGCAGCAAAACGGACTCGGTCCTGTCACCTAAATCTGCGGATTTCTGCGGGATTGGCCGATTTGTGCCTGTTGTTGTTTCATATTTTTGACACTCGCGTGAACTGCACGTTTTTTCACTTGATGTTCAGGCCAGTGGCCCTATTTACACCCCCTCGCTGCCCCATGGGGACTTCCAAACCGCAAGGCAGCTTCGTTCAACTGTTCCGTTTGGGGGTCCCTTGAGTTGCACATCCATCCTGACGCACTGGCTGTAGTTGGCGCATCCGCGCCTGACCAACCTGCCATTTTGAACCGTCCGCACGCCGCCGCGCGCGCTGCCCGCTTCTTCGTCGAGAAGTTTCCGGGCAAGTCGCTCTATGCGGTGAAGGCGAATCCGTCGGCCGATTTGCTGCGTATCCTGTGGGATGCGGGCGTGACTCATTACGACGTCGCCTCGATCGTGGAAACGCGCCTTGTTCGCGAAACGCTGCCGGAAGCCACCCTGTGCTTCATGCATCCGGTCAAGTCTTCCAACGCGATCCGCGAAGCCTATCACGCGCACGGTGTCCGGGTATTCAGCCTTGATTCGCTTGAGGAACTGGAAAAGATCACCGACGCCACCGATGGCGCCGAGGACCTGACCCTGTGTGTGCGTCTGCGCGTTTCGTCGGAATACTCGGAACTCAGCCTCGCGTCGAAGTTCGGCTGTGACCTGACCAATGCCGCAGAACTGCTTCAGGCGACCCGTCAGGTGGCTGACTCGCTCGGAGTGTGCTTCCATGTCGGCAGTCAGTCGATGAGTCCTCACGCCTATGTCCAGGCGCTTGAGCGCGTTCGCGCCGCAATTGTCGACGCCTCGGTCCTCGTCGACATCATCGATGTCGGCGGCGGCTTCCCGTCGATCTACCCCGGCATGGAACCGCCCCCGCTTGAAGATTACTTCGGCGTGATCGACCGTACTTATGAATCGCTTCCGGTGTCCTACTCTGCCGAACTGTGGTGCGAGCCGGGCCGCGCGCTCTGCGCTGAGTACAACTCGATGATCGTGCGCGTCGAACGCCGCCGCGGCACCGAACTGTACATCAACGATGGTGCCTATGGCGCGCTGTTCGATGCGGCGCACGTGGGCTGGCGCTTCCCTGTGCGCGTTCTGCGTAACGAAGTGGCCAACGACGGCGTCGAGATCGCCATGGAGCCCTTCAGCTTCTATGGCCCGACCTGTGACGACATGGATCATATGGACGGACCGTTCGAGCTGCCCTCGGACATTCGTGCCGGCGATTACATCGAGATCGGCATGCTCGGCGCTTATGGCGCGGCGATGAAGACCGCCTTCAACGGCTTCGGCGCAACCGAAGTCTTCGAAGTCTCGGACGAGCCGATGTCGAGCCAGTATCGCGGTGATCGCCGCGATCCGCGTGTTTCTGACAACGTAGTGTCACTGCGATAGGATACGCGGCCTGCGTGGGGCCAATATTTTAGCCCCGATCGAAAGGCCGCAATCTCTTGACCGACAGGACCGATGGGGTCGCCGAACCTTCGGCGACCCCGCTTTGGGCGCATGATGTAGCTGTCATGCTGGGCCTTGGCCTGCTGGCATTCGCGCTGCGCGCGTGGTGGTTTGGAAACCCCAACCTACATGTAGATGAGCAGTTTTACCTGCTTGTCGGGCAGCGCATGGCCCATGGCACGCTGCCTTATGCAGAGATATTCGACGTCAAGCCGTTTGGGCTGTTCGGCATCTATGCCTTGGCAGCGCAGGCTTTTTCGGATTCAGTCGTCGGATATCAGGTCTTAGCCACCCTTTCTGTGTGGATGACCGCCTGCCTGATTTATCGCATTGGCCGCGCGGCTACCACATTGAGTGCGGCGGCTGGCGGTGCCGCTGCTTACGTCGCATGGCTCGCAGTGTTCGAAGGCGTCGGCGGACAATCGCCGATCTTTTACAATCTGCCGATGGTACTGGCCGCATCGATAATTGCCGGCATGGTACGCGGAAGCGGCACGCTCGGGATGTTCATGCGCGGTGCTTTCGCGATGTTCCTCGTCGGTTGCGCACTCCAGATTAAGTACAGCGTCGTATTCGAAGGCATCTATTTCGGGATCTGGCTGCTCTGGGTCGCCCGGCGAAGGAGCGGTTCGGCGGTGGGTCAGTTTGCCTGCAGGGTCGGATGGATGCTCGCTGCGGTCGCTCCGTCCCTTATTGGGCTGGTCTACTTTTACGCTAACGGTGCAGTGCAGCCATACTGGCAGGCCAATTTCGTGTCGATTTTCCACCGAGAGGCGAGTCTGGGACAACTGTTCACCGGACTTGTCCGATTGATGCAGCAGCAGATTGCACTGTCGCCCTTTTGGTGGGGTGTCGCTGTTTTCTGGCGGCGCAAAGCACCTCAGAGCGACGTCACCCTGTTCATCAAGGGCTGGGTGGTGGCTGCGTTTGGCGGGTATCTGCTATATGGAACCTGGTCGGAACATTTTGTCCTGCCGTTGCTGCCGCCATTATGCATCGCAGCCGCTTTGGCATTGGATCAGTTCGCTAGGCCGCGCGCCATGGCAGCGCGGCTCGTGGCCATTGGCGTAATCACAGGGCTGGCGAGGGCGGCGACTGCCGAAGCCACCGATGGGGGCGCAGCAGACGTCAATCGTGTCGCAGCCTTGGTCAAACCCTATCTTGGGAAGGGTTGCCTCTATGTGGTGGGGGCACCTGCCAGCCTTTATTCACTGACAGGCAGTTGCCTGGCGACACGCTTCGTCTTCCCGTCACATCTGACATCGCAGCGCTATGCAGGAACGCTCGGGAGCGATCCGCAACAGGCAATGCGGGCGCTCATCGCACGAAAGCCCAGCGTCATCGTCAAGGGGAAGCCCTACGCAAACTCCAATGTGCGTAACGAAGCAATGCTCATGAGCGAGATCGGCAGAAACTACCGATACATCACGCGCATGCGCATAGGCGTGCGCTGGGTGACAGTATGGGTGCGGAACGCTGGCACTTGAGCCCGCTCTCCGCATCGCACGTATCGCGTCAGCTCAAGCTGCCTGCCGCAGTTCCAGTTCCATGCGCTGCCAGATCTCCACCAGTGCCTCGGTGAGTTCGGTCATCATCGCTTCAGTGTGCGACGGGCCGGGCGTGAAGCGGAGGCGCTCGGTGCCGCGTGGCACGGTGGGGAAGTTGATCGGCTGCACGTAGACGCCGTATTCTGCGAGCAGGATATCGGCGATCTTCTTTGCGCGCACCGGATCGCCCACCATCAGCGGTACAATGTGCGTCGTCGACGACATGACCGGCAGGCCTGCATCGGCGAGTGCCTTCTTGAGGAACGCGGCCGATGCCTGCTGGCCTTCACGCTCGACGCTCGACGACTTGAGGTGCCGCACGCTGGCGAGAACGCCCGCGACCAACACCGGCGAGAGCGAAGTGGTGAAGATGAAGCCCGGCGCGTAAGAACGGATCACGTCGATGATCCGGGTGTCAGCCGCAATATAGCCGCCCATGACTCCGAACGCCTTGCCCAGCGTGCCCTCGATGATGTCGATGCGGTGCGCCGCTTCATCACGATCGGTGATGCCGCCGCCGCGCGGACCGTACATGCCGACCGCGTGGACCTCGTCGATATAGGTGAGCGCGTTGTATTTATCGGCAAGGTCGCAGATCGCGTGGATCGGTGCGACGTCACCGTCCATCGAATAGACCGATTCAAACGCGATCAGCTTGGGCACCGATGGATCGGTTTCCGCAAGCAGTTCTTCGAGATGCTCGACGTCGTTGTGACGGAACACTTTCTTTTCCGCACCTGAATTGCGGATGCCCGCAATCATCGAAGCGTGGTTGAGCTCATCCGAGAAAATCACGCAGCCCGGCAGAATCTTGGCGAGCGTCGAAAGCGTAGCGTCGTTCGAGACGTAGCCGCTGGTGAACAACAGCGCGCCGTCCTTGCCGTGCAGGTCGGCCAGCTCTTCTTCGAGCTGAATGTGGTAATGCGTGTTGCCGCCGATGTTGCGCGTGCCGCCGGAGCCTGCTCCGACGTTATGCAGCGCTTCTTCCATCGCCTCGATCACCTTGGGGTGCTGCCCCATGGCGAGATAGTCGTTGGAGCACCATACCGTGATCGGCTTGGGCCCATTGTGTCCGGCAAAACAGCGCGCGTTGGGGTAGGCCCCCTTGTTGCGCAGGATGTCGATGAAAACGCGGTAGCGGCCCTCGGAGTGCAAACGCTCGATGGCTGAATCAAACACCTGATCGTAGTTCACCCCGCCGCTCCTTCCTGCAACAAGGACATATTTGCCCTTGAGGCCCGATCCCTTGGGCCCATCGGCGAATGGCCGGTCTCTACGCCTCTTGTTCCGGCAATTCCAGCATCTTTTGCGGGCACTGGCCGAAAGTGCGAGCTAGTGCGCTTCGGGGTGCCGCCATAGCGCCTTCGCCATGATAAATCCGTCATTTCGTGATGTTATCGCAATCCATGCCGGGTCATGTGACGGAATGACAACAAGCGTCTTGTCGGCCTGACGAAGATCATCAAGCCCTTTCAACCAGCCGATCACCGCGCTGCGATCTTCTTTGACTAGCCAGTCCGACAGCAGGCGAGACCGCGGTGTGACCTGCAGGATGTTGTTCGCAAGTGAGCCTGTATCGCCCGCAAAAAGATACTCCCGCCCGCCCTTGGTCTGGACGAAAATCATTTGTGAAGCGGGGGTATGGCCCGGCGTCTGGATCAGGACCACGCCGGGTGCGACTGCCTGAATCGGCGCGAGCGCGCGCGGCTTTGGTAGCAGACCGGTATTCTCGCGCCAGAGCGATGTCATCCCACGCACCAGATCGGGCGACAGGATCGCCTTGTCTGCGACCTTCTCGAACTGGTCGTAGTCCAGGAAGCCGCCGACGTGATCGATGTGCTCATGCGTGAACAGGATCAGTTCGGCCTGGCTCATCCATGCGTTGACGACAGCCTGAGCCCGCTTGTCGAAGCGCTTCATGCCTATCGCTGAAGCATCTTTTTGCGAAAGCCCGCTGTCGATCACGATACCGCCACGTGGAGTGACCAGCCTCCATGCCATGACGCTCGAGGTTATCTGGCGCAGGCCGTTACCTGCGGCAAGTGCGGCTCCTGGAACTTGCCTGCTGGCAATCGGGGCGTATTCCAGCAGTGTCGG
Organism: Novosphingobium sp. MMS21-SN21R; assembly: GCF_031846015.1. Classification (GTDB taxonomy): domain Bacteria; phylum Pseudomonadota; class Alphaproteobacteria; order Sphingomonadales; family Sphingomonadaceae; genus Novosphingobium. The sequence continues at coordinate 1,959,365 of NZ_JAVRDU010000001.1, read as the reverse complement.
CTTGTCGCCGGGCATGGTGTTGGCGGCGGCACGCATCGCGGCAAGATCGAACTTGTGGATCGGGGCATTGCTCGGCCCCGCATTGACCATGAGCCAGTAATAGGCAGCGCCCGCAAGTAGCAGGAGCACAATCATGGTCTTCGAAAATCGACTCACGCAGCGGTCCCCCACACCTGCCGAACCGGGCCGGTCACCGGCACTGCTCAGAACACCGCGACGCGGTCAAGCCCGTGCACGGCGAGGGTAGAGCCTAGCTGGTCCATTTCGATTCCGCCACGGGTGAACAGCGCAAGATCAGGCGTTTCACGCCGCCAAAGTTGCCCGTCGGTCAGAAAGGCGATCCGGCGCGCAATACCATCCGACCCGTCGACGAACGACACGCCTGATCCAAACGCCCTTTGCAGTTCGTCCTGCACCAGAGGGAAGTGGGTGCATGCCAGGACCACTGTATCGATCCGGTCGCCGCCTGCTTGCGAACGCAGCGCCTCGGCAGCCCGCGCATAGACTGCCGGATCGACCGTTTCCCCGCGCAGCTTGGCCTCGGCGGCGGTCACCAGTTCAGGGGCGCCATGGCGGAGCAGGAGCTTGTCCGAGGCAAATTCCGCCTCCAATCGGTCGACATAGGCCTGCCGTATAGTTGCTTCGGTGCCAAGCAGGCCGATAACCCCGGTTCTGGTGGCAGCAGCGGCCGGTTTGATCGCGGGGACTGTCCCGACGATGGGAACTTCGAGCACCTCGCGCACCGATGCCAGAGCTATGGTCGATGCCGTGTTGCAGGCGATGCAGACGAGGCGAGGGCGCAACCGCTCGGTCAGGCGGCCGAGCAACCCCGAGACGCGCGCTGCGATCTGCGCTTCAGTCTTGGCACCGTAAGGCAAGCCCGCGTTGTCGGCCACGTAGATGATCGGCGCATCGGGCAGAAGTTGGCGCACCTTGCGGAGCACCGACAGCCCGCCGACGCCCGAATCGAACAGCAACAGCGGGGCCGCCGGATCGACTGCCGATTGCCTGTATTCGCCTGTGCCGGTTCCCGTCATGAGCGGGCTTGTATCGGGATTGGCGGCAAAAGGGAAAGACGCCTCTTTCGCTTTTGTCACATGTTTGGGTAAGAGCATGCCCGTGGACACGCTTCTCCCCCTTGTCGTTGGCTATCTGCTGGGCTCGGTGCCCTTCGGCCTCATTCTCACGCGCATGACCGGCGCAGGCGATCTGCGTGCAATCGGTTCGGGCAATATCGGCGCCACCAATGTGCTACGCACCGGCAAGAAAGGCCTCGCCGCCGCTACGCTCCTGCTCGACATGGGCAAGGGGCTGGCCGCCGTCCTGATTGCTCGCCATGTCTGGCCGGGGTCAGAACCCTTGTCCGCGCTGGCTGTGGTGCTGGGGCACTGTTTCCCGATCTGGCTGAAGTTCCGGGGCGGGAAGGGTGTAGCAACGCTGATGGGCGTTTCACTCGGCCTCGCATGGCCGATCGGGCTGGCTTATGCCGTAACCTGGCTCGGCGTGCTCGGGATCAGCCGCTATTCCTCGCTCGGCGGGATGAGCGCGGCGGTTGCGGCTCCGCTTGCAGCCGCGCTCCTCGGATTCGCTGCATTCGTTCCAGTGCTGGCACTGCTCGCGCTGCTGGTCGTGTTCCTCCACCGCGAAAACATAGCCCGGCTGCGGGCCGGGACTGAGCCGAAAGTCGGCAAGAAGGCGTGAGCGGCAGTGCCGCCACTTTGACCCGGGACGAGGCTTTCGCCCGGATACGCTTGCTGCGCTCGCCCAACGTTGGCCCGGTAAGCTATAACCAGCTATTGCGTCGCTTCGGCACGGCAAGTGCCGCGCTGGATGCGCTGCCCGATCTGGCGGCACGGGGAGGGGCACCCTATCGTCCGGCATCGGTCGAGCGGATCGAGGGGGAGGTCGCCGCCGTTCGCGCGGCAGGCGCGCGCTATCTGTTCCATGACAGTCAAGACTACCCCGCACTCCTCGCAGCGCTCGAAACGCCCCCGCCCATCCTGACCGTGCGCGGGGATACGGCCCTGCTATCTCGGCCTTCAGTCGCCATGGTCGGCGCGCGCAATGCCTCGGCTGCGGCGGTAAAGCTGTCCCGCGATTTAGCGACAGTGTTGGCTGGAAGGGGCTATGTCGTGATGTCGGGCCTTGCCCGCGGTATCGATTCCGCAGCCCATCGCGGCGCGCTGGCGGGCATGGCAGAGGGTGGGGGCACGGTAGGCGTCATCGCCAGCGGCATCGACATTACCTACCCGCCTGAAAATGCCGATTTGCAGGAGCAGGTGGCAAACGAGGGCCTGCTGATCGCCGAGATGCCGCCTGGCACCGAACCTCTCGCCCGCCACTTTCCGCACCGCAACCGGATCATTGCCGGGCTGGCAACGGGCACGCTGGTGGTCGAGGCTGCCCCCCGGTCCGGCTCGCTTATCACCGCGCGGCTGGCAGCAGAAGCAGGGCGAGAGGTTATGGCCATCCCCGGCTCTCCGCTCGACAGCCGTTCGCAGGGGTGCAACCAGCTGATCCGCGAGGGCGCAATCCTCGTTCAGTCGCCGGATGATGTCGTCGAACTGTTGATCGGCTTCGAAGGGAAACCTCGTTCGACCTTCCGTGAATCGGGCGAGGCCTACCAGACCGACCTTGCCGATCATTCAGCCGATGTGGCGGCTCTGCTCGGCCTGGCCCCGGTCGCGGTCGACGAAATCATCCGCCAGAGCGGCGCCAGCGCGGGCGCGGTGCAGATGGCCTTGCTCGAACTCGAACTTGCGGGCCGGTTGATCCGGCATGCCGGGGGCCGCGTCAGCTTGTCCGCTTGACCTAAGCAACCCGCTTGACGAACCGGCCTTGCGGTCCCCACCCTCGCGCACACGTACACGTAAGGACTGCTTTACCACATCATGCAGCTTGTCATCGTAGAATCCCCGGCCAAAGCCAAGACCATCGAGAAGTATCTCGGCCCCGGCTATAAGGTCCTCGCGTCCTATGGCCACATCCGCGACCTGCCGCCGAAGGATGGCTCTGTCCGCCCGGACGAGGACTTCGCCATGGATTGGGAGATGTATGGCGACAAGACCTCGCGGGTCAAAGCCATCACAGATGCCGCAAAGACGGCAGACCGTCTGATCCTGGCGACTGACCCTGATCGCGAAGGTGAGGCTATTTCATGGCACGTCAGGGAGTTACTCAAGAAACGTAAGGCGCTTCCTAAAGAGGTTGAGCGCGTAACGTTCAACGCGATCACCAAGCAGACCGTCACAGACGCGATGAAGAAGCCGCGAGAGCTGGATCAGGATTTGATCGACGCGTACCTCGCTCGCCGCGCGCTCGATTACCTGTTCGGCTTCACGCTGTCCCCGGTGCTGTGGCGCAAGTTGCCGGGTGCCAAGTCGGCGGGCCGCGTGCAATCGGTTGCGCTACGCCTGATTGTCGAGCGTGAGCGCGAGATCGAAGCGTTCCGGTCTCAGGAATACTGGTCAGTCATCGCGCGGCTTGAGCATGTCGGGACAGAGTTCTCTGCACGTCTTGTGAAGTTTGACGGCCAAAAGCTTGAAAAGCTTACGCTTGGTGATGAAGGCGCAGCGATGAAGGCCAAGGCCTTGGTCGAATCGGCCACCTTCCGCGTCGAAGAGGTTGAAACCAAGCCTACCCGCCGCAATCCCTATCCGCCGTTCACCACTTCGACGCTGCAGCAGGAAGCCGCGCGCAAGCTCGGCTTCTCGGCGAGCCACACCATGCGCGTGGCGCAGACGCTCTATGAAGCGGGCGCGATCACCTACATGCGTACCGACGGCGTGCAGATGGACCCCAGCGCCATCTCCGAGGCACGCAAGGCCATCTCAGACCGCTATGACGGACATTACTTGCCTGAAAAGCCACGCCATTACGAGACCAAGGCCAAGAACGCGCAGGAGGCGCACGAGGCAATCCGGCCGACCGATTTCACCAAGGACCGCTACGGTTCGGGTGACGAAGCGCGGCTCTACGACCTGATCTACAAGCGTGCGATGGCCAGCCAGATGGCTTCTGCCAACATCGAACGCACCAGCATCACCTTGCGCGATGGCACCGGCAAGCACGAGCTTCGTGCCACCGGGCAGGTTATCAAGTTCCCCGGATTCCTCGCTGTTTACGAAGAAGGCCGTGACCAGAAGCAGGATGGCGACGACGAAGAAAGCGGCCTGCTGCCTGCGATGAACAAGGGCGATACGCCCGCCAAGCGCGGCGTTGATGCGACCCAGCATTTCACCCAGCCACCCCCGCGCTATTCGGAAGCAAGCCTCGTCAAGCGGCTTGAGGAATTGGGCATCGGGCGTCCATCGACTTACGCCTCGACACTACAGGTGCTGAAGGATCGCAACTACGTTCGAACCGAAAAAAACCGTTTCTTTGCAGAAGAGTCCGGGCGACTTCTCACAGCGTTTCTTGAACGTTTTTTCCCGCGCTATGTCGCTTACCAGTTCACTGCCGGGATGGAAGACGAACTCGACAACGTCTCGGGCGGCCGCGCTGAATGGAAGGTCGTGCTTGCCGAGTTCTGGCGCGACTTCAAGCCCAAGTCCGACGAAGTCATGGAGAAGAAGCCGAGCGAGGTGACCGCCGAGCTTGACGAATTCCTGTCCGACTACCTGTTTCCCCCGCGCGAGGATGGCTCCGATCCGCGTATCTGCCCCAAGTGCGAAGCGGGACGCCTTTCGCTTCGTGGCGGGCGCTATGGCGCATTCGTCGCCTGCTCGAATTACCCCGAGTGCAAGTACACCCGCAAGTTCGCCCAGCCGGGCGGCGAGGGTGACGGCGGCGAAGGCGACGACGGCGTACTGGGCAAGGACCCGGTCACCGGGCTGGACGTATCTCGGAAAACAGGGCGCTTCGGGCCTTACGTCCAGTTGGGCGATGGCAAGGAAGCCAAGCGCGCTTCGATTCCCAAGGACATCGGCGAACTCGATCTCGAATGGGCGCTAAAGCTGCTGGGTCTGCCCCGCGAGGTCGGCACGCATCCAGAGTCAGGCAACCTGATCACGGCCAGCATCGGGCGATACGGTCCCTATCTGGCGCATGACGGGAAATATGCCCGCCTCAAGTCCACCGCCGAGGTCTTCGAAACCGGCATGAATGCCGCTGTAATGCACCTTGCCGCCGCCGCAGCAGGGGCAGGTGGACGCGGCAATCGCGCTGCCGCCGAACCGCTCAACACGTTCGGTCCTCATCCGACGTCCGGCGGTGAAATCAAGCTGATGGCCGGGCGCTATGGTCCCTACGTCACCGATGGCACCACCAATGCAACGCTGCCCAAGGACAAGCAGCCTGAAGCCTTGACCCTGGAAGAGGCGATCGTCCTGATCGATGAGCGCGCCGCCAAGGGCCCACCAAAGGGCAAGAAGGGCGCCAAGAAGGCTCCTGCAAAGAAGCCCGCAGTGAAGAAGGCAGCGGCCCCTGACGAGGGCGCAGCGAAAAAGGCCCCTGCGAAAAAGGCAGCCGCTAGAAAGCCCGCAGCAAAGAAGGCTGCGCCCAAAAAGGCTGTGGCGGCGGAGTAACCAGTTGCGGCGGGCGGCGGGCTATGATCTGTCGCCCGCCGTCACCGCCTTTCAGCGCGCGAGCATGCGCGCCAAGGCATCGGCGGCTGCACGGTGGCCCGCCTTGTTGGGGTGGACGGGAATTCCATCCCCTGATTGCGCCGAAAGACCGTTGCTCCAAGGCTGCGTGGAGCAGGGCGCATGGCCCTGCGAAAGTCGCGAAAACTTCAACACTTCGGCACCTTCATCGCGGGCCACGCGCGCGGTCATCTTTGCCAGACGTTTGGCCGCGGAACGGCTGTAGGCCATGCGCTCGGCTGCGATGCGAACCTCGGCGCATTGGCCCTTCGGCGGCAAGACGGTGATGTAATCGACCAGAACGATCCGGGCGTCTGGCGCACGGCTGCGAACTTCGCGCACGATCTTGCGCATCCGTTCTTCGTCTGCCCGCCATTCCTGTTCGCTCACTGCGCGCCACGGTTGGCAGCGCGGTTCCGGAGCCGCCATCGTTTCACAAGCGGCAGCGAAGATGTTGCCGACAAAGGCGATATCATTGCCGCCGATGGTGATCGTGACCAAACGGGTCGCCGCATTCACGCTGTCGATCTGCGGCGGCACTTCCTTCCACGGCCCCAGCACATGCTCGGTCGTCGCCCCGCTGCAAGTGGCATCGACCAGTTCCAGCTTGAGCTTTGCAGCCAGCAGGTTGGGGTAGTTGAGCGTGCCCCGGCCGCAGCGGATGGGCGTGTCCGGTGTTACGGGACCGACGCCCGGGCCTGCCGCGAACGAACTCCCCATAGCAACGTAACGCGCGCCCTCAGGGACCAGTTCGCTCTTGGCCATGACCGGCCCAGCGACAAGCGCGCCGCACGTGGCAACAAGCGCGAACGCGGCCTTCACTTCACCCATTCCAGCCCGATTTCCTCGTAGATTTCCTTGGCGTCGGCCCAGCGCTCATCGACCTTTACGTGGAGGAAAAGGTGAACCTTGGTCTCGAGCAGAAAGGCCAGCTCCTTGCGCGAAGCTTCGCCGATCGACTTGATCTTCGACCCGCCCTTGCCGAGCACGATCGCGCGCTGGGTTTCGCGCGTGATCACGATCTGCTGGTGGATCTCGATCGAGCCATCCTTGCGGTGAATATACTTTTCCGGGCGCACGGTGCTGTCATAGGGCAATTCGTCGTGCAGCTGCCGGTAAAGCTGCTCGCGGGTGATTTCCGCCGCCATCAGCCGCTCGCTGGCGTCGGACACCTGGTCCTCTGGATAATGCCATGCAGTCTCGGGCATCAGCGCTGCCAGCCGCTGCTTCAGTTCGGGAACGCCATCGCCAGTCAGGGCCGAGATGAAGAACACTTCGTCGAACGCAGCATCGGCTGAAAGCGCCTCGGCCATGATCAGGAGCGGTTCCTTGGGTGTGGAGTCGACCTTGTTGAGCACGAGGATCTTGCGCTCGGGCCGCCCCTTCAGGCTGGCGAGGATCGGTTCGAGATAATCGCGCTTTTTCTTGCGTGCATCGACCACCAGCAGGATCGCGTCAGCCTCTTGCGCGCCGTCCCACGCAGCGCTGACCATCGCGCGGTCAAGCCGACGCTTGGGTTCGAAAAGGCCGGGCGTGTCTGCGAGGATGATCTGCGCCTTGTCATCGCCGATATCTTCCAGCGCGATGCCCATCAGGCGCGCGCGCGTGGTCTGGGCCTTCGCCGAGACGATCGCGACCTTCTGCCCCACCAGCGAATTGACGAGGGTGGATTTTCCGGCGTTCGGCGCGCCAAGCACGGCCACGAGGCCACATTTTTCGGTCATGTCAGGGAATCTCTATCAATTAAGCTGGGGTGTATAGGCCAATTGGCCCTCAGGCATAAGCCTGCATGAAAGCCTGCGCTGCTGCAGTCTCGGCTTCCTGTTTGCTCGATCCACGCGCGCTGGCCTCGCCCACGCCCTTGACCTCGACCGAAACGGTGAACTTCGCGGCGTGATCAGGGCCTTCGCGGGAAACCATCGTATAGACCGGCGGCTTGCGGCGATTGCCCGCCGCCCACTCCTGCAGGGCCGCCTTGGGGTGCTTGCGCTGCCCGGTGCCGGATGACATCGGACGGTCCCACAGTCTTCGCACGAAATCACGTGCAGCCTCAAACCCGCGTTCGACAAACAGTGCGCCGATGAGCGCTTCCATCACATCGCCCAGAATGTTGTCGCTTTGCGCGCCGCCATCATCGCGAGCCTGCTTTCCCAGCCGGATGTTCAGCGGCAAGCCGATTTCCCGCGCGACATCGGCGCAGGTCTCGCGACTGACCAGCGCATTGAGGCGCTGCGACAGCTTGCCCTCGGCGGCATCGCTCTTTTCGTGGAGCCACTCGGCAATCACGAGGCCAAGCACGCGGTCACCCAGAAATTCCAGCCGCTGGTAATCGCGCGCTTCCCCCATCGATCCGTGTGTAAGCGCCTCGGCCCAAAGCGCGGGCCGGGCAGGGTCCGCGCCCGTCAAGTTTGTGACGTAGGCCCGTGCTTCTGCGGAGAGCGCGCTCAGAACGTGCCCCCGATCCTGTCCCAACGCGCAGCGCTGAACCAGGTCCATGGCAGAAGCCAGTTGGCGCTGCCGTCGGTGGACCACATCATCACTGTTGCGCGGCCGACCAGATTGGCTTGCGGGACAAGACCGATGCCAGCGCCTTCCATCGCCGGAAACCGGCTGTCCATCGAGTTATCGCGATTGTCGCCCATCAGGAAAATGTCGCCCTCAGGGATCACGACTGGCGGCGTATCATCCTGCGGGCGATAGCCGAGATCGAGCACGTTGTACGACTTTCCTTCGGGCAATGTTTCACGATACTGTGGGTAGTGGCAGGTCGCCGTCCCGTCCTTCTCGGTCGCCTCGAACTCAGGCGAAAGGCAGTCTGTGTTCGGGCTGACCGGGATGACGAAATCCGCCACGCGCTGCTTGGGCACGGCCTTGCCGTTCAAATGCAGGGTTCCTCCGATCATCTGGACAGTGTCGCCCGGAAGGCCGATCACGCGCTTGATATAATCGACGTCGTTGCCCGGAGGTGCCTTGAAGATCACCACATCGCCGCGATCGGGCTGGCTCGCCAGGATACGTCCCGGAATCAGCGGCGCGCTGAACGGCAGCGAATATTTGCTGAACCCGAATGGCCATTTGGCGGCGAGCAGATAGTCGCCGTTCTCCAGCCGAGGCAGCATCGATTCCGAAGGGATGTTGAATGGCGCGAAGATGAAACTGCGGAAGATCGCCACCACCAGCACCAGCTTGACGAGGAAGACGGGGAAACTGTCCTCCTTCTTCTCCTTTTTCGCAGGCGTCGGGTGGGCCGAAGTCTGCGGAGCAGGCGTAGGCGATGCGTCGGGCGTGTCGTTCATGGTCGCGGTCATGTTGCCAGCAATGCCCTTCGTCAAGTGTGTTGTTTGAATAATACAGTCGGCGAAATACGTTTGCAAAGCTTGCGGTGCAATGAACAGCGGCTTGGCGGGCGCTGTTTCAAAGGGCATAGCGCAATCTCGCAATTGCGAAGCCAGTTACGAGCAAAGAGGATTGTCATGAGCGTAGCCGAAGCGGAAACCTACTGGACTGCGCTTGAAGGCCTGCCCCGGCCAACGCTCCAGAGCTTGTTCAGCGATCCCGCCCGCCTCGATACCTATGCCACCACGCTCGACCTGCCGGGCGGCGCAATCCGGTTCGACTGGTCGAAAACGCACCTCTCGCTCGAAGTTGTGGCTCTGCTCGGCTCGGTGGCCGCAGCGATGGACGTCGAAGGACGCCGCGCAGCGCTGATCGAAGGCGAAAAGATCAACAATACCGAGGGCCGCGCCGCCGAGCATACTGCCGAGCGCGGCATCGGCAAGGAATCGAGTGTCGAGGAGGCCGAAGCGCTGCACGCCCGCATGGCCATGTTGGTCGATGCCATCCACGATGGCGCGCTGGGCGAGGTAAAGAGCCTGATCCACATTGGCATCGGCGGTTCCGCGCTCGGCCCGGCGCTGGCGATCGATGCTTTGACCCGTGATGGCGCGAAGGTTGCCGTCCATGTCGTCTCGAACATTGATGGCTGCGCTCTCGAAGCCGCGATGAAGGTTTGTGATCCTCAGACCACGCTGATCGCGCTTGCCTCCAAGACTTTCACCACCACCGAAACCCTCACCAATGCTGCGTCTGCCATTGAATGGCTCACCGAAAGCGGCGTGTCCGATCCCTATGGCCGGGTTATCGCGTTGACTGCCGCGCCAGAAAAAGCGGTGGAATGGGGCGTCGACGAAACGCGCGTATTGCCATTTTCCGAGACGGTGGGCGGCCGCTATTCGCTGTGGTCGTCGATCGGTTTCCCGGTAGCCATGGCGATTGGCTCGGCAGGCTTTGCTGAGTTCCTTGACGGTGCTGCCGCAATCGACCGCCACTTCGTCGATACCGACCTTGCCGATAACCTCGTGGTCCGCGCTGCCTTCGCCGATCTTTACTATACGCAAGTGCGCGGTTGCCAGACACGCGCGGTGTTTGCCTATGATGAACGGCTCGCGCTTCTGCCCGACTATCTCCAGCAACTGGAAATGGAATCAAACGGCAAGCGTGTGCTGGCCGATGGCACGCCACTGGCGCGGGCCAGTGCGCCAGTCACCTGGGGCGGAGTGGGCACCGATGCCCAACATGCGGTCTTCCAGTTGCTCCATCAGGGCACACACTTGATCCCGGTCGATTTCCTTGCCGTCAAGGTGCAGGGCCACGATCTCGATCCGGTGCATCACCAGATCCTGCTGTCGAACTGCTTTGCGCAAGGCGCGGCACTGATGGCAGGCAAGGCCTCGGACGATGGTGCGCGCGCCTATCCTGGCGACCGTCCATCGGCGACCATCCTCTGCGATGATCTCAACCCCGCCACGCTTGGCGCGCTGATTGCATTCCACGAGCATCGTACGTTTGTTTCGGCGGCAATGCTCGGCATCAATCCGTTCGACCAGTTTGGCGTCGAGCTCGGCAAGGCCATTGCCAAGCAGATCGATGCCGGTGGCGGCGAAGGCTTCGATGCTTCCACCGAGTCCTTGCTGGCACTTGCGGGCATTGGTGGCTGACTGTTCGGTCACCTAACGAAAATGCTCTGAAATCCCTCTGGTCTTGATCAAGGCCAGAGGCCATATGCGCTGTTCGACAAGGAGCGCATGATGGCTGAACAGGACTTCGACTACGACCTCTTCGTGATCGGTGCGGGATCGGGTGGCGTACGCGCAAGCCGCATTGCCGCCAGCCACGGCGCGCGCGTGGCGGTCGCTGAAGAATACCGGGTCGGTGGCACCTGTGTGATCCGTGGCTGCGTGCCGAAGAAGTTGCTGGTTTACGGCTCACACTTCGCCGAGGAACTGCAGGACGCAGCCAACTATGGCTGGACAGTCGAAAAGATGACATTCGACTGGCCGACGTTACGTAACGCCGTCCTGAAGGACGTCGATCGTCTCAATGCAGCTTACACGACCACGCTTGATAACAACAAGGTCGAGCGCTTCCTCGAACGCGCCACGATCACCGGCCTCAACTCGGTCAAGCTGGCAGGCAGCGGACGCGAGGTAACCGCCAAGTATATCCTGATCGCCACCGGGGCATGGCCGGTCATGCCCGAATTTTCCGGGTCGGAACACTGCATCACCTCGAACGAAGTGTTCCATCTCGAAAGCCTGCCCAAGCGGGTGGTCATTTCGGGGGCGGGTTATATCGCCATGGAATTTGCCGGGATTTTCAACGCGCTTGGCTGTCATGTAACGGTGGTGAACCGCAGCGAGACGCTGCTGCGCGGATACGACGAATCCCTGCGTGACCGCCTGCTCCAGATCACCATGGCGCGCGGCATCCAGTACCGCTTCAACTGTCCCTTCGAAAAGGTCGAGAAGCAGGAAGACGGCAGTTTCCACGTCTTCCTCGCGGGCCAGCCCGACCCGATCCCTGCCGATGTCGTGATGGTAGCGACAGGCCGCCGCCCCAAGACGGACGGTCTCGGCCTCGAAAACGCGGGCATTGCGCTGGGCGAGCGGAGCGAGATTCCGGTCGACGATACCGGCAAGACTGCATGTGACAGCATCTATGCCGTTGGTGACGTGACGGACCGTGTCCAGCTAACGCCCATCGCGATCCGCGAGGGGCAGGCCTTTGCCGACCGCATGTTTGGCGGCAAGGACACCCGGATCAGTTACGATTGCATCCCCAGCGCGGTGTTCTCGCAGCCTCCGCTGGCTGGTGTAGGACTGACTGAAGCGCAGGCGAGGCAGGCTTTCGGTAACGACATCCGAGTCTATTCCTCGGACTTCCGTCCGATGAAGAACATCTTCGGCCACCGGCCGGAGCGCGGGCTCTACAAGATGATTGTGGAAGCCACGACAGAGAAGGTGCTGGGCATCCACATGATCGGCCCGGATTCACCCGAGATCCTGCAAGCCGCCGCCATTGCTGTGAAAGCGGGGCTCACCAAGGCCGATTTCGATGCAACCGTCGCGCTGCATCCGTCAATGGCAGAGGAACTGGTGCTTATGCGCTGACGGGAGCACTTTGGCTGCAGATCAGATTCCGGCGTACCACTGATAGCCGGAATGGTCCTCCCAGTAGCCACCCTTGCCGCCGTGGATGCCGGCAAGAGTGGCGACCGCTTCGATCTTCATCACGTACTTGGCCTGCTTGTACCCGAGTTGCCGCTCCACCCGCAGCCGGACTGGAGCTCCGTGCTCGACGCTGAGGGGCTGGCGGTTCATTGTGTGGGCTAGGATGGTCTGCGGATGCATGGCCTCTGCAATGTCGATGCTCTCGTAGTATGGCGTTCCCGAGAAATCATCTGCGCAATGGAACACAACGTACTGTGCTTTCGAAGAAATTCCGGCGTAGCGCAAGATTGGGCCTAGCGGCGTCCCTGTCCATTCGCCGATAGCGCTCCAGCCCTCCACGCAGTCATGCCGGGTAATCTGCGTCCGCTGCGGACCAGCTTTCAATTGCGCCATTGTCAGCCCCATTGGCCGGGATACCAGTCCAGCAATCTCCAGCTTCCAGTCCGCAAATCCGCCATTCATCAACGCCGCATAGTCCGGCGAAGCGGGCATCCGATTGCCGTTGACCCTGAACCGGGGCGACAGGTCCGCGCGGGTGAATTCCGGCGCCAGGGCATTGCGATCGGTGACAAGGCGCTGGCCACTGAGCGTAGCCTTCTCGCCGAGGGTCAGCACCTTCCGCACTGTCGGCGACGTTGTGATCCTGTCACAGCTCGACAGGATCAGACCAGTAGCTCCAACCAGAGCTGAGCGACGAGATAGCAAAGTCATGGCTGTGTCTCCTCGCGGGGCGCGGGCAGGCGATACCATCCGGTAATCATGGAGCGCAGTTCATTGATGGGGCCAGCGAGAACCACCATCAGAAGATGAATGAAGATGAATGCGCAAAGACCTGCAGCACATAGAAAATGAATAGACCTTGCTGACTGCCGGCCACCGAACACGTCAAGCAGGAAGGGGAAGGCCGCGTTTAGTGTCGGTGACATGGTCATGCCGGTCAGCACCACCAGCGGGATCAGCACGAAGATTACGCTGAGATAGGCGATTTTCTGCAAAGCATTGTAGGACCGCGCAGCCTCACCAGTCGGGAAGCGCAGGCGGGCGTGGCTCTTGATGTCCACCCACAAGTGCGAAAGTCCGCGTTCTTCACGTTTAAGAGCAAGGTCACGCGACAAGTGCTTGGAGAAAATAGAATATATTACAAAAGCGATGAGCGATACAACCAGCACCCAAGCGAAAAAGAAGTGCCACTGACGCCCTTCCGCCAAGCTGTAGTAACTGGGTATTGTTACCAGAGGGGGAAAGGCGCGGATGGAGTGCTCGGTCCAGCCGAGGAAGCCGGTGGTGGGAATTTCAAGTCCGGCGAGATAGAGGTATCCCTCTTGTCCCCGCCGCCCGATCACCAGCCAAGGGTCATCATAGTTCGCACCATAGGCACCCCAGTAGAGGCGTGGATGGGCGTTGAAGATCGTCGCACCGCTCATCAGCATCACGAAGATCGTGAGAGCATTGATCCAGTGCCAGATCCGCACGGGCAGTTTCGTTCGGTAAACGACCTTGTCTGCCTGAGCAGTCCCGTCACTCTGTAACGTCACGGAAGGCGTGTTTGCATCCATCACCGGCTCCCCAGAACAGTTTGCGTGATGCTGCCACATTCTGGTCCACGAGCAAGCGTATTGCTTGGACCGTCATGTTTGCTTGAATGGATTGTGCCGCGCCAGCGCAATCAGGTCTGATCTGCTGAACCGGCGTTCGCTGGCAAGATAGATGCTGGCACGAGGCACCGGGCGCAAAGCAGCGATTGCTGCCTTGCCGATGAAACCAACCTTTCTGGCGTTACTAACGACAGTTCGGTGGTCCCAAGCGTGATGACCGCGCCGCTCTACCTCACGCGCGATTTCCCCATAAATGGCCGCTGCTGCAAGGATGGCCCAGCGCTGGCGTCCTTTCAGCCGGGCCGCGCCGATCCGCGCCGAGGCTTCGTGGACACGTGAGGCATGGCACATCCGCTTGACTATCCGCGTCAGGGCCGGGCGGAAATGGGGCTTCATTTGCTCGCCAGGCGGAATGTCTTCCTCGGCCATCCAGTCCAGCGGGATGTAGCAGCGGTCGGCAGCGTCATCCTCGTCGATATCGCGCGCGATGTTGGCCAATTGGAAGGCAAGGCCGAGATCGCATGCCCGGTCCAGCGTATCCTTGTCCTGTGGCGAAACACCCATGACCACGGCCATCATTACGCCAACTGCACCTGCGACATGCCAGCAGTACCGCATCAGATCTGCTTCGGAGTGCGGCTGCCACCCCGCTGCATCGAGCGCAAACCCGTCGATGACGGCACCCGCCATTTCAAGCGTAAGTCCGGTCTCGCGCGCTACCAGCCCGAGCGCGTCGAACGCCGGATCTCCGGTATCTCGCCCGGCAAAGGTCAGTGTCGTCAGCTCTCGGACCATTTGCAACCGTTCAGCCGCACCACTCTGGTCACCTAGCGCTCCGCCGTGGTCTTGCGCATCGACGATGTCGTCGCAGCGGCGGCACCATGCATATAGCAGCCACACCCGCTCACGCGTCTTGCTGTCGAACAGGTAGCTGGCAGCAGCGAAGCTTTTGGAGCCCTTGAGAATTGCCTTGCGAGCGTTACTAACGAGGCCAGGACGATCAACCATGGGTCACAGATCATCTGCTTTCATCGCGAAGATCGGCACATGTGGTTCATGCGTGGCCATTCTCGCGAGCAGGAGATCAAGGCTCGGCTCTGCGAGGATAATGCCGGCGTGGGCCTCACGGATAAAGCCGACCTCGATCATGTGGCGGTTGAACGCGATCAGGTGATCGAAGAAACCGAAGGCGTTGAGCAGGCCCACCGGCTTGGCGTGGTAGCCCAATTGTGCCCAGCTGACCGCTTCCCACAGTTCATCCATGGTGCCGACCCCGCCGGGAATCGTAAGGAATCCGTCGGAAAGGTCAGTGAAGCGCTTCTTGCGTTCGTGCATGCCCGGCACAACATGTAGTTGCGTGCAGTCGTTGTTGGCAACCTCGCTGCCTACGAGGGCTTCGGGGATGACACCGATCACCTCGCCCCCTGCATCCAGCGCGCCATAAGCCACCGCCCCCATCAGGCCGAGGCGGCCTCCGCCGTAGACGACACCGATCCCGCGCAGGGCCAGTTCCTGTCCCACCTCGCGCGCGAGCGCAACGTAACGGCCATCGGTCGGCGAGGCAGAGCCGCAATAGACGGCGATGCGCTTCACGCAAGGTCCTCCAGCATCAGCCCGGCCGTCGCCTTGGCTGAGCCAACCACGCCCGGAATGCCGGCGCCGGGGTGGGTGCCCGCGCCGACAAGGTAGAAGTTCGAGATCGTATCGTCACGGTTGTGCGCCCGGAACCAAGCGCTCTGCGTCAGCAGGGGCTCGAGGCTGAACGCGCTGCCAAGGTGGGCGGACAGGTCGGTCTTGAAGTCGCTCGGCGCGTAGCTGAACTTCGTTACGATACGCGAATGGATGTCCGGGATCAGCCTGCGGCCCACTTCATCGAGGATGCGCTTTTCGAGAATCGGGCCCACCTCGTCCCAATCGACCGGCAGCTTGCCCATGTTTGCCACCGGCACCAGCGCATAGAACGTGCTCATCCCCTCGGGCGCAACGGACGGGTCCGTGACCGTGGGATGGTGCAGGTAGATCGAGAAATCCTCGGGCAGAACGCCGTGGGTGTAGATGTCGTCGAGCAGCCCCTTGTAGCGCGGACCGAACAGAATCATGTGATGCGGAATGCCCGGCCACGTGCCTTCAAGGCCAAAGTGAACGACAAACAGGCTTGGTGAAAAACGCTTTTTCGACAAAGCTTTTGTGCGGCGTTTTGCATGTGAATTATCAGACATCAGGTCGCGGTAGGAATGCATCAGGTCAGCGTTGGACGCGACTGCGTCAAACTGCCCGGACCAGCCGCTCTTCGTTTCCACCCCGGTCACGCGCGTGCCCAGCGTTGAAATGTGGGTAACCGGATCGCCCATCCGGACTTCGCCGCCGAGCCTCCGGAAATGGGTGACCATACCTTCAATCAGCTTGTTGGTGCCGCCGCGCGCCCACCACACGCCGCCATTCTTCTCCAGCTTGTGGATCAGGGCATAGATCGCGCTCGTGGTCATCGGGTTACCGCCGACCAGCAGCGAATGGAAACTGAAGGCTTCGCGCAGCTTCTCGTGCTTCACGAAGCTCGAAACCATCGAATAGACCGAGCGCCAAGCCTGATAGCGCGCAAGGGCAGGGGCCGCCTTGATCATGCTGGCAAAGTCGAGGAACGGCACTGCGCCAAGCTTGACATAGCCCTCTTCCAGCACGCCGGCGGAGTATTCGAGAAAATCGTCATAGCCCGCAACGTCGGCCGGGTTCAGCTTCGCGATTTCTGCCTTGAGGCTGGCATCGTCGTTTGAATAATCGAAATTGGTGCCGTCACCCCAGTTGAGGCGGTAGAACGGCATGACCGGCATCAGGTCGACATCGTCGGCCATGCGGTGACCCTTGAGCGACCACAATTCCTGCAGGCACGAAGGATCGGTGATGACCGTTGGCCCGGCGTCGAACGTGAAGCCGTCCTTTTCCCAAACGTAGGCGCGTCCACCCGGCTTGTCGCGCGCTTCTACGAGCGTGGTCTGCACCCCGCCCGATTGCAGCCTGATCGCCAGAGCGAGCCCGCCAAATCCGGCGCCAATGACACAAGCACGCTTCATGCGCGATTTCCTGAAAACGAGAGGGGTTTTGGTTTGTTGCCGAGACCGGACAGTACGCCGATGGCTTTGCCAATCGGAACCGGTGGCTTGCCGACAAGGATGCGGGCTTTATCCAAGCTGGTGAGGCGGCCAGCGTAGAAACGTTCGATCAGGCCACGATCGAGCCGGTAGAAGCGCTCCAGCACACGGTAGCGATCCGCGGGATGAGCAGCCCCAAACAACATGGCGGCCAGCGCGCGCATGAAGCCCGACCGATTCCAGTGCTGCCGCGACCATGCTTCGCTGAAGCGGGCTAGGGCCGGGCCTGACAGGTCATCCTCACGGGCGAGTGCAAGAGCATAGCGCACGGCATCAGGCAATGAATAGCTTGTCACCGCCTGGAACAGTCCGGCGCGTGCCCCGGCGCGTGCCACGGCGCCACCGGTGGAGCGCCAGAACCCGTCAAAATCACCGCCCGCAACTACTGGCAAGACCCCATGTTCCTGTCCCAGAATTTCGCTGACCTGCCATCCGCGGGCTTTGGCATAGTCGGCTATGCGGGCGGCAAGGGCAGGTGTGTCGAGAGCGGGGTTGTCGGAATAATAGGTGTCCTCGACAAATACTTCATCGACCGCGAAAGGCAGGCAATAGACGAAGCGATAGCCGTCATGTTGCTCGACGGTCGCGTCCTTTACGACGGGAGCATCGAGACCATGGGGCGCGGTCAACTTCAGGCGCTGCCCCAGGAACTTCTGCCAACCACCTGTCAAGTGGCCTGAATTTCGAATGCCGCGCGCATCAATAACGGCTCCTGCCTCGATCCGCGTGCCGTCCGACAATGTCGCATTCGTGGCGCTGCAGGCAAGCGCGCGAACCCCGGCGACGATCTCTTCTTCGCCGAGGGCCGAACGCACCACCGCATTGAATCGTTCTGATGCGATCGAGTAATAGCTGGTTTTGAGTTTGCGCCGGAAAGAAGGGAACGCGACGGTGTATTCAGGCCACGCCGCAACGACCATTCCGCCCAGCAGTTCGCGCCCGGCTTTGCCCACGTCGGAGCCGAAAAACGACCAGATGTGATTTCCGCCGAGATTCTCGCCCTGCTCGACCAGCAGTAGAGAAAGTTCGGGCCGCGCTCGTCGCAAGGCAAGCGCGACGAGTCCGCCAGCGAGGCCTCCGCCCAAGATAGCAATGTCGCATCGCCTTGCCGTCATATCCAAGCGCTTAGGGACATGCAGTTGCCGGTGCAACCATGCCCTTGTGCCTCGATCGGGCACACGTCAGAAAGGGCAGGGACATCGGGGGATGGTGATGAACAACAATCGAAGCACGCTGCTGCCGGACAGGGCGGGCAAACTGGCTGCCATCGGGGTGGCGCTCGGGATCGTGATCATCCTGCTCGGCATGCACCGACCTCCAATCTGCCCCTGCGGCACGATTCGGCTGTGGCAAGGTGTTGTCGAATCGGCAGAAAACAGCCAACAGATTTCGGACTGGTACAGCTTCAGCCACATGATCCATGGATTTCTGTTCTATGGCGCTGCGCATCTGATCTGGCGGCGCATCGGCTTCGTGACGCTATCGCCGGTCTGGGCACTTGCGCTTGCGGTGCTGGTCGAAGGATCCTGGGAGATCCTCGAAAACTCTCCGATCATCATCGACCGCTATCGCTCGGTCACCGTGTCATACGGCTATTCGGGCGACAGCGTACTCAATTCCGCTGCTGACATGGGGTTCATGGCGCTGGGATTCCTTTTTGCCGCGCGCCTGCCGGCAGGCCTGACAATTGCGGTAGCCCTACTGTTTGAAGTGTTCACGCTGTTCATGATCCGTGACAACCTGACGCTCAACGTCCTGATGCTGGCCACGCCGATAGAATCCGTGCGCCAATGGCAAGCTGCGGGATAGAGGTTGCCTGACCAATCGGACCGGCAGATGACGTCTGCCGGTCCGTGATCAGTTGCCTCAGAACTCGCCTGCTACGCCGACACGAACGGCAGTATTGGCGCCACCGCCATAGGCAATGCCGGCAGTGACGGCCAACGGGTTCGGTCCGCGCAGGCGCATGGCGAGCGAAGCTGCCACGGCCTGCTCGTCGCGGAAGTTGGCGACGTTGACCGTATAAGCGACCTTGCCCGGCGCTGACGGCATGGCCGCCGGCGTCATGGCGACCGCTGCCGCAATGCCTTGACGCGAATCCTTGCGGTCTTGCGACACTGTCCGTTCAAGCGCCCCCACACGCCCGGTCAGCGAAAACATGCTGTTGGTCAAGCCATTGATCTGGGTTTGCAAACGCCCGTCCGCTGCGGCGCGGGCATTGGCTTCGGCAGTATCGGCAGCGGCGCGCACGGCGGATTCATTGACGATGCGCCGTTGCAACCCGGCGTCGCCAGCCACGCGGGCGGTAGTTTCATTCCGGATGCCGGTGACCAGCACGGCGTCAGCCGCAAGGCGCTGTTGGGTTTCTGTATCGAGCTGTGCCTTGTTCACCGCGTCGGTATCACTGATGGCATTGGCAACGTTGACCACGCGCCGTTCTGCGCCGGCCGCCCCCACTGAAACGGTGTTTGCCCGGTCAGCCAGCGAATTGGCACCAAGAGCGACGGAATTGGCAGCGCGGGCTTCAGCGCTGTCGCCGATGGCGACATTGCCCGCGCCATTGGCGTTGCTAGCAACACCGATTGCGACAGCACCGTTGCCAAGCGCCCGGTTCGTGTCACCAATGGCCACTGCGCCATTGCCAGTTGCCGTGTTGTCGGCACCGATGGCGACAGCGCCGGTTCCGGTCGCAATGTTGGGATCACCAAGAGCGACCGCGCCATTGCCATTCGCCTGCTGGCCCTGTCCCAACGCCACTGCGCCATTCCCGCTCGCTGACGACCCACTGCCTCCAGCAAGCGAACCATCGCCTTCAGAGTTCTGGATCGGACTATTGGTGGCGATGAGCTCGACGACCTGACCGAGGTTGACCGCGTCGCCTGCATTCACGGCGCTGCCGAGGTTGGTGATGCGGCTGCCGTTCATGTTGATCCCGTCGGTCACCGAGACGGTTTGCGTGCTGAGGCCGTTCTCGTCGAGGCGCGTCGTTTCACGCGCCAACACGTCATAACCAACGGCCAGAGGCGAGACGAATACGCTGCTCGGGCTGCCATCGGGATTTGGGGCGAATGATGAAGGCGTTATCACGGCCGAGTTCTGCTCGGCAGCGATGACCGTGGCAGACCCCTCGATCTTGCCGAAGACAAGTGCACCACTTTCATCGGTGCCATGGTAATTGCCCTGCAAGGCGGTTGAATTTTCGACAACAGCGGAAGGATCGATCGAGGCCAGCGAGAATGTGTATTCGCCGCCCAGTTCTGTCTCGACCGTCTCATTTTGCACATCGACACTGATGGACCGCACATCCAGCGAATGGATGTCGTAATTCGAGAACTGCGCCAGCGGTTGCTGGAAAAATCCGGCCACAAACGGCGCGCTTGCGTTATCGGTCGTGGTCGATAGCGAACCGGTATAGGTCATAGCGGCTTCCACTCGCGCGGCATCGGCTGAAAACAGCGCTTGGGGAGGTAAACCAAAAAACGAGCCCGGCGCCGTGGGAAAGGTTGCTCCGCCAATCTGCAGTTGTCCGTCGAAACTGACCTCCTCGGTATGTGTGATGACCGATCGTCCTGGCACGCCGGGCGCCGGTGCAACGGTCACCACCGGAGTTGAATGCGTACGAGTCCCTGTGACCTGGCATATTGAAAGTGGATTGAAGAAGGCTCCACCACATTGCGTGTCGGCAATTGGAATCTGAACCGGAACAAGTGTTTGGGCCTGGGCCGGAGCCATTTGCAAGCCAGCCACAAGCGCGCAGAAGCTTACCGAATTACGGATCTTGATTTGCAGCGATACCATGTTTGCTCCCCCTTTTCCGGCGTCCCACCGGCGGGGGAAGGGTATTCATTGATTGGTGGAGATCAACGTATTTTTACGAATTGACAAACCTGAGTGGCCCTTTTGCGTTAACTGCCTTGCATTGCAGACCATTACTCAATGGTCGGTTGCCCCCCGGGCAATACCTGCCTAAAAGGTCTTCATACCCCGGGGAGCCAGTGCTTGGCTGAGAGGGGCAGGTCACGCTGCCCGACCCGTCGAACCTGAACCCGTTAGCACGGGCGGAGGGAGGGCCGGCCAGAACCGCGCGCTCGTTCCGTCCTGAAAAGGAACGCGCATGGCCGACATCAACAGCAAGCTCGAAATCGGGGTCACCACCGGCCCTATCCGTGGTAGCCGCAAGATCCACGTCGAGAGCCTGCGTTTCCCCGATGTGCGCGTGGCGATGCGCGAGATTGCACTTGAGCCGTCGAGCGGCGAGCCCCCGGTTCGCGTTTACGACACCTCTGGGCCGTTCACCGATCCCACTGCAACCATCGATATCGCCGCTGGACTCCCGCAACTGCGCCGTGACTGGATCATGGCGCGCGGCGACGTCGAGGAATACGACGCGCGCGAGGTCAAGCCGGAAGACAACGGCCTCAAGGGGCCTGACCGTTCGGCAGGTGTCCCTGCATTCCCCAATGTCATCAAGCGCCCCTTACGCGCCAAGGCGGGTGCAAACGTCAGTCAGATGCATTACGCCCGCAAGGGCATCATCACGCCCGAGATGGAATATGTCGCCATCCGCGAAAACATTGGCCGCAAGCAGGCCAAGGAAGCGCTGATCCGCGATGGGCAGGACTGGGGCGCATCGATCCCCGATTACGTCACTCCCGAATTCGTCCGCGACGAAGTGGCCCGTGGCCGCGCGATCATTCCGAACAACATCAACCATCCTGAATCCGAACCGATGGCCATCGGCCGCAACTTCCTCGTCAAGATCAATGCCAACATCGGCAACTCCGCTGTCGCGTCTGACGTGGCGAGCGAAGTCGACAAGATGGTCTGGTCGATCCGCTGGGGCGCCGATACCGTGATGGACCTGAGCACGGGCCGCAACATTCACGACACGCGCGAATGGATCATCCGCAACAGCCCTGTGCCGATCGGCACCGTGCCGATCTATCAGGCGCTCGAAAAGGTTGGCGGCGTCGCCGAAGACCTGACTTGGGAGGTGTTCCGCGATACGCTGATCGAGCAGGCAGAGCAAGGCGTCGACTACTTCACGATCCATGCGGGCGTGCGGCTGCCTTACATCCCGCTCGCTGCCAAGCGCATGACCGGCATCGTCAGCCGTGGTGGATCAATCATGGCCAAATGGTGCCTTGCGCATCACAAGGAATCTTTCCTCTACGACCATTTTGACGACATCACCGAGATCATGAAGGCGTATGACGTCGCCTATTCGCTTGGCGACGGCCTGCGCCCCGGCTCGATCTACGACGCCAACGATGAAGCTCAATTCGCCGAGCTCTACACGCTTGGCGAACTCACCAAGCGTGCGTGGGAGCAGGACGTTCAGGTGATGATCGAAGGCCCCGGCCATGTGCCGATGCACAAGATCAAGGAGAACATGACCAAGCAGCTTGAGGCGTGCGGAGAAGCGCCGTTCTACACGCTGGGGCCCTTGGTTACCGACATCGCGCCGGGTTACGACCACATTACCAGCGGTATCGGTGCGGCGCAGATCGGGTGGTACGGCACGGCGATGCTCTGCTACGTCACGCCCAAGGAGCACCTCGGCCTGCCGGACCGCGACGACGTAAAGGTCGGCGTGATTACCTACAAGCTGGCCGCTCACGCCGCCGATCTGGCGAAGGGCCACCCGGCCGCGCAGGTCCGCGACGATGCGCTGAGCAAGGCCCGCTTCGAATTCCGCTGGCGCGACCAGTTTAACTTGTCGCTCGATCCCGAAACAGCCGAGCAGTACCACGACCAGACCCTGCCGGCAGAGGGTGCCAAGACCGCGCATTTCTGCAGCATGTGCGGCCCGAAGTTCTGCTCGATGAAGATCAGCCAGGAAGTCCGCGAATTCGCCGCCAAGCAGAATGCCGGAATCGAAACCTTCGTTGCCAATGAAGCAGAAGCCGAAGCCGGAATGAAGGCGATGAGCGAAAAATACCACGAAGGTGGCCGCGAGCTCTACATCGGCGCCGGCGGCCGCGAACACGACTGATTGTTGGTAGTCCCTCCTGCCGCAGATGGCAGGAGGGACTCCGCCGCAGCAACAGCCTCCCGGCTCCAAACGGAACCGACCTGCGTCTGCATCATTCCCATGAACGACGGGAACGATGCAGGAGGTGCAAGTGGCAATTGCCGGACCGCTGGGATTGATCGTCGGGCTTGGCGCAGTGCTGGGCGCAGCGACCTCGCAGGTGATACCGACCCGACTCGTCGATGGCGGCTCGCGTCCTTGGGGAGCGATCAATCCCGAACGATATCCCGAAATCGTGGCCGTAACCTATGACTCTGCATCTGGGGTCTATTTCGCGCCAAAGGCCTACACTGCCGTTTCTCCGGTCATCCCGATGGGGCCATGGGATTCCCTGCCTGGTGACAATTACGAGCCGGTCACGTTCGAGGACGAGCATCTCGCCGATGTCACCGCCTATGCAGCGCCTGTAAATTCGGACAACATGAACTACGCCCAAGACGCCGAACAAGCTGACGAACCGGTGGCTGACACCAGCGCAGCACAGCCTGCTACCGATGTTCCGGATGATGTCGTGGCACAGTCTGGCGAGGCTGGAGCGTAACGGCGCAGCCTGCGTTCAGCCCATTTTTTCGAGAAGAATTGCCGCCCACACCATCAGGTTCAGCGCGCCTCCGGCGATGGTCCAACGGATGGCATGTCGCAGCAACTGTGCCTGTGCATCTATCGAATGAATGAAACTAGCGAACAGCCGCTGGCGCAAGGCGGCGTCATTATCAAGGCCTTCGGCATCGAACTCTTCGCCCAGCAGCATGGCACGCAGCGCAAGAAAACACGAGACGACCAACGGCGCGAGTGCAACGAGGTTGGCGAAGACCAACGTCGGCTGTGTCGATGCATCAAGCGAGAGCGGCGCACCGGGGCTGGCCGAGATCGGATGGGTGCCGATGGTGATCAACAGGGCATTGAAACCCAGCATTGCACCCAGCCTGACCGAAAGATCGAGATCACGGTTTTCCAGAAATTCAAGGTCGGCGATGAACCCCGCTTCAGGCGGCTCTCCGCGCATGGTCTGAAATGCGCGCAGTCTGGAGCGGAATGAATGCGGTGTCATGGCTGGTGGTTTTAGGCACTGCAATTCGCTTGGGCAACAGCCGCAATCACGGTCTTGCGCCGGTCACGGGAACGTCCACGCCGTCCATCCATTGCAGTTCCACAAAAGGGCGACAGTCGCGCGCCCCTCTCATGAAGTGGAGTAGGCGCCATGAACAAGGCCCTTATGCTTTCTGCCCTCGCTGCAGCAACCCTGACAGGTGCATGCACCAGTACCGGCTATGACCGGCCCGGCTACGCCAATGGCGACGAGTGGGGCTATTACGATCAGGGGTATTATGCCCAGAACGGTCGCTATGACTACAACAGCCCAGACCCTCGTTATGGGGACCGTTACGAGGCCGACCGTTACTACCGCAACAATGGCCGCTACCGCGAACGTCAGCTTTCCTATGACGACCGCGTGTACCGTGGCCGGGACAATCGCTACTATTGCCGCCGGTCGGATGGTTCGACCGGGCTGATCATCGGCGGGCTTGGCGGTGCGGCAGTAGGCGCAGCCATTGCGCCGGGCGACAGCAGGCCGCTCGGTGCCATCATCGGTGCAATCGGCGGCGCGGCAGTTGGCGCAGCGGTCGACAGCGGCAATCGCAACAACAACAACAGCCGTAGCAACGTTCGCTGCCGCTAATGCCACGTCCCCCCTCCCGCTTGCGGGAGGGGTAGGGCGCCAGCTTCAGGTCTTTTTCATGTTATCGAGGCCTGCAACGACACCGACCTTCTGGGATGGGTTGGATGCGTTGAGCTTCTTGGGTTTTTCCGCCTTGGGCTTGCGGATTTCCTTGCTCGACTTCTTCTGGCTCTTCGCCATTATCGTTCTCCGGCGGGCGGTTGCCCTTGTCCAGAGCTAGGCCTTTCCACCGCCAATAGCGAACCTTAACGTGCCAGACGACCGAGCGTTTCGTCCAGCGCTGACAAGAAGCGCGATCGGTCGGTCTTGGAGAACGGGGCAGGGCCGCCGATGATATCGCCGCCCGCCCGCAAATCCGCCATGATCGCGCGGGTGGCAATCTGGCTGCCGATCGAACTGGTGGTAAATGGTTTCCCGGCTGGCGAAAGCACGCAGGCCCCAGCTTTGAGACACCGATCCGCAAGAAGGATGTCGGCGGTAACTACCACCGATTTTCGGCCGGTCGCCTCGGCGATCCAGTCATCCGCGGCGTCGAACCCGTCGCTCACCACGATCCGCCGGACCAGTGGATGCACAGGCACGCGGAACGGAGAATTGCTGACGACGATGACGGGGACTGCTCGCCGGAAAGCAACCTTGTAGATTTCCTCCTTCACCGGGCAAGCGTCACCATCGACGAGGATCTGGATGGAATCGTGCGTTATCTCGGTCATGCTGAAGCCCTTAACCGGAACTGTCAGGTTAGGCCAATCTCTGGCCGGACATGGGTCACATGTCCGGAATGATTAGGTAATGGGTCTGCCCCATGCTAATGCGCCGCCGCTGACGTTGAACTTTGCAACGGACTTCGGCAGAAAATCTCCACCTATCCCGGCCTTCACGGCCCGGCCAAGGCGGCTTTTGACGACGACTTCCTTTCGAATGACGATCCGACGCACGGCCAGTGCGCACTCTTGCGCCCGGGCAACCATCGTTCTCGAAAGGAACAGCTCATGCCAGTAGGCACCGTGAAATTCTTCAATACCGACAAGGGCTATGGCTTCATTCAGCCTGACAACGGCGGCACCGACAGCTTCGTGCACATCTCGGCCGTTCAGGCTGCCGGCATGGCGACCCTCGAGCGCGACCAGCGCCTGAGCTACGAAGTCGAAACCGGCCGTAACGGCAAGGCTTCGGCCATCAATCTCGCTTCGGCCTGATTGGGTAAAGCATTTCCGGCGGCTGGGCGTAACGCTCGCCGCCGGGATTGCCCCTCTTTTCAATACCCGGCTATCCTGCCAAAGGCAGAGAAATGACCGCCGATCCCGCCATCCGCTTGGCCCGCGCCGAATTCAACCGCGCGCTTGCGACCGCAGATCTTGCCGCGATTGGTCCCCTGTTATCCCCTGATGTTGTGCTGGTGACCGGCACCGATAGCGCTGTGATCGTGGGCCGCAAAGCCCAGTTGCTCGCGTGGAAGCGCGAATTCGCAGTGCCTGACCGCACGCTCTATACCCGTACGACTGAAACCATTGCGCCATCTGCCGCCGAACCTATCGCCATGGAGCTTGGCCGCTGGCAGGCTGTTTCGGCGGGGGTACGGCAGCACATAGCCTCTGGCACTTACGCGGCCAAATGGCGCAAAGTTCGCGAACAATGGGTTCTCGTCGCGGAGATTTTCGTCACGCTCGCATGAACGGTCAAGACCTCCGTAATTATGCGTAACCTACCATTTTTACGAATTTCACCATACAGCGGCACCATCGCTGCATGCTGATCAAGCCCGCCACTTCCCATACACTCACCCAGTGCTGGTACACGCGCACGCATGTGCCCACGTCCCGGAAGGAAAAGGGCGAAGGCGATGTTGTCATGTCCATCTGTCGCTATTGCGAACGCCAGATCCGATCACATGGCGGCAAGTCATGGGTGCTGGCCGATGGGGTCGATCTCGACGAACTGGCTTCACGGTCGCACATTCGTTACATCTGCGTGACCAACGTCGCTGATGGCTTGATCGTCGCGCGCTACGTCATTGCCCCCGACGCCGATGATGCATCAACCAAGGCGCAGATCGAAACGATCAGCGAAAGCCACGCGGCAAACGTGCCGGGAAGCGGGTTGGTCGTTCAATTGAAGGGCGGCCCGCAGCGTTAGGGCGCCGTCACTTTTTCGCCGCAGAGGCCACGGCTTCGGACGTCGTTTCCCAGGAACTAGCGCTTGTTTCCACGGTGCCGCGGACTTTTGCTACGGTTCCGGTGCTATCGGCCTCGGCGGCCAAATCGGCGGCTTTCGAAGCAGCCTTGGCGATGATGGAATCCTGTGATGTCGGTTCTGGGCTTGTTACCGGAGCTGCGGACCATGGATCGGCGGGCTTGGACTTTTCCGATGACGGCATGGCAAGAAACCCGATGATACCGGCAATGCATAGAACTGGTATCGGCCTGCGAACGATCGCACGAGCAACTGCAAACATCTTGGTCCTCTCCCGGTAAAACTCCCTTTGCTGGGATATTACGTCAAAAGGCTTAGGATATTATTATCGAAAAAGAGCGCCCCTTTCGGAGCGCCCTTTTCTGTCACCGGCTCAGCGCGATACTGGCGTGGTTCACGAGTTTCGCCTTTCCATCAATGCCTTGATGGGCAAGTTTTCCTGGAATCCTCGTGTTGCTACGCTTTCAATCGGCGAGCGAAGCGGCCTTGCTCGCGATCGGCTTCACGTCCTTTACTTCGAACGAAACCGGACGACCGTTGAAGCGGCCGGTAACCGTGCGCTTGTTGACGCGCAGTTCGAACGGGACCTTGCCCGCATAGGCGGAGCCCTTGAGCACCTTGACTTCACCCTGCTGCTCAGCGGTGTAGTCGTACTTCACGCCCTGGTAGGTGAAGCTGCCAGCTTCGGCTTCGGCAGCGCTGGCGGCGGCTGGCGCGGCAAGGAGGAGGGCAGCAGCGGTGATGGCGAACGACGAATTGAACATGGCAATGTCTCCTGAAAGATAAGGAAAGATTGCCTTCAGCACCCTTATCTTGTTGCGTTGCAGCATATGATTTGTGTGCAGCGCCGCAATTGTATTTCAGGAGCATCAGGTTGCATGTTTTGCAACCACTTACCAATCTACCAGTTTTTCATAGACTTAAATGGAAATCCAACGCCGATTGCCCCGAATGCCGTAGGTGGTGCATACGAATTCCAGGGTGCTTGCGGGCTCAGCGTTTGCGAACGAACTCCGCGCGCAAGACCAATCCCTTGATACCGGGGTACTTGCAATCAATCTCCTGCGCGTCCCCGGTGAGCCGGATCGATTTGATCAACGTACCCTGTTTAAGGGTTTGCCCGGCGCCCTTGACCTCAAGATCCTTGATCAGGGTAACCTGATCGCCATCGGCGAGGATGTTGCCGACCGCGTCGCGCACTTCGACCGCACCTGCGACAGCCTGGCGCGCTGCTAGTTCAGACGCAGGCATCCATTCGCCGCTATCCTCGTCAAACACGTAATCTTCGTCTTCGGCCATGCCCCGTCCCCTGTTGCTTGAGCCCGCGCTGACAGGTTGGCGCGATAATGGCCAGCAGAAACCACCCCGGCTCAGGCAAAACCATCTGCAATGAGTTTGCCGCCAAGTCCGACCATCAACAGGTAGATGATCGTATAGAATCGCTCCGGCCTCAGCACACGAACCACCCTGACGGACAACAAGGTCGTGGCAATCGCCAGCGGCACAAGCATGATGGCAGCCACGATGACGTCGTGCGTGAACGCGCCAAGCATCATGTAGCTCGGCACCTTGATCCAGTTGATCGCTGCAAAAAGGATCGCATTGGTTCCCGCATAAGTCAGGTGCGGCAATTTGCGCGGGGTTACCCACATCTGGAAAGGTGGCCCGCCCGCGTGGGCGACCTGACTTGTAAAACCCGTTGCCATGCCGAACACTGCACCAACCCAGCCGGGGGAGGTGGACGCCGCGACGACGCGGCTGCCGCGCTCTACCCAAAGGCGGTATAGCCCGAACAGGAGGGTGATAGCGCCAAGCACACCCATCAGGGCCTTTTCGTCGATGCCAGCGGCGAGAGCCCAGCCAAGGCCCACGCCGACCACGGCACCAGGCAGCATCCATGCGACGATCCATTTGTCCCAGGCGTGTCGGAACGACCAGACGCTGACCACATCCTGCACGATGAGGATCGGGAGCAGGATCGCGGCGGCGGTCGATGGTGGGAGCACAAGTGCTGCGACCGGCGTCCCCAACGCGCCAAGTCCGGAAAAGCCGCCCTTGGCCATCCCGACGAGGATGACGGCCAAGCCGCAGGCGATGAGCGTTGCAGGATCGGCAAGCAGCACGGACTGCTCAGCGCTTCCGAACGCAAAACGGCCAGTCGGTCACGCCGCCCGTCCACAGCGCCAGCCACACAAGCAGTGGCTGAACAAACATCCGGGGGACGTGATAGGCCAGTCCAAGGCCATGGTCAGGTCGCGCCATGTCCTGAATGAAGTGATTGATGTTGGCAGGAAAGACGCAGACGGCATAAAGCGCCAGTCCGATAGCCGCTGCCCGGCGCAATTGCAGTGATGCGCCTTGTGCAAGCCCGGCTGCGCCCAGCAGTTCGGCTATTCCCGTCAGAGCGATAACAGCGCCAGGAAACGGCACCCAGCCAGGTGTGATCGTGAGAAACGGCGCTGGCGTAACAAGGTGCAGAATGCCCGCGAGAAAGTAGAGCCCTGCCAAGACGTAACGGAGGATCTGGCGGAGCATGATGGGGCTTTCAACGGGCGGAAGCGAGGTATTTGCTGGCCTTGTGTGGCGCAAGTCAAATTACGATCACCTTTGCACCGCAAAGTGTCAATCACCAGACTGCCGGCTCGAGAAGCAATTCTCCTCCGTTCAATGGTGCCCAGCCAAGCGCGGCAATGATCTCGTTGCTTTCGCGGGCAGTCCTGCCGTCCGCCAATGACCACGTGATGTGCCAGACCTTGCCATCCGGTCGGGCCGTCGTGCCGTCAATTTCGACGATCATCGCCTCCACGCCATTGCCATCGTCAATGTGCCCCACAATCCTGGGCCGCTCAGCCGGTGCGGGAGGATGGGGCAGGCTGACAGATAACGTGACGTGATCTCCCACCGCATTGGCGTAGTGGGGCGGGTAGGCAGCAAGCAGGCTGGCGCGAAGTTCGCGATCAAGTTTCCAGCCGCTTGTCATGCTTGCTGCCCATCCACTTATTGCGGCGTGGTCAGCGCCCCCGTAACCCAGATGATCGTCAACGCGCTGATTGCCAGGATCAGGCTGATTGCCAGCATCCAGCGCAGCACATTGAGACCTTCGCCGCCGCGCGCTTCGTCAGTCGTGATATGCGTTTCTTCACCCTGGCGTTCCATGGCGCTTCTCCTTGGGTAGATACCGTGCTTGGGTGTTCTACGCTTGGGATGACGCCCTGTTCCGCACATGTACCCAACGGGTAGTGCGGAACAGGATGGAGTCAGTCTCGCAGCAGATCGTTGATGCCTGTCTTGCTGCGGGTTTGCGCGTCCACTGTCTTGACTATGACCGCGCAATAAAGCGACGGGCCGGGGGTGCCGTCGGGCAGGGGCTTGCCCGGCATCGCACCGGGAACAACCACGGCGTAGGGTGGGACGCGGCCGATGTGGATCTCGCCAGTCTGGCGGTCGACGATCTTGGTCGATGCGCCCAGGTAGACGCCCATGGAAAGTACCGCGCCTTCGCCGACGATCACGCCTTCGGCGACTTCCGAACGCGCGCCGATGAACGCGCCGTCCTCGATGATGACCGGGCCAGCCTGGAGCGGTTCGAGCACGCCGCCAATGCCAGCGCCGCCGGAGATATGGACGTTCTTGCCGATCTGCGCGCACGAGCCGACCGTCGCCCAGGTGTCGACCATCGTGCCTTCATCGACGAACGCGCCGATGTTGACGAAGCTCGGCATCAGCACCACGCCCTTGGCGATGTGCGCGCCCTTGCGGGCTACGGCACCCGGAACCACACGGAAACCGGCGTCGCGGAAACGGTTTTCACCCCAGCCTGCGAACTTCGAGGGCACCTTGTCGAACGCCGGAGCGCCGCCAGCACCATGTTCGATCACCACGTTCTCGTTCAGGCGGAACGACAGGAGGACGGCCTTCTTGAGCCACTGCTTGACCTGCCACTCGCCGCCGATCTTCTCGGCAACGCGGACCTTGCCGCTGTCGAGCAGGTCAAGCGCAGCTTCGACCACTTCACGCACGGCATCGCTGGCAGGCGTGACGTTGGCGCGATCTTCCCATGCTGCTTCGATGGCGGTTTCGAGCGAGGCGGTCATGACAGGTCTCCGTACGGGATCGGTTTGAAACGAAATTGCGCGCCGCCTAGCCGAGAGTGCCCTGATCGGCAAGGCTTGCAAGTGTGTAGTCGAGCCATTGCACAAAGTCCCCGGCGACAAGATCGATGGCCGCATCGTCCTTCGCGCGGTCACCCCAGTCGGTGGCGAGATCGAGCCAGATCGTCTGCATGCCGAGCGCTTTGGCAGGCGCAAGGTTCTGCGCCATGTCCTCGACGAACACGGCAGTCTCCGGCGTGATCGCCAGCGCTTCGATCATGCTGCTGTAGGCCGAAATTTCGGGCTTTGGGCGATAGTTCATCGCGTGGATGTCCCACATACCGTCAAAGCTGTCTGCAAGGCCCAGAGCGCCTAGAACGCGGGCCGCATAAGCATCGTCGCCATTGGTGAAAACCAGCTTGCGGCCGGGCAAGGCAGCGAGCCTCCCGGCGAGGCGTGGAGCTGCGCCGAGGGGGGCCATGTCGATATCGTGGACGAAGCCCAGGAATTCGTATGGGTCGATGGCGTGGTAGTGCATCAACCCGGATAACGTCGTGCCGTGATCGTGGAAGTAGAGCTTCTGGACACGCCGCGCCTCGACTGGATCGCACCCCAGCAAGTTCTGGATATATTCGCCCATGCGCTGGTCGATCTGGTCGAATAGCCGCGTGGACGGTGGGTAGAGGGTGTTGTCGAGATCGAAAATCCAGCAATCGACGCGCGACGGGTCGAACGGCATCGGCAATTCCTGTCCAAAGCTGTGGCATACAGCATTTACCGCGACGCGGTTATCAGCAACGCTGCGGGATTGCCAACGCTGCGAGGCGCGAACATGAAACGTGCGAATTGTTCCGGACTTGCCACAGTCGCACTGCTTTCCCTGTCGATGGCAGGTTGCGGCGGCGGGGGAGGGGTTTCAAGCACGCCTGCTCCGACCCCGGCTCCGACGCCTGCTCCCACGCCCACGCCCACGCCCACGCCTTCACCTGCCCCTACGCCAACACCGACGCCGGTGGCTGCAAATTTCAATACTGCAGAGTATCGCCGGTCTGACGGGCCGTCATTCCATGGGGCGATAACCGCTTGGGATGCGGGTGCGAGCGGGCAGGGCACGACCATCGCAGTTGTCGATTCAGGGATCGACAATGCCAACCCTGAATTCTCCGGCCGAATTGCATCTGCATCGAAAGACGTTGCGGGAAATCGCGGCCTGATCAACGCGGCAGACGATCATGGCACGCAGGTTTCGCTTGTAGCTGCGGCGGCACGAAACGGTTCAGGTGTCATGGGCATTGCCTGGAACGCGAACATTTTGATGTTGCGTGCTGATACGCAAGGGACCTGTTCCGCCAGCGAAGGATGCACTTTCTCTGACGAGAACATCACGAAGGGTATCGATGCAGCCATCGTCGGCGGGGCCCGGGTCATAAATCTTTCGCTTGGCGGTGATCCGGCGAACGCCGGCTTGCGCGCAGCTGTGGGCCGGGCCGTGGCAGCCGGAGTGGTTGTAGTGGTTTCGGCAGGCAATGAAGGTGAGAGTACCGATCCGGCGATCGATCCCAAAAACCCCGATCCATTCGCCGTATCACTGCTTGAAGCAGGCGGCGGCAATGTCTTGATTGTCGGGTCTGTCAACGGGTCTGGGACGGTTTCACCCTTCAGCAACCGCGCAGGCAACTCGGCAACCTCAGTCATCATGGCGCAGGGCGAGGAAGTCTGCTGCGTCTACGAAAACGGTCAGATCAAGACGACCACCACCGCAGACGGCAGCTTCGTGACCGTGGTGAACGGGACAAGCTTTTCCGCGCCGCAGGTATCTGGCGCGGTGGCCTTGCTGGCGCAGGCATTTCCCAACCTCACGGCAAAGCAGATAGTAAGCCTGCTGCTCTCGACCGCACGCGATGCCGGGGCGGCGGGGACGGATGCGACCTACGGCAGAGGCATTCTCGACATCGCCAGGGCGTTCTCCCCGCAGGGATCGACGGGCCTTGCGGGGACACAGGTGGCGGTGTCGCTTGATGGGCTGACGGGTACGAGCAGCGGGGCGATGGGGGATGCCTTGAGCGGGGCTTCGCTAGGGACAGTCATGCTTGATGGATATAGCCGCGCCTATGGCCTGAATCTGGCGGCGGGCCTACGGGTGGGGCAGGCGCGCTTGCCGCTCCATGAGGCGCTGGCGGGCGGGGGCAGTCCGGTGGCGGTGGATGCTTCGGGCCTTTCGCTGGCGTTCACGGTGGACTCGCGGTTCGGCGCGGTGCCCTTGCGGCTGGCACCGGGCGAGGGGCGGCAGGCGCGGGTGCTGGCATCTTCGGTGGTGACGCGGATCGATCGCTCACTCGATCTGGCGCTGGGCTGGAAGGTGAGTGCTGATAGCCTGACCGCACGGCTGCAGCAGCGGCGGGAGCCGCAGTTCCTTGTGGCGGGCATAGCGAGCGGGGTGTTCACTCGGCCCGAGACGGGGATGGCGGCGCGCTATCGTCTTGGTGGGCTGGGCCCGACGGTTTCGGCGGAGCGTAGCGTGCTGGTGCGGAGTGATCCGTTGCGGGAGCGGCGTGGGGATCGGATGACGCAGATCGGCTTTACGCTGGATGGCGGGCAGGGTGAGGCGTTCGACTGGCGGCTCGGCTTCGGCCTGATGCGCGAGGAGCGCACGGTACTGGGTGCACGGTTTGCCGATGCGCTGGGCGGCGGCGGGGCGATGACGGCGATGGTTTCGCCGGGGCTTGGCTGGCGCTTCGGGAAGGGCTGGGCGCTGGGGGCGACGGGCAGCCTTGGCTTCACGCGGATTGACAGCGGCGCGGTGGCGACTGGCGGTTCGCGGCTGGTCTCGTCATCGTGGAGCGTCGATCTTTCGCGCGAGGGCGTGCTGACGGCGGGCGACCGACTGGCCTTGCGTGTCTCGCAACCGTTGCGGGTAGAGCGCGGCGGGCTGGAGCTGAACCTGCCGGTGGCGTGGGACTATGCGACGCAGACCGCCACCTTCGCCCGAGTGCCGCTGTCGCTGGCACCGAAGGGGCGTGAGCTTGACGCGGAGCTGGCGTGGGCGACGGTGCTGTGGGGCGGCGATGCCTCGGCCAGCATTTTTTTCCGCCGGGAACCGGGGCATTTTGCCGGAGCGCCGGATGATGGCGGGTTTGCGGTGAGGTGGTCGCGGGGGTTTTAGGTCAACCGCCGATTCCAGCGACGACAAACTATTAGTAGTCCCAACGGCGTAAAGTAGAACCACGCAACGAAAGCGGCCCAAAGACCTATGCCCTCCGTCGTGCTGTCTGGACCAAAATCTGGCCAGAGCGGGAGCTCAAAATGGAAAGCACTCAACAAAGTAATTGGAAGCGCCGTCGCAAGCCAAGCAGCAGCGACAATCCGGAAGGCCCACAGCTTCGTTTGCGAAATCGTGGAAGTCATGCAGCGATAGTGTCCAGTATCGGAAATGATGTCCATGCTCTCAATCAGAAGGCCTTGGTGTCACTTTGATGTCCAAGATTGGCGGCGCGCATAATGCTTGATTGACCAATGCGGCCAGCGCTCACCCCTTCGGCACCACATGCCTTAACTTCGCCCCTTCGCCATCCTCCAGCACATAGAGCGTGCCATCCGGTGCCTGTTCGATCTCGCGGATGCGGTTGCCGAGGTCTATGCGTTCGAGTTCGGTGGCTTTCTCGCCGTCGATCTTCACGCGGACGATGCCGCCTGCGCCCAGGGCGGCGATCAGGGCCTGGCCTTGCCATTGGGGGAAGGCTTTGCCGGTGTAGAAGATCATGTCGCCCGGCGCGATGACAGGGTTCCAGCTGATGGCGGGCTGGGCGAGGTCGGGGCGGGTCTTGTTGCGGGGGATGGGTTTGCCGTCGTAGTGGTCGCCGTCTGAGACGAGCGGCCAGCCGTAGTTCTTGCCGGGTTCGACGTGGTTGATCTCGTCACCGCCGGCGGGACCGTGTTCGATGTCCCACAACCGGCCATCGGGCGAGAAGGCCAAGCCGAGCAGGTTGCGGTGGCCGTAAGACCAGATCTGCGCGCTTACGCCGCCCTTGTCTGCAAAGGGATTGCCGGGGGCGGGGGTGCCATCGGGCAGGAGGCGGATGACCTTGCCGAGGTTGACACTCAGGTCTTGGGCAGGGGTGAACTTCTGCCGCTCGCCCGAGGAGATGAACAGGTATTTCCCGTCGGGCGAGAAGGCGATGCGGTGCGAATAGTGGCCGCGTCCGGTGACCTTGGGTAACTGCCGCCAGATCACGCTGAGGCCTTCAAGGCGGGGGGCATCTCCCACGACCAGCTTGGCGCGGGCGACGACCGCGCCGCGCGTGTCTTTCTTGCCCGCCTCGGCCCAGCTGAGATAGACCATGCCGCTCTGCGCGAAATCGGGCGCGGCCACGACATCGCCGAAGCCGCCCTGTCCGCCGTAATCGACGGTTGGGGTGCCGGAGACGTCTACGGTCTTGTCGCTGCCTTCGGTCCAGAGTTTCAGCTTGCCCTTCTTCTCGGTGATCAGCGCCATGTTGGTGCCGGGGAGGAAGGTCATGGCCCAGGGTTCGTCAAACGTGGCGACGTCGGTGATTGCGATGCCTGAGTCCGCCGGGTCAGCCCCTTGGGCGGAACAGCTTGCGAGGAGCAGGGCGAGCGGCGATAGCGAGCGCAGGATCGGATTCGTCATGCAGCCCACAATGCCTCTGAACGCCAGTTGTGCCACCTCCTTTTCGACCATGGTCACCATCGGTGTGGACGAGGCGGGGCGTGGGCCTTTGGCGGGGCCGGTGGTGGCGGCGGCGGTGGTACTGTGCAAGCCGCGCCCATCGGGGCTCGACGATTCCAAAAAGCTTTCCGCAAAGCGCCGTGCCGAACTCGAAGAGGCGATCAAACGGCGCTGCCGCTGGGCCGTGGGAGTGGTGGAGCCTGACGAGATCGACCGGCTCAATATCTTCGGCGCAACGATGCTTGCCATGACGCTCGCGGTCGCTGCTCTGTGCGAACAGCTTGCCGGGGATGAGGCGGTTGGTGAAGTGCTGATCGACGGGAACATGACGCCGCATGGGCGCAGGTCCGAATGGTGCTGGCCCGCGCGGCCGATTGTGGGCGGCGATGCTATCGAGCCGTGCATTTCGGCGGCCTCGATCATTGCCAAGGAACACCGTGACCGGATCATGCGGGCAGCCGCTCTCGAACATCCGCATTACGGATGGGAGCGCAATGCCGGTTACGGCACGCCCGAACATCTCGCAGCGCTGCGCGTCCACGGTGCGAGCCCGCTGCACCGCCGCAGTTTCGCGCCGGTCGCGCAGCTGCAGCTTCTTTGACAAATATTTTTGGCAGTGAGTCCGCTTGGGCACACCACCATATGTTGAGTCCGATTGTGGTCGAAGGACTCTACATATCGATCCGGACTCGTTCCGTTCTCACCGCCTACTGCCAGCGACTCGCCGGATTCCGGCGAGTCGTGACTTGACGCGGGAGTCCGGATGACTCACCAGTGCCTCGCATTACAGGGGGCAAGGACGGGTCATGGCAGTCGCATTGAAGGAACGGGCAAAGGCACTTCGCGCAGCACCGGCAAAGGTGTTGAAAAGCGAGATCGCACTCCCGCTCAACCGCATTCTGCGGGGCGATTGCATCGAGGAAATGCGCAAGCTGCCCGATGCCTCGATCGACATGATCTTTGCCGATCCGCCCTACAACCTCCAGCTAGGCGGTGATCTCGCACGTCCCGACGGCAGCCACGTAGATGCCGTGACGAACGACTGGGACAAGTTTTCCAGCTTTGCGACCTATGACAAGTTCACCCGCGAATGGCTGTTCGAAGCGCATCGCCTGCTCAAGCCGAATGGCTCGATCTGGGTTATCGGCAGCTATCACAATATCTTCCGCGTCGGCACGATCCTGCAGGATCTCGGCTTCTGGATCCTCAACGACATAATCTGGCGCAAAGCCAACCCTATGCCCAACTTCAAGGGCACGCGCTTTACCAATGCGCACGAGACGCTCATCTGGGCATCCAAGAGCGAAAAATCTAAGTACACCTTCAACTACCGAGCGATGAAGACGCTCAACGATGAATTGCAGATGCGTTCGGACTGGGTGCTGCCGATCTGTTCGGGGCCAGAACGCCTGCGCCGTAACGGCACCAAGGCCCACCCCACGCAGAAGCCCGAAGCACTCCTCTACCGGGTGATGCTCGCCACGACCAACAAGGGCGACGTCGTGCTCGACCCGTTTTTCGGCACGGGCACCACCGGCGCGGTGGCCAAGCGCCTTGGCCGCGACTGGATCGGTTGCGAGCGTGAAAATGACTATATCGAAGTGGCCGAAGAGCGCATCGCGCTGGCTCTGCCGCTCGATGAAAGCGCGCTGGTGACGATGCAGTCTAAGCGGTCAGCCCCCAAGGTCGCCTTCGGTGCTCTGGTCGAGAGCGGCTACCTGACGCCGGGAATGCGGCTGATGGCCAAGAAGGGCAGGTTTACCGCTGTCGTGCGTGCGGACGGTTCGCTCCAGTCTGGCGACGATATCGGATCGATCCACGGCCTTGGCGCCAAATTGCAGGGCGCGCCATCGTGCAATGGCTGGACCTTCTGGAACGTCGAGCACGAAGGCGTGGTCAAGCCCCTTGACGACCTGCGACAGCTTTACTTGTTGGCGGTCGAAGATTGAGCCGGCGTCCAGCGGGCGTCAGGTGCTCATGATGCAAACCGTCTACATCCGCCCAATCGCGCTGGCCGAAAGCCCGCAGTCCGAGGAGGGCGAGGCGATCAGGCTCGGTGGCGGGCTGGTCTACGCCAGCCGTTTCGCGCTGATCGTGCGTCAGGGCGGCAAGGTGGTCTCGCGCCAGCGCATTGGCGTGGGTGAAATGCCCGCTGCATTGGCCACGCTGCCGGATGCATTGGCTGCCGATGCCGCCGCGCAATGGGAAAATCTTCGCCGCGTACATCCTCCGCTGGCCTGCGGCGCGCGAATGCTGCGGCTCGATCAACCGCAGATAATGGGCATCCTGAACGTCACGCCCGACAGTTTCTCGGACGGCGGCCAGTTTCTCGACAAGCCCGACGCGGCGCTAGACCATGCGCATGCGATGCTTTCTGCTGGCGCCGGGATTGTCGATGTCGGCGGCGAATCTACCCGACCCGGCGCTGCTGCAGTGTGGGAGGGCGACGAGGTCAAGCGCGTCGTGCCCGTGATCGAACGCCTTGGCGCAAGTGGCGCAGCCATTTCCATCGACGCGCGCCGGTCTACCGTGATCGAAGCCGCGCTTGCCGCAGGCGCGCATATCGTCAACGACGTGTCCGCCATGCGGCACGATACGCGAACTGCGGAAATTGTCGCCGCGAGCGGTGCTCCGGTCGTGCTGATGCATGCACCTGGTGCCGAGGGCGATCTCCATGCCGACGGCGAATACACCGATGTTGTGCTGGACGTGTTCGATGCCTTGCGCGAACGGCGCGATTATGCGCGTTCTGCCGGGATTGCGCGCGATAAGATCCTGCTCGATCCGGGTATCGGCTTCGGCAAATCACTTGCCGACAACCTTGCGCTGATCAATGCGCTGCCGTTGTTTCATGCACTTGGGCAACCGCTTTTTTTCGGCGCAAGCCGCAAACGCATGATCGGGGCGCTGTCAAACGAGGTGCCAGCGCATCAACGCATGGGAGGTTCGCTCATGCTGGCCGTCAAGGCGATGGACGCAGGGTGCCAGATGATCCGCGTCCACGATGTTGCCGAGACGGTGCAGGCGTTCCATGTCTGGCGGGGCCTGCGGGATGCCGCGCTAACCGATTTCAGTCAGCTAGCCTAAAGCGAGACGCCGCCGTCGCTGACAAGGCAGGTGCCGGTGATCGTCGCGGCAGCGTCCGAAAGCAGGAACCCGATCTGCGCCGCGACCTCGTCCGCGCTTGCAAAGCGGCCCAGCGGCGTTGCGTCGCGCGCCATGGCGGCAAGCGCTTCTGCCCGCCCGCCGTGCTGTTCGACGAGCGGGGCGAACCATTCCGCCCGGTCCCAGATGCCTGTGTCGACTCCGCCCGGGGCAATTGCGTTCACCCTGACACCATACTTCGCCGCTTCCGCCGCAGCGACCTTTGCCAGCTGGATGGTGGCGGCCTTCGACGCCGAATAGGCGGCGGTTCCTGCTGCTGCCTTGATGCCGGATACCGAAGCCGTCAGCACAACCGAGCCGCTGCCCTGCCGTTTCATCACGCGCAGCGCGGTGCGCAGGGACAGGAACATGCCATCGAGATTGACCGCCATTGTCTTTCGCCACGTGGCAATGTCGAGATCGACGATATCGCCGTTGCTGGCGATCCCGGCGTTGATCACGGCATGATCAAGCCTCGGCAGATCACGTTCCAGCAGCTTCCATAGCGATGGGTCGGCAACGTCACCGCCCAAGGACTTGGTCCGGCAAGAAAGGCCCAGCGCATCCAGACCCGGCTTGTCCATGTCGATAAGAATCAGTTCGGCAACGCCGCGCTTGTCGAGCCACCGGGCGGCAGCTGCCCCAATGCCCGAGGCTGCGCCCGTTACGATCGCGACTTTGCCGGAGAATTCGGAATCACCCACCATGCCCGCAGGCTAGCCCGGGTCAGGCCGCGTTGTCGATTCCGAGTTCAGTCAGCTTGCGATAAAGGGTCGAGCGCCCGATGCCGAGCCGACGCGCAACTTCCGTCATCCGCCCGCGATAGTGGCCGATGGCGAGGCGAATCACGTCGGCTTCGATGTCTTCGAGTGGCCGAAGGTTGCCGTCGGGCGCGAACAGCGTGACGCCTGCCCCGTCGGTCACGCTGGGCACGGCCCTGCTGCCTTCACCGATCAGGTTGGACAGACTGGGAAAGTCCTGCGCCGTGAGCGCTTCGCCTTCGCAGAAAACGGCGGCGCGAAACAATGTTGCCTGCAACTGGCGGACATTGCCGGGCCAGTCGTAAGCCCCCAGTAGCGCCAATGCTCCATCGGTAATGCCCAGTGGGCGAAGTCCGGGCTGCTCGCCGATCCGCGTCAGGAAGTGGCGGGCGAGTGCCGGAATATCGGCGGCGCGTTGGCGCAATGCTGGCAACAGGACCTGAGTCTGGGTCAGCAGTGCGTGAAG
Organism: Novosphingobium sp. MMS21-SN21R; assembly: GCF_031846015.1. Classification (GTDB taxonomy): domain Bacteria; phylum Pseudomonadota; class Alphaproteobacteria; order Sphingomonadales; family Sphingomonadaceae; genus Novosphingobium. The sequence continues at coordinate 1,919,476 of NZ_JAVRDU010000001.1, read as the reverse complement.
ATCGCTCCGGAAGTCACCGGTTTCGACCAGATCACGCAGGCCCGCATTCGCGCAGGCAATCAGACGCACATCGACGCGGAAGGAATGCCGCGCTCCGATCGGTTGAACATCGCCGCGTTCGAGAAAGCGGACAAGGCGCTCCTGCATCGGCTCGGGCATGCGGTCGATCTCGTCGATGACCAGCGTGCCGCCGTCAGCATGCTGGAGCATACCGATATGGCGCTCGAATGCACCGGGAAACGCGCCTTTCTCATGGCCGAACAGAACGGATTCAATCTGATTGGCCGGGACGCCGCCAATATTGATGGTGCGCATCGGCGTCTTGGCGCGCGGACTTGCCGCGTGCATTGCGCGGACGAGCATTTCCTTGCCCGTTCCGCTCTCGCCCTCGATCAGCACAGTGCCGTGCGTGCGTGCGGCCTTGGCCGAGACAGCGAGCGCGGCGCGAAAAGCGGGGGTTGCGCCAATCATCGAATCGAAATCGAGTGTCGCGCCGATCTTTTCGGTCAGCGGCTGTAGTTCGCAAGCATCAGCCTCGCGCGTCGTGGCGCTGCGCAAGGCTTGCAAAAGACGTTCGGGCGCGACGGGCTTGACGAGGTAGTCGGTAGCGCCCGCACGCATCGCTTCGACCGCCAGCAGCGGCGAGGCGCTGGTGGTAAGCATGAGGATCGGCAGGGCAGGGCGCCGCGCCTTGAGTTCGGCGATAAGCGTGCAGGCATCGTCACCCGGCACCCACTGATCGAGGATGATTGCACCCAGTTGCATACCCTGACGCGTGCCGAGCGTGGCTATCGCGCTTTCCGAATCGCGGGCAATAATTGTGCGCCATCCCTCCCGTGATGCCAGCGCTGAAATAAGGCGGCATTGGGCTGGTTCGTCGTCAATCAACATGAGCAGGCGCTGTTCGGGCTCCATCATGACCTAGTCTTTTGACTCCCCCAACACTTGCGACAGGAGCGGAGCATTAGACCGATTGGGTAAAGAGCCGATTAAGCGCGATGCGATGGTTCCGGCCTTGAGCAGGGACCATGTCATCGCTAGAGCAAACGCGTCGCGCATCAGCGGCAATTAATTCTGGGGAAGAAAATGGCTTCTGCAAACGATATGAAGGCCGCAAACGCGACCTACGAAGGTTTTGTGAACCTGGTAAAGTGGGCAACGCCAGCAATCTGCGTGCTCGCTTTTGTTGTCGTCCTGGTGATCCAGTAAACAGCCGGTGGCGGGGGCAATGAGGATCGCCGTCCTTCGGGAACGCGCGAGTGGCGAAAGCCGTGTTTCGGCAACACCGGAAACGGTGAAGAAGTTCATTGCCCTGGGGGCATCGGTCGTCGTGGAAAGCGGCGCAGGCGCGGGCGCGTCGATTGGCGACGATGATTATCGTGTTGCGGGCGCTGAAGTCGTTCCGTCTGATGCGGCGAAAGATGCCGACATCGTTCTCGGCGTGCAAGGCCCTGAAGCGGATATGCTTGCAGGTGCAAAGCCGGGCGCATGGGTTGTCGCCGGGCTTGATCCTTTCGTCCGTCGGGACCGTGTCGATGCCTATGCCTCTGCCGGACTTGAAGCGCTGGCGATGGAATTCATGCCGCGCATCACCCGCGCGCAGTCGATGGATATCCTGTCGTCGCAGTCGAACCTCGCCGGATACAAGGCGGTTCTGACGGCAGCCAATATTTATGGCCGGGCGTTTCCGATGATGATGACGGCGGCGGGCACGGTCTCGGCCGCCAAGGCGTTTGTCATGGGCGTGGGCGTGGCCGGGCTTCAGGCCATCGCTACCGCTCGCCGTCTCGGCGCGCAGGTTTCCGCGACTGACGTGCGCTCAGCCACCAAGGAGCAGATTCAGTCGCTCGGGGCCAAGCCGATCTTCGTTGAAAGCGTGGCGGGCATCGAGGGCGAGGGCGCTGGCGGTTACGCCACGGAAATGAGCGAGGAATACCAGAAGGCGCAGGCCGAACTGGTGTCGTCGCATATCGCCAAGCAGGATATCGTCATCACCACCGCGCTGATCCCGGGCCGCGCTGCGCCGCGCCTGATCACCGACGCGCAGATCGCCACGATGAAGCCGGGCTCGGTGATCTTCGACCTTGCCGTCTCGCAAGGCGGCAACGTTGAAGGCTCGGTGGCCGATGAAGTCGTCGTAAAGCACGGCGTCAAGATCGTCGGCTATTCGAACACCGCTACGCACCTCGCGGCAGACGCCTCGGCCCTGTTCGCGCGCAACCTCTACAACTTCCTTTCAGCCTTCTGGGACAAGGAAGCGGGCAAGCCGGTGCTCGACGAAGAAATCGGCAACGCCATCCGCCTGACGCAGGGCGGCAAGGTCGTGAACGAACGACTGCTCGGCTGAGGGGGGCTGACCATGGACTTTATCTCTATTCTCTCGATTTTCGTGATGGCCTGCTTCGTGGGGTATTACGTCGTGTGGTCGGTCACGCCCGCGCTGCACACGCCGCTGATGGCGGTTACCAACGCGATCTCGTCGGTCATCATCGTCGGAGCGCTGGTTGCCGGTGCGGCCAAGGGTTCGGCGGCTTCGAGCTGGCTCGGGCTGGCGGCTGTCGTCATGGCCTCGATCAACATCTTCGGCGGCTTTGCGGTAACCGCGCGCATGTTGGCGATGTACAAAAAGAAGCAGAAGGGCTGAGCGGATGGCACATGTGATCCTGCCCGCCTGGGCGCTTCTCGCTTACCTCGTTTCCGGGGTCCTGTTCATTTTCGCGCTGCGGGGATTGAGTTCGCCCGCCACCTCGCGCGCGGGCAACCGTTACGGCATGGTCGGCATGGGCATCGCCATGATCACGACCATCGTGACGCAAGCACCGATCCCGCAGGGTGATTGGTGGCCGCGCCCCACACCTGAAGATCTGGTAATCCTGTTCAAGTTGCTGACGGCCATTGCCATCGGCGCAGCCATCGGCATCACTACCGCGCGCAAAATCAAGATGACGGACATGCCGCAGCTTGTGGCCGCGTTCCACTCGCTGGTGGGCCTTGCGGCGGTGCTGGTCGGCCTTGCTGCCTATCTCAATCCGATTGCCTTTGGTATTGCCGGGGCAGACGGCGTGATCGAACCGCAGAGCCGGATCGAGATGGGCCTTGGCATTGCCATAGGTGCCATCACGTTCTCGGGCTCGATCATCGCGTTCCTGAAGCTTGCCGGCAAGATGAGCGGTTCGCCGATCATGCTGCCGGGGCGCCATGTGCTGAACCTCGGCACGCTGGCCGCAATCCTCGGGCTGGTTGGCTGGTTCACGCAGGACCAGAGCCAGTGGGTGATCGTGGCGATCACGGTGCTGTCGTTCATCATTGGCTTCCTGCTGATCATCCCGATCGGCGGCGCGGACATGCCGGTGGTCGTCTCGATGCTCAACTCGTATTCGGGCTGGGCCGCTGCGGCGATGGGCTTCACGCTTCACAACACCGCAATGATCATCACCGGCGCGCTTGTGGGCTCGTCCGGCGCGATCCTTTCGTACATTATGTGCAAGGCGATGAACCGCAGCTTCATCTCGGTAATCGCTGGCGGCTTCGGCGCAGGTCCGGAAGCGGGCAGTGGCGCAGCGCGCGAACAGCGCCCGTGGAAGCGCGGCTCTGCCGAAGATGCGGCCTACATGATGAAGGAAGCCGAAAACGTCATCATCATTCCGGGCTACGGCATGGCGGTTTCGCAGGCACAGCATGCGCTGCGCGAAATGGGCGACCAGTTGAAGGCTCACGGCGTCAATGTGAAGTACGCGATCCACCCGGTCGCGGGCCGCATGCCCGGGCACATGAACGTGCTGCTGGCTGAAGCCAACGTGCCTTATGATGAAGTGTTCGAGCTGGAAGACATCAACAGCGAGTTCGCGCAGGCCGACGTGGCCTTCATCATCGGCGCGAACGACGTGGTCAATCCGGCGGCCAAGACCGACAAGTCCAGCCCGATCTACGGTATGCCGGTGTTCGACGTGGACAAGGCCAAGACGATCTTCTTCGTCAAGCGCTCGATGGGCGGGGTCGGCTATGCCGGTGTCGACAACGACGTATTCTATATGGACCAGACGATGATGCTTCTGGCCGACGCCAAGAAAATGGTCGAGGATATCGTCAAGTCGCTTGGCCACTGATGGATACGGGGCAAGGATCGGTGCGCGTTGCGGCGATCCTTGCTGTCTGGCTTGCTGTGGCTGCCGCGGGTTGCGCCCCGGCCAAACTGGCGGAAGGCCGCGTGCAATCCGCGCTGGTGGGTGCCGGATTGTCGGACTCCAATGCAAGCTGCATGGCGGAGCGGATGACTGACCGCCTCTCCATCGGTCAGCTCAAGCGCTTGCAGGCGCTGCAAGGGCCGAAACGCGGGCTGATGGATTACGTTGCCACCGTGAAGCGTCTCGGCGATTCCGAATTGCTCGGGGTGACAACCAGCGCAGCCGCGCTTTGCGCCACAGGATTTGCGCGGGAAAAGAAGCGCTAACGCTCCGTCCATGGAAGGTGAGGCGCAAAACCCACCGCCCCGCTCTGGACCTCTCCCGCCGCCTTTCGTAAGGCCGTTGCCGACAGGGACACCTGAAGCTCGGGAGTAACGGACTTTGCGCAAGATCGGCCTTATCGGCGGCATGAGCTGGGTTTCCACCCGCACCTATTACGAAGACATCAATCAACTGGTTCAGGCGCGCACCTCCAGGCTGACCAGCGCGCCGCTCCTGATCGAAAGCCTCGATTTTACCGACCTCGTCCGCTTGTCCACGCCTGAGCAGTGGGGGCATGCCGCCGGCGTACTGGCAGACAGCGCTCGCCGTCTGGAGCAGGCCGGTGCCACCGCGCTGTTGATCGGCGCGAATTCGATGCATAAGGTTTTTGACAAGGTCGCCGAAGCGGTATCCGTGCCGGTAATCCATATCGCCGACGTGGTGGGGGCCAGGATGAAGGCCGATGGCATCACCAACGCCACTTTGCTCGGCTCGCGCAACGTCGTGATGGAAAGCTTCTATCGCAAGCGCCTTGTCGCTCACGGCGTAACCCTGTTGCCTCCCGCGCTCGGTGATGTCGATGAAGTCGACCGCATCATTTACGAAGAGCTGATGCAGGGCAAGGCGACCCGCGCGGCAGAGCGCACGCTCAAAACGATGCTTACCAACATGGGCCAGCAGGGTGCGCAGGCCGCTGTCCTGGGATGTACCGAACTTGACATGGTTATCGATGTCGATGCCAACGTCCTGCCGATCTACGATGGCACCCGCATTCACGCCGAGGCCGCAGTCGACTGGATACTGGGATAAATCCATGACATTCGAGGGCCGCGCCCCTTACGCCAGCGATCCGGCGCGTTCGCGTGGGCGGGAATTTGCCATGGATCAGGGCGCGGCACGCGGGCCGCGTAGTGCCTTTCAGCGCGATCGTGACCGGATCATCCATTCGATTGCCTTCCGGCGCCTGCGCCACAAGACGCAGGTGTTCATCGCCCCCGACGGCGATCACTACCGCGTCCGCCTCACGCACAGCCTTGAAGTGGCGCAGATTGGAAGAGTTATTGCCCGTGCTCTGGGGCTGGACGAGGATCTGACCGAGGCGCTGTGCCTTGCCCACGATATCGGCCACCCGCCTTTCGGCCATGCCGGTGAAGATGCGCTGGAAGAGGCCATGGCAGGGGCAGGCGGGTTTGATCACAACGCGAACACCTTGCGTGTGTTGATGCGCCTCGAAAGTCCATATTGCGGGCACGAGGGCCTGAACCTTTCATGGGAAACGCTTGAAGGCCTCGCCAAGCACAATGGTCCGATTTTGCAGCCCGCCTGGGCATTGGCGGAACTTGACCGCGCCTATCCGCTGGATCTGACGACTTACGCCTCGCTGGAAGCACAAGTTGCAGCGATTTCGGATGATATCGCCTATGACAACCATGACATCGACGATGGTCTGCGCGCCGGGTTCCTCAATATCGATGACTTGATGCAACTACCATCCGTGGCAGACCAATGGCGCGGGATCGAGCGGCGTCATCCCGGCGCCCCGCAGGACCGCATGTTGCGCGAACTGGTACGCGGGCAGATCGGGCGGATGGTCAACGATGTAATTGCCGAGAGCCGGGCGCGGATCGCACAAAGCGGCGTCGCCAGCGTCGAGGATGTCCGCGCTGCAGACCGACCGCTTGCCACTTTCTCAAGCGCGATGGGCGAGGAAGAGCGCGCACTCAAGCAATTCATGTATGACAGGCTCTATCTGCATGAAGAGCAGTGCGCGACCGCTGACCGTGCGCGTGCGGTGATCGCAGAACTGTTCGCTGCTTATGCGCAGAACCCTTCAAAACTGCCTGAAAGCTGGCGGACGAGCCTGCCCGAGGCCGAGCCGGCGCGCACTCGCCACATCGCCGACTTCATTTCGGGCATGACCGACCGCTACGCCATTGACAGTTACGCCAGCTTGTTCGGAAAGACGCCGGAGGGCCTGCGCAATGTATGAAAAGACACGCGTCGTGCTTGTGGGCGCCACTGGTCTGATCGGGCGCGCGGTAATGGCAGAGGCGGTTGGGCGGCCGGACATCAACCTTGTTGCCGTGGCGCGGCGCGAAGTGCCGCTGCCCAAGGGCGCGCGGATGCAAATGCTGCTGTCTGATACCGCGCACTGGCCGGATGCGATCGCAGCAGGGCGCCCGCATACGGTAGTGATAGCGCTCGGCACTACGATCAAGGCTGTCGGTGGCGACAAGCCTGCATTCCGGGCGGTGGACCACGATCTGGTGCTGGAATGCGCGCAGGCGGCCAAGGAAGCGGGCGCGCGCCAACTGATCGTCGTGTCTTCGGTGGGAGCGCAATTCTCGTCGAAGAATTTCTACCTGTCGGTCAAGGGCGAGATCGAGGACAAGCTGGCCAGACTGCATTTCGACCGGTTCGATATCCTGCGTCCGGGCTTGTTGCGTGGGCACCGCGAAGGTCCGCCGCGCCCCGCCGAGCGTTTGGGCATGGCGTTCAGCCCATTGCTCGATCTGTTGATGATGGGGTCCTTGCGGAAGTATCGTTCGGCGCGTGCCAGCGATCTGGCTAAGGTTGTCCTGTCGCTCGCCGGAAGTAAGCAGCGCGGGCGGCAGGTTCATCACCACGACGATTTTCAGCGGATACTGCGCCGGGGATAATCGCGGGCGCGCGCGGTTGACTTCACCGGGGCTCGCAGCGACAAGGCCCACGTCGCTGGTCGCGCGGGAGAGCTCTCTCGATTCGTTCAGTATCGAGAGGCGCCGAAGGAGCAACCGCCCCGGAATCTCTCAGGCAAATGGACCGCGTTGGTCGATAGCGACGCTCTGGAAAGTGTCACTCCCGCAATGGGATGGGCCGCCGAAGGGGTAACCCCGCGCAAGCCCTCTTCTCGGGAGAGGAGGGTGGGGGAAAGCTCTCAGGTTTCCGTGACAGAGGGGGCGCCGAATGGCGTCTGAACTGCACGGAGTCCTGATTTGTGAGCGACACATACAACTTTACCGAAAACGATGAACCTGAGGCAGGTCCGCTGGCCTTGCCGCTCGACACCTGGCACCGCGCGCGCGGTGGCCGAATGGTCGATTTTGCCGGGTATTGGATGCCGGTCCAGTTTGAAGGCATCATCACGGAACATCTGTGGACCCGCGAACGCGCCGGGTTCTTCGACGTCTCGCACATGGGGCAGCTCTATATCTCGGGCGAAGGCGTGGAAGCCGCGCTCGAGGCGGTGCTGCCGATCGATCTGTCCACACTGCCAGTCGGCGGCGTGCGCTACTCGCTCCTCCTGAACGAGACTGGCGGCATTCTGGATGATCTGATGGTGACGCGCTGGGGCACCGGTTTTTACCTGGTGGTCAACGGCGCTACCAAATGGGACGATATTGCCCATTTGCGCGACCATCTGCCCGATGGCGTGACGATCAATCACCTCGACGAGAGCGCGCTGTTTGCTCTGCAAGGACCCAAGGCGGCCGGAGCGCTGGAAGCGCTGGTGACGGGTGAACAGCCGCTGTCGGCGCTCAGCTTCATGCGCGGCGGATCGTTCAAGCTTCGCGGCGTCGATGCCTGGATCAGCCGTTCGGGCTATACAGGCGAAGACGGGTTCGAAATCGCGGTTCCAGCTGAAAATGCCGCTGAGCTGGCCGATCAGATCTGCGCACAACCGCAGGTGAAGCCTGTCGGGCTTGGCGCGCGCGACAGCCTTCGCCTCGAAGCCGGGCTGCCGCTTTATGGGCACGAGATGAACGCAGGCGTCGATCCGGTCAGCGCGGATCTGCTGTTCGGGATCAACAAGCGCCGCCGCCGCGAGGGCTGTTTCCTCGGATCGGACGAAGTCCTTTCATCCGTCGCAAACGGTACGCCAACCCGCCGCGTCGGCCTGCTTATCGAAGGCCGCATGGCTGCGAGGGAGGGTGCGAAGGTCTTTTGCGGCGACACGGAGGTTGGCACGGTTACGTCCGGCGGCTTTTCGCCAAGTCTCGAACGCCCCATCGCCATGGCCCTTGTCGCAACCGAACACACCACGCTCGGCACCCAACTCACCATCGAAGTGCGCGGCCGAAAACTTGGTGCCACCGTCGCGCCGATGCCCTTCGTTCCCCACCACTATCACCGCAAAGGAGCCGCTTGATGACCCGCTATTTCACCAAGGACCACGAATGGATCGCGGTCGAAGGAAGCGAAGCAACTGTCGGCATCACCGACTATGCGCAGAGCCAGTTGGGCGACATCACCTTTGTCGAAGTGCCTGCGACTGGCAGCGCAGTCGGCAAGGGCGAAAGCGCCTCGGTCGTCGATAGCGTCAAGGCTGCTTCCGATGTCTATGCGCCTGTCTCGGGCACGGTGACTGTCGCCAACAGTGCGCTCGAAGAGCAGCCCGAACTGGTCAACACCGATCCCGAGGGCGAGGGCTGGCTGTGGAAAATGACGCTGTCCGACCCGTCCGAACTTGACGCCCTGATGGACGAGGCTGGCTACCAGGCCTTCGTCGCGGAGCTTTGATCCGATGCGCTATCTTCCCCTGACCGATGCGGACCGAAGCGCGATGCTCTCGGTAATTGGTGCTGGTTCCATCGACGAGTTGTTCGCCGATGTTCCAGCCGAAGCACGCCTGTCCGACCCGATTTCCGGCCTGCCGAACCACGCCAGCGAAATGGCGGTCGAACGCCACATGGCGCGCCTATCCGCAAACAACATCACCGCAGGTTCTGTGCCTTTCTTCCTGGGTGCCGGAGCCTATCGTCACCACGTCCCCGCCAGTGTCGATCACCTGATCCAGCGCGGCGAGTTCCTGACCGCCTACACGCCCTACCAGCCCGAAATCGCGCAGGGCACGCTGCAGGTGCTGTTCGAATTCCAGACGCAGGTAGCGCGCCTGTTCGGCACCGACGTCGCCAATGCCTCGCTTTACGATGGCTCGACCGCTTGCTGGGAAGCCATCGCCATGGCGGCGCGGATCACCAAGCGAAAGAAGGCGATCCTGTCCTCAGGCCTGCATCCGCACTACGTCGAAACCGCGCGGACGATGGCGAAGTTCACCGGCGACTTTCTGGACGCCAGCGCGCCTGAACTGACCACCGATCCGGACGATGCAGCCTTGATCGCAAAGATTGATGGCGCAACATCTTGCGTCGTCGTGCAGTACCCTGATGTTCTGGGCCGGATTCCCGATCTTGGCGCCATTGCAGCAGCGGTTCAGGCCAAGGGCGCTCTGCTGATCGCAGTCGTCACCGAACCGGTCGCGCTTGGCTTGTTGGAAAGTCCTGGCAGTCTCGGCGCCGATATCGTCGTGGGCGAGGGCCAGTCGATCGGCGTCGGCCTGCAATTCGGCGGGCCTTATCTCGGCCTGTTCGGTTGCCGTGAGAAGTTCCTGCGCCAGATCCCCGGCCGCCTGTGTGGCGAGACCGTGGATGCCGACGGCAAGCGTGGTTTCGTGCTGACGCTGTCTACGCGCGAACAGCATATTCGCCGCGAGAAGGCGACCAGCAACATCTGCACCAATTCGGGGCTGTGTGCGCTGGCGTTCTCGATCCACATGACCTTGCTTGGCGGGGAAGGGTTGATGAAGATGGCGAAGCTCAGCCACCTGCGTGCGCGGCAGACGGCGGAGCGACTTGCCATGATCCCCGGCGTCACCGTGGTGAACCGGCACTATTTCAACGAATTCGTGGTGACACTGCCCAAGGATGCGCGACAGGTCGTGCGTGATCTCGCAGACCGGCAAGTGCTGGGCGGCGTCTCAATGGGCCGGCTCTACCCGCAGGTGGGCAGCCTTTCTGGTGCACTGCTGGTGGCAGCGACCGAATGCACGAGCGAAGACGATATCGAAGCGCTGGCCACGGCGCTCACGGAGGTGCTGGCATGAACGAGCTCAACCCTTCGGGCTGGCGTCCGGCCATGGGCGGTACGTCTCCTGCTGACGCAATCCAGACTTTCACTGGAAATCGCGCGCTTCAACTGGAAGAAGCGCTGTTGTTCGAGCTTGGCTCGCCCGATCGCTCGGGCGTCGATTTCGATGACGTGGGTGACATCGACCTGACCGCCCTTGGCCCGCTCGCCCGCAGCCACCGTGCCGATCTTCCCGGTTTGTCAGAGCCTGAAACGGTTCGCCATTACACCCGCCTGTCGCGCCAGAACTATGCCATCGATCTTGGCCTGTTCCCGCTCGGATCGTGTACGATGAAGCACAATCCCCGGCTTGACGAGAAGGTCGCACGGATGCCGGGTTTTGCCGATGTCCACCCCTTGCAGCCGGTCCATACCGTGCAGGGCGCGCTGGGTGCCATCAACGAACTGGCCCACTGGCTGATCAGGCTTACGGGCATGCATGGGGTTGCGATGACACCCAAGGCTGGGGCGCATGGCGAACTGTGCGGGCTGCTGTGCATTCGCGCCGCGCTAGAGGCCAAGGGTGATCCGCGAGAGGTAATCCTTGTTCCCGAAAGCGCGCATGGCACCAACCCGGCCACGGCAGCATTCGCTGGCTACCGTGTCGAGAACATCCCTGCCACGCCGGAAGGCCGCGTCGATCTCGCTGCACTGACTGCGCGCCTTGGTCCGGATGTGGCGGGCGTGATGATCACCAACCCCAATACTTGCGGGCTGTTCGAACGCGATCTCAAGACCATCGCCGACGCGGTTCATGCGGCAGGCGGCTACGTTTACTGCGATGGTGCGAACTTCAATGCCATCGTCGGCCGGGTTCGGCCGGGTGACCTTGGGGTCGATGCCATGCACATCAATCTGCACAAGACGTTTTCGACTCCGCATGGCGGTGGCGGTCCAGGGTCTGGTCCTGTCGTCCTGTCCGAAGCGCTCAGCCCGTTCGGGCCGCTTCCATTCACGGCGCGTCAGCCCGATGGCAGCATCCGGTTGATCGAGGAGGAGCAGGCAAACGAGGAGCATCCGCAGGCATTCGGGCGCATGTGTGCGTTCCATGGCCAGATGGGCATGTTCACGCGCGCGCTTGCTTATATTCTCAGCCATGGCGCTGACGGGTTGCGCCAGGTTTCGAGCGATGCGGTGCTCAACGCGAATTACGTGTTGCGCAGACTTGACGACGTGCTGGATGCGCCGTTCGGCGGAGCAGGTCCGTGCATGCACGAAGCGCTGTTCTCAGACGATGGCTTTGCCGAGGGATTCTCGACGATCGACTTGGCCAAGGGCCTTATCGACGAGGGTTATCATCCGATGACGGTCTACTTCCCGCTTGTGGTGCACGGCGCCATGCTGGTTGAACCCACTGAAACCGAAAGCAAGGCGGGGCTGGACCAATTCATCGGGGCCATGCGCTCGCTGGCCGAGCGGGCAAGGGCGGGGGACCAGTTGCTCAAGTCCGCACCGCATCTGGCACCTCGGCGGCGGCTCGACGAAACGTTGGCCGCGCGCAAGCCGAAGCTGGTCTATAAGCCTGCCTGACGAAGAAAAGGCCGCTCGGGTATTCCCGGCGGCCTTTTCGTTTTAAATGAAGCGCGACCTTAGTTGATCGCTTCTTCGGTGGTCTTGGAAACGGACTTGAGATCGTCTCCAGCACCCTTGACGGTGTTGCAGGCCGTGGCACCGAGAAGCAGGCCACCCATCATCGTGGCGTAAAAGAACTTGCGGATCATGGTGATCACCTTTCGAAACGTGAATCGAGGCGCGGGCGCTTCGATGGACTGGACGAAAAGCAAACGCTCTATGGGCTGACCGGTTCCGCCGAGGCCTTTGGCGGCTTGCCCTGACCGTGTTCGCGCCAGACGATCACCAGACTGGCGCCGATGATCACCGGTGCTCCGACCCATGTCGAAGACGGCGGCAAGTGATCGAAAATGAGCCATCCCCAGAACGTTGCCCAGGCCAGTTGGATGTAGTCCACAACGATCACGCTGGAAACGGAAGCATAACGCAGCGATGCCGTCATCGCGATCTGGGCGGCAAGGCCCGTGATCCCGATGCCTCCCAGCATCAACCACCCCATCGAATCGTGGCTCGCTCCGGTCTTAAACAGGAAGAGCCCAAGCAGTGGCGCACTGAAAGCGGAAAAGTAGAACACCACGGTCAGCGGTTCTTCGGTCCGCCCAAGATCCCTGACCTGAACCGTGACAAGCGCGACCATGAAGGCAGCGCCGATCCCGATGGCGACGCCGACCAAGGGCAAGTTGCCGGTGTCTGGCCCTGCAATGATCAATACGCCAAGCAATCCGATCGTCACTGCCGACCAGCGCCAAGCGCCGACCTTTTCCTTGAGCAGCAGCGCCGAAAGGATCACCGCGAACATCGGTGCGGTAAACCAACACGGTCGCCTCAGCCAACGGCAGGACGCGGACCACGCCAAGCGTCAGGAACATGCCAGTGCCGCCGATCAACGCCCGCCGCGCATGAATCCAGGGACGCTGCGTTTTCAGGCGGTGCAACTGACCGCGTGCCAACAGCCATCCAAAGATGGCGATGGCGGGAAGGAACTGTCGCCAAAACAGCGTTTCTGGCAGCGCGATCCCCCGCTCGCCGGTCAGCTTGACCAGCAGCAGCATGACGGAAAACATCACTGTGGCAAGAAGGCGCAACGCAAGCGCGAACATCGGGCGGTCATGCGAGGGCATGGAACGCCCATACGCCATGGCCCCTTGCGATCAAGTCCCTAACTACCCATGTGGCCCGCCATGGAAGACTGGTTCGCGCGCATCTGGGAGTTTCACGCCGCCGCAGGTGCGCTAGCCCTTACCATCGCACTGATCGCCGTCTGGGCCGACCGACGGCGCCTGCACCGCACCAATCTTGATGCGGTGGGCTTCATGCCCTGGACAGTGATCTATCTGATCGCTTTCCTCACCGCCGTCCTGCTTGTCGGACTGGCGGCGAGGGAGTGGTTTGCTGCTTAGGGTCAGGACTTATTACCTGCGCCTTCGAGGCGTCGGAATGGCGAACATATCGGGCGGATACTCGCGCCGGGAAGGCTGGTTGCCTTTCCAAGCGAGTATCTGGCCGGGATTGAAGCCATTCCGGCGTCCCGCAGGGATTTGACCAAAATGGCCAGCTGCTGCGTTGGATGGGCTTGAAATAGAATGGCTATTCCTGCGCCCATCCGCCTTGCATCAGGCCATTTTGCTTCAAACCTCGAAGGCGCAGGTAATAGGTCCTGACCCTAGAGGCAGGCTTCCAGATAAGCCTGATCGAAACCGAACTGGCGCGCTTTTTCCAAGGTATAAGGACGCAGGCCCGACGAGCGGAACTCGCCGATGATCTTGCCTTCGTCGGTTTCGTCGAGATACTCGAACTTGAACAGTTCCTGCGTCACGATAACGTCGCCTTCCATGCCGATCACCTCGGTGACATTGGTCGTGCGGCGTGAACCGTCGCGCAGGCGCTTGACCTGCACGATGAGGTCGACCGATTCCGCGATCTGGCGCGAGATGGCTTCCTTGGGGATCTTGATGTCCCCCATCAGGATCATGTTTTCCATACGCCCAAGGCATTCGCGCGGGGAGTTGGCGTGAAGTGTGCACATCGAGCCATCATGGCCGGTGTTCATTGCCGCGAGCAGATCGAAGCATTCTGCGCCACGGATTTCGCCCAGGATGATGCGGTCGGGACGCATACGCAGGGCGTTCTTTACAAGGTCACCGATGGTGATCGCGCCTTGACCTTCGAGGTTCGGCGGGCGTGTTTCGAGCGGCAGCCAGTGCGGCTGCTGCAGGCGAAGTTCGGCGGCGTCTTCGATGGTCAGCACGCGCTCGCCCGGATCGATCATCTTCGACAGCGCGTTGAGCATGGTCGTCTTGCCCGAACCGGTGCCGCCCGAGATGACCACGTTCATGCGGCAAGCACCGGCGATCTTTAGGCAGGTCGCCATCTTGTCCGACATCGAGCCGAAATCGCGCAGCATGTCGATGGTGATCGGCTTTTCGGAAAACTTACGAATCGAGATCGCGGTGCCGCGCAAGCTGAGCGGCGGTACGATCACGTTGACGCGGCTGCCGTCTTTCAGGCGGGCATCGGCCAGCGGCGTGGTCTGGTCGACGCGGCGGCCGACCTGGTTGACGATGCGCTGGGCGATCTGGAACAGGTGGCTTTCGTCACGGAAACGGATCGGGGCGAGCACGAGCTTGCCCTTCTTTTCGATATAAGTCTGCTCCGGTCCGTTGACCATGATATCCGAGATGTCAGGATCGTTGAGCAGTTCTTCGAGCGGACCGAAACCGAGCAGTTCGTCGATCAGCACCTTTTCCAGCGCGAACTGTTCGCGGCGGTTTAGCGTGACCTTCAGTTCGGCCAGCACTTCAAGGATGATCGGACGGAACTCTTCCGACAACTCTTCCTTGGTCAGCGTGGCCGCAGCTTCGGGATCGACGCGTTCCAGCAGACGCGGCAGCACCTGTTCCTTGATCTTGTGAACCGAGGCCTCGAAGCCTTCGGCCTGATAGTTGCCCTCGTTCACGCCGTTGGCGCGGTCGGCCAGACGGGTCAGCGCATCGGCCTTGAGCGATGCTGCGTTTACCGGGCTATCGACCTGATCGAGATCGGGGAGGGGCGGGAACTGATCGCCACCCATGGGCATCGGCATGGGAACCGAGTTTTGCGGCGTGGACGGGGCGCTCTGTTCACCACCCTTCATGGGACGTGCGATGCCGAATGACGACCGTGCGCTGCCAGACGTCCCAGCGATCCCGTTCTTTCGCCCGAAAGCACTCATCTACAATTCCCGTCCGGTTCAAGACCATGCATTCGCCTTTTCGGGCGATGATCCGTGTGTTGCCTTGGTAATTACCTGCGAAACTTTGAAGATTTGCTAACGACGATCACGCTGTCACCATGGTGCCGGATATGTTGCGAAACATCGTTAGTGCTATCTTAACGCGCCCTGGGTATTCGATTGGACAGGCGAATGTGACGGGGGTAAATTCATGCAAGCTGCCAAACAGGTCTATTCAGCGTCAGCGCAGGCTATAGCCGAGTTGCCGTTGCTTGAGGGTTTCTGGCAAGCGGCTGTGAAGTCCGACCCTTGGGGTGGTCGCCGCTGGCTGGCCTCGCTTCTGGCCATTCATCAGCCGGAGCGCATGATCCCGCTTGATTGCCCGTGGTGGAATGTCGCTGCGACGCGCGAAATCGACGCGTTTCTGGCCGCCCGTCCCGACGCGCGCGTCTTTGAATACGGATCAGGCGCCAGCACCGCATGGCTTTCGCGCCGCGCACGTGAAGTCATCAGCGTCGAGCATCACGCCGGCTGGCACGCGCGCCTTGGAGAGCTTATTGCCGATCGCGCCAACGTGCGGCTCTGGCACCGCGACCTTTCCGGTCCGGGGTATGTCAGCGCAATCGCCGAAGCAGGCGGCCAGTTCGATTTGATCGTGGTAGATGGGCGTGACCGCAACGCGTGTCTCGCTCAGGCCTTGCCATTCCTGAAGACCGGCGGTCTTGTTCTGTTCGACGACACAGGGCGTCGCCGCTATCGCAGTGCCATAAAGGCATGCGGGTTGAAGGAAGACCGCCATTTTGGCCGCTCCTACTGCGTGCCTTATCCCGATTTTACCAGCATCCTGCATGGCTGAGGTCAAGCGGCAGTATCCCTCTGCCGGTCCTGATAATACCAAGTTTCGCAAGCGCGCTGCCCGGTGGGGCGGCGCGCTTGTCGTGACCGCCTGCGCCGGTTTTATCGGGCACCGGATTGCCGCACTGGATCCCGGCCAACTGGCCGCGCAGGCATCGTGGCCACTTGCGGGCGCCCTGGCGGCAGCGCCCTGCCTGTTTGCCTTGTCCGACAAGCTGCTGAGCAACGCCTGGTTGGTTCTTGCTGCGGCGACTGAACAGATGCGGCCCCGTCAGGTCGATGCCCTTTACGGGCGCGGAGTGCTGGCCAAGTATCTTCCCGGCTCCGTCTTTCAATATGCCAGCAGGCAGGTCGAAGGCGCGGCTGCAGGATTGTCGCATAGCGTGCTGGCGAAGGCGAGCTTGACCGAGATCGGCCTTCACGTGCCGGCGAGCATGGTTGCTGCGGGCATAAGTGTCGCTGTGGTCGAAATGCCGTGGATCGGCGGCGCCGCAATTGCCGGAGCAGCCTATCTGGCATTGCGCGCCAAGGCTGGACTGGTGCGCGCTGCCGCGCTGCAGTTTGGCGCCTTTGCCTGCTTCGCTGCCTCTGCCGCCGTCGTTGGGGCGGCGTTGCTGCCGACAGGAGCGCCGCTAGGCCTGTTTGGTGCGCTGTTTCTGATGGCGTGGTTGGCGGGGTTTCTCGTGCCGGTGGCGCCGGGAGGTCTGGGCGTGCGCGAAGCTGCATTGCTGGCACTCGCCGGCTCACAGTTTCCTGCCGGACCGTTGCTGGCCTGTGTGCTTGCGCTGCGGATCGCCTCGATCATGGGCGATGTCCTTTTCGGCGTGGTCGCCCTGCTGCGTGCACGCCAGGCCTGATCAGAAGTCCTTCAAGACCGGAATGCCGGTATAAAGCTGGCGCGGGCGGGGGAGGTGGTCACCCCAGCGGAGCGTGACGCCCTGCGATGACGAATGCTGCAGCACGTGGCTGCCCCGGCCGAGACGCATGACTGCTCCTTTGCCGAACATGACCCCGTCGATTGTCGCTGCTGCGCCTTCAACAGTGTAGTTGCCTGGCGCATAGACGGTAAAGTTGGCAGGTGCCGATTGCGGCGCGAACGTGTGTCCTGCAACCCAGAGCGGACCCCAATGCGGAACATAACCGTCCTTGAGCAGGATGCGGTCTTCCGGCTTCAGTTCCCATGCGCCTGCACGGTCCGACTGGTTGCGAACGAGCGGTTCCTGATTGACGATCAGCAAGGGCACCACTTGTTCACGGGCAACTTCAGCCATTGTAGGCTCAAGCCCTGCGCGGTACTTGCGAATGCCCCAAACGGTCATGAACAGGTTCGCCTTGCGGAAATCAGGCACCATTCCCGGAAAGTCGAAATAGGCGACCGGCTCGGGGAAAACTTCGTGGACCGCGACCAGCATCTGCTTTTGTGCGGGCAGAACTTCGCGCGGCGTTGCAAAGCTTGAAATTGCTGCCTGAACAAGCATCGCTGCGAGCAGAATCCGCGTGCCCAGGCTCTCCTGCATCGCAGCGAGCCCAACCGCGCCTGCCACCGCAACCGGCGGCAGGATAAAGGCGTAGAAATAGGGAAAGCTGTTCGCATAAAACGATACACAGCCAATCGTTGCCAAAAGCAGCCAGGCGGCGATGCGAAGGTTGCGCTCTGGCGCCGTACTTTTGCGAGCGAGCATGATTGCCGTTCTGATCGTTATCAGTGCCAGCAGAGGAGCACTGAAAATAGCCCCAATGAGATAGGGGCCGCGCGGAAACAGCCCAAGATCGAACATCATCTTGCCCGACGAGGAAAGGCTGCGTCCAGCTTCGCGCGCTGCGGGCGGTGGAGCCACCGGAAGCGTCAGCCACCCAAGCCATGTGAACAGTCCCGAGAATACCAAACTGAGCGCTATGAACGCAGCGCCTTTGCGCAGGAGTTCGCGCCTGTCACTGCCATCGTGCCAGCGCAGCCACGCGATAGCCACGAAGGCAGGAGCGTAAAGCACGATCTTTATGGTGACCGTGAAGCCAATGGCGATTAGAATGGCAGCACCGGTTATCGCGGTGACCGACAGCTTGTGGCGCAGTAAGATCCACAAGGCTCCCATCAGGCAGGCAGCGGCCATGGGATCGGCGCGGAAAGACATGCCATGCTGCAGCACGTATCCCGCCGTGACGTAGGAAAGGGTCGCCAGAAGCGCGGTCGTGGCATTCACGAACCGCCGGGAAATGGCAAAGATCGAGCAACACGTGACAAGCTCGCAGGCAAGCATAAAGAACCGCGCCAGGCGGATCTGATCAACCGCATCGATTCCGAGCGAGGCAAGCCAGAAGAATGCCCGCGCATAGAATACCTGCAGCAGTTCATGCAGTTCGCCGCGTGCAAACGCGTGCGCTTCGCTGAGATGAAAGAACTCGTCCCAGTTCACCGGGCGGTTCCACACCAGTTCTACCTGAAGGAGCAAGACCACGCCAAGCGCCGCTAAAACCCAGGATGAGTCCTTGCTGCCGGCCTTGTCACCTGCAACCGGCATGGTCATGCGCGGCGTTTCCAGGCACTTCCTGCGTTGTCTGCACCGGAATGGGCCGGTGGATTATCGAAGCTCTCGATGCGCTCTTCAAGCATGCGAAGCTTGTGCAGCGATGCTTCAAGCAGCTTCCGGTTGGCGCCAATCAGTTCAGCCAGCACCCCCATCAACCCGGTCAGTGCGCCCAGCACGAGCATGGCGCCGCCGATCACGAGCGACTGAACGTGGCCGTCACCGTCTCCCATCGCCCAGAGGGCCAGGAAGCGGAGCAATGGCAGGAAGCCGACCAAGGCCAGGAGTCCGCCGATGACCGCAAAAGTTCGCAGCGGATTGTAGGTTGCGTAGGCCCGGCCCATCGTCAGCAACTGGCGCGAGATGAACTGCGGGATGGAACTGAACAGGCGCGACGGGCGCATAGTCTGGTTGGTGCGGATCGGCACGCTGACGATCTTGAAACGCTTGCGTCCCGCCTGGATCAGCATGTCAGTCGTATAGCTGAACTCAGTGGTGATGGTGATCCGTTGCGCCACTGTCCGACTGATCGCACGGAAACCGCTGACGGCGTCGGTCACGTCAGTGCGCGAAAGATTTCGTACAACCGCACTGCCGAGCCGTTGCAGAAGCTGCTTGAACGGGCCGAAGTGCTCGTTGCGGCCAACACCGCGATCCCCGATCACGATATCGGCTTCCCGAGCAACGATGGGCGCGACCAGCTTGGCGATGTCCTCGCCGACGTACTGGCCATCGGCATCGGTGTTGACGATGATATCAGCCCCAGCGGCCAAGGCTGCGTCGATTCCGCTCTGGAAAGCAGCAGCAAGCCCGCGATTGCGGCGGTGCTGGACGATGTGGTGTGCGCCGAAACGGCGCGCGACGTCTGCCGTGCCGTCGCTGCTGCCGTCGTCGATGATCAATATCTCGATCTGGTCGATTCCGGGAATGACGCGAGGCAACGCCACCAGCGTGTCCGGCAGGCTTTCAGCTTCGTTGAGGCATGGAATCTGGATGATTAGCTTGGTCATTCTACCCCGTCCCGTGCGCAAAGTGGCGGCTCGTCAATCAGGGGTGATAGGGAGTCGTGGTTAACTCCCGGTAAAGAGTCCGGAACTGCAATCAGGTCTGGTTTGCGGGTCAAAGCCGAAGTAGGTCCGACAACGTTGCCAGGTCGGGCAACCCTTCGGAGCAGCACATTTGCAGGACAGTCAAAAATCGGCGCTGGTCTTCGCCCTGTTCGGCTTTGCGCTTTTTTCGGTCGGCGATGCTGCGGTCAAGGGCATGGCAGGATTGTGGCCGGGAACGGCAATTGCAGCCTTGCGCTACGTATTCGGCGCGATCGGTCTCGGCATTGCGCTCGGCGTCAAGGAAGGACGCGCCGGGTTCACATTTCCCAGGCTGCGCTGGCAGATCCTGCGCGGGGTCAGCGTCGGAACCTCGGCGGTGGCATTCTTCAGCGCCGTGCAATTGATGCCCATCGGCGAGGCAACAGCGATCTCGTTCACCAGCCCGATGATCACCTCACTGCTTGCCGCGCTCGTTCTGAAAGAACCTCTTCGCCGCGAAACATGGATTGCGTGCGGAGTGGCTTTTGCAGGCGTCCTGCTCATCCTCAGGCCGAATTTCAGTCTGTTCGGATGGGCTGCGCTCCTGCCAATCGTTTCTGCGACGTGCATGGCTCTGCTAATCATCGCCAACCGCCGTGTCGCAGGCACGGGCAGCGCGTTGTCGATGCAGTTCAACGTGGCGGTCATCGGCGCAAGCTGCTTGATCGCGATGACCGTTGCCGGGCATTTCAGTGGGATAGAGCGTCTCGCAGTGCCGCTACCGCAAACATCGGTCGTTCTGAGATGCGCTATGATAGCTGTCAGCGCGACCATGGCCCATGCGCTGATCTATTTGGCAACGACGAGGGCAGGGGCCGCGACAATCGCGCCGATGACTTACGTGCAATTGCTGATGGCCGGCGCGTTCGGGTGGGTGCTGTTTGGCGAGCGCCCGGATCTGCTATCCGCCGTGGGCGCAGTGGTGATCGTTTGCGCAGGCCTCTACCTGTGGCGTTCGGGCCGCGGACCCGCTGAACCGGTGATGACCGAATAGGCGGCGTCCGCGACTGCCGAAAGGCTGCTAGAGCAGCTGCAGCAGAGGCTCGAGATTGGACAGCAGGATAGAGGGGCGATCCTTCTCGGGAAGAGCATCATCGGAAGCCATGATGCCGGTAGCGAGGCCCAGCGAGTGCGCTCCTACGGTATTGGCCATGCGCATCTCCAGCGCCGGATCATCGCCGACCACGACGACGTCCTTCGTTGCCGAACGCGGCAGCCCCATTACGGCCATGGCCGTCTCGAACGCCACGCGAGAAGGCTTGCCAAGAATACGCGGGCGCTTGGCGGTCATGGCGGTGAGCATGGCGTTGATCGGGTAGCTTGCCCCGATTGCGCGCCCGTTCTCGGTGGCGAAAAACGGCACGTTGCTGGCCGTCACCAGCTTTGCGCCGTGCCATAGCGAGTGGCATCCGGCCTCCAGAGCAGCGAAGTCGAATTCGCGGAACCAGCCCGTGTATACGGCATGGACGCCTTCTGCTTCCTCCGAGGGTCCGACCACTTCGAGACCGGCATCGACCAGCGGAGCGGCACATCCGGCATTGCCCAGAACGCGCACCTTGGTCATGCCGTTCTTGGCTAACCAGACCGCCGCCGAAGACGATGGGGTGAGCATAAGGTGGTCATCAACCGGGAAGCCAGCCGCGCGCAGCGAAGCGGCATACGTTGCCGGAGGCTTGGCAGTGCCATTGGTGAACACCACATAGGGCGTACCGTTCGCCTTGAGTGTTTCCAGCACTTCGATGGCGTGCGGAAGAGCGCGGTGGCCGCCGCTCTTCGCGTCGCCCAGCGCGATGGTGCCGTCCATGTCGAAGATATAACCTGCCGCATCCTTGAGGCGGGCCTTGAAATCGGGGGAAATTGTCAAAGCGATGCTCCAGCGTGAAGGGCCATGCGGAAACTCCCACGCTCGACCACGATGTCTCGCGCGTCGGGTTTTGCGGCCAATTGGCGAAGCAGGGAAATGATCGGTGCAGCTTCCGGGGTGTAAGTGGATCGCGAGCGACCCGCGGCTAGCATGGCATCAACCTGTTCCCCCGGCATGACCGCGCGAAGCAGGAATTCCTCGTCTGGAAGATCTGCGCCGAATTGGCGACGCAAGTCGGCGAGTGCGGGGAACAGAGGTTCATTTTCCAGTTCGCGGGAGCGGGGGCGGTCCATTATGGTGGCCAGGACTTCTGAATTGATGGGTGAGGTCGGCTTGCCGAATTTGCCCATGCTGTAGCGGATGACCTGATCCGAAACCTGCGCGTAACGTCGGTCGCCGATCACATTGTAGAGCGCCTGGGTCATGACCATTTGCGGGAACGGCGTGACCATGATCGGATAGCCAAGATCGGCGCGAACCTGACCGGTCTCTTCGATTACTGCACCCATCCTGTCCGCCAGCCCGAGTTCGTCAAGTTGACGGGCAATTGTGGTCATCACGCCACCTGCAATCTGGTGACGCAGGAAGCTGGCATCGAAGTTCTGCGGTCGGCCTGATGGAAGCCCTTCGGCATTAGCCACCCTGTTCCAGTAATCCGTCAGGCGGGCGAGCGCGCGCTTGTCGATTCCGACGGAAAAGCCCGCTTCCTCGAGGTTGGCGACCATGCGGTTGGCTTCAGGTAGAGAGGACCCGTCGCCACCCGGACCGACGCCAACGTGGATCGCCGAAATGCCGAGTCTGGCCGCTTCGAGGCTCGACATCATGCCGAGGCCGACCGTGGTGTGGGAGTGAATTTCGAGCGGCTTGTTCCCGATTGCGGCCTTGATCGCAGGAACCAGCGTTCGCGCACGGTCTACGCTGAGCAGACCGGCGGGATCCTTGATGTAGTAAAGGTCGATGTCCTGGCTTTTGCCGACCTCGCGCGCAAAGTTCGCGTAGAACGCGTCGGTGTGAATTTCCGACAGCGTGAAGGTCAGCGCGCACATCACTTCAGCGTCACCTTCCTCCTTCACAAGGCGAGCCGTCTCGATCACCGCAGGAACCTCGTGCATCGGATCGAGCAGGACGAAGCGACCGACGCCATTGGTTTGCAGCGCGCGATAGACGAGGCGCATGAAATCTGGGTCCGCCTGCTGCCATGCGATGAAGCGCAGGCCCGTGGTGATGAACTGCAGTGGCGTGGTCGGCATCGCCGCATGCATCCGGCGCAGGCGCTCCCAAGGGTTGTTCTGGAAATAGCGCACTGCCACGGCCATATGGCTCGACGAGGTGAAGTCTATCGCGCGGAAGCCGCAAGCCTCGGTCAGCGCGGCTGCCTGGAGCATGTGCGCGGTATTCAGCCCGGTTGCACCCCACAAGCTTTGGTTGCCGTCACGCATGGTGACGTCGACAAGTCTGATTTCGGTCATTGGGCGAGCCCTGCAAGAAAGCCTGTATCAACACCGCCGGCAATAAAGCGCGGGTCTTTGACGATGCGGCGGTGAAGCGGTGTGGTGGTCGGCAAGCCGTCGATCTGCAGGGTGCCAAGGGCCCGGGTGAGCCGTTCAACCGCCTGCTCCCGGGTTGCACCATGCACAATCAGCTTGCCCATCAGTGAATCGTAGAACGGCGGAACTTCACCACCGTTGCCGATGTGGCTATCGACGCGAACACCCTCGCCTGCAGGCCAAGCCGCCCGGGCAACGGTCCCCGGTGATGGCCGGAAGTCGGCATCAGGGTCTTCGGCGTTGATCCGCACTTCGATGGCATGACCAACCGGACGGATCATCGCCTGGGTGAGGCCGAGCGACTTGCCCGACGCAACGAGCAATTGCTGCTCGACCAGATCGACCCCGGTGATCGCTTCAGTGACCGGATGCTCTACCTGAATGCGCGCGTTGAGCTCGAGGAAAAAGAAGGAAAAGTCGTCTGCATCGACAAGGAATTCGGCTGTGCCTGCACCGCGATAACCGAGGTGCCGGGCAAGGCGCACCGCCGCGTCCTCGATACCTGCGCGTGCCGCTTCCGGCATGGCGGGGGCAGGGGCCTCCTCGACCAGCTTCTGGAACCGGCGCTGGATCGAGCAATCGCGCGTGCCAAGGTGGATCGCGCTGGTGCCGTCGCCCAGCAATTGCACTTCCACATGGCGACCACGCGCAACGAAGCGTTCGACATAGACCGCAGCATTGCCGAACGCCGCCTGCGCCTCGGCCTGTGCCATGTCGAGCGCAGTGTCGAGATCCTCTGCGCGATCGACCCGGCGCATGCCCTTGCCGCCGCCGCCCGAAACCGCCTTGAGCAGGAGGGGGTAGCCCGTCTGCGCCGCGCGGGTGTGAACGTCGGCGCGAGTTGCCGCCTCACCACCGGGCAGGACCGGCAGGCCAGCCTCGACTGCGAGCGCCCGGGCAGCAAGCTTGTCACCCATGCCTTCAAGCGTAGCAATGTCGGGGCCGACGAACCGCATCCCGGCAGCCAGAACCGCACGTGCGAAAGTAGCGTTTTCGGACAGGAAGCCGTAGCCCGGATGAACAGCGTCACATCCGGCACCGACTGCGGCGGCAACCACGCGCTCAACCGACAAGTAGCCTTGCGACGAGGGGCCGGGACCGACGATTGCGACATGATCAACGAACTTCGCTGGCAACGATGCCGCATCGGCTTCCGACGCACCGAGAACGGTTTCGATCCCCATGCGACGGGCCGTCCGCGCGATACGCAGGGCAATTTCGCCCCGATTGGCGATGAACAGCCGTTTGATGGTGCCTGACGTCATTTTACGCGCACCAACGCATCGCCCTTGGCAACAAGCGTGCCGTCCGCGACGACGAAGTCGGAGACGGTGCCGCTGCGTCCCGCGTGGACCGGATTCATCAGCTTCATCGTTTCGACGATGCCAATTACGGTCTCAGGGCCAACGGTGTCGCCCGGCTTGATGAAAGGCGGGGCACCGGGCTGCGGCGAATGATAGAAAGTGCCGGGCAAGGGTGAGCAGATCGCATCAGGATCGGCTTCGGCCGCAGCCGCACCGCTGGCAACTTCGCCCGCAGCCCCGGCCCATTGCCATTCTTGCGTCAAGCCGCCACCGGCATCGTCGCCTTTGGCTACGCGCAGACGGAACCGGCGCGTGGCCAGATCCAGTTCGCGGTAACCGGACTTCTCGAGAATCGCCGCAATCTCGGCAACGTCTTCATGGCTAAGGGGCAGATCGTCGTTCATTGTGGAATCAAGCCTTTGCAGCCAGCATCTCGCGCGCGGCGGCGATCACCGCGTCCGAGAAGGCTTCGTCGTTGAAATGGGCGTCGACGGCGGTAACCGGCACATTGACCGGCATGACCTTGCGCAAATATTCCGCGAAAGGCCCCGGAACCGACAGGTCGAGCAAGTGACCGGCGTTGCTGTCATGGCTGGAGAAGCCCTGCAGCGGGGTGAATACGCGCACCGGCCCCTTGGCGTCACGAATGTTCGCCGCAAGGTGATCGGCGAGCTTTTCGAGATCGGCGACGTTTGTGCGCACTGCCGTCAGCTGGGGATTGTGCTCGTGATAACGGCGGCCGGGGAACTGCACGCGCGATATTTCAAGCGGCCCGCCAATGATGAAATCGGCGTTGCCGAACCCGATGATCGTGGGAATGCCCTTGCGCAGTGCTGCGCGCCCGCGATCTGGCCCAGAATCGGCCAGTCCGCCGTTGAGATGGTCGAGAACTTCGGTTTGCGAGAGGTCAAGGACCAGCGCCGTCTCCTTGTCGGTTGCCAGACCATCCAGCGTCGGCCCACCAGCGCCTGACGAATGGAACACCATGACCTCGCAGCCGTCGCTTTCGAGCGCCTGGCGGATGCGTTTCACGCTCGCTTCGGTGGTGCCGAGTGTCGTGATCAGGACGAGCGGCTTGTCGCCCGCGGCCTCACGACGATAGCCCTTTGCCATGCCGGCAACTGCATTGGCGGAATTGCGGAAAACATCGCGGCTGATCGTGTTGATGCCCGAGATATCGGTCACCGCATTCATCATCGCGACGTCCTTGATCCCCATGTATGGCTTGGTGAACCCTGAAGCCATCGTCGAGACGATCAGCTTGGGCAGGCCGTAGGGAAAGCTTTGCATGAGCGCGCCAGCAAGCGCCGACCCCATTGAACCACCCACGGCCAGGATGCCGCTTAACGGATCTTTGGCATTCCACGCCTGAGCTGCTGCAATCGCGCCACGGATCATGACATCCTGACATTTGCCTTCGTGGCCGAGCTTGCGAACGTCCTCGATCGTCGTGCCAGCGGCCTGAGCAACCGCTTCCGGGGAGATTTCCGCTCCGCCGACCGTCCGGCGCACACTTGGATCAAGGTGGACGACCCGAACGCCAGCTTCTTCGAGAATCGCGCGCGTGAAGTGTGCTTCTTCTTCCTTGGTGTCCTGGGTGCAGATGAACAGGACGCTCGGCTTGCTTTCGGACCTATCGGTGGTTGGCTTTGTCATTGTTTTCCTCTCCGTCGCGCATAGGTGCGACACTATGGTTGACTTTGCACGATGGTTTCGGGATTTTGCGTTCCATAAGGTGAAACGTAGAATTCACTGGGAGCAGGATGATGCTGGACCGCAAGGTGAAGACGGTGCGCGCGCTGGAGCGCGGACTCGACGTTTTGATCGAAGTGCAGACGCGCAAGGCGGCCAGCCTGCACGAATTGCATCTGGCGACGGCATTGCCGAAGGCTACCTTGTTGAGAATGCTTGTGACTCTTGGGCAAAAGGGTCTTGTCTGGCAGAGGCTCGCCGACGGTGCCTACCTGCCACACGTCGAACGAATAGAGCGCGCTCCTGTTACGTCTTCGACTCACATCGCCGAGGTCGCCTCGCCACACATGAAGGCATTGTCGACCCGCATCGCCTGGCCGTCAGTCCTCGCGGCCCCACGCCTGGATCATATGGAGATCCTTGAAACGAACAGTCCGTTGTTCAGGCTCGATTCGGCTGTGCTTGGACCGGTAGGGGTCAAGCTGTCATACATCCATACTGCGACGGGCCGGGCCTACCTTTCTGCGTGCAGTGAGACTGAGCGGGATTCGATCATTGATCGCCTGCGGCCAGCCAATGCTCCAGAAGGCAGCGAAGCTGAACTGAGGCAGATGCTGATGGAAGTGCGCAAGCGGGGCTATGCGACCCGCGATCCGTTGCTGCCGTGGCCCGACCGTTCGAAACAACTGATTCTGCGCGATGGCAGGCGGTCGATGGCAGTGCCGATCATGGTGTCGGGCGCGCCGATCGCAACCATCAACGTGACGTGGCCGGGGCGGCGCGGCGCGGACGACGAGGTGGTGCAGCGCCACCTCGCAGCGCTCAAGGCAACGGCCCAGGTCATCGGGAAAGCTTTGGAATTGAATCCAAATTAGTTCCACCAGGTGAAAACGGTTTGTCCCGCTTATTAAATCTTGGCGCCGAATGAGTGATTGTAGCTCCGGGAGAAGATATCAATGCGCCAGTGGCTTGTCAGCGAAGGTTCTACGTCACTAGCCGGACTTCGGTTGGTCGATACGGCAATGCCGCAGCCCGGCGCAGGTGAGGTGCTGGTCAAAATCCGCGCCTGCTCGCTTAACTTCCGCGACCAAATCATCCCTCTCGGCCTCTACATGGGCGGAGTGGTGCCGCATGATACAGTTCCGCTCTCTGATGGCGCTGGCGAAGTTGCCGCGGTCGGAGAGGGCGTAACTTCGGTCAAAGTGGGTGACCGCGTCGCCGGGATTTTCTTCCAGGACTGGATGGACGGTCTGCCGAACCCCGGAATGGGGGTCGCTTTGGGCGCGCCGCCAGCGCCGGGGATGCTGCAGGACTATGTAGTTCTGCCCGAACGCGGCGTTGTGCCGATCGCACAGAGTCTGGATTTCACCGAGGCCGCCTGCCTGCCCTGCGCGGGTGTTACGGCGTGGAACGCGTTGATGGAGGGACCTCGTCCCGTTAAGCCCGGCGACACTGTACTGGTGCTGGGGACAGGCGGGGTTTCCCTCCTTGCCCTGCAGATTGCCAAGGCGGCCGGCGCTCGTGTGATCGCCACGTCTTCGTCGGACGAAAAGCTTGAGCGCGTCAGAGCAATGGGCGCCGATCACGTGATCAACTACCGCACAACGCCAGACTGGGGTGCGGAGGCTGCTCGAATGGCCGGCGGCGGCGTCGATCATGTTGTTGAGGTCGGCGGCGCGGGTACGCTCAAGCAGAGCATAGCAGCCGTGGGGTTCGCCGGAGAGATCGCTCTGATAGGTGTGCTGACCCGCGAGGGTGATACGAGCCCTCACGGACTGATGTTCAAGGGCGCATCGATCCGCGGCATTTTCGTCGGCTCAAAGGGCATGGCGCAGCGCCTCAATGGCTTCATTGACAAGCATGGCATTAAACCAGTCGTCGATCGAACTTTTGCAATGGAAGACGCGCGGCAGGCCTGGGAATATCAATCCTCAGCCGGATTGTTCGGGAAAGTCGCAATAACGCTTTGAAATACAATCATAGTGTACCGTTCGCCCGATAGAGGCGGAGGTTCAGGAGAGGGAATGAATGGGCAAGGTGCTTGGCTTCGGTCAGCCGATGGGGGGTGTGATGCAGACCGCGTTCGTGGTCGCGGATATCAGTGCCTCGATTGCGCATTTCCAGCGCGATTGTGCGGCTGGCCCGTTTTTTCTGCTCGACCACTTTCTCGGAGAAGATCAGTTCTATCGCGGTGCGCCTTCTGTTGCCGACGTAACAATCGCGATGGGTTTTGTCGGGCACATGCAGATCGAACTCATCCAACCACTCGATGATAATCCGTCGGTATACCGCGAAACAATTTTGCAGCGTGGCCACGGATTTCATCATTTCGGAATTGCGTGCGAGGATGTCGAAGCTGCGCTGCCCGACTATCTCGCAAACGGATACGAACTGGCGTTCAAGGCGGCCGTGCCAACAGGCGGCAGCGTGGCCTACCTGGAAGGCGGTCATGCCGCGGCACCCGGCTTTCTCGAACTGATCCCTGCCACACCCGGCATGGACGCGCATTTCACCGCAATGTGGCGAGCATCGCAGGGTTGGGATGGCGCCGATCCTGTGCGTTCCTTCATTTGAGCGATGCGCTGGAATCCTTATCGCGATGCGCGACAATGCAAGAGGAGTTGCTCGCAGGCCTGTATCACGGCGTATCAAGTCACAAGATAAACGGCAGCAGACCGAAAGCGGGAGATGGTAATGCGGAATGATCAAGGGCCCGGCGTGAGCCATGTGCGCAGTGGCGGATACCAGGTCTGGGTGACCGCGTTGCTCAGCCTGAATTTCGGTATTCTCTTCTTTGACCGCAATGCGCTCAACTTCCTGATGCCGTTCGTCCAGCCGGACTTGCAACTGTCAAATACCCAGGTTGGCTTGTTCAGCTCAGCACTCTCGCTGACTTGGGCTCTCTCGGGCCTGATGGTTGGTCGCATTTCGGACAAGCTTGGATCACGCAAACCCGTGGTCGTCATCGCCACTATCGCGTTCTGTCTCTGCTCGTTCGTATCGGGCATGGCATCTTCGTTCATGATGCTGCTTGGCGCGCGACTGCTGATGGGCGCGGCCGAAGGCGGGGTAATGCCGGTAAGCCACTCGATCATCGTTTCCGAAGTCGCGCCAGAACGGCGCGGAATGGCTATGGGCGTGGCACAGAACCTGGGATCGAACCTGCTCGGTTCGGGCCTTGCCCCGATCCTCCTCGTGCCGGTTGCCATGGCCGTGGGCTGGCGGACGGGGTTCTATCTTGCTGCGCTGCCCGGTTTGATTACCGCTGCGCTCATCTGGTTCACTCTCCGCGAGCCGCCCGTCGAGGTGCATGACGATGCCAACCCCAAGGTCTCGCTCCGGGAGGCTTTTGCCCACCGCAACGTCATTCTTTGCGCACTGATTTCGATCCTGCTCGTGTCCTACCTTGTCGTCTGCTGGGCTTTCATGCCGTTGTTCCTGACCAAGGGCCGCAGTTTCAGCCCCGAGACCATGAGCTGGCTCATGGCTACGCTTGGTGTGTCGGCAGGTCTAGGCAGCTTCGTGGTTCCGGCGATTTCGGACGTGATCGGTCGCCGTCCGGTGATGATCTTCTTTTCGTTCTTTGGTGCCATTCTTCCGCTCGCGGCGATCTACTATCAGGGTCCGACCATCGTTCTGGCCGCGATCTTCTTCTTCGGGTGGGGCCTCAACGGTCTGTTCCCGATGTTCATGGCGACCATTCCTTCTGAATCGGTTGATCCGCGTTTGACCGCAACATTGACCGGCGTCGTGATGGGCACAGGCGAGGTCGTCGGCGGCGTGCTCAGCCCAATCTTCGCTGGAACACTCGCCGATGGTTACGGCCTGAATGCGCCCATGTGGCTCATGCTTGGCTGCACGTTGCTGGCTGGACTCTGCACGCTCGGCTTGGTCGAATCCGCGCCGCGCATCGTGGCGCGCCGTGCAACGTCCGCGTTGGCCGCAGGCGCCTGAGAGGAGAGACGAACCATGGGTGCGCTTCTCAAGTTCGATACCGGCAACATTGCGCCGCCAGACCGTGCGCGCTTCTGGAATGAAATCGTTGACCGCGTTTTCACCGGCACGTTCGTCAAGGTGCCGGGCGAGGAGTTTTCCGGTCGGATGCTCTCCTGGCGGGTTGGCGAACTCGACATGATCCGCACCGATTCCACGCGCTCGATGGTGGGCCGCGCGCCGCTGCCACACAATGAGGAACGGTTGATCCTGCATCTGCAATGCCGTGGGACAAGTGAGCACGCCCAAAAGCAGGCAGAATGCGCATTGCAGCCGGGAGACTTCGTGCTCGCCGATCCGCACTTGCCCTATTCGATCAAGCTGACCGGGCATGAATTACTGGTGGTCGAGTTTCCAAAGGCACCTCTGGTCGAGCGGTTTCCTGGTGTCGACGATGCGCTAATGCTGCGGATGTGTGGCGCGACGCCGGGGGGCAGGGTGTTTCACGATTTCCTCCTGTCGCTGTGGCAACAGGGCGAGCGCGCCTCGCAGGATCCGGATTGGGAAAGCGGCGTAAACGCCGTGTTCTACGATCTTGCAGCATTGGCCATGCGCGGTGCGCAGCGCCCATCAGCCGATTCCCGCGACGCCGATATGCGCCAGCGCGTGCTGGCAATGGTTGCATCCGCTCTGGAAGATCCGGCCTTGCGCACTGCATCAATCGCCGATGCCTGCAGCATATCGGTCCGGACCGTCCAGAATGTCTTTGCCGCAATGGGCACGACGCCGAGTGCCTATATCCTCGATCAGCGGCTGCGCCGCGCGGCTGACAGGCTTGTGGCCCGGCCCGACGCCAGCATTACCGAAATCGCGTTCGAACTTGGTTTCAATGACAGTGCCTACTTCACGCGGTGCTTCCGGCAGCAGTTTGGAGCCGCACCCCGTGATTGGAGACTGGGAAGATAATGGGTTCGGGATGCAGCGCATGCGGGGCTTGCGCTGCAGTCCTGATCGGCTTGCGCACTAGTGCAAGCGGAAGTGGAAGTGCCCCGCTAGTTAATGTCGTCAATGCCGGTTCACAAGCAATGAGCCGGTCCGCAATTTGATAAACAGGGAGAGGAAGACCATGAAGTTTGCATCGGTTTCCGTTGCAGCAATGGCAGTTGCCATCGCCATGCCTGCATATGCGCAGGACCAGGCTGCTGCGCCGTCCGGCGGCATCGCAGAGATCGTCGTCACTGCGCAGAAGCGCGCTGAAAACGTTCAGGATGTTCCTATCGCGATTTCGGCGTTCAGCGCTGACTCGCTGCAGGAACGCGCGGTGAGCAGCGTTGCCTCGCTTTCGAACATCTCGCCTAACGTCACGCTTGACGCCGGCACGCCGTTCTCGGGGTCGAGCGCAGTGCTTTCGGCGTACATTCGCGGCATCGGCGCGAACGATTTTGCGTTCAACATCGATCCGGGCGTGGGCGTCTATCTCGATGGCGTTTACCTCGCACGCTCTGTTGGCGCAAACCAGGACCTGCCCGACGTCGAGCGCATCGAAGTGCTCAAGGGGCCGCAGGGCACGCTGTTCGGCCGCAACACCATCGGTGGCGCGATCTCGATCGTCACGCACGATCCGGGCGATGAATTCCGCTTCAAGGGTGATGTCACCACCGGTCGCTTTGGTCTGATCCAGACCCGCGGCACGGTTGACCTTCCCTTGTCTGACGGGCTTGCAGCTTCCGTCAGCTTCGCAACCAAGAACCGTGATGGTTACGTCAAGCGCATCCCGTTCCCCGGCGCTTCCAACTTCGATTCCACTCCGATCACCAATTACAAAGCTGCCGGATACAACAATATCGGTTATGGCAGTGAGGGCGGTGACGACACCTGGAACTTGCGCGGCAAGCTGCGCTATGACAACAAGGCGAACTTCCGTGTCTCGCTCTCGGGCGATTACATGAAGGTCGACCAGTCGCAGCTCGCCAACCGGTTGATCGGCACGACGCCAGCGGTATTTGCAGGCACCTACAACTGCGCGATCCAGGGCATTGTCGTTGGCGATTGCGGTGGCGGCCCGCCTTCGTTTGCATACCTCGGCGGCATTGGTGGCCTGACCTCGATCTTCGACAACCCGACCGTGTTTGGCGTGAATGTCGATGCCGATCCCAACAACGACCGCCTGCCTTATGACAACCGCTTCGTTACCAAGGACATCGACACCAGCTACGCCAACGGCAACAACTACTCGAAGCTGACGTCGTACGGCGGCTCGGGCACGATCGAGTTCGACCTTTCCGACACGATGATGCTGAAGTCGATCACCGCCTATCGTGAACTGCACTGGAACGTGGGCATGGACATTGACGGTTCGCCGCTCAACTTCCTGCACACCAGCTTCACCATGAACCAGTATCAGTTCAGCCAGGAACTGCAGCTGAATGGCTCTGCTCTCGACAAGACGCTCAACTACGTCCTGGGCGCCTACTTCTTCAAGGAAGCTGGTGACCTTCACGACTATGTGACGTTCGCCGAAGGCCTCCTGCAAGTTGACGGCCCCAACGATCTGTCCACCAAGAACTACGCGTTCTTCGGCCAGGTCGACTACAAGCCAACCGAACAGTTCGGCATCACCTTTGGTGGTCGCTACACGAAGGAAAACAAGGAGTTCGAGGGCTTCCAGTCGGATGCCAACGGTCTCACCTACAAGATCCTGAACCAGGTCGGCGTGCCGCCCTGCGCCTCGATCAACCCGATTTCGGAAGCCTGCCGCGTTGCTGCTGGTTTCCCCAATCCCGGTCAGCCGCTGCGTTACTATATCGCGGGCACACAAAAGAAGGTGTTCAGCAACTTCTCGCCAAAGATCGGCGTGCAGTATCACCCGGCTGATGACGTGATGCTCTATGCGAGCTGGTCAAAGGGTTACAAGACGGGTGGCTGGACCACGCGTCTGTCGAACCCGCTGCCCACCGCGCCGGACTTCGACGAAGAAAAGGCAACGACCTGGGAAGCAGGCATCAAGTCGACGCTGCTTGACCGTCGCCTGCAGATCAACGCTGCTGCCTTCACCACCGACTACAAGGGCATCCAGCTCAACTTCCAGCAGGGCGTTTCGCCGACCATTCAGAACGCTGGCGACGCCAAGATCAAGGGCTTCGAAGTCGAGGTTGTTGCAGCCCCGACGGACGGTTTCCTGATCAACGCTTCGGTAGGCTACACCGACGCCTATTACACCTCGGTTCTGGCTGGTGCGCAGGTTGCGCCCAATCCGTTCCAGGCTGGCGTGATCCCGGGTGCCGATCTGCCCAAGACGCCGAAGTGGAAGTTCAACATCAGCCCGCGCTACGAAGTGGGTCTTGGCGGGGATTCCAAGCTGGTCATCCTCGCGGATTACACCCACAGTTCGTCGCTGTGGAACGATACGGAACGGGCCTATCTGCTTCAGCGTGCCCCGACAGACATCGTCAATGGCAGCATTGCCTACAAGTCGGGCAAAAACTGGGATCTGACGGTCGGCATGACCAACATCACCGATGAGCGTTATCTGGTGACCGGTCAGGCGCAGATTGCAGGTGGCCAGTTCTACGGCACTTTCAGCCGTCCACGTGAATGGTACGCACGTCTCGGCGTTGAATTCTAAGCACAACAATAATGACCGGGCGGGGCTTTGCTCCGCCCGGACTTTTCCGGAGAGAGAAAATGGCAGAAGCCGCCCATGCAGAATTCTGGAAAGACCTGAAGCCGGTCGAGAAGGTGTTTCGTGAGGGCGGACTGCCCGAGATTTACCTGCCCAAGATCGCCGATGGCGATGAACGTTACTGGGTGCCGATTTCCGAGACTGTCTCCTCGAAGCCCGTCTGGATCAGCCCATCGAAGAACATGTGGGCAGACGTGCTGATGAGCAAGTCGGCGGGCCTCGTGAACCGCCACTATCACCCGCACCCGATCTGGGCCTACACCATCAGCGGCAAATGGGCCTATCTCGAGCACGAGTGGACTGCCACCGCTGGCGATTTCGTTTATGAAACGCCGGGTGAGAGCCACACCTTGGTCTGCTATGAACACGAAGACCCGATGAAAGTGTTCTTCGTCGTTTCTGGCCCGCTGATGTGGCTCGACGAGGACGGCAACACCACCGGCCACTACGACGTGTTCGATTACATGAAGGCGGCGCGTGAGCACTACGACAAGGTCGGCATTGGCGCGGACTACGTCGATACCCTGATCCGCTGAGAGGACAGTCCGATGACCGTGATGACAGCTCCGCCTTCGAGCAAGGCCGAGATCGTCGACGTGCCGTTTGCGCATAAAGAACTGGTCGCGCGACTTAGCCCCGGCGGGCGCTACATCGACGCCCAAACCGACGTTGACAGCCCTTGGGTTCCTTTTGGCGATAACGCCGCGATCAAGCATCTGGCCTTCGATGTGCGGCAGGGCCTGTTTTCCAACATCCTGTGGGTCAAAGGCCCCGGCGTGATTGGCACACACTTCCATCGCGGCACGATCACCATGGTCTGCCTTGAAGGCAGCGTCCGCTATCTTGAATATGACTGGGTGGCGTCGCCCGGCGGGCTTATTCTGGAAACACCCGGAGAGAGCCACACCCTCGTCACCGACCATCCGCAGGGCTGCAAGCTGTTCGGGTGGATGCAAGGGCCGATCGACTTCTACGACGAGAACGCGGTTCTGGTCGATACCACCGACGTGTGGTGGTTCATCAACCACTACGAGACGCATTGCCGCGAGAACGGCATTGCGATCAATCCCAAGCTCTATCTCTGAGGCACACATGGGCACGATGAAGGCACCCCCGTCCGGGGCATACAAGATTGTTGACGTACCCGAACTCTACGGCGACCTGATCCGCGCCAGAGGCGTCGAAGGCACATATGTCGGCTCGTCCGATGCCGAAAGCCCATGGGTTCCGTTCGGCGACAACGCGGCTATCCGGCATCTTGCGTTTGACGTGCGTGAGAACATCTACGTCAACATCCTGTGGATCAAAGGCCCAGGCGTGATCGGCACGCACAAGCACGGCGGCAAGGTCTGGGCGATCGGCCTTGAAGGCTCGTTCCGCTACCTCGAATATGACTGGATCTGCCGCGCCGGTGAATTCATCACTGAAACGCCGGGTACTGCGCACACGCTGGTTACCGACGATCCGAACGGGATGAAGGCACTGTTCCACATGCAGGGCGCCAACGAGTTCTTCGACGAACATGGCAACCATGTCGAAACCCTCGACGTGTGGTGGTTCATGAATCACTACGAAAGCTACTGCAAAGAACACGGGATCGCGATCAACCCCGCGCTCTATCTCTGAGGTTTGCGGGCGGTGACTGCGGACAAAACCCCGGTTGCCCGCCTGACTCCCCAGGCTACCGGCACGTACCTGCGCAATGCATGGTACGTCGCCGGGTGGTCGGATGATCTGGCCGAAACGCCCCAGCAGCGCACATTTCTGGAAGAGCCGGTCGCTCTGTTCCGCGATGGCGAAGGCAGGGCGAACGCCGTCAGCGGCCGGTGCCCGCACCGTTTTGCGCCGCTGGGTCACGGCAGCATGGCGGATGGCACGCTGGTGTGTCCCTACCACGGACTGCGGTTCGATCGGACGGGGGCCTGCGTGCATAACCCCCATCCCGGCGGTCAGTTGCCTGACGTCCAATTGCAGGTCTATCCGCTCATCGAACGTCATGCGCTGCTGTGGATCTGGATGGGCGAGGCCGCGAAAGCCGACGCCGACTTGATCCCCGACTTTTCGTGGCTGTCAGACCCCGAATGGGAAGCGGTTCGCGGTGCAACGGTGGCCGAAGGGCATTACGAACTCTACAGCGACAACATCCTCGACCTCAGCCATGCGAACTTCGTCCACCCGGCACTAGTCGCCAACGCCTTCACCGAGGGCGAGCGCAAGTTCTGGCAGGAAGGCGAGAACGTCTTTGCCGAGTACGTGCGCCCCGACGATTTCCTGTCGGTGGGCATTTCGGCAGTGATGGGCACCGAGGGACGTCGGCAAGATTTTTACGGACGGGTTAAATGGCACGCGCCCGCCGTGCTCTATTTCGACTTTCGCGCTGGCGATCCGGGCATGCCCTATGACGATTGCACGTTGCTGCCTTCACTCCATGCATTCACGCCCGAGACGCCGGATACCACGCACTATTTCTGGGCGACCGCGCGTGATTACAGGCTGGGCGATGGCGCTTTCACCGCAATGATGCGGGGCGCGTTGGAATATGCGTTCGAGCAGGAAGACATGCCCCTGATCCGCGATAGCCACCGGCTTATGCGGGGACAGGATTTCTGGGCGCTGCGCCCAGTAATACTCGGCGGGGATGGCGCCGGCGTGCGTGCGCGCCGAATGCTGCAGCGGCTGATTGACCGGGAACAACAACAAGACCCTGAATAACAATTCAATAATCAAGAGGATGACCATGGCAACGCTCGACAAATTCGACATCAAGGGGCGCAGCGCGTTCGTGACCGGGGCGGCATCGGGGATAGGCCTCGCTTATGCCGAAGCCATGGCCGAAGCAGGAGCGATGGTCACCCTTTCCGACATTGACGAAGAAGGTGCCGAACGTGAAGCGGCACGCCTGCGCGCTGACGGGCATGAAGTGCGGTCGGTCAAAGTCGACGTATCTGACTGGGATCAAGTTGCCGCCGCATTCGATGCGCACGATGCAGCCTATGGCGGCCTCGACATCTGCTTTGCCAACGCCGGGATCGATACCGGCGCGGGCTTCTGGAACCCCGCCGGGCACCGCAACCCGGAGGGCCAGGTCGATACTTACGATCACAAGCGCTGGGACCGTTCGATCCAGATCAACCTCAACGGCGTGTTCTACACCGTCAGCAACGCCGTGCGGATCATGAAGAAGGATGGCCGCGCCAATGGCCGCAGCGGCGGTGCAATCATCACCACGGCCTCCAATGCCGGGCTGGTAACCGAACCAATCGTCGGATTGCCTTATATGCCGGCCAAGGCCGGTGTGCTGCACATGGTGCGTGCGCTCGGGCTGGAACTCGCCGAATTCAGGATACGTATCAACGCCATCGCGCCGGGGCCATTCCTCACCAACATCGGCGGTGGTTGGCTCAAGAAGGACCCGGTCGCGCGCGCGGCTTGGGACGCCATCGTGCCGCTAGGGAAAATGGCGGAGACCGACCAGTTGAAGCCGCTCGCGTTGCTGCTGGCGTCCGATGCGTCGGATTACATGACCGGAAGCCATGTCGTGATCGATGGCGGCATGATGCTCGGCAAGTACAAGTAAGGACAGGCCATGCGCGCGGCGGTAATGCAGGGGCTGCACCAGCCCCTCGCTCTGGAGAACGTCCCCGATCCCACACCGGGCGAGGGCGACGTCGTGGTCAAGGTCGGGCGCTGCGGAATTTGCGGGTCGGACCTGCACATGACCGAGGACCCTGCCTATGGGCAGGGCGCAGGCTCAATCCTCGGCCATGAGTTTGCAGGCGAGATCGTGGCGCTGGGCAAGGGTGTGGAAGGGCTGAAGACTGGTGATCTGGTTTCGGTCATTCCCTTGAAGAGTTGCGGGCAATGCCATGCCTGCAAAACAGGCGCGGTGCAGTGGTGCGAAGGGTTCGGGCTGCAAGGGGGTGGGTACGCTGAATATGCCCTCACCAAGCCAAACCAGTGCGTGCGCCTGCCCCAGAGCGCCAGCCTGGCGGATGGCGCGATTGTCGAGCCGGTGGCCGTCGCACTGCACGGCGTAAGTCTCAGTGGCATGCGCATCGGCGACAAGGTGCTGGTGCTGGGTGCAGGCCCAATCGGACTTGCCGTTGCATTCTGGGCGCGGCGCTTTGGCGCGGGCCGCGTGGTCGTTCAGGACCTGACCGAATGGCAGCGTGATCGTGCACTGCAGATGGGCGCGCACGATTTCGTTGTGGACCCTGCTGACCCGATTGGCAGCGCAGAGCGGGCGCTTGGCGGCAAGGCCGACGTAGTGTTCGAGTGTGTCGGCGTTCCCGGCCTCATTGCGCAGGCTACCGAACAAGTGCGCAGCGATGGCACAGTCGTGCTGCTGGGGCTTTGCACCCGGCCCGATACGATCAACAGCTTCGCCATGTTGTCAAAGCAGGTGAAATTGGTCACCTCGGCCTTCTTTACTCGTCAGGAGTACGAAGCCGCACTGGATGCACTGGATCGCGGCGCAGTCGAACCCAGACTTCTGGTAACTGACACGATTTCATTGGCCGCTACGCCCGAGGTTTTCGAACGCTTGAGGCAGCGTTCGCACCAGTGCAAGGTCCTGATAAATCCCGCCGATTGATCAGGCGAGGCAGGAGAGGTGTAGATATGGACATGGGTTCATTCGAGGGCAGAACGGTATTCGTCACTGGCGGGGCTTCGGGCATCGGCCTTGGCATCGTCAAGGCGCTGGCAAAGCGGGGCGCATTTGTCGTCATCGCTGATTTGCGGGTCGATCACATCACCAATGCGCTCGACAGCTTGGCTGCCGAGGGGCTTGGCGAGAGCGTTGCGGCTGTCGAACTCGATGTGACCGATCGTGCCGCTTATGCTGAAACTGCGCGCCGCATGGACGAGGAGCTGGGCGGCATCGATATCCTCGTCAACAATGCCGGTGTCGGCGTTGAAGGGCCAGTGCTTGAGGCGACTTATGCGGATTGGGACTTTGGCATCGGCGTAAACCTTGGCGGCGTCATCAACGGTATGCAGAGCGTTCTGCCGCAGATGATCGCGCGGGGTCGTGGCGGCCATGTGGTCAACACCGCCTCACTGGCCGCCTCGGTGACTATGCCGGGACACCTGGCGATTTATGCCGCAGGCAAAGCCGCCGTGCTCAATTTGTCGGAAAACATGCGGGCTGATCTTGCCGCCAAGAGCATCGGGATGACAGTGCTGTGCCCCGGCTTCGTCAAATCAAACATCCATGAAGCGGCCCGCAATCGCCCGGCGCACTTGCGCGATGCAAGCGGGTTCAGCGCGTCCGAACAGGCTTTGTCCGAGCGCGTCGTGGGTGAGGAGTGGATGAACCCCGACGATGTTGGCGAAATGGTGGCAGACGCAATCCTTGCCAATCAACTTTATGTCATCACCCACGGCCAGTTTGCCAATCGCATGCGCGAGCGTGCCGAAGCTGTGTTGGCAGCAACACCATTGAGCGAGGTGCAGTTCTAGATACAACAAGCTTCGCGGGAACAGTGCTGTGATGTCGCGTCTCGTTATGCAATCGATTGTTGTAATGATGGACGCCTTGTGACATGGTGCAGTCAAGGGCCACAGGAGCCCGGCTGGAGAGTCCCCGCATGAACCTCAATCGTCCGCACCTGTCACTGTCACGGCTGCTTGAGATGAATCTCGGGTTTCTCGGTCTGCAGTTCAGCTTCGGTCTGCAGCAGGGCAACATGGGACCGATCTACAGCTACCTTGGCGCGGATGAATCCCAGCTACCAATGCTGCAACTGGCTGGCCCGATCACCGGTCTGCTTGTGCAACCGATCATCGGCGCCTTGAGCGACCGGACTGACAGCAAGTGGGGCAGGCGCACGCCCTATTTCCTGATCGGGGCTGTTCTTTGTGCGTTCGGCCTGTTCTTCATGCCACTTTCGAGTTCGATCCTGATGGCGATGTCGCTGCTGTGGATCCTCGATGCGGGCAACAACATTACGATGGAACCTTATCGCGCCTACGTCTCGGACCGGCTCAATCCGGATCAAAGGCAGGCGGGGTTCCTGTCGCAAAGCGCATTCACCGGGCTTGCCCAGATGCTGGCATTCCTGACACCTTCGTTGTTGGTCGGGTTGGGAATGAATCAGGACTGGGTGGACAGCCACAACATCCCCTACACTGTGCGCGTGGTATTCATGATCGGCGCGGTGCTCTCGCTTACCACGATCGTCTGGTCGGTGATGCGCGTGCCCGAATTGCCGCTGACGACAGATGAGCGTGCGCACATCGCCGCGCAGCCCAAGGGTGCGGGCGCGACCTTGCGCGAAATCGGCAGCGCAATTGTCGACATGCCGGTTGCGATGCGCAAGCTCGGCTTGATGAGCCTGTTCCAGTGGGTCGGCATGTCCGGCTACTGGACTTACGCGGTCTATTCGATCAGCCGCACCGTCTATGGCGCGAGCGACGTGCACAGCAGCGCCTTCCATAGTGCGGTGCTGACCAACGGCGAAGTCGCGGCCTTCTACAACGCGATCTCGTTCGTGACAGCGTTCGCCATGGTGCCGCTGGTCCGGCGGATCGGTCCGGGGCCGCTCCACGCGCTCTGCCTGTTTGCCGGCGGTATCGGGATGATGGCCCTGCCGGGGGTGACCGACAAGGCGCTGCTGTTCCTCCCCGCAGTGGGCATCGGCCTCGCCTGGGGCAGTATCATGGGCAACCCATATGCGATCCTGACCAACTCGATCCCGCCGCAGCGGACAGGCGTCTACATGGGCATTTTCAACATGATGATCGTCATCCCGATGCTGATCTTCGCCGTTGTGATGAGCCGCCTCGACCTCGGCTTCGTGTCGATCGGCTTCGACGCCTACAAACTCGCGCTTGGCGGCGATCCGCGCAACATGCTGATGTTCTGTGGTGTCAGCCTGGTTCTGGCAGGGTTCTCGGTACTTTGGGTGCGTGAAGGCCGGGTGCAAGCCATGCCGCGCGAGGCTGCTGCCGCCTGATGTCGCAAATCGTCAGCCTTCATGCAGGCGAGGGCAGCCTCGTCTGGGAACGACGCGAAGACGGTTCGCCGCTCTGGCGCCATTTCGGCCCACGCGTAACCGTCGGGGACATTTTCGCTATTGCCGACACGCGCACTCCTGCGTCCTACTCACTGGACAAGGATGTCCCGTTTTCGCTGGCACCTCCTGCGGGGTTGGGCTGGTTCGGTCCTGCAGCAGTCGTGCTCCGCCGCGACGGGCATGCGCTGGCACCCTTCTTCGACCGGTCGAGCGTAACTGCCACAGAAACCTTCATACACATCGTTTCCAACGATCCGGTCACCGGTGCAGAACTGGAACAGCAGTTCGAGGTCAGTGGCGGAGCGTTCGTATGCCGGGCGATTGTCCGCAACATTGGTTCAGCACCTATTGGCATCGACTGGCTGGCCAGTACCACGCTGCCCTTGCCAAGCGTGGCGCGTGAGATCGTTTCATGGCGCGGCCGTCACAATGCCGAACTGGTAGAATGCCGCGAGGCCATGCCGCAGCATGCGTGGGTGCGCGAGGTTCGGCGGGGCATGTCCGGGCACGGCGGCGCTGCGGGGCTGTTCGTGCTCGACGAGGGGGCAACATTTCACGCCGGGACCGCGCGCGCGCTGCAACTGGCATGGTCCGGCGACAGCCGCATCGCGGTTGAGCGCGATGACGAGGGGTTCTGGACGCTCAGCGCAGGCGCTGTACTGCAGCCCGGCGAAGTCACGCTTGCACCCGGCGAAAGCTGGCAAGCGCCCGACGCCATCTTCACCGTTTCCACAACTGGCCGCAACGGCGCCGCCTCGGCATTCCACGACGCCGTCAGGGCAAGGATAAACTGGCCGGGCGGGACCATGCGCCCACGGCCGGTCCATCTCAACTCATGGGAAGCCTGCTACTTCGACCACGACGAACAACGGATCATTGCGCTTGCCGAAGCAGCAGCTTCGGTTGGCGTCGAGCGCTTCATCCTCGACGATGGATGGTTCCGGGGGCGCAATGATGACACCGCCGGGCTTGGTGACTGGACACCCGATCCGCGCAAGTTTCCGCAAGGCCTCGGCCCGCTGGCCCGGCGGGTCAATGCGCTGGGAATGGAATTCGGTCTGTGGGTCGAACCTGAAATGATCAATCCGGACAGCGATCTGTATCGGGCTCACCCGGACTGGGCTTTGGCCTTGCCGGACCGCACACGGCCAACTGCACGCAACCAACTTGTGCTGGATCTGCGCCGAACAGACGTGCGCGATTATCTGTTTGATTGCATAGACGCGCTGCTGCGTGATTTGCCGATTACCTACCTCAAATGGGATCACAACCGCGATTTGGCCCCCGCTGGAGGGGCAGCGCAAATTCGCGGCACTTACGATCTTTTTGCGCGTGTCCGTGCGGCGCATCCCGCAGTCGAGATCGAAGCCTGCGCAGGCGGTGGGGGGCGCAATGATGCAGGCATGGCCGACCATTGCCACCGCTACTGGACCAGCGACAATATCGATGCTGTCAGTCGCATTTCGATCCAGCGCGGATTTCTTGCGTTCCTGCCGCCCGAGGTGATGGGATCGCACATCGCGGCCAGCCCCGCCCATGCAACGGGCCGGCGCCATTCGCTGGCCTTTCGTGCGGCCATGGCGATGTGCGGCCACCTCGGTGTCGAGATGGACCCGCGCACCCTGAGCGCGGAAGAGCGGGACGAACTGGCTGAATGGATCAGCTTCCACAAGCAGTGGCGTGATCTTCTCCACGGTAGCCGGGTCTGGTTGGGGGAGGGCGCTGACGGCGTTGTCTGGCAGGCGCAGGGCACAAGCGCGGAATGCCTGCTCTTCGTCATCCGCAACGACCCGCCGCAGGACAGACGGCCCCAGCCTCTGCCGCTACCGTTCCTGGAACCCGGCATGTGGGACGTCCGCCTGCTGCGCATCGCTGGCGGTGACGCCGGGCACGCGGCTCACTCTGCATCACTGTTCGACGCTATGAAAGCTGACCCGGTCGCGCTCGATGCTGGTTGGCTGAGCGCTAATGGGCTGCCGCTGCCGCCAGCCAAAGCCGAAACCGTAACCCTTTTCCATCTGCGCAAACGCGGCTGATCCATGCTTGCCGGTTCTGAAAGCTGATAATGTCCAACGTTTCGATGCAACCTCAATCGATTGTTCCCGCCAAGACAACGCACTGGGAGCCTGAGGGCTTTTCCGAATTGCCGCGCATTGGCCTGATCCGGGCGAGCGATGTCCAGAGGTTGTTCGCCGATCTCGACCTTTGGGATTGCTGGCCGCTTGCACACGAGGATGGCCGAACAGTCTTGCATCTGGGCAGGGCATGGTGGTTCTTTTTGAGCGCGCCCGCATTCGCAGATCCCGTAGAACGGCACGGTCATGCGCGCATCCGGTTACTGTCATGTGGCAGCGACGGTTGGACCGATCACGGCAACGCCTTTCCCGATGGTTTGACGTCCGGTAGCCGTGAATGGGCTGGGTCTGCAGTCCTGATGGATGACGGCGTCACGGTACAGCACTTCATTACTGCCGCGGGACGGCGCGGCGAGTCCGAATTGACCTTCGAGCAACGGCTGTTCGTAGTTGAAGGAAACTTGGGCGCCACGGGTCCTGGTGATTGGCAGAACGCTGTGGAATTCGTAGTCGCAGACGGTTTGCGCTATGTGTGCGACCGTCAGGACCAGGGCGCTCCCGGTCTGATCAAGGGCTTCCGCGATCCAGCGTACTTGCGCGACCCCGCAACCGGCAAGGCACACGTGTTGTTTACCGGCAGCGCAGCCTGGTCCGATCATGCTTTCAACGGTGTCGTCGGCATCGCCACGCTTGAGCGCGGCGAGTGGCAATTAGGTGACCCTCTGATCGAGGCCATCGGGGTAAACAATGAACTCGAGCGGCCGCACGTCGTGGTGCGCAACGGGTTGTAT
Source organism: Novosphingobium sp. MMS21-SN21R (assembly GCF_031846015.1). GTDB lineage: Bacteria > Pseudomonadota > Alphaproteobacteria > Sphingomonadales > Sphingomonadaceae > Novosphingobium. The sequence continues at coordinate 1,875,987 of NZ_JAVRDU010000001.1, read as the reverse complement.
TATCTTTTCTGGTCGACGCAGCGGCACACGTTTGCGCCCGGAGCAGTAGCTGGGCCAAATGGCATCTACGGGATGGTAGCGGAGAGTCTCGCAGGTCCGTGGCGCCCGATCAACGGCAACGGGCTAGTTGCAGCCAATCCGGATGATGAGCCGACGCAGTCGTATAGCTGGTGGGTAACAGGTGAAGGGGTCGTCTGGAGCTTCACTGACTATTTTTCGATGGGCGGCCGGAAGCTCGCTGACCATCCCGAATTGCTGCGCAGCAATTTCGGCGGCACGCCCGCGCCGTGCTTTGCGCTGCGCTTCGATGGGGACAGCGTTACGGTTGCCTAGGCGCTTTCGCGGACAATCAGTTCCGGCACCATTACCGTAGAAGGCGCGTCTTCACCGTCGATACGGCGGCGCAGCGCGTCGACCATGGCCCGCGCGCCAGCAGCGATATCCTGCCGCACCGTCGTCAATTGCGGGACCATGCGCGAGGCAAGCGGAAGGTCGTCGAAACCGGTCACCGCCACCTGATCGGGCACGGCCATGCCGCGCTCGTGCAGCAGGCGGATCGTGGACATGGCGATGATGTCCGATGCGCAGACGATACCTTCGATGGCGCCGCCAAGATCTGCGAGGTGCCCGGCGATCTGGCTGGCCATTTCATCGCTGGCCAGATGGGTCGGAAAGGCGCGAAGCGAAAGCCCGGCGGCGTCCGCAACAGCTTGGGCACCTGCAAGCCGCTCGGCGATCTCGGGTCCATTCGTGTCGCCAAAGAAGGCCAGACGCTTCGCCCCTCGCGCAACCAGTCTCTCCGCTGCCAACCGGCCGCCTGCAAAATTGTCCACACCAACCGTGCACTGTGCCTGGCCGTCACGATGGCTGCCCCAGATCACCAATGGACGGTAATGCTGCGCAACGCGCTCGATGGCTTCGGTCTGGTTCGATTGGCCGATAACCAAGGCACCGTCGAGCATGCCAGAGTCGACGATTCGGTCGAGCCATTCATCGTCGCCCGGAATGACGCGCGACAGCATCAGGTCATGGCCGCTTTCGGTGAGCTCGTCCGCCAGATAGCCGAACAAAGTCATGAAGAACGGGTCCGAGATATGCTGGCGGCGTTCGTGGCCGAGGGGAATCACCACACCGATCACGCCGGTCTTCTGTGTGCGCAACCGGCGCGCCATCTGGTTGGGCCTGAAGCCGTGCTCACGCGCCAGAGCCTGAATTCGCTCGCGCGTTTCCTTGTTCACCAGAGATTTGTCTGCGAGCGCCCGCGAGACCGTGCCCGCCGATACGCCGGCCATCCGTGCGAGTTCCGCAATGTTCCTGATCTTGCCCGGTGCCCTGCCGTCGTTCATCGAATTTCCCAATCCTGCAGGAGTTTGGGTTGCAGGTTATCGTCGCGTTCTAATAGGCTTGTGATGCGTTGTGCAAGCCTTGGCTGTCAACCGATTGCGGTTGGAGATGGGGCGGTCACCGGCGCGGTATGTTGCATCAATGCAACGCAGTATGCCTTCGCTGCAATCGATTGTGAATCGTATTGCAAACGATTGCAGTCAGGTCTATTCGGCGACTGACCGATTCCTGCAATTCAAACGCAGGAGCTTCTTGGTGGGAGGATTTTATGAAGCTGACACCCCTGCATACTTGCGTTTCGTTTATCGCGCTTTCGAGCGCATTTCTGGTTTCGCCTGCACTGGCGCAAGATGCGGCCCAGGCTGAGAGCGCGGAAGCTGCTCCGGAATCCGTTGGCCTTGACGCGATCGTGGTCACTGCATCTGGACGCGACAAGACGCAGCTGAACTCATCTGTGTCGGTGAGTTCAATCTCAGCCGAAACGATCCAGAGCCTCAAGCCCAGCTCGGAAGCTGAAGTTTTCCGCACCATCCCGGGCATTCAGGTGGCCGGCACCTCCGGCCCTGGTGGTAACTCTAACATCGCCGTGCGCGGTCTTCCGGTGGCAACAGGTGGTTCGCCGTTCGTACAGATCCAGGAAGATGGCCTGCCGACCGTCCTGTTCGGCGACATCCAGTTCGGTAACAACGACTACTGGACCCGCTTCGACTCGTCGGTTGCCAACATCGAAGGTGTTCGCGGCGGTTCAGCCACGACGTTCGCCTCGCAGGCACCGGGCGCGGTCATCAACTACATCAGCCACACCGGCAAGCAGGAAGGCGGCTTCGTCTCGGTCGGCAAAGGCTTGGGCTATGACGAAACCCGCGTCGATTTCCGCTACGGCGGCTCGATCAACGACACCACCTATTTCCATGTCGGTGGCTACTTCAAGAACGGCCGCGGGCCGCTCCACGCCGATTACACCGTGTCGGATTCGATCCAGGTCAAGGGCAACCTCACCAAGGAATTCGACGGCGGCAAGGGCTTCTTCCGCCTGAACTTCAAGTATGCCGACACGCAGGAGCCGAATTACACCGGCGCGCCCGCACTCGCTACCATTTCAGGCAAGAACGTCGGCAACATCCGCCCCTATCCGGGCTTCGATGGCCGGGACAGCTCGAACTACTCGATCTACAATCAGGATTTCCTGATCTATAACCGCGACGGCAATCTCGAGCGCGTGAAGATGGACGGGATCACCACCAACGCCAAGGCGTTCGGCGGCCAGCTTCATTATGAATTCGACGGTGGCATCACGGTCGACAACAACGCCCGCTACACCAAGATGAGCGGCGGTTTCGCCTCGCCGTTCCTCAACACCGCGCCCACCTCGAGCGTTCTTGGCTCGACCGTGAACGGCAAGACCGTGGCCGCAATCCGTTATGCCAGCGGCCTGAAGGCAGGTGAGCTGTTCACTGACGCCTACCTCGACAACAACGTGAACGTCCGCACCAACATCCGCGACATCGGCAGCTTCGCCAACGACCTGACTCTGGCCGGAAAGTACGAGTTCGGCGCAGGCAAGGTCACCGCGCGTGCTGGTGTGTTCTACATGAACCAGAAGATCGCGATGGACTGGCATGTGAACAAGTCGCTGCGCGAACTGAGCGGCGAAAATCCTTCGCAGCTCGACCTTTTCGATAGCGCGGGCAACAAGCTGACCCAGGCGGGCACCTCGGGCTACAACAACAACTGGGGCAATTGCTGCGCCCGCGACTATGACCTGTCCTATGCCAACACTGCGCCATACATCTCGCTCGATCTCGATCATGACATGTTCGGCGTCGACGGTTCGGTGCGCTTCGAGCGGGTCAAGGCCAGCGGTTATGCGATTGCCGGTGGTTCGGAGTTCAACATCGTCAGCAATGGCGTAACGATCCCGACGATCACCTCGAACGGCGTCCGCGAGCAGCTGAACTACACTCGCAGCTACACGTCGTACACGTTCGGCGGGCTGTTCAAGGTTTCGCCCAACGTTTCGATCTTCGCCCGCACGTCACGCGGTGGCCGCTTCAACGGTGACCGCCAGACTCTGGGTGGCAAGATCCGCGACGACGGCGCGCTTTGCACCTCGGGCGATATCGGCTCGAACGGCTGCACAGCCGATGGCATCACGCCTTCGGTTGACTTCGTCAAGCAGCACGAACTCGGCATCAAGAGCCGTGGCGATCTGCTCGGTGGCCGCTTCACCATGGAACTGACCTTGCTCAAGGGCAGCTTCAAGCAGTCGACCTTCGAACTGTCTGCCACGAAGTGCCCCGGTGGCGCAGGTGGCTGCGTGATCGACGCCAAGTACAAGTCGAGCGGTGCGGAGTTCTTCGGCACCTATCGCAACGGCGGCTTCAGCCTGGTCGGTAACGCAACCTACTCGAAGGCGAAGAAGCAGGGCGCTGGCGCTGCGAACTTCGTCCGCGCAGATGGCATCCCCGACCTGATCTACACCGTGTCGGCCAACTACGACATCGGCGAGATGGCAACGGTGGGCATGGCTGTGACCGGTCAGACCAGCGCGATCGACAGCAACGGCTTCCAATATCCGGGCAAGGCGATCTTCAACCCATCGCTGCGCATCTATCCGATCAAGAACCTCGAACTTGGCCTGCAGGTTTACAACCTGTTCGACACGTTCGATCTGCGCGGCAATGGCGGTATCGCTGACGCGGCGGCAAATCCTGTCGTGATCGGTGGCGCGCCTGCACTGGGCCGCACCTTCTCGGGTTCGGTTCGCTACAACTTCTGATCCCTAACGCCCCCCTGGTCGCATGAGGGGCGATGAACTGGAGGGCGGTTACGCGTGAAGCGTTGCCGCCCTTCCGTTCCACTATCATTAGGGTCTATCGGGTTACGCGTGAGGAGAGGCGTTGCATGACCAGGTCCGACCAGATGATCCGTTCGGTGGCCGTGATCGGCGGTGGCACTGCCGGTTGGATGACGGCCGCTGCGTTGGCGCAGGCGCTGCGCCACGATTGCAAGATCACGTTGGTTGAATCCGAAGAGATCGGCACTGTCGGAGTTGGCGAGGCCACGATCCCGCCAATCCGCACCTTCAACGAAACGCTCCAGATCGACGAGCGCGAATTCATCCGCGCGACCAAGGGCACGTTCAAGCTTGGCATTGAATTTGTCGACTGGGCGAAACTTGGCAACCGATACTTCCACCCGTTCGGCCCCTATGGCCGCGCGTTCGATATCGTGAATCTGCACCAGTACTGGCTGCGGGCGAGGGAAGAGGGTGAAACCGCACCGCTCGATGATCATGCCATGGCCTGGGCTCTGGCCAAGCAGAACCGCTTCGCGCCGCCATCGCTGGATCAACGCAATGTGCTTTCGACGTTTGATTACGCCTATCATTTTGACGCAGGTCTCTATGCGCGGTTTCTGCGCACATATTCCGAGGCCAAGGGTGTCACGCGGGTCGAGGGCAAGGTCGCCAGCGTTCAGCAACATGCCGAAACCGGGTTCGTCACCGGAGTAACCCTTGAGGGCGGTCGGCAGGTCGAGGGCGAGCTGTTCATAGATTGCTCGGGCTTTCGCGGATTGCTGATCGAAGGCGCGCTGAAGGCGGGGTACGAGGACTGGACTCACTGGTTGCCCTGCGACCGGGCGATGGCGGTTCCATGCGAGAACGCTTATCCGCTCACGCCTTACACTCGCTCCACCGCGCGTGAGGCGGGCTGGCAATGGCGCATTCCGTTGCAGCATCGGACCGGCAACGGATATGTCTATTGCAGCCATTTCCTGTCGGACGACGAAGCGGCTGAAAAGCTGCTTTCAAGGCTCGACGGCAAGGCTCTCGGCGATCCGCGCCCACTGCGCTTCGTCACCGGTCGGCGCAAGTCATTCTGGGAAAAGAACGTTGTCGCGGTCGGGCTGTCGAGCGGGTTCATGGAGCCGCTGGAATCGACCTCGATCCATTTGATTCAGGCGGGCATATCCAAGCTGCTGGCGCTGTTCCCCGACCGCACATTCGATCCGCTGGTGATCGAGGAATACAACCGCATAGCTACGGGCGAATACGAGCGCATCAGGGACTTCCTGATCCTGCATTACAAGTTGACCGAGCGCGACGATTCCGAACTGTGGCGTTACTGTGCGCGCATGAGCATCCCTGATACGCTCGAAACCAAGATCGAGCATTTCCGCCGCTATGGCAGGCTGGTGCAACGCGATGCCGACCTGTTCGGCCCGCCGTCTTGGTTGGCGGTGCACGTCGGGCAAGGCAACATGCCGGAGCGTACCGATCCGCTTGCCGATTATCGCGGCGTGGATGGGCGCCAATGGCTAGGCAAGCTGCGCGCTGCGATGGTGCACGCTGCCTCACAGCAGCCGACGCATGAGGACTTCATCACTGCGCACTGCAAGGCGTGATGGCGGACGCGGCGGCCTTGCTGCAGCGCGCCATCGCCTTGCGTGAAGTGCAGGATCTGGGCGGAGCGCTTGAGGCTATTGGCGCAGCGGCGCGTGTGGCCCCAAACGACCCCAACACCGCCCTCGGTCTTGCTCAGATTTCGTTCGAAGCGGGCATGGACGCAGCAGACCTCTATGCACATGCAGCAGACCTTTCACCGCAGCGCATCGATTTGCAGCGCAGCAGGGCAACGGCACTTGCGGCAGAGGGTAGGCAGGCAGAGGGAGAGGCCCTGCTCGACGCGATCCTCGCCGCAACTCCTGGCTGGATCGACGGGCATCGCTGCCTTTGCGGAATGCGAGCTACGGCAGGCGATACAGACTTCGCGCGCAGCTTCATCACCGCGGTCGAACGTGATCCCGGCAATTTCGGCCTGCGCATGGCGTGGTTTCATGTCCTCGCCACCGCCCGCCAGTGGGAGGAGGCGCGTGACGTCATCGCCGATGCAGAAGCGCATCTTGGAGAGCGTCAGGCCTCGCTGCTGGGCAAGCTTTTCATCGCCAGCGAAAGTGGCGCAGGTGCTGAAGATCCCGCGTTGTTCGATGGGGTGGAGCAAGTCCAGGACGTTGGCCTCGACCTCGCCCGCGTTCGGCACTTCCTGCGTGGCGGGCAGGTAGAGCGAGCACGGGACGTCTGCCTGAAGCACGCAGGCAAGCCCGCCATGCGCGCTTTCTGGGCCTACCTCTCGTTGGCGTGGCGGCTGTTAGGCGATGACCGCGCCAATTGGCTCGACGTGGGCATGCGCGATGTGCGCAGCTACGATCTGCATTTCAGCGCGGCCGAACTGGCAGACCTTGCCGCAACTCTACGGCGCCTGCACACAATGCAGCAGCCTTGGCACGAACAGTCGGTGCGAGGCGGCACGCAGACGGAACGCCCGTTGCTGCTGCGCATCGATCCGGTGATCGCGGGTGCTCGCACCAAGATCGAAAACGCGGTGCGGACATATATTGACGAGTTGCCCGCAGCCGATCCCGCTCACCCCTTGCTTGCCGCGCCGCGCGGAGCTTTCCTGTTCGCCGGAAGCTGGTCGGTGCGGTTGCGGCCCGGTGGTTTTCACAGCGTCCACACCCATCCGTTGGGATGGATCAGCTCCGCGTTTTACGTGACGGTTCCGGAGCCGGACCTACTCGGCCCGCAGCCGGCCGGGCACCTGCAATTCGGCGCGCCTCCGCCAGAACTGAATCTGCCGCTTGAGTCTTATGGACTCGTCGTTCCCAAGCCGGGCAGGCTTGCGCTTTTCCCCTCGACCATGTGGCATGGCACCGTTCCATTCACCGATGGCGAGCGCATGACCATCGCATTTGACGTCATTCCTTCAACGAGATTCTGAGATGCGTCCACGCTATCACTATGCTCCCGCCGCCAACTGGCTGAGCGACCCCAATGGCCTCGTCTGGCATGACGGGGAATGGCATATGTTCTACCAGTACAATCCATTCGGCGAGGAATGGGGCCATATGTCATGGGGCCACTCGGTCAGCCACGATCTGACGCAGTGGCAGGAACTCCCCGTCGCGCTGGCCGAGGCAGACAATACGATGATCTTCTCGGGCTCTGCCGTGATCGATCACGCCAATACCGCCGGCTTTGGCCGCGGGGTGATGATTGCGATCTATACGGGCGCCCGCACCGACCGCCCGCGCCAGGCTCAGTGCATCGCAGCAAGCGCAGACCGGGGACGAACTTTCACAAAATATGCTGGCAACCCTGTGCTCGACCGGCAAATGGCAGATTTCCGCGATCCCAGCGTGTTCTGGCATGAGCCGACCCGGCAATGGATCATGGCAGTCGTGCTGTCGGACGAAAACCGCGCACTGATCTACAGTTCGCCTGATCTTATCATCTGGACCGAACGGTCCGAAGTCCCGACCGGTGGTGCGGAGGGGCATCTGTGGGAATGCCCATATCTTGTCGAACTGCCGGTGGAGGGCACTGGCGAGACGCGCTGGCTGTTCAAGGTCGATGTGTTTTCAGGGGCTCCAGGTTCTGGCGCGTTGTACCGCGTCGGAACGTTCGACGGCACGCGGTTCGTTCCGGAAACGCCGTGGCAGCTCGCGGATCATGGCAATGAATTCTACGCCGCGATAGGCTGGCAGAACCCCCGCGATAACGCGGGTAGGCCTGCGTGGCTGGGCTGGATGGGCAATCACCACGTGCAGAAGCACTTGCCCCTTCAAGGCTGGCGCGGAGCGATGAGCCTGCCCCGGCGCATGGGTTTGCGCCGCGCGGTGGGAGGCTACAACCTCGTGCAAACGATCGAACCAACCTGCCGGGCGCTGTTCGGAACGCCGGAGCACATTATCCTTGGCGACGGATGCCACCCACTGCCTGCTGCGGCATTGCTGCTCGTCGATACCCAGAACGACTGGATGTTTACGCTTTTCGACGATGCGGGAAGATCACTGCGCTGTACGCTGAAGGCAGCCACGCTCTCGGTCACCCGCACCGACCCGGTCACGCGTGAACTTGATCTGACCAGAACGATGCCAATCACCGGCGATGGTCCTGCCGAAGTGTGGCTCGACAGCGGCAGCATCGAAGTTTTTGCCGATCGCGGTGCTGCCTGCCTCACCCTGCAACATCGCCTCGCCGGAGAAGCCTGGGCCTTGCGCGGCACTGGCGAAATGCAGGTCGCCTATCCCCGCGCCAAGGCCTGACGCCCAAGCTCGATCGCGCCGGTAATGCCCGCGTCGTCGCCAAGCCCCGGCGTGACGATATAGCGCTCGAGCCCGTCATCGAGCCGGGGGTGGCTGACATAACCGTTGAGTTGCGCGCTGGTGGCCGTGCGCACCGCTTCGATCAGTCCGGGCGCCTTCATCACGCCGCCGCCGAAGATCAACCGATCAGGCATGTGGAGCAAGACAAGCGTTGATGCCAGGTGAGCAAGGTAGTCCGCGATCATTGCAACCGCACCCGGCTCGCTCGCCAGCCTGTCGAGGCTGCGGCCCCATCGCCGTTCGATGGCCGGGCCGCTGGCGAGGCCTTCGAGGCAATTGCCGTGATAGGGGCAAATGCCGGGGAACGGGTCAGCGGCATGGTTCTGCGGCGGCACGATATGGCCGCTCTCGAAGTGCGAGATGCCCATCAACGAATGCCCGTTACGGACGACGCCTGTGCCCACGCCGGTACCAATGGTTGTATAGGCCAGCGTGCGGCACCCTTGTCCCGCGCCCGACATCCATTCACCGATTGCTGCGCCGTTGACGTCGGTATCGACCTTGATCGGCACGCTGAAGCTTGCAAGCGCATCATGGAAACGCGCGCCCGACCACCCGGCCTTGGGTGTGGTCGTGAATGTGCCATAGGCGGGCGATGCCGGATCAATGTCGATCGGGCCGAAGCTGGCAACGCCAAAGGCCGCAATCGGGCCGTGAAGTTCTGAGGTTTCCGCGAAGAAGTCCTGCATCGCGGGCCATGTTTCTGTAGGCGTGTTGGTGGGTATCCGCGTCCGCGCCAGAATCTCGCCGTCCTGTGTGGTCAGCGCCAGCACGAATTTCGTGCCGCCTGCTTCAACCGCGCCGATCAAACCTTGCCTGCTCATTGCGTCTTGTCCTTGTCAGCTTCTCGTACGAGCAACATCGCAGCGGCAGCAAACGCCATCATCAGCGCGCCGACGAGCATCGTCCACTTCGGCTCGCCGGGAAAGAAGCTGCGCATGATGCCGCCCATCAATGTTGCAACGACCAGTTGCGGTATAACGATGAAAAAGTTGAAAATTCCGATGTAAATGCCGAACTTCCACGGGGGCAGGGTGCGCGTCAGGATGACATAGGGCATCGACAGCACCGAGGCCCATGTGATGCCGATCCCCACCATAGGGAGCAACAGCAGGTAAGGATCCCGGATCAACAGAAGCCCGACAAAGCCCCCCGCGCCAAACAGAAGCGCGACGGCATGCGTTGCGACGTTGCCAATGCGCTTTGCCGCCCACGGCAGAACGAATGCGGTGACGGCGGCGACCGCATTGTAGAACGCGAACAGCACGCCCACCCAGTCCGCACCCTCGTTATAGGCAAACCCGCTGCTGTCGGTCGCACCGAAGACTTGCGCAGTCACCACCGGCGTCGTGTAGATCCACACGATAAAGAACCCGATCCACGTGAAGAACTGGGCGACGGCCAGTTGCTTCATCTGCACCGGCATAAGCGCAAGGTCGCTGACGATGCGGGCGAGGGCACCCTTGGCCTGCACCGCTCTGACGCCGAGCTGCATCAGGCCAAAGGCTGCCAACGCCGCGCCGAGAACGTAAAGTTGCTTGTCGAGGCCGAGACATGGCACTGCGAAGAGCAGGATAATTCCGATGCTAAGCCAGACCGCACCGGTGCGAGGATAGACCAGCGGATCAAGCTCAACTGTTTCGTCGGCCGGGCTGCGCCCTTCGAACGCGGCCAATTCGTGCGGGCTGTATTCGCGCACCCGCACCACTGTCCAGGCAACCGTGAATACAATTGCTGCTGCGCCGAGGTAGAAGCTGTAGCGAACCGACGGCGGAATACCGCCGTCAGCGGACACGTTGGCGATTCCGAGCCAATTGAACAACGTAGGCGCAAGGCTGCCAAGGACCGCCCCTGACGCAATGAACCATGTCTGCATAGCAAAGGCCTGCGCGCGTTGATCATCAGGAGTCATGTCGCCGGCAAAGGCGCGGAACGGCTCCATCGCGACGTTCAATGACGCATCGAGCATCCACAGAAACGCCGCCGCCAGCAGCAGATATCCGGCGTTGGGCATGCCGATCAGAGCCAAAGCAGCCAAGACCGCTCCAGCGAGAAAATAGGGGCGGCGGCGGCCGAGGCGTCCCCAGGTGCGGTCGGAGTGGTAGCCAATCAGCGGCTGCACGATCAGTCCGGTGACTGGTCCTGCGATCCACAGAAATGCGAGATCGTCGACATTGCCGCCGAGCGACTGGAAGATACGGCTGACATTCGCGTTCTGCAGCGCAAAAGCGAGCTGGATGCCGAAGTAGCCGAAGCTGATGTTCCACAGGCCCCAGAAGCCCTGCCGTGGTTTTGTGGTCATCGTTCCTCCCCTCCCGTCCGCGCAGCCGTCTGTTGCGGCCGTTACGAACGCGCGCTCACTTCATGCTCGTCGCAAAATCGCCGCCCTACTGCAATCGATGCGCATACGAATGACGGGCCGATCCGCCACATTCAGCCGCCGCTGCTGGCGCGAACGATAAGCCTTGCGGGAAGGATGCGTGGAACGGGGGGGCGTCCCTCGACCTGACTGAGCACGCTGTCGACCAACGCTTCGCCGGCAAGGCGGGTGTCCTGCATGACGGTCGTCAGCGGGGGGGTGGTCAGGCTGGCGGCGGGGATATCGTCAAAGCCGACGACTGCCACATCGCGCGGAACCGAAAGCCCCGCTTCGGCCAGCGCCCGCATCGCTCCGATGGCTATGAGGTCGCTACCGGCGAAGATGGCATCGAACGGCTTCCCGCGCGAGAGCAGTGATCGTGCCGCGTTGTAACCGATTTCCTCGGAAGAAACGGCATCGACGACAAGGTCACGATCTGGTTCAAGGCCCGCAGTAACGATGGCTTTGGCGAGACCGGCGTAGCGCTGCTGGAATTCCGGGTAGTGAGAATCCGCCTGACCCAGAAAGGCTATGGTCTTGCGACCGCGCGCGAGCAGGTGTTCACCCGCCAATCGTCCAGCGCCGAAATTGTCCGAACCGATCGTCGCACCGATCGTCGCCTCGTCCACCGAACCCCAGCGAACGAAATGGGTGCCGGATCGCATCAACTGGCGCAGGCGTGGTTCATAGTGCGTGTAATCGCCATAGCCAAGAAGGATCAGGCCGTCGGCGCGGTGGCTGTCCTGATAACGCTTGTGCCAGTCGTCATCCAGTTTCTGGAACGAAATGAGCAAGTCGAGCCCGCGGTTGGCGCAATGCCGAGTGATCGACCCGAGCATGGCGAGAAAGAACGGGTTGATGTTCGATTCGTCCGGCGTCGGATCTTCGAAAAACAGCAGTGCCAGCGTATTTGAACGTTGCGTGCGCAACGATGACGCGTTCTTGTCGACCGTATAGTTCAACTGGCTGGCGATCGCCTCGATCTTCTGGCGCGTGGCGAGGCTGACCGAACTGCTGCCACGCAAGGCGCGACTGACAGTGGGCTGCGAAACGCCTGCGAGATAGGCAATGTCGAAACTGGTCGGTTTATTGGATGGCTTGCGCCCCATGTCCGGTGATCTCCCATCGCCCGGTGTATCCCCTGGGTCGACATTTCCGGACTGTATGCGTGATCTGCGGCTCATGCAATTGCCTCTCTTTGTCCGCCCGAAACAGCTGTTTGCACCCGGTCACGCAGCACCGCACGCCACTGTTCGATGATGGCATACGTATGCCGGAAAAGGGAGTCGATTGGCCCTAGATTTGGTGAGAAGTCTTCAGGAATAGTCGGTTCCGGCTGAAATTTGACACAAGGCCATGCGACATTGGTTGCCTGATTGCCCGGCCAGTGCCTCCAGGCGTCTTGCCTGATCACCGGCTCTTTGGCAGCGCTGTGCCGGACGACGTTCTCTCGCCGGAAAAATGAACACATGAACGCATTCATCGCCGACCCCGCTACATTGTCGCTCGACCGCAAGGTGCCATGGTGGCGAGGGGCCGCAATTTATCAGATATACCCGCGCAGTTTCTGTGATTCCAACGGTGACGGGATTGGCGATCTGCCCGGAATCACCTCGCGGCTCGATCATGTCGCACGGCTTGGAGTGGATGCGATCTGGATATCGCCGTTCTTCACATCTCCGATGAAGGACTTCGGTTATGACGTCGCCGATTATTGCGACGTCGATCCGATCTTCGGCACATTGGCCGACTTCGATGCGCTGGTGAAGCGGGCGCACGAACTGGGCCTCAAGGTCACCATCGATCAGGTCTTTGCACATACCTCGGACGAACATGCGTGGTTTGTCGAAAGCCGGCAGGACCGTTCCAACCCCAAAGCGGACTGGTACGTCTGGGCTGATCCCAAGCCTGACGGTTCGCCGCCGTCAAACTGGCAATCGGTGTTCGGTGGCCCGGCCTGGACGTGGGACGCACGCCGCCGCCAGTATTACATGCACAATTTCCTCTCGAGCCAGCCGCAGATGAATGCGCACAACCCCGAGGTTCAGGACGCACTGCTGGGCGCGATGCGGTTCTGGCTTGATCGCGGCGTCGATGGATTCCGGCTCGATGCGCTCAACTTCCTGATGCATGACCCGGCCATGCGGGATAATCCGCCCGCCCCCGATGACGGCCGGCGCAAGACCCGTCCGTTCGACTTTCAGCTCAAGATCTACAACCAGTCACACCCCGACATCCTGCCATTTCTCGAGCGGGTGAGGGCACTGTGCAACGAGTATGGCGCAGTGTTTACTGTCGCCGAAGTTGGCGGCGATCTCGCTGAAACCGAAATGAAAACCTACACCGAAGGCGATAAGCGGCTCAACAGCGCCTACGGTTTCGACTTCCTTTATGCGCCCGAGCTCACACCCCGGTTCATCGAACAGGCGGTAGAGAAATGGCCGGATGAACCGGGCATGGGCTGGCCGAGCTGGGCGTTCGAGAACCATGATGCGCCGCGCGCACTGTCGCGTTGGTGTGCGCCTGAGGACAGCACGGCATTCGGGCGGCTCAAAGCCATGCTGTTTGCAAGTCTGCGCGGCAATATCATCGTCTATCAGGGCGAGGAACTGGGGCTGACCCAAGTCGATATCCCGTTCGAGCAGCTGCAGGACCCCGAGGCCATCGCCAACTGGCCGCTCACGCTGTCTCGCGACGGAGCGCGCACACCTATGCCATGGCAGGTGCAACTCAGCGAAGGCGGATTCACATCGGGCGCGCCATGGCTTCCGGTCGGTGAGGACAATCTTGGCCGCGCCGTTGACATGCAGGAAGCCGATCCCGGCTCGCTTCTCAACCTCACCGCCGAGCTTCTTCGCCTTCGCAAAACCCACGAGGCACTGCGGTTGGGTGACTTTACCGTCTTGATAGCAGACGTATGCCTACTTGTGGTCCGGCGCGTTTGCGGCAACCAATCGGTCGTGGGATTATTCAACTTGTCGTCCACTCCCGCGGCTTGGCCCGAAGGGCTGGTGCAGGACGGAACATTGATCGCGTCGGTCAACGGCGCATTCCCGGGACAGCTTCCGCCCTTTGGCGCAGTGCTGATCGAAGAGAGGATCTGATGCGTATCATTCCAGCTTTTGCAGCGCCGCTGGCGCTGACCCTTTCGTGCGCCTTCGTTTCAGGTGCCTTTGCGCAAGGATCGGGCACGCCTGTCACTGCTGCATCCCCCGATGGAAGCATCGTCGTCAGCGTCAGCGTAGATACTGACGGCCGCCCGACCTACACATTGACGCGAAAGGGCAAGTTGCTGGTCGGCGCCTCGTCGCTGGGGTTCATCGTGGCGGACGGACCGACGATGGTGCGCGGCAATCGCATCACCGGTTCTGAAACCGCAAGCGGGCAGCAAACCTGGGAGCAGCCCTGGGGCGAGCGCCGGTTCGTGAACGACAACCATAACGATCTGCTGGTGAAGTTCGAACAGGTGCCCGAATGGGGCAGCCGCCGCATGAACGTGCGCTTCCGCTTGTTCAACGACGGCTTTGGGCTGCGCTATGAACTGCCCGAGCAGCCCACCATGAAGACGATGAAAATCGCCGACGAGCTGACCGAGTTCGCGCTTACGCAGAACGGTACAGCATGGTGGATTCCGGGCGGCGAATGGAACCGTTACGAGCAGGTCTATCAGAAGTCTGCCATCGACGGCGTTTCAACCGCCCATACCCCGATCACGATGAAGCTGGAAGACGGGACACACCTTGCAATTCACGAGGCCGCGCTCGTCGATTACTCGGCGATGTGGCTGAAGCGGGTTACGGGCACGACATTCCGTTCGACACTATCGCCTTCGCCAAATGGTCCCAAGGTCGTGCGCGATTTGCCGTTCAAGACGCCGTGGCGGACGATCCGCATTGCCGACAGCGCCAAGGGGTTGGTCGAGAACGATCTAGAATTGAACCTCAACGAGCCAAACAAGCTGGGCGACGTGTCGTGGTTCAAGCCGATGAAATATATCGGTATCTGGTGGGGTATGATCCGCGGCGACTGGAGCTGGGCAGAAGGGCCGAAGCACGGTGCCACCACCGCGCGTACCAGGCAGTACATCGATTTCGCCGCAAAGAACGGTTTCGGCGGTGTGCTGGTCGAAGGCTGGGACAAGGGCTGGAA
This sequence comes from Novosphingobium sp. MMS21-SN21R, assembly GCF_031846015.1. Lineage (GTDB taxonomy): Bacteria > Pseudomonadota > Alphaproteobacteria > Sphingomonadales > Sphingomonadaceae > Novosphingobium. The sequence continues at coordinate 1,860,968 of NZ_JAVRDU010000001.1, read as the reverse complement.
CGGCAACTGGTTCGGCAACGGCAAGGAGTTCAGCTACACCCAGGCCACGCCCGACTTCGATCTGGAAGCGGTCACGAAGTACGCCGCGAAGAAGGGCGTCCAACTGATCGGCCATCACGAAACCGGCGGCAATATTGCCAATTATGAAGCGCAACTGGAAGACGCGATGAAGCTGTACGACAAGCTGGGCGTCCGCGCGGTGAAGACAGGTTACGTCGCAGATGCGGGCGGCATCCTTGCACCCGGCGATACGCCAGACACTTACCGCATGGAATATCACGACGGTCAGCGGCAGGTGCAGCATCACTTGAAGGTCGTCGAAACCGCCGCGCGCTATCACATCGCGATCAACGCGCATGAACCAGTCAAGGACACCGGCCTGCGCCGCACGTATCCGAACTGGATCGACCGCGAAGGCGCGCGGGGCATGGAATACAACGCCTGGGGCCAGTTCGCCAATGGGCCTGACCATGAGCCGACGCTGGTCTATACACGCATGCTGTCCGGGCCGATGGACTATACGCCGGGCATCCTCAGCCTTGAAGGGGCAAACAAGGTGCCGCTGGCCTCGACACTGGCCAAGCAGCTTGGGCTTTACCTCGCGCTTTATTCACCGATTCAGATGGCGGCTGATTTCATCGAGAATCTCGAGGCACACCCGAAAGAACTGGCGTTCATCAAACAGGTCCCGGCGGATTGGGCAGAAAGCCATCTGATTGCTGGCGAAGTGGGCGATTATGCGATCTTTGCTCGCAAGGACCGCAACAGCGAGGACTGGTACGTCGGCGGAGTCAACGATGCCACGGCGCGCAGTCTTTCGCTGACGCTCGAGTTCCTCGATCCCAGCAAGACCTATACTGCGACAATCTGGAAGGATGGCGAGGGCGCGACTTATGAAACCGACGCGCGCCACCGCATTGCTTACCAGACGCTCACGCTGAAGAAGGGCGATGTTCTGCCCGCGTGGCTGGCTCCGGGCGGCGGGCTTGCCGTCAGGCTTCACCCGGCAAAATGACGTTTGGCGCATAGCGGGATTGCGGTCGGCGATGGTGCGATGCACAACCATCGCCGACTAACCGTATTTGTACATGCGAGCGCATAGCTATCCTGCATACTTATGCGTGCTGTAAGGGCCGGAAAGAGGGTCTAGGGCATTGCCGAAAGGTGTCATGTCCGGCTCGCTTGCTGGTCTGAAACGCCAAGGGAGATTGCGTCGATGATCCAGTCCAGCTGTTCCGCGCTGCTATTGTTCGGTGCGACCGGTGACCTTTCTCGCCGCATGCTCCTCCCGTCGCTTTACGCGCTCCACGAAGACGAATTGATCCACCCGGACTTGCGGATCGTTGGAACCGCGCGTTCGGAACACGATGACGCGGGCTTTCGTGAATTCGCGCGAGAGGCCCTGGCCGAATTTCTGCCCGAGGACCGCCGCGACGAGGCGAAGCTGGCTTCGTTCCTTGAACGGCTGGAATACCAGACGCTCGACGCCTCGAACGTGGATGGCTTCGGCGATCTTGCCGCCAAGCTTGGCGATACCTCGTGCGGCCTGTCTATCTTCCTGTCGACCGCGCCTTTCCTGTTCGAGCCTACCATCGAAGGCCTGCGACGCGCCGGGCTGGCCCATGGCAATGTCCGCATCGGCCTCGAGAAGCCACTGGGCAACGATCTCGCATCATCCAACCGCATCAACAATGCAGTCGCCGCCGCTTTTGCCGAGGAACAGATCTTCCGGATCGATCATTACCTCGGCAAGGAAACGGTCCAGAACCTCATGGCGCTGCGCTTTGCCAACATGATGTTCGAACCGCTGTGGAATGCAGGCGGCATCGATCATGTGCAGATCACGGTCAGCGAGACGGTTGGGCTGGAAGGCCGCAAGGGCTTCTACGACGATACCGGCGCTCTGCGCGACATGGTTCAGAACCACATGCTCCAGTTGCTCGCGCTGACCGCGATGGAACCACCAGCCAGCCTCGACGCGACGTCGATCCGCGACGAAAAGGTCAAGGTCCTGCGCGCCTTGCGCCCCGTGAAGCCCGAGGAAATGGTGCGCGGTCAATACCGCACCGGCGCGGTGAAAGGCGCGGCAGTTACCGGGTATCAGGAAGACCTTGGCGCTACCTCCGACACCGAAACATTCGTCGCAATCAAGGCGCATGTCGATAACTGGCGCTGGACCGGCGTTCCGTTCTACTTGCGCACCGGCAAACGCCTGGCCGAGCGGCGCAGCGAGATCGTCGTCGAATTCAAACAGGTTCCCCACAATATCTTCTCGGACCGCGGTGGCCGGTTGCGCGCCAACCGCCTCGTCATCCGCTTGCAGCCCGAGGAATACGTACGCTTGCAGGTCATGGCCAAGGAGCCGGGCCTCGATCGCGGCGGGATCGTGCTGCGCGAGGTCAACCTCGACCTGTCGCTGACCACAGCCTTTGCCAAGGCTCGCCGCCGCATCGCTTACGAGCGCCTGCTGCTCGACCTGATCGAGGGCGAGCAGACGCTGTTCGTGCGCCGCGATGAAGTGGAGGCGCAGTGGCGCTGGGTCGATGGCATCCGCAAGGCCTGGGCTGATACCGGCATGGAGACCAAGCCTTACGCCGCCGGAAGCTGGGGTCCAAACGCCGGCATCGCGCTGACCGAGCGCGACGGGAGAAGCTGGAATGACTGATCTGGTGCCGGCGGTGGTAACTTGGGCCGATCCGGGTGATGCTGCCGCTGTGGCCGATCACATTGCTCGCGTCGTCTCGGCGCCGGGGCAGAAGCGTATCGCGTTCACCGGTGGATCAACGCCGATCAAGGTGCTGGCGCTGCTCAAGGATCGCCCGATCGACTGGGCGAGCGTGACAATTGCGCTGACTGACGACCGTCAGGTGCCGGACGATCACGCCGCCAGCAATTTCGGCAAGATCCACGGCGCTCTGGGCGCGTCCGGTGCTGCCTTCGAGCGGCTTGAGGAAGGTGCAGTGGTTGCGCCGTTCGATCTCGTGTGGCTGGGCATGGGCGAGGACGGGCACGTCGCCTCGCTGTTCCCTCACATGCACGCGCTGGTCCGCCCCGGCCCGACGGTGATCGCGACCACGCCGATCCCGCTGCCCCCCGAGGCACCATTCGACCGACTGACGCTTAACCACAAGGCGCTGAAGGCGACGAATGAGATCATCCTCGTCGTCACTGGCAAATCCAAGAAGGCGCTGATCGAGCGCGCGATGGCGGGGGATGATCGTTATCCCGTTGCCGACTTCCTGCGTGGCTATGGCCCGCCGGTCACGATTTACTGGAGCGAATGATGGCCCTTAACCCGACTGTAGAGCGCGTCACGCAGCGCATCATCGAACGGTCGCGCACCACGCGCGCGGCCTATCTCGATCTGGTCGAACGCTCACGCGATCACGGCCTCAACCGGCCGCAACTGTCTTGCGGCAATCTCGCCCACGGCTTCGCCGCGTCGGGTAACGACAAGGCGCTGATCAAGTCGGGCAAGGCGATGAACATCGGCATCGTCACCGCCTACAACGACATGCTTTCGGCGCATCAGCCCTATGCCCGCTACCCTGAGCAGATCAAGCTCTTCGCCCGCGAAGTCGGCGCGACGGCCCAGGTCGCAGGCGGCGTGCCCGCGATGTGTGACGGCGTGACGCAAGGGCAGGATTCGATGGAACTGTCGCTGTTCAGCCGCGACGTGATCGCGATGGCGGCAACCGTCGGCCTGTCCCACGCCATGTTCGAGGGCGCGCTGCTGCTGGGCATCTGCGACAAGATCGTGCCGGGGCTGTTGATTGGCTCGCTCCGTTTCGGGCACTTGCCGACGATCCTCGTGCCCGCAGGCCCGATGCCCACAGGCCTTCCCAACAAGGAAAAAGTGCGCATCCGCCAGCTCTATGCCGAGGGCAAGGTGGGGCGTGACGAACTGCTCGAAAGCGAAAGCGCCAGCTACCATTCAGCGGGCACCTGCACGTTCTATGGCACGGCCAACTCCAACCAGATGATGATGGAGATGATGGGCCTGCACATGCCCGGCTCCAGCTTTGTCCAGCCCGGAACCAAGCTGCGGCAGGAACTGACCCGTGCCGCCACGCACCGGATCACGCAGATCGGGTGGGACGGAGACGACTATCGTCCACTTGGGCACTGCGTCGATGAAAAGGCCATCGTCAACGCCATCGTTGGCCTGCTGGCTACCGGTGGATCGACCAACCACGTGATCCATCTGCCCGCAATTGCCCGTGCGGCGGGGGTGCAAATTGACTGGAACGACATGGACGACCTGTCCCGCGTCGTACCGCTGATCGCCAGCGTCTATCCCAACGGTTCGGGCGACGTAAACACCTTCGCGGCTGCGGGCGGCATGCCTTATGTGATCCGCGAATTGATCGGTTCGGGCCTTGCCCATGCCGACATCCGCACGGTCTACGGCGCTTCGCTTGCCGAAGGCGCGCAGCAGCCGGTCATGGATGGCGACGCCCTGCAATGGCACCCCACGCCCGAATTGTCAGCCGACGAAACGATGCTGCGCCCGGTCGCGGCTCCGTTCCAGCCCGAAGGCGGGTTTCGCCTGCTCAAGGGCAATCTCGGGCGCGGCACGATCAAGGTCAGCGCCGTCGATCCCTCGCGCTGGACGATTGAAGCACCGTGCCGCGTGTTCCATGCCCAAAACGATGTGCTCGCCGCGTTCAAGGCGGGTGAACTGGAGCGCGACGTCGTGGTCGTGGTGCGTTTCCAGGGACCGGGAGCGAACGGCATGCCCGAGTTGCACAAGCTGACGCCGCCGCTTGGCGTGTTGCAGGATCGCGGCTTCAAGGTCGCGCTGGTCACCGATGGTCGCATGTCGGGCGCATCGGGCAAAGTTCCGGCTGCCATTCACGTCTCACCCGAAGCCAAGCTTGGCGGACCACTGGCGAAGCTTCGCGATGGTGACGTCGTTCGCGTTTGCGCCGAAAGCGGCTCGCTCGAAGCGTTGGTGCCTGCCGAAGAATGGAGTGCGCGCGAAGAAGCCGTTGCATCCGACAACGCTGTCGGAGTAGGTCGCGAACTGTTCGCGCTGATGCGCCTCCATTCCGACCCCGCCGAACGAGGCGGTTCGGCGATGTTGGCTGCGGCGGGGCTTTGACGGGTTAGGCGCAATAGCGCTTATGGGGGACAGGATGCAGGTAGTTGCCGTCGACATTGGCGGGACCCACGCGCGCTTCGCTATTGCCGAAGTGGAGGATGGGCGTGTCGTATCGCTGGGAGAGGCCGTCACTCTGAAGACTGCCGAGCACGGTTCATTTCAGCTCGCCTGGGAAGAGTTCGGCCGGATGCGGGGCGGAGATCTGCCAAAGGCTGCAGCGATTGCCGTTGCTGGTCCTGTCGGCGGTGAAATCATCAAGTTCACCAATAACCCATGGATCATTCGCCCTGCCTTGATCCCGGAAAAGCTCGGTGCCGACTTGAACGTCGTGGTCAACGACTTCGCGGCGGTCGCACATGCCGTTGCGCAAGCCGATTGCGAGCATTTCGTGCATCTAAGCGGACCGGACGAGCATATTCCGGCGACCGGTGTCATCAGCGTCGTGGGGCCGGGCACCGGCCTCGGTGTTGCGCAGCTCTGGCGCGACGGGACAGGCTACCGCGTGCAACCGACCGAAGGCGGACATATCGACTATGCTCCGCTCGACACCATAGAGGACGCGATTCTGGCAGGCCTGCGCAAGCGTCATCGCCGTGTATCGGTGGAACGTGTTGTTGCTGGCCCCGGCATCGTCGATATCTACGAAGCGCTCGCTCTGATGGAGGGGCGGCCCTTCACGCCGCGTTCCGACCGTGAACTGTGGGAACTTGGCACGTCGGGAGAGGACAGCCTCGCTGCCGCTGCTGTGGACCGGTTCTGCCTTTCGCTTGGCAGTGTTGCTGGCGACCTTGCGCTTGCACACGGTGCCAACGGCGTTGTGATGGCGGGCGGCCTTGGCCTGCGGATCAAGGATACGCTCGTCCGTTCGGGTTTTGCTGACCGTTTCCAGGCGAAAGGCCGGTTCGAGGCGCTGATGGCGGCTATTCCAGTCAAGCTTATTACGCATCCGCAACCGGGTTTGTTTGGCGCTGCTGCGGCCTTTGCCCAGATGCACACCGCCTGATCAGGCCTGCCAACCTCTCCAAACAACGCATTGCCCGCGTTTGCGCGCGTGATAGTGCGCCGGGAGATTAAACGGGTGATGGATGGCGCCCACTTAATCGATCGGTTGAATATATCTGCTGGGCCGTTATGGCACCGAGACGCACACTCGCAGGCAGCGCAAGAGGGGTGATTCATGGAATTCGAGACCATTTTGGCCGAGCGTATCGGCAATGTCCTCAAGATCACCCTCAACCGACCCGAACGGCTCAACGCCTGCCCGCCGAACATGGCGCAGGACATTTCGAACGCACTGGGCGAGCGCGGTGACGCCCGCGCGATCCTGATTACCGGGCAAGGCCGGGCATTTTGCTCTGGCGCCGATCTCGCAGCCAAGGGCGAGCGCTCCATCGCGGGCGGTCTCGGAGCCTATTCTGCCCTGACGCAGGCCTACAATCCACTGATGTTGACGCTCGCCCGGTTGCCGTTGCCAGTGGTAACCGCCGTGAATGGCCCCGCTGCCGGAATTGGCTGTTCGATTGCGCTCGCAGGCGACTTCGTGCTCGCCGGGCGCAGCGCCTACTTCATGCAGGCTTTTGTGAACATCGGACTGGTGCCTGACGGTGGATCTTCGTGGATGCTGGCACGGCTCGTGGGCAAGGCGCGGGCCACCGAGATGATGATGCTGGGCGAGAAAATCGGCGCGGAAAAGGCCGAGAGATGGGGCCTGATCTACAAGGCCGTGGACGATGCCGTGCTTCAGGATGAGGCGCTTGCACTCGCCACCCGGCTCGCGAACGGGCCTACAGTTGCACTCGGCGTGATGCGCCAGAACCTCGCAAAGGCTCTGGAAGCTGAATATGCCAGTTCCCTGCAGATCGAAGCCGAAGGACAGTGGACGGCAGGCGATAGTGCAGATGCTGCCGAGGGCGGATCGTCGTTTCTGGAGAAGCGAAAACCGGTCTTCACTGGCAAGTAAGCTCTTGATTACCGGGCGATCATCGCCAGATTTCAGGCATGACCGCTCACACCATCTGGACCATCGGCTACGAGCAGGCAACCGTAGCCGGCGTCATGGCAAGCTTGCGTAGCGCGGGCGTAGAGGTCTTGGCCGACGTTCGCGCCCTACCGCTTTCACGCCGCCCCGGCTTCTCCAAGACTGCACTTGCGGCCAATGCCCGAGAAGCTGGCATCGATTATGTCCACTTCAAGGCGCTCGGCACCCCTGCGGAGGGTCGTGCAGCGGCGCGGCGCAACGATCATGCTACACTCGAACGCATCTACGCTGGGCAACTGGAACTGCCTGAAGCAATCGCATCCGGCGCCCGTCTGGCAGACCTTGCGACCGAGCGACGGGTAGCGCTGTTGTGCTATGAGCGGGAAGCCCATGGCTGCCACCGCACCTTGTTGCGGCAAGCGGTGTTGCCCGAATTCGAAGTTGTCGATCTCCTTCCGGAGGAGACTTAACCTCGCGCCAGTTCCTCGTCGAGGAAGCAGGCGATGTCACCGAGATCGACGTCCCTGGCGAGGAATGTCCCGCCGATCCCGCGCATCAGCAGGAAGGGCAGGGTGCCCCCGTCCATCTTCTTGTCGTGAAGCATGTGATCGGCCAGCTTGCGCCCGTCGCACGCCAAATCGAGCGCCTTGAGCGACGCAGGCAGTCCGACAGCACCGATGTGCGCGGCCACACGCTCAGCATCCTGCCCAAGCATGAGTCCCTGCCGCGCCGAGAACCGCGCAGCCAGCGCCATGCCGAGCGCCACGCCTTCGCCGTGCAGCAGCCGTTCGGTAAATCCGGTTTCAGCCTCAAGTGCATGGCCGAAGGTGTGTCCGAGGTTCAGCAACGCACGCACGCCCGCTGTCTCCTTTTCGTCCGCCGCCACGATGCGCGCCTTGGCGGCAACGCTATGTGCAATCGCGTATTCGCGTGCGGCACGGTCGCCCCCCAGCAGCTTGGCACCATTAACTTCGCACCATTCAAAGAACGGTGCGTCGTCAATCAATCCATACTTGACGACCTCGGCGTAGCCTGCGCGCACATCGCGCAAGGGCAGGGTGTCGAGTGCCAGAGGATCCGCAAGCACGAGCGCGGGCTGGTGGAATGCGCCGACAAGGTTCTTGCCCGCAGGAGTGTTGATCGCGGTCTTGCCGCCCACGCTGGAATCGACTTGTGCCAGCAGTGTCGTCGGGATCTGGATGAAGCCGCAGCCGCGCTTGACGATGGAAGCGGCAAAGCCCGTCAGGTCCCCGATAACACCGCCGCCAAGCGCCACGACATTGTCTTTGCGCTCGACTTCCTGCGACAGCAGCCAGTCGATCACGCGGGCGAGTTGTTCCCAGCTCTTGGTGCTTTCACCCGCAGGCAGGACCAGCCATTCGGAGCGCAGGCCGACCGCGTCGAACGAGGCAGCCACCACATCGCGCCACTGCGCCGCAACATTTTCGTCAGTGATGATCGCCACGTGGTCCTTGCGCACGAACGGGCGACATTGCTCCCCGGCGCGCGCCAACAAGCCGGCCTCGATGCGGACGTCATAGGGAGCGCCTGCGATGGCGACGGGGATCACAGCCATTGATCAATTGCCTTCAGAATCTTGCAGGCGGTAACCTGATGCGGTTGCACACCGCTGATCACATGGATTGGTGCCTGCGAATAGAAACTCTCGCGCTCGGTCTTCAGCCGCGTCAGGATTTCGCGCGGATTTCCGGTCCGCAGCAACGGCCGGTTGCTCTTGCGGCCTACACGCTCCATCAAGGTATCGACGTCACTATCGAGCCAGACCGCGATGCCTTTGTTCAGGATCAACGACCGGGTCGCAGGATCGACGAAGGCACCTCCGCCGGTGGACAGGATCTTGCGGTCGACATGCCTTCCTTCACCGATCAGACGGGCAATGACCCGCCGCTCACCATCGCGAAAATAGGGCTCTCCGTATGTCGAGAAGATTTCCGAGATGGGCATGTATGCGGCCTTCTCGATTTCCTCGTCAGCGTCGACAAAAGGGAGATGCAGCATCGTGGCAAGCTTGCGCCCGACCGTGGTCTTGCCCACGCCCATCATGCCCACCAGCACCACAGGCCGATCGATCCGGCGCGCGATGCGGCCGATTTCGGATGAGCTGAGCGGGCTTGCATCAAGTTCCATTGCCGCGCCGCCTATACTTGCGCTAGTGCCGGTTGCAAGTATCGCTTGGCGGCAGCCGGTTCAGGCCGGGTGCCGCCTGAAGTCTGGCGGAAGCGCGTGATGAAGAAGGTTGCCGTGGCTGGCGCATTGGCACTGGCCGCAATTACGATGGTTGCATGGATAAAAGGTGGGGCGCAGCCGATGCAGTGGATCGAACAGCCAGTAAGCGCGGGAGCCTCCACGCAATGAAGCGCCGCGCCCTCTGGTTGGGTGGTGCAACAGCGCTCGCCGCAATTTCCGGCACGTTGCTGGCGCAGGAATCGCTGCTTCCCCCGGGGTTTGATAGCCCGCCCGCGCAAAGCCGTCCGCCCTCACAACGGGCGTCAACCCCCGCGCGCCCGGCCACTCAGGCACGTCCCGCAGCACCGGCATCGCAAACCGTCGCTGCAACACCTGCACCTTCGGCAACCTCCAGCCCGATCGTCCAGGCGATCCCGGCATCGTCTGCCCCTGCGGCAGTCGTTGGCGGAGGCGGGGGCACCAGCGATCAGGCTTTGCTGGATTCACTTGATCCGGCGCTGCTGGAAAAACTGATTCAATCAGCGCGGCCGAAATTCGATATCCCGCCTTCCGGGCGCCGCAGTATCGATGTGGTGGGCGTGATCGACGAAAAGGACGGCGGTTTCCCCGTTGCCTCGACGCACTACCTCAATGGCCCGTTCGTTGAAGGCATGATCGGCAAGATGCGCGGGAGGTTCGTGTCGCGCTGGGGCCATATCCTTGCCCGTCGCGCGCTGGCGAGCCGGTTGGCGACACCGGTCGGCATGAACGGTGCCGACTGGGCAGCCATGCGCGCCCAATTGCTCCTGCGTATGGGGGAGCCTGATGCAGCTCGGGCCATGGTCCAGTCGGTCGACAGCGGCAGCTACACCCGCGGGCTGGAAGATGCCGCCATGGCAAGCTTTCTCGCCACGGCTGATCCGGTGGGACTCTGCCCGATAACCGCGCTAACCGCCGCCGGTCGTCCGGGTTGGGACTGGGATCTGGCCCGTGCGATCTGCTCGGCCTTTGCGGATGAAGGTTCGCCGGCGATGGCCCAGTTGGACCGGGCCATGCGCCGCGGCACGGGCAGCAAGATCGACATTCTGCTCGCGCAAAAGTTCGCAGGTGCTGCGATCAATGCCCGCCGCGCGGTGAAGATCGAGTGGGAGGGCGTGGCAACGCTGACTCCCTGGAGCATCGGCATGGCCTTTGCGACCGGCGTTGAACCGCCCGAGGCGCTCCGCAAATCGGCTGGTGCGGATTATGCCCTGCTTGCCGCCCGCGCTCCGATGCTGCCGCTTGCTTCGCGTGCTGCGGCAGCGGATGTGGCCGCGGCACGCGGGACCTTGTCATCCACCGCGATGATCGATCTCTACAGCCAGCTCTATGCCCTGCGGGAAACTAGCGGTGGCGAGAGTTCGGCGGACGACTGGAGCGCACGGGCCGAATCGCTGCGCGCTGCTTACGTATCGCCTTCAGCGGCTGACAGGTACGATGCCATCCGCACGCTGTGGGGCGACGGGAGCGATCCCGACCGGGCTTATGCCGGTCTGGTGATGACGTCCTACGCCGCCGCCCGGCTGACCCCGGCGATGGATCAAGCCGGCAACGCACCCGCTTTGATTGCGTCGATGCTGACTGCCGGACTGGATCGCAATGCCCTGAAGTGGGCGCCCTTCCTGCCGATTGGCAGCGAGGGCTGGGGCCTTCTCGTCCTCGCCAATCCGGGCCGCGCGAACAAGGTTGGTGCCGAAGGCCTCAGCGCCTTTTCTGACGATGACGATTCGGAAAATGCCCTGCGGTCACGCTTCCTGCTGGCAGGGCTGATGGGGCTGGACCGCGTTGATGCAGGGGCCGCGCGCGATTTTGCTGGCAAACTCGAGGTTGACCTCGCCCGCCAGACTCGCTGGACGCGGGCGATCGATGCTGCCGCCGCCTCGAACAACCCCGCGCTGGTTTCGCTGCTGGCCGCGTTCGGTATGCAGGGGGAGCGTTGGGACCGGATGACGCCGCTGCATCTCTACCACATCGTTTCCGCGCTCCACCGCGTCGGGCTTGATGGCGAGGCACGGATGATCGCGGCAGAGGCGGTCGCGCGCGTGTGATCATGTCAAGGGTCCCGCCGGAGCCCGAGGTCGAGAATTTTCTGGCGATGCTCGCCGCGCAAAGGGGGGCGGCGGCCAATACCCTATCTGCCTATCGCCGGGATCTGGCCGGGGCGGTCGAAGTCATCGGGCCGCTGGGTGCCGCTGGCCGCGACGACCTTGCCAAGCTGAGCGCTGCGTGGATCGACCTGGCTCCTTCCTCGCTGGCGCGAAAATCGTCGGCCTTGCGCCAGTTCTACGGCTTTCTGATCGACGAAGGCTTGCGCGAGGATGATCCGTCTTCGGCGCTGCCAAGGCCAAGGGCGCGAAGGTCGCTCCCCCGAATTCTCGGCCATCAGGAAATTGCCGCGCTGTTCGTGACCGCAGAGGATGACGCACGCTCAGGATCGCCCGAGGGCCTGCGTTTGCTCGCGTTTCTAGAATTGCTTTATGGTTCGGGTTTGCGTGCAACCGAGCTCGTCTCGTTGCCGTTGGCTGCCGTGCCACGTGACGCCCCGTTCCTCACGATCACCGGCAAGGGCAGCGTGCAGCGGATGGTGCCGGTTTCGGCGCGCGCGGTTCATGCGCTGGCGGATTGGTTGGCGGCGCGGGGTAAGGGCGGTCGCTTTGTTTTCCCCAGCCCGCGCGGAGGCCATCTTTCGCGCGTGCGGCTGTTTCAATTGCTGCGCGATCTTGCGCTCAGGGCGGGGGTCGACCCGGAAAAGGTCAGCCCACACGTACTGCGCCATGCGTTTGCCACGCACCTTCTTGAGGGCGGCGCGGACTTGCGTGTGCTCCAGACCCTGCTCGGCCATGCCGACATCGCCACCACGCAGATTTACACCCATGTCGATTCGGCAAGGCTCGTGGCACTGGTCAACCAGCGCCATCCGCTTGGGCCGGGCATGGTCAGTTGAGCGCAGACAGTTGACCGAAGGCGCGCGCGCGCTTAGCGGATGCCCATGATTTCCTATCTCGAGTTCGAAAAGCCGGTCGCCGCGCTCGAAGCCCGCATTGCCGAACTGCGCCAGACTGCGCAGGGCGGGGATATCGACATCAGCTCGGAAATTCGCCGGCTTGAAACAAAGTCCTCCGAACTGCTGGCAAGCACCTACAAGGCGCTGACGCCTTGGCAGAAGACGCAAGTCGCCCGTCATCCCGCACGTCCGCATTTCAAGGACTATGTCGAGGGTATTTTTACCGATTTCATGCCTTTGGGCGGCGACCGCCTCTATGGCGAGGATCAGGCCATCATCGGCGGTTTCGCCAAGCTCGGCGCGCGCCGGGTCATGCTGATCGGGCATGAAAAGGGCAACGATACCCAAAGCCGCATTCGTCACAACTTCGGTATGGGCAAGCCCGAGGGTTACCGCAAGGCGATCCGCCTGATGGAGATGGCGAGTCGATTCGGCCTTCCTGTGGTGACACTGGTCGATACGTCCGGTGCATTTCCCGGCGTGGAAGCCGAAGAGCGCGGGCAAGCTGAAGCCATCGCGCGCTCCACCGAAGCCTGCCTAGGCCTTGGCGTGCCGATGGTCGCGACAATCGTGGGCGAGGGCGGATCGGGCGGCGCGGTTGCGCTGGCCAGCGCCGAGCGCGTGCTGATGTTTGAACACGCGATCTATTCGGTCATTTCGCCCGAGGGCTGCGCTTCCATCCTCTGGCGCACGTCTGAAAGGGCTGCTGATGCTGCCGAGGCCATGAAGGTCACCGCGCAAGACTTGCTGGGGCTGGGGGTGATCGACCGGATCGTCCGCGAACCGGTTGGCGGCGCGCATCGTGATCCTGCTGCGGCCTGCGCCACGTTGGGCAAGGCAATTACCGAGGAAATAGACGCACTTGTCGGAAAATCGGCTGACGAATTGCGGAACCTGCGCGCCGAACGTTTCCTCCGGATCGGTGCCTGAATCCACTGCGGCGCTAGCGCTCGGGAACCGGATTTGCGACAAACGGATTTAGCTGCCGTAGTCCATCAGGGCGCGGCACCTCGTTCCGTGTGCCCTTAAGGGAGAGAGCAATGTCCAAAACCCGCCGATCGCGCGCCGCAATCCTGTCCGTCACGGCCTTGGTCGCAGTCACCTTGCCCGCTTGCGTCAATCAGGTTGGTAGCCCGGCAGAGGCGCAGGGCACCGTCCAGACCATCAGCGCAGCCGACAAGAAGCAAGGCGCTGAAGCGCACCCGCAGCTTTTGCAGGAATTCGGCGGTGCCATGACCGGCCCTCAGGCGGCCTACGTCGAAGGCATCGGCAAGACGATTGCGCTGCAGTCCGGCCTTGGCAACGCCCGCAGTGATTTTACCGTCAGCCTGCTCAACTCCCCGGTTAACAATGCTTTCGCGATCCCCGGTGGCTATGTCTACGTCACCCGGCAGCTTGCCGGGCTGATGAACAACGAGGCCGAGCTGGCTGGCGTGCTTGGCCATGAGGTCGGCCACGTCGCCGCCCGCCACGCCGCCAAGCGCGAGAGCGCTGCCACCCGCAATTCGATCATCGGTGCGCTCGGCACACTTCTCTCGGGCGCTCTGCTGGGCAACGGCACGGTCGGACAACTCGGTCAGAAAATTTTTTCGACCGGTAGCCAGTTGCTGACCCTGAAGTATTCACGTGGCCAGGAAACCGAGGCCGACAATCTTGGCATCACGTACCTTCAGCGCGCCGGATACGATCCGCGCGCGATGTCGTCGGTGCTCCAAAGCCTGGCGAATCAGAATGCGCTCGATGCCAGCATCAAAGGCACCTCGAATCAGGTGCCCGAATGGGCCAGCACCCATCCGGACCCTGCCTCGCGCGTGCGCGCGGCGCTGACTCGCGCGGGTACGAAAGCAGGCCGCACGAATCGCGACACGTTCCTCGCAGGCGTCAACGGCCTGACCTATGGCGACGATCCTGCACAGGGCATCGTTGAGGGTTCAAAATTCGTCCACCCACAGTACCGACTGGCGTTCGAAGCGCCCAACGGGTTCTACATGGTCAACGGCACGCGCGCGGTGGCGATCAGCGGGCAAAGCGGGAAAGGTGAACTTTCGACCGCTCCCTACACCGGAAACCTTACAGCCTATGTGAATTCGGTTTTCGGCGGCCTTTCCAGCCAGTCCCAGATCCGACCCGATTCGGTTCAAACCACGACGATCAATGGTATCCCGGCAGCATATGGCACCGTTCGTTCGACAAGCGGCGGCAATCAGGTCGATATCGTTGTGTTCGCTTACGAGTGGGGGCCTCAGCAGGCGTTCCATTTCACCACGATCAGTCAAGCGGGCCAGGCATCGCAGTTCGATTCCATGTTCCGCTCGATTCGCCGGATCAGCGCTGCGGAAGCGTCCGCGGTAAAGCCGCGCAAACTGTCGGTCGTGACTGTAAAGTCGGCCGACACCCCGCAGAGCCTGTCAAAGCGGATGGCCTATACCGACAAGCCACTGGAGCGCTTTCTGGTGTTGAACGGCATGACATCGGCAAGCAGGCTGACGCCAGGTCAAAAGGTCAAGTTGGTCGTTTATTGACCCTATTTATCCGGTTTGACGTCGCACCGGGGCATTAGCGAACGGGCCCATACGAAAAGGGCGCCCCGTAAGGGGCGCCCTTCCGTTCGTAGATGGATCAGCGTCCGGTTGGACGCCTCAAGCTCTTAGAGCGAGTTGTCCATTTCACCCGAAACGCCGTTGAAGGTGTTGCTCAGCGAGTCGCCGAGTGCACCCATGGCGCCGATTGCGGCAACAGCGACGAGAGCGGCGATCAGGCCGTATTCGATTGCAGTGGCGCCTTCGTTGTTTGCGAGCAGGTCACGGAAAAGCTTCATGGTCAGTCTCCTAGAGTGTGTCTTCATTCCCGTCCCGCTCCAACTTTGTCCCCGGAGCGAGCATTCGTAGATTTACGCATCAAAGCCTAAGAAGCCGTTAATTCGAACCGACCTTTTCGGAAGTGTTGTTGTTTACCGTCAGGTACATGTTGTACATCGAATCAGAGAACGACTTCATGCCAAAGATCATGGCCATGCCGATGCAAGCGATCAGCAGTCCATATTCGATGGCCGTGGCACCGCTTTCGTTGCGAAAGATTTTCCGAAGCAAGATCTTCATGGTCATTTCCAAGATTGCGGCACCGTGGTTTCTACCCGCAGGTGCCTAAGAAAAGGTTGACGAGGGCAGGGCGCATGGAAAATTATTCGACAGTCAGAGTCGTCGTAGCTGCTGCCATCATGTCACCGGAGGAAACCGTGCTCATGCAACAGCGCCCGCAAAACAAGGCTCACGGTGGGCTGTGGGAGTTCCCTGGCGGCAAGTTGGAGCAGGGTGAATCACCTGAAGGCGCGCTTGTAAGGGAAATCGACGAGGAGCTCGGCCTACAGCTTGATCCGGCTGATCTTTTCCCGATTACGTTTGCTTGCGAGCCGCCTTCACCCGGACGCAGGCCGATCCTGCTGCTGTTGTTTGGCGTCCCGCAATGGAAAGGGATCGCGCGCGCGGTCGAGCCGGGATCTCATGTGCGCTGGGTGACCGCCGAGGCACTGCCTACCCTCTCGATGCCCCCGCTCGACATTCCTCTCGCACAAGCGGTCATTCGTTTGCTTGAAGGGGTTGCCAAAGCAAATGGACACCCTTAAAGGCGCGTCTCCCAGCACCCGTAGCTCAGCTGGATAGAGCATCAGACTACGAATCTGAGGGCCGGGCGTTCGAATCGCTCCGGGTGCACCATTTCCCTTCACCGGGGAATTTCAGGGAAACGGCAGGGCCATGGGCGCTGCTTCATAACGTTGGTGGGCACCCGTAGCTCAGCTGGATAGAGCATCAGACTACGAATCTGAGGGCCGGGCGTTCGAATCGCTCCGGGTGCACCAACATCTCAACACATTGAATGGCCCGATCACTGCAAGGTGGGGCCGTTCCGGCGTCCGCTCGCTGCTGCATCCGCGAACCGTGTACCAATGTGGTTCGCAATATTTGCATAGGTATCCGCAAAAGGTTCGTATCCACCGAACGGCGTTGCGAACGCCTCGCTCTTGGGTATAGGCTTTATCCACGTTCCGGACTGCACGGGACCCGAGGCTGCGAGAAAAGGAAACCCCGACTTGGCCAAGCCCGCCAGGCCCAGAGCCGCAACACCCGCCGTCAAGCCCGCCGCAAGGCGGGCAAAGCCAGTCCCGGCAGAACCCGTCATCGCGTCGTCCGTCGCCGATGAAGCCGCTTTTGCATTGCGCAGCCTCCAGCAGGCACACGCGAACAACAAGCGCTTTGACGCTTCTGACGAGCAGCTGCTAGCCTTCTACGAACAGATGGTCTTGATCCGCCGGTTCGAGGAAAAGGCAGGACAGCTTTATGGCCTCGGTCTGATCGGTGGATTCTGCCACCTCTATATCGGGCAGGAAGCTGTCGCGGTCGGTCTCCAGTCGGCGCTCAAGGAAGGTCACGACAGTGTGATCACGGGGTACCGCGATCATGGCCACATGCTCGCCTACGGTATCGATCCCAAGGTCATCATGGCCGAACTGACCGGTCGCGGCGCGGGCATCTCACGCGGCAAGGGCGGTTCGATGCACATGTTCAGCACCGAACATAAGTTCTATGGTGGCCACGGCATCGTCGGCGCCCAAGTGCCGCTGGGTGCAGGGCTTGCCTTCGCGCACAAGTATCGCGGCGATGGCGGCGTGTGCATGGCATATTTCGGGGATGGCGCGTCCAACCAGGGCCAGGTCTATGAGACCTTCAACATGGCCGCGCTGTGGAAGCTGCCGATCATCTTCGTGGTCGAGAACAACGGCTATGCCATGGGCACCGCGGTCAAGCGTGGATCAGCTGAAACGCACTTCTACCGCCGCGGCACCGCGTTCCGGATCCCCGGCATGGACGTCAACGGCATGGACGTGCTGGAAGTGCGCCAGGCGGCCGAAGTGGCTCTTGAATATGTTCGTGCAGGCAATGGTCCGGTCCTGATGGAGCTCAAGACGTACCGATATCGCGGCCACTCGATGTCTGATCCAGCCAAGTATCGCAGCCGTGAGGAAGTGCAGGACATGCGCGACAATCACGACCCGATCGAGGCGGCGAAGGCCGAACTGCTCAAGCGCGGCGTAACCGAAGACAAGATCAAGGAGATCGACAAGCGCATTCGCCAGACCGTCGCCGAATCAGCTGACTTCGCAGAAAGCTCGCCCGAGCCGGAAATCGCGGAACTTTATACCGACGTGCTGGTGGGGAAGTACTGAGATGGCGATTGAACTGAAGATGCCCGCGCTCTCGCCGACGATGGAAGAGGGCACGCTCGCCAAGTGGCTGGTCAAGGAAGGCGACAGCGTCAAATCCGGTGATATTCTTGCCGAAATCGAAACCGACAAGGCTACGATGGAATTCGAATCCATCGATGAAGGCGTCGTCGGCGCGATCCTCGTGGCTGAAGGCACGGAAGGCGTGAAAGTCGGCACCGTGATCGCAACGCTTCAGGGCGATGGTGAAGATGCTGCTCCCGCGCCCGCACCTCAGGCGGCACCTGTCGCTGCGCCGGTTGCGGCTGCATCCGCCCCTGCGGCGGTCAAGCCGGTCTCCACCGTATCCGCCGCCGATCCCGAGATTCCCGCTGGCACCGCGATGGTTTCGACCACAGTGCGCGAGGCGCTTCGTGATGCGATGGCCGAGGAAATGCGCGCCGACGACCGCATCTTCGTGATGGGTGAAGAAGTCGCCGAGTACCAGGGCGCCTACAAGGTTACGCAAGGCCTGCTCGAAGAATTCGGCCCGCAGCGCGTGATCGACACGCCGATCACCGAATACGGCTTTGCTGGCATCGGCGCGGGCGCAGCCATGGGCGGCCTGCGTCCGGTTATCGAGTTCATGACGTTCAACTTCGCCATGCAGGCGATTGACCACATCATCAACTCGGCCGCAAAGACCAACTACATGTCCGGTGGCCAGATGCGCTGCCCGATCGTGTTCCGCGGCCCCAACGGCGCAGCCAGCCGCGTCGGTGCACAGCATTCGCAGAACTATGGTCCGTGGTACGCCAACGTCCCCGGTCTGATCGTGATTGCGCCGTTCGACGCAGCCGATGCCAAGGGTCTGCTCAAGGCCGCGATCCGCAGCGAAGATCCGGTCGTCTTCCTTGAAAACGAACTGGTCTATGGCCGCAGCTACGACGTCCCGCAGATGGATGATTTTGTCCTGCCGATAGGCAAGGCGCGCATTGTCCGTCCGGGCAAGGACGTGACCATCGTGTCCTACTCCATCGGCGTCGGCCTGGCGCTCGAGGCTGCCGAAACGCTGGCGGGCGAGGGGATCGATGCCGAAGTGATCGACCTGCGCACGCTGCGTCCGCTCGACAAGGAAACAGTTCTGGCCTCGCTCGCGAAGACCAACCGGCTCGTCGTTGCCGAAGAGGGTTTCCCGGTCTGCTCGATTGCGTCCGAAATCATGGCGATATGCATGGAGGAAGGGTTCGATAATCTCGATGCCCCGGTCCTGCGGGTTTGCAATGAGGACGTGCCGCTGCCTTATGCCGCCAACCTCGAAAAGCTCGCGCTGATCGATGCCAAGCGAGTTGCCGATGCCGTGCGCAAGGTCTGCTATCGCTGACCGGCAGACGCCGTTTGATGTGCAAAGGGCGCCGGTTCATCCCGGCGCCCTTCTCATTTCTCAGTCATAACCATCATAGACCGTGCAACTTGCAACCGGGTCGGGTGATGCAGCGTCGCGCTGGAATATCTGGGTCAGGTCGCGGTCGTCACGCACGTTGAACGCGGCCGTTGCGCGGATGATCGCGCCGGGCACGAAACGCGCGGAAACCAGCGGCTGATATTCATATTCGACTTCTACGTAGATCACCGCGTCGCCGGCAGCAGCGGTCACTTCCTCGCCAGCCGGCCCCATTCCTTCGAGTGAGCCGTCTGCGCCAGTCCCGGCGGGACCATAGCTCGACTGGACGTTGCGCTTGCCCTTGCAGCGCTGCCAATGGATGTATTGCGTGTCCGCAGTGCCATCGACAACTTCGAGGCTACTCATGATGACCCGGCCGTGGTTGAACAGGTCGAGGCCGCCTGACTGGACCTTCGCCCCGATGAAAGCGTCGTTGATATCGGTCTCGTAGATCTTCAGATTCTCGAGCATCGACACGTCGCCGATGCGAGATCCGTTGTCTGCAATCTGCATGGCCAGCTGGCTGACGCGCATGTGCGTGATCGCAAGGTTGCCGAGTTCAGCGCCCCACAATCCCACCGAAAGCAGCAGGGGAAGGCCGAGCGCAAACTCGACCGCAGCAACCCCGGACTGGCTTGGACGCAAGCGACGCAACGAACGGAGCATCCTGTTCATGCGCAATTCCCCAGCTTGGCGACGCTTTTCTGAAGATCGTAAGGTTGGTTGCGCAAGACGGTGCTGGCCGTATTGGTGATATCTTCAGGCAAGCCAATCAACGACGCCATCGGGAAAGGGCGGCGGTAGGTCATCTGCACTGAATAGAGCACTGCATCGCGCGCGCCGCCGAGACCAGTCGCCCCGCGATCCTGGTCCCATGTGCCACTGCCATTGGCATCTTCGTAAGGCTCGCCCGCGTCGCAAGCGCCGTTGCCGTTCGTGTCGGTATAATCTTCAGCGAGGCCGACATCAGAGAAATTCGAATAGGCCTTGCGGGTAAATACCAAGTCTGCGTTCGGCACCACGCGCAACACCTGATCCTCGACGATCTGATCGATCGACGAAAGGGTGAGATTTGCGCCCTCGACCGTGGATGCACGCGCTGCGCCTTGAAGCGCACCCTGCAACATGACGCTGGCATATAGCGAGTAACCCATGTCGAACAGGCCCATCAGCACCAGCACCATGACCGGCGAAATGAGGGCGAACTCGACCGCGGTTGCACCCTCGGTATCGCGCCGAAGCCTGGCCTTGCGGGTTGCTGCGGTCACTGGGCCAGCCTCAGGTCGCCAATGGACTTGGCAATCTTGACGAACGCGTCCTGCAGTTCATCGGCATTGGCTGCACTGAAGTAGTGCCCAGCGCCCGCGCATTGGGTCATGATCGGATTAAGGTCGGTGCCGAAGGCGACGAACCAGACGGTCATGTTCTTCTTCTTTGCTTCCTCGCAGGCAAACGAAAATCGCTTCTCGATAGTCTGGGTCAGCGTCAACGCCGAGGCAGGGCTCCAGCGGCGCTGCGCCAGTGGCTCGACGCCGTAGGAAGAATAGCTGATGTCGAGTGACGAAGTCTGGCCATCGGTCAGGAAGATCAGGTGGCGGCTGGTCCGCTGGCGGGCCGAAACGTCGGCATTCTCGGCTGCAAAAATCCCGGTGCCCGACAACAGCCGACCCGCCCAGATCATGCCGATGTCGTGATAGGTACTGCCTGCTGCCACCAGTCCGTCGATGTAGGCGTCATAATCTGCCTGTGTCCAGACCTGGAGCTTCTTGGCTGCGGTGGGGCAGGCTGCAAAGCCGGCGACATAGGGTGAAATGTATTCCGCATTTGTCGTAACTTCGGCAGTGGTGAACGTCCCTCCGCCGCTCCACGGCTTGGAACGCTCGTAGATCATCGATGGATACATCGGGCGCCACTGCGTGTCAGGATCGCCGGCCGAAGGCACCATGTCGAGATCCAGGTCCATCGCGCGGTCAAGATCCACATTGTCGTAGTCGTCGATCTCGTAAGTCTTGCGCTCCTCGATGCAGCCGTTGGACTCGGTGCGCCAGTTCGCCGTGTCCTTGGTTACGTCCTTGTAAAGCCAGGAGCTTCCCGTGCCGAGGCTTGGTTCGGTGATGTACTTATAGGTGTCGACGTAGTTCGAATAGGAGGTTGTCGAGAGCGTACATGTCGAGCCCGAACGAGTTGCCGAGTAGACATTGCCATTGCGCGTTCGGTTGTAGGTGTAGGTCGTCCGCGTCCCGCTGGGATTTGTGGTAGCCTGCGTTGTCGTCGAAACCAGCGCGGTCGAGGTTGTCATGGAGTTTGCGGCGTGCGGACAACTGTAGCTTCCGTCCCAGGCCTGGGTTGCGGCGTAGGTTGATTGCGCCGTCGAGTATCCGCCAGAGACAGGCGAAACCGCGCTGTAATACCCGTAAAGTCCGCCGCTACTGCTTGTTCCTACCAGGGTGCGCGACGGATAGTTCCATGACGAGACGACCCACTCATCCTTGAGCAGGCTGCCGACATTCACATTCGTGGAATAGGGTACGAACCCGTAACGGATCCGGCTTTCGGGCTGGCGGGTCGTTTCCATCGTGTTGTAGAACTGCTTGACCACGGTCTTGAGCACCGAGATCTTTGCCGCCGTATCGCCGGGGTTTGTCTCGGCCATCGATCCGGTGACGTCGAGCGCCATCATGATGTCTGTGTTGGGTATGCTCAGCTCAGCGCGGCAGCTCACATCGACATTGATCTCGTCCTTGCCGAAAAACTGCATGATGTCCGTCGGCACGATCACGGAAGCTATGCCGCTGATCGACATGTCGTCTTCAATCGCCATTTGAAAGTCGCGATCGATCGAATTGTAGATGCCGTCGGCAAAGTTCACATTGAAGAAGCGGTTGCCCTTGGATGCGACCATGGCGCCATCGGTGTCTGCGTCGAAATTGTCGATTGCGCCCAGTTCCTTGCGTGCGCCCAGCACGCCGGCATCGCAGGCCTGTTGCAGGCGCGACTGGACCAGATAGGCCCGGCCCATGTCGATGCTTGAACCGACGAGAGCAAGCAGAGGGATAATGGAAAACGCAATGATGCTGAGCGCATTCCCGCTATCGTCGCGTGCAACCGCGCGCAGCAGACGTACCGCTGAAATGACAGCAGCTGACGGCATAGCCAGGCATGGGTGCTGGAAAGGAGGAACATGCGCCATGCGGGCATGGTTACGC
The DNA here is from genome assembly GCF_031846015.1 of Novosphingobium sp. MMS21-SN21R. Classification (GTDB taxonomy): domain Bacteria; phylum Pseudomonadota; class Alphaproteobacteria; order Sphingomonadales; family Sphingomonadaceae; genus Novosphingobium. The sequence continues at coordinate 1,838,809 of NZ_JAVRDU010000001.1, read as the reverse complement.
GCTAATACGTAATACTTGGTAAAATTTACAAGGTAAAGGCCGAGTAAAATATGCTGATCTTGCCCGGTCAGTCGGCGATAGTGTAGTTAAAATTTTTCGTCAGCCAGTGCCGAAAGTCAGTCGTTCACCAGAAATATCGACTGCGAGTAGGTGATCGGAAATTCGCCGAAACCGATGATCGTCAGAACCGTCGGCACGCTATAAGTGAGTGTAAGTGTCTTCTCGATCGTACCCGATACGCGCGATGTTGCCACGGGTGCTACTGTGATAGCGAGCCGGGTGCTGTTGAGCCCGTAAGGTGCGCGCGACGCAATTGACCGCGCGTAGTCCCTGACCTGAATATTGGTCACGTCGTTGTTCGTTTGGTAATTCACCACCGCATAACGCATCACGTCGGAACCGACCGAACGCAGTGCATTGTAGTTCTGCATGCCCATGCCGATTTGCAGGACGCCCAGCATCAGCGCGATGAACGTCGGCCCGATCAAGGCGAATTCAACCACGACCGACCCGCTGCGGTCACGAAGCAACGACCGCATCATGTCTTGGTCTTCTGTTCGATCAGGATGTAGCGGTCCAGATTTAGCGTGATGTCTTTACCCATCCCGAACTCGCGCCATGCTGGAACGAAGCTGTCCGTGAGTTGGATGCGGACATAACGGGAGACCTTGTCGCCTGCGGTGCAGGAACTTTCTGCATCGTATACCGTCTGGCCGGAATTGCACCGATAGGCGCCAGCCACCTGGATATTGGCTGCCGCCAGTCCGGTCGAGGCGGCTATGATGTTCTTGAGCGTCGTGCGCTTTTCATCCGTGTTTGGCTGAGATGCGAGGGCGACGCCTTCAGCAATCCCCATGGCGCTTTGCAACTCGCCTTGACGGGCAACAAGGCTGCTGACCTGATAGGCCCCAAGGCTGAGCAGGATCAGGACAGGCGCAATGATCGCGGTTTCGATGATCATCGTGCCCGCGCTGTCGCGGCCCAGTCTGTCGAGGCAGGAGCGCAGCCGCATCATACCACCAGCTTTACCCGGCTGATCTCGCTTGCCACGATCGTGTCCTCGGTCATGCCAGCCGGACAGAACGACGTCATGTTGGCGGTGCCGCTGATCGTGATGGTATTGGCCGCGATCATCAGGCACTGGCTCGACACCTTGGCCGTTCCAGTGAAGTCCAGTCCGCTGTTCGGCAGATAGATGGTGCCGTTCAGAACGGTCGATGCGTTGCCGTTGATCTTGCTGCGGTCCGTGCCGGAAGAACTGCGGTCCTCGAACACCAGCATGCCGGCAAGAGCGTTGGCGGCCGTGGCGGTCAACCCGCGGCTAACCAGGTCGGACGACTGGATGGCGGTCAGGTTGATGTTCGATCCGCCGTTGATCTTGATATAGGCGCCGTTCTTCAGGATAAACATCACGCCGCTGCCGACGACGGCATATTGGCCGTCAATCTCGAGGCCGCCCCCATCGATGACATAAACGCCAGTGCCGAACGTTGTCGTGCACGAGACCTTGATGCCGCCGACGTAAGTGCCTGGCAGGACCGAAGCGAGGTCAGGGGAGGTATTCTTGGTGACGTTGGAGTAGGTCGTGGCGACGACCGTCGTCTTCTTTTCCCAGACCGTGTTCTTGCCTGCGCTGTTGGTCGCCGTCCACGTGTCTGTCGTCGTGTAGACCGTCCCATTGATCACGGTGTTCTCGACGATGACGTAGCTTTCGCCCACCGTCGTCTCGCTCGGTTTGTTCGCGTTCTTCTGGTTGGTGACCTGCTCGGTGGCGAGCGCAATCGTCTCACCCTTCCAGTAGGTATAGGTGATGTTGGTCTTCTTCGATCTGTCAGCGCGCGTCGTCGTGGTTCCCTTGACGCAGTTGTACGACCGCGACACTTGGCTTTCGGTCGGGTTTGGTGTCGTCAGGTCCTTGTAGGGATCGAACAGCCCTTCAAGATAATCGTGCACTTCGTCGTCGGTATGCGTGTCGAACCAGTCGTCCACACCGCCGCGCGACAGGATCCACCCGGCGTCGATCTCGGGATTGCCTGCGACCAAGATCGAACTGTCCGACGTCGAAAGCGCGGCAATGCCGCAGCGCGCCGTCACCACCGAGGTGCCGCCAATCGTAACGGCGCCGCTGGCGTCATCGTCGAGCGCGATCAGGCACGACGTGAACGATGCGCCCGAGGTAAATGCCGCCTGAGCATAGGCCGTAATCGTGGTGCCCTTGCCGGTCAGGAAGCTGGAAAATGGCAGTGTCTCGCTCAGCGATGCCCGGACGGTCACGCTGTTGTTGGTTCCGCCCGAATAGTTTGCCAGGGTCACGGCAGGAACGCCGTTCACCTTGTCGGTCGTGATCGATAGGTTGGCGTTGAACTCCTGCAAGGCACGCGTGGAATAGGCGTCCTTTGTGCTCGTCTGCGTGCGGGACCAGGCCCCCGCAAGCGCCGCCTGATCGACCGCGAACTGCAACTCGCGCTTCCACATGTACCATTGCGCCGTGTCGACAGCAAAACCCGCTCCGCCGATCATGGCGGGCATGCCGAGCGCCATCAGGAGCGCAGCGTTGCCGCTGTTGTTTCCTGTCAGAGCGCGCATCAGTGATCGTAACTTTGCGATCATCTTGTTACAGGCCTCATTCCGGCTTCCGGGGACCAGGGCAAACTTCCGGAATCATTCATTAGAATGTCGTGGTTTGTTCATCTTGAACCGTCGTGGTTGAAGACTGGTTAAACATACGTGCAATGCGAGAGCGCCCGTAAATGACGAATTTACCATTGGAACCCGCGGAAATCCTGACTCCGGTCGAAAGACTGGCCATCGCCTATGCATCTTTTTCCGTGCGTCCTGCGTGGGAGGCGTTGCTTTTTTTTCATCATCGCCTTGCCGAGGCGGCGCGCCCGGGGCGTGATCCGCTGATGATTCAGTTGCGCCTGGCATGGTGGCGCGACCGACTGTCAGAGCCTTCCGCGGCATGGCCGAAGGGCGAGCCGGTGCTTGCCGCCCTGCACACTTGGGAGGGCGAGACAGCCGCGCTGTGCGGCCTTGTCGACGGTTGGGAAGCGCGCATCGTCGGCGAGGATGGCGGTGCCGAACTGGCCAAGGCAGAGGTAGAAGCCTATGTTGCGCTCGCGCGCATTGGAGGCGTCAAGGATCTAGACCGTGTTCGCGCCGAAGCCACAGCGCTGTCCTGTCCGTCGCAGCCTTCGCCACCGATCAAGAGGCTGCCCAAGGCAATGCGGCCCCTGTCGATATTTCGCGTCATGGCCATGCGTGCGCAGCAGGCCAGAGCAACCTCGCCACTGTCGGATTTTGCCACGATTGTCCGGGTCGGCCTGTTCGGGCGGTAAGGTCCTGCCAATCCGGAAGCATCTGGCCGTGCTGGACGGGCGTCTGGCAGGCTAGTTTCGGCGCTCTGATCAGGAGCCGAAACCATGGTGCGTGGATTGCTGGGCGGGATTGCCGCGCTGATGCTTGTCGCGGCGGGCGTATTCTGGTGGCAGGGGCGGGCGGAGACGGGCTTTGGTGGTGAGGCGCCTGCGCTCGCAGTGGAAGCCGCGCCCGATGCAGAGCCTGAAGACCTGCCGAGCGCCGACGCCGAGGGGCTTATTGGCGTAGCGCCTCCTGAAGCGACTGCTGTGGGCCGGGAAACCAAGCGCTTCAACATGCTCGACAAGGACCGCGACAACCGCATCACCCGCAACGAGATGTTAAGCAGCCGCGCTCGCGATTTCCGCAAGCTCGACAAGGACGGCAACAATCTGCTGACCTTCGAGGAATGGGCGCATACCACGGCGGACAAGTTCAAGTTTGCCGACGGCAATTCGGACCTGTGGCTCAGCCGCGAGGAATTCGCCACAACGCGGCCCAAGGACAAGCCCAGGCCAAAGCAGAAGTGCAGCTGCAAATAGACTCCCACCAGATCCCCGAGCCTGCTGAAGGGGGGATGGGTCGGGAGAGGGCCTGTTACTGTTTCAGGCCAGTGTGGCCACCCATCCCGCCATGTCGGCCTTGGCACGCTCGGTATAGGCCTCCTTGCGCGCCTTCTTCTTCACATCGTGCAAGGGCGGAAACAGCCCGAAATTCACGTTCATCGGCTGATAGGTCTCGGCTTCTGCATCGCCGGTGATGTGCGAAAGCAGCGCGCCGAGCGCGGTCGTGCGCGGTGGCGGCGTCCAGTCTTTCCCGGCTATTTGTGCCGCTGTCATCAGCCCTGCCAGCATGCCGACAGACGCGCTTTCAACATAGCCTTCGCACCCGGTGATCTGCCCGGCAAAGCGGATGTTGGGCGCCGATTTCAGCCGTAATTGGCGGTCCAGCAGGGTCGGCGAATTGAGGAAGGTGTTGCGGTGGAGGCCGCCGAGCCGCGCAAACTCGGCGTTCTCGAGTCCCGGAATAGTGCGGAACACGCGGACCTGTTCGGCGTGCTTCAGCTTGGTCTGGAAGCCAACCATGTTCCACAGCGTGCCAAGCTTGTTGTCCTGGCGCAGCTGCACCACGGCATAAGGCCAGCGGCCGTTGGGGTGTTCAGGGGTGGCCCAGTGGGGGTTGTCGAGGCCTACCGGCTTCATCGGGCCGAAACGCAGCGTTTCAACACCGCGCGAGGCCATGACTTCGACCGGCATGCAGCCATCGAAGTAGGGCGTGTTCGCTTCCCACTCCTTGAACTCGGTCTTCTCGCCGCCCACCAGTTCGGCCCAGAACGCCTCGTACTGTTCGCGAGTCATCGGGCAGTTGATGTAGTCCCGCCCATCACCGCCCAGCGCCAGCGAGGCTTCCGCGCCCTTGTCCCAACGCGAGGCCATCCAAGCCACGTCCATGTCGATGGAATCGCGGTAAACGATCGGCGCAATCGCATCGAAGAAGGCAAGGCTGTCCGCTCCTGTCGCTGCCCCGATGCTGGAGGCGAGGGCAGGGGCGGTCAAAGGTCCGGTCGCCACGATGGTCAGGCCGTTCGAAGGCAGAACGTCCACCCGCTCGCGAACAATCTCGAGCGTCGGCTGGGCGGCTAGCGCTTCCTCAACCGCTGCGGAGAACACATCGCGGTCCACTGCCAGCGCCGACCCAGCCGGAACGCGCGCCTTCTCGGCGGCTGCCATCAGCAGGCTGTCGCACTCGCGCATTTCCTGATGGAGCAGGCCGACCGCGTTCTTCTCATGATCGTCCGAGCGGAACGAGTTGGAACAGACCAGTTCGGCCAGGCCGTCGCTGTTATGGGCAGCCGTCGTATCGCCCCCGCCGCGCATTTCCGACAATCGCACGGAGATGCCCCGACGTGCCAGTTGCCACGCCGCTTCGCTGCCGGCCATTCCGCCGCCGATGATATGTACCTGATGCGTCATGCCCAAGCCCTTGGCATTGCGGCGCCGCTGCGGCAAGACCGTCGTCGGAACACGAGGGAAAGGGGACAAGTGCCCAAGCGCGCACTGATCGAGAAACGGCCGTGGCTGGTGGCAAGTCTCGTCGCAGGCGTCAGCTATTGGCTGGCGGCAAAAGGCCACGTACCGGGATTATGGCTCATCCTGTGGAAAGGCGCAGGCGTCGCGCTGCTGGCGGCTTACGCCTGGGCCCACCATCCGTCACGCAACGCCCATCTGCTCGCACTGGTCATGGCACTGGGAGCCGTTGGCGACATGGTGCTGGAACTCAGCTTCACCAGCGGGGCAGTGGCGTTCCTGTTCGGCCATCTCGTCGCCATCGCGCTCTACCTCAAGCATCGCCGGGATAATCCGACCGGCAGTCAGAAAGCCGCAGCCGTTACCACGCTGATCGGCGTGCCGCTGATCGCATGGCAATTGAGCCGCGCGCCGGATGTTGCGCTCTATGCACTAAGCCTCGCGGGCATGGCCGCCGCCGCATGGATGAGCAGCTTCCCGCGCTACCGGGTCGGCCTCGGTGCGATGCTGTTCGTAGTGTCGGACTTGCTGATCTTTGCGCGGATGGGGCCTCTGGCAGGAAGCGTTATCCCCGACCTGCTGATCTGGCCGCTCTACTACTTCGGCCAGTTCCTGATCTGCACCGGCGTGATCAAGACACTGCGGGCGAGGGGCGAGTTCGGCGCAGGCTAGCCCGCCACCGGCAGCTTGACCAAACCCGCCTCATCCCGCTCCAACGGGCCATACGCCACCGCAACATTCAACGGCAGATCGCCATAGATGTGCGGAAACAGCGCCCCCCCGCGCGAAGGCTCCCATTTTACCGCATCGCCCAGTGCCGCAAGATCGACCGCCAAAACGTGCAGATCGTCCTGCCCGGCAAAGTGCTTGTCCACCGTCTCGGTCAACTGGGCCTCAGCCGACAGATGAATGTACCCATCCGCCAGATCGACCGGCGCGCCCTTGAAAATGCCATCCGCTTCAAGCTGCGCCATCTGCGGCCCGGTCAACACTTTGTAGGCGAGGACGGGAAGGTCGCTCATTCCGGAGCGGCCTCGCCCACGATTTCCTCGCCCTCGTCACCACCCTCGGTATCCTCGGCCAAGCGCACCGCGCTGACCACGTGTTCGCTGTCGGCCACGGTAAACAGACGCACCCCTGCAGAACCGCGTCCGATCACCCGCAGCGAGGCGAGTGGCAGGCGTATGAGCTTGGCCTGATCGGTGACAAGCATCAACTGATCGGCCTGAGACGCTGGGAAGCTCGCCACCACCGGGCCATTGCGGCCGATGTTGTCAATATTGGTGATGCCCTGACCACCACGGCCCGTACGGCGATATTCGAAGGCCGACGACATCTTGCCATAGCCATTGGCGCAGACGGTGAGGATGAACTGCTCACGCTCGGCCATCATGGCATAGCGCTCCTGATCGGCCATCTCGCCTTCCTTTTCGCCCTTCCAAGGAGCGAAGCGCAAATACTCCTCGCGCTCGTCAGGCGTCGCGCCGACGCGGTGCAGGATCGACAGCGAGATCACCTCGTCATCGCCCTTCAGCGTCATGCCGCGCACGCCGGTCGAGGTGCGGCTGGTGAACTCGCGCACTTCGTCACCGGCAAAGCGGATCGCCTTGCCCGAACGGGTGGCCAGCAGCACGTCGTCGCTGGCTTCGAGCAGAGCTACGCCGATCAACCGGTCGGTATTAGGCGTGCCGTCGTCATCGGCGTCGAACTTCATCGCGAACTTGCCGTTCGACGGGATGTTGGCGAAGGCATCCATCGAGTTGCGGCGCACGTTGCCCTTGGCCGTGGCGAACACGACCGAGAGCTTGCCCCATTCCGCCTCATCCTCGGGCAGCGGCAGCACGGTGGCGATGGTCTCGTCCTTGTCGAGCGCTGGCAGCAGGTTGACCACCGGACGGCCGCGCGTCGTCGGCCCGCCTTCAGGCAGGCGCCAGACCTTGAGTCGATAGACTTTGCCTGCGGTCGAGAAGAACAGCACCGGGGTGTGGGTGCTGGTAACGAACATCGTCGCGACGGCGTCCTCTTCCTTCGTCGCCATGCCGCTACGGCCTTTGCCGCCCCGGTTCTGCGCGCGGAAGGTGGAAAGCGGCGTGCGCTTGATATAGCCATCGAGCGTGATCGTGACGACCATGTCCTCGCGCTCGATCAGATCCTCGTCTTCGATCCCATCGGCGGGCGCGGTGATCTCGGACAGGCGCGGCGTGGCGAAGGCGGCGCGCACTTCGATCAGTTCCTGCCGCATCACGGCATAGAGCTTCTCACGGTCACCCAGGATCGAGAGGTATTCGGCAATCGCAATTGCCAAGCCTTCCAATTCGCCACCGATTTCATCGCGGCCCAGCGCGGTAAGGCGATGCAGGCGCAGTTCGAGAATGGCGCGGACCTGTGTTTCAGACAGGCGATAGGTCGCCGCATCCGCCGCGCCGATTTCCTCGATGGCTTCGACCAGACGGATATAAGGCGCGATCTCTCCCATCGGCCATTCGCGCGCGATCAGCTTTTCGCGCGCCGTAGCTGGGTTGGGCGAACCGCGGATGATCCGCACCACTTCATCGAGATTGCTCACCGCGATCACGAGGCCGAGCAGGATATGGGCGCGGTCGCGCGCCTTGTTCAGTTCGAACTTGGTGCGCCGCGTGATCACTTCCTCGCGGAAGCGCACAAAGGTTTCGATGATGTCCTTGAGGTTGAGGACTTCGGGGCGACCACCGCGGATCGCCAGCATGTTGGCCGGGAAGCTCGATTGCGCTGGCGTGTTGCGCCAGATCTGGTTGAGCACCACTTCGGGCGTTGCATCGCGCTTGAGTTCGATGACGACGCGCACGCCTTCACGGCTCGATTCATCGCGGATGTCCGAGACGCCCTCGATCCGCTTGTCCTTGGCGGCTTCGGCCAGCTTCTCGACCAAGCCGGACTTGCCGACCTGATAGGGGATCGACGTCAGCACGATGGCACGGCGGTCGCCGCGCGCTTCCTCGACCTTGTGGCGTGCACGCATGATGATCGAGCCACGGCCTTCGTGGTAAGCCTTGCGCGCACCGGCGGTGCCGAGGATCAGCGGCGCGGTGGGGAAGTCAGGCCCAGGAATGATCTGGATCAGCTCATCGATGGTGATGAGCGGGTTGTCCATGTAAGCAAGGCAACCGTCGATCACTTCGCCGAGATTGTGCGGCGGAATGTTGGTGGCCATGCCAACCGCGATACCGCCTGCACCGTTGACCAGCAGATTGGGAAAACGCGCGGGCAGGACTTGGGGCTCATGTTCCGAACCATCGTAGTTCGGCGTGAAGTCCGCCGTATCCTTGTCGATATCGCCGAGCAGCGAATCCGCCACTTTGGCAAGGCGCGCTTCGGTGTAACGCATCGACGCCGGCGGATCGGGGTCCATCGATCCGAAGTTGCCCTGACCGTCGATCAGCGGAAGCCGCATCGACCAGTCCTGCGTCATGCGCGCGAGCGCGTCGTAAATCGCGCTGTCGCCATGCGGATGGTACTTGCCCATCGTGTCGCCGACGATACGCGCCGACTTGCGATAGGCCTTGGTCGAGGTGAAACCGTTTTCGTGGCAAGTCCACAGGATGCGGCGATGAACCGGCTTCAAACCGTCGCGCACATCGGGCAGCGCGCGGCTTACAATCACGCTCATCGCGTAATCGAGGTAGCTGGTTTTCATTTCATCGACGATGTCGATCCGCTGGAACTCGCCTTCCGGGGCGGGGACGGGGGGGTCGATGATCGTGGTGTCGTCGCTCACTGTGGTGGCTTTTTCATTTTGTTTCAGGGATACGACAAGGCCCTAGGCCAATTGCCGCGCGATGACCAGCAAGTGCCACCGGATCGCCCGGATTAGCGCGCGGTTTTCCACACTTGCGACGGATTGCCTGAATAATCGGTCGAGGTGTCATTCAATCGTCGTTCAAGGTGAAAAGGATAGCGCTCACCCCGTTGCCAAGGCCCGATTTCCGCGTCACTAGCGGGATCGACCAAAGGTGAGAGGACACCGGGATGGGCAAGGCGCCGGGCAGGGTAGCCCCGCCGCGTTCATCCGGTTGAACAGGAGACGATTTCTATGCGTGCTACTTTCGGGTTGATCGGCAAGACTGCCATGGCCCTCGTGCTCGCCACTGGCGCGCTGTCCATTGGCGCGACCGCAGCGGTCGCGAAGGAAAAGGAACAGAAGGCTGCCAAGGCGGTAAATTCGCCTGAGTTCATCAAGGTTGCGCAGGCACTGCAAAAGCCTGTGGGCGATGTGATGACGTCGAAAGACAAGGCTGCGGCTACGGCTCTCATTCCCCAGCTTGAAGCAGCTGAAGGCACCGTAAAGACGCCGCTTGACCGGATCATCTTCGGCCAATGGCAGCAGCAGATCGGAACGCTTGTCGGCAATCCCGCTCTTCAGCAGAAGGGCCTCCAGAACATGATCGACAGCGGTCAGCTGGATGCCGAAAAAACGGCGCTTGTTACCTATTACCTCGGCATGACCGCGTATCAGAACAAGGATTTCGCAACCACGACGAAGGTCCTCGGCCCGCTTGTCGCTGCCAACTATAACGACGACAGCGCTGCCGAAGTTCTCGCCGATTCCTACTCGCAGCTCGGCCAGAACCCGCAGGCGCTTGACTCGCTCAAGGGCGCTGTTGCCGCGCGCAAGGCGGCAAACGGCGTAGTGCCTGACGCCTGGTTCAAGCGCGCCAACCTGATCGCTTACAAGAACCGCCTTGGGCCGCAGGCCATCGAATGGTCAACGCTGATGGTCGAAAACGATCCCACGCCGATCAACTGGCTCGGCGCCGGTCAGCTCGTGCGCGAGTTCGGCACGTTCACCAACCAGGAATCGCTGGACCTCGGCCGTCTTCTGCTACGCTCAGGCGGTTTCCAGAACGATCCGAAGTATGTCGAACGTGAATACGTCGAATACATTGAATCGGCAGATCCCCGCCGTCTGCCGGGCGAAGTGCTCAAGGTCGCGGAAATGGGCGTCAAGGCCGGCGTGCTGAAGGCGAATGATCCGTTCGTCCTTGATGCCATGACGCAGGCGAAGAGCCGCATCGCGCCCGACAAGGCCTCGCTGCCTGCGCTGGACCGTGAAGCTCGTGCAGGCAAGGACGGCAAGTCCGCCCTCGCCATGGCCGACGCCTATCTCTCTTACGACGAGGCCGCCAAGGCTGAGGAAATGTACAAGATGGCCATCGAGAAGGGCGGTGTCGACAAGGACCGCGCCCTTACCCGCCTCGGCATCGCGCAGGTCGATCTCGACAAGTTCGAGGACGCCAAGGCCTCGTTCGCGCAAGTAGGCGGTGTGCGTGCACCACTGGCCCGGTTGTGGAGCGCATTTGCCGCAACGCAGGCGCGCCCGTAAACCAATCGGCGTACAGTGAAACGGAAAGGGCGGCCTTCGCGGGCCGCCCTTTTCTCATTCGTGGGTGAGGCCTTCAGTCTCAGTTGGCAGGCGTGAATTCACCCGTGGCTTCGTCCAGCACGTGCAGCAGGCCGTCCGAGATGGCAAAGAACGCACCGCGCAGCCGGAGTTCGCCAGTGGCCTCCTTGCGGCGAATGCACGGGAAGGTGCGCAGGTTGGTCAGACTCGCGCGAACGCCCGCTTGTTCCATCGCGCGCTCGGCCGGCCTTCCTGTGGTGCCGTATTTGTCGACCACTTCGTCGCGCACGCCGTCAAGCAGCGCGATCCAATCGGCAATGAAACCGCCTTCGCCCGGTTCCGTGCCCTTGAGGTCCTGGGTCAACGCGGCCTTGCAGCCGCCGCACATGCCGTGGCCCATGACCACGATTTCCTTGACCTTGAGCACCTGCACCGCAAATTCCAGCGCTGCCGACACACCATGATGGCCGGGCGTCGTCTCGAAGGGCGGCACCATCGCCGCCACGTTACGGACAACGAATATTTCACCGGGGGCGACATCGAAAATCTGCGCAGGATCGACCCGGCTGTCGGAGCACGCGATGATCATAACCTGCGGCTCTTGGCTTTCGCGCAGTTCGCGCCAACGTTCGAGCTTGGGCGTCCAGCCTTGCTCACGGAAACGGCGGTATCCGGCGAGGAGCCGATCGAGGTCTGGTGATGCGTCCTGGGTCATGGCCTGTGCTAATGGGCGCAACATTTCACACTTTCAAGTGCCGGAAGTTGAGCCTATCTGGACCGCATGAACGACCTCGCATCATCGCCCGCTCCCCGTCCTGAACGCCAGCGCAAACCAGACTGGATTCGCGTCAAGGCGCCGACCAGCAAGGGCTACGGCGAAACCCGCGCGCTGATGCGCGAGCTCGGGCTGAACACGGTCTGTGAAGAGGCGGCATGCCCCAATATCGGCGAATGCTGGACCAAGAAGCACGCTACGGTGATGATTCTCGGTGACGTCTGCACGCGCGCCTGTGCATTCTGCAACGTCAAGACCGGGATGCCCCGCGCCGTAGATCCTCTCGAACCGGTCAACGTCGCCACGGCAGCGGCCAAGCTGGGCCTTGAGCATATCGTGATCACGTCGGTTGACCGCGACGATCTGCCCGATGGCGGCGCCGGTCACTTCGTCAAGGTCATCAAGGCCCTGCGTGAGATGACGCCGAACACGACCATCGAAATCCTCACGCCCGACTTCCGCAACAAGATGGAAGCGGCTGTCGAAGCCATCGTGGATGCTGGACCGGACGTCTACAATCACAACCTCGAAACCGTGCCGCGCCTATATCCCACGATTCGTCCCGGCGCACGCTACTATGCGTCGCTGCGCCTGCTCGAACAGGTAAAGCGCCACAATCCGCGAATCTTTACCAAATCCGGCGTCATGCTGGGCTTGGGCGAACAGCGCCTGGAGGTTCATCAGGTCATGGACGACATGCGCAGCGCGCAGATCGATTTCCTGACCATGGGCCAGTATCTTCAACCGACGCCAAAACACGCCAAGGTGATTGAGTTCGTCACGCCCAAGGCATTCGACGCCTATGGGGCGATTGCACGCGCCAAGGGCTTCCTTCAGGTCGCGGCCAGCCCGCTGACCCGTTCGAGTTATCACGCGGGCGATGATTTTCGCGCAATGCGCGCCACCCGCGAAGCGCAACTCGCCAAGGCCGCGTTGAAAGCCTGACGCGAAGGACGAGCAGGCGTGCCGCACATCGTCGAAACCCGAGTGCTTCCGTGGTCAGCAGAGCAGATGTTCGATCTGGTCGCGGACGTGCGCCGCTATGCAGAGTTCCTGCCTTGGGTCGTGGCGACACGCATCAAGTCGGACAGCGAAACGGTGATGGTGGCCGACATGCTTGTCGGTTTCAGCGCCCTGCGGGAGAAGTTCACCTCTCGCGTCTACAAGGAGCGGCCCCGGTCGATCCGCGTCGAATATATCGAAGGCCCGCTCAAGCAGTTGGAGAACGACTGGACGTTCACGCCCACGGCCGATGGCGGGTGCACTGTCGATTTCTGTGTCGACTTCACGTTCCGCAACGCGATCTTCGAAAAACTTGCCGGGCAATATCTCGATTCGGCCTTCCGCAAGATGGTTGGCGCTTTTGAGAAGCGTGCCGCCCAGCTTTACGGGAACAATAGCTCCAGCGCACAGATCGTCGCCTGAAAGCGGACGTCGGCGCGCGTCTTCGCATCGGCAAACAGCTTGAGTTCGGCGTTATGGGCTTCCGGGTCCTCGCCGCGTCTGGCGCAAGCGAAAACCACGGTTCCGACTGGCTTCTGATCCGTTCCACCGTCGGGCCCGGCAACTCCGGTGATGGCCACGGCAACGTCCGCGCCAGATTTCTTCAGCGCGCCCTGCGCCATCGACCACGCAACGGCGATTGAGACGGCGCCAAACGTGTCAATCACGTCCTCCGACACACCGAGCAACTGCATCTTGGATTCGTTGGAATATGTGACAAAACCACGGTCGAGCACTGCCGAGCTTCCCGGAATTTCTGTCAATGCAGCCGCAACAAGCCCGCCCGTGCAGCTCTCGGCCACGGCAACCTTTCGGCCCAGCGCGATGTTCGCCTCGACAACCTTGCGCGCAAGATCGCCGATCTCGGCGGGAAGAATGCTGTCCATGGTTTAAGTTGAAGCCTTGCAGATAGGAAGCGATGAGACCTTTCCGGCCTTCGGCTTGTCCGCCAGCACGACCACGAAAGTGATCAGTTCTGCGGTGTTTTCGGGCTGAAGCGGGGAAAGAATGCGAACACCGCGTTCGATTGCGGTGCACTGGCCCGGCTTGATTTCGCCGCCGACCATCTCCGAAACCATCGCCTCGACGAAAGGTTGCAGGGCATTGTCGGGCAGGGCCTTGATCGTCTCGCCCATCTTGTCGTTCTTAGCTCCGCCAAGCTTGAAGAAGGCGGCCTTGGCAACCGGCCAATTCGCATTCTTGCGCGCGGCGTAGCGATTGACGAACTCGCCGCCGCGCGTTGCAAAGAAACCGTTGGTCGCCAGATGTGGCTTGCATGCCTTCATTGCTCCGTCGAGCACCGAGGGGAGGGCGTAGCCTACCAGCGCGCCGACTTCGCTTTCGCTGAGGCAACCCTCTGCATTGGTTGCTGCGTGTGCCAGCTGGCCTTGTGCCAGAGCAAGTCCAGCACCAGCCATCAGCACCTTCCGAAAAAGCGTCATACGATCAACTCCTGCGGGTTCAGGCCGCGATAACGGTGGCAACGGCCTGCGCCGCAATACCTTCTCCCCGACCGGTCAGGCCGAGGCGTTCCGTGGTCGTCGCCTTGACCGAGACGGCCCCCAAGTCAATCCCGAGAATCCGGGCAAGCGTTTCGCGCATCGCCAGTTTGTGCGGTCCAATCTTTGGCGACTCGCAAATGATCGTCAGGTCAACATGGGCGATACGGCAGCGCGCCTCGCGCACCAACTTGGCCGCGTGGGCCAGAAACCTGTCGGACGAAGCGCCCTTCCACTGCGGGTCGTCCGGCGGGAAATGGTCGCCGATGTCGCCCGCTGCAATCGCACCCAGCAGGGCATCAACCAGCGCATGTATGGCAACATCCGCATCGGAATGGCCGGAAAGCCCCTTGCTATGAGGGATTCTGACTCCGCAAAGCCATAGCTCTTCGCCTTCCACCAGGCGGTGCACATCAAAACCCATGCCGGTGCGGGACGCTGGAGTCATGTCGGATTCCTCAAGATCGGCAGCGAAGGTCACTTTGCGCAATGCCTCGTCGCCTGGGACAAGGAGCACCTCATACCCTGCCGCCACGGCGACTTGCGCGTCGTCTCCGGCGTCATCGGCACCGTGCCAGTTGCGATGGGCAGACAGAATTGCGCCAAAGTCGAAGGCTTGCGGTGTTTGAACCCGGTGCAATCCGTCGCGCTCAACCTTGGACGCCATCGCCCCGTCATCCCCGCGCACCAGGCTGTCTACCACGGGCAGCACCGGGATTGCCGCTGGGCCACGATCCAGCGCCTCCAGCAACCGGTCGATCACATCCGAAGGCAGTACAGGCCGCGCAGCATCGTGAATCAACACGCGCGAGGGTGCGCCATCGACCAGCGCTTCCAGCGCCAACCGCACCGATTCCTGCCGGGTCAGTCCACCTTGGACGAGGCGAACCCCGGGAATATCTGCCAAAGCCCCACTGGCAACTTTGTCCCAGCCTTCCGGGATCGCCACGACAACGGGCGCTGCACCGCCCGCAATCAGCGCCTCGACCGAATGGCACACCAATGGCTTGCCCCGCCATGTCACGAACTGCTTTGGCACCGCTCCGCCCGTGCGCAGGCCCTTTCCTGCGGCCACGACCACGGCAGCAACAGTCACAGTGTTAGGGGAATTGGGCTTATCCATTGCGCGCGCCTCTACCAGCGCATGCCCATCTGGAGCAACAGCCTTGCCGCACGCGCCGCAATCGACTAAGCGCGTGCCTGTTTTTTAGGCAGAAATCAGCGCATGTCCGAAGTCCCCGTCCCTCCGCAGCTCAAGCCCATCCAGGTCGGCCCCGTCACGGTCGACTGGCCGGTCGTGCTCGCGCCCATGACAGGGGTCTCTGACCTGCCTTTCCGCACGATTGTCCGCCGCTTCGGCTCAGGCCTGAATGTAACCGAGATGATTGCAAGCCCGGCCGCAATCCGCGAGACCCGCCAGTCGGTGCAGAAGGCGGCATGGCACCCGATCGAGGAACCGGTGTCGATGCAGCTCGTCGGCTGCGATCCGGAACAGATGGCCGAAGCCGCCAAGCTGTCAGAGGACAAGGGCGCGGCGATCATCGACATCAACATGGGCTGCCCGGTGCGCAAGGTCGTCAACGGCGATGCAGGGTCAGCCCTGATGCGCGACATTCCGCTCGCCACGCGCCTGATCGAAGCGACGGTAAAGGCGGTGAAGGTGCCGGTGACGGTCAAGATGCGGATGGGCTGGTGCCATGACAGCCTCAACGCGCCCGAACTCGCCCGCATTGCCGAGGATATCGGTGCGAAGATGATCACGGTTCATGGGCGCACCCGCAACCAGCTTTACAAGGGCAATGCCGATTGGGCCTTCGTACGCAGCGTGAAAAACGCGGTGTCAGTGCCCGTCATCGTCAACGGCGACATCTGCACGATCGAGGACGTCGCCACCGCCATCGAGCAGAGCGGCGCGGACGGTGTCATGATCGGGCGCGGCTCCTACGGTCGCCCGTGGTTGCTCGGCCAGATGATGCACTGGCTACAGACCGGAGAGCGCCGGGCCGATCCCACGCTGCCTGAGCAATATGCGCTGATCGTCGAACACTACCACGCTATGCAGGAGCATTACGGCACGGTGACCGGGGTCAACATGGCGCGCAAGCACATGGGCTGGTACACCAAGGGCCTCCACGGTTCCGCCGATTTCCGTAACAAGGTCAACTTCATCGACGATCCCGAAGCGGTCCTCGCCAGCCTTGCGGAGTTTTATGGCCGTGCCATCGAGCACCAGTTGCCCGCCGCAGCCACCGATCCGGCGGAGCGGCGCGCGGCAGCATGATTGCGCTGCCCGACTGGCGCAGGCAAGAGGCCGGGCAGAAGCCCGATCCCAAACGCGTCGTCGCGAGCCTTCCCATCGCGCTGCTGCAGCTTGATCCGGATCTCAAGGTGGCGGCAGTCAATCCCGCTGCCGAACAGTTGCTGGGGCAGGGCACCCGCCGCCTCGTTGGCAAGTCTGTCGCGGAACTGTTTGAATTCGACGAACCGCTGATTCTCGGGCGCTTGGCCGAGGGTGAGGCCCAGTTGTTCGCGCGCGGTGTGCGTGTCCAGATACGCGGGCAGGCCCCGCGCCCGTTCGATGTGATGACCAGTCCGGTCACGCATTGTCCGGGCTGGCAGTTGCTGATGCTCCACGAAGGCGTCGGCGTCGAAGCGCTCTCCGGCGATGGACGCGGCGCAGGTGGCGGCGAAGGTATTGCCCTGCGCGCACCCGAGGTGCTGGCGCACGAAATCAAGAACCCGCTCGCAGGTATTCGCGGCGCGGCGCAGCTGCTCGACCGCAAGCTTTCACAAAGCGACCGTGCGATGACCGGCTTGATCACCGCCGAGGTGGATCGGATCGCCAAGCTGATCGACCAGATGCAGTCGCTCTCGCGCCGCAGGACCGAACCCGCACAGCCGTGCAATCTGCACGAAGCAGTACGCCGCGCGCAGGCGGTCATTGCCGCAGGCGCGCCAGAACCGGTTGCGATCGAGGAAGAGTTCGATCCCTCGCTCCCGCCGATCATGGCCAACCCGGATTCGCTGGTACAAGTACTGCTCAATCTGATGAGCAATGCGCGCGAAGCATGCGCGGGTCGGCCAACCCCGCGCATTGCGGTGCGCACCCGCTTTGCCAGCGGTATCCAGCTTCATGCCGGGCCGGGCGGGAAACCGCTCCGCCTGCCAATCGAACTGCGCGTGTCCGACAATGGTCCCGGCATCGATCCCGCCCTGCGCGACCATATCTTCGAGCCATTCGTTACCGGCAAGAAGAACGGACAAGGCCTCGGCCTTGCACTTGTCCAGAAACTTGTGCGCGAAATGAATGGCCGCATTACCCATGATCGCGACGAACTCGGGGCATGGACCCACTTTCGCATCCATCTGCCCGTAGCAGGATCGGTCCCGGTCGAATGAGCAAGCGCGTGCTTCTTGTCGAAGATGATGCCTCGATTGCGCTAGTCATCACCGCGGCCCTCGAAGCCGAAGGCTTTACGGTCGACCGCTGCGATTCCATAGCAGGGCGCGACCGGTTCCTCGCCGCCCACGCCTATCACCTGCTCCTGACCGACGTGATGCTGACCGACGGCGACGGCATCGAAACCATCGGCCGCGTGCGCGAAGCCGATCCCGGCCTGCCGATCATCATCCTCTCCGCCCAGAACACGCTCGATACTGCCGTCCGCGCGAGCGACACTGGCGCCTTCGAATACTTCCCTAAACCCTTCGATCTCGAAGAACTGATCCGGACGGTCACGCAGGCCATCGGCAAGGCCGAAGCCATCGGGCTCGATGTGCCGCAGGACGTTCCGCAGGGCTTGCCACTGGTCGGACGCAGCCCGGCAATGCAGGCCGTCTATCGCATGATCACGCGCGTTTTGCGCAACGATCTGACCGTGTTGATCCTCGGCGAATCCGGCACGGGCAAGGAACTGGTTGCCGAGGCGATCCATCAGTTGGGCAATCGCCGCTCTGGCCCATTCATCGCGGTCAACACTGCTGCTATTCCTGGCGAACTGATCGAGAGCGAACTGTTCGGGCACGAAAAGGGGGCTTTCACCGGCGCAGTCGCTCGGTCCATCGGAAAATTCGAACAGGCAAGCGGGGGAACGCTGTTCCTCGATGAAATCGGCGACATGCCGATGCAGGCCCAGACCAGACTCCTGCGCGCCTTGCAGTCTGGCAAGATCCGCCGTGTCGGCGGCCGTGATGAAATCACGCTCGATTGCCGTATCGTCGCCGCCACCAATCGCGATCTCCTGCCGATGATCGCCGCAGGCACATTCCGCGAGGACCTCTATTACCGCTTGGCGGTCGTCCCCATCGAGTTGCCGCCCTTGCGCGATCGGGCCGACGACATTGACGCTCTGTCGCGCCATTTTCTCGCCAAGGCAGCGACAGAGGGCTTGCCGCGCCGCCAACTGACCCAGGCCGGTGCCGACATTCTGGCCCGACAGCCATGGCGCGGCAACGTTCGTGAGTTGCGAAACTTCATTTATCGACTTGCCCTGCTCGCGCGCGATGAGGTGATCGATTCTGCGACGATCGAGCCTCTGCTCGCGCAAGGTGAGGGCGGCGTATCCGCTCGGCCCACAGAGTCTGGCGACATATCCCAAGACATGGGTGCTGCCGTCACAAATTGGCTCGCAGTGAACGCTCCTGCACCCGGTGAAGTCTACGATGCTGCGCTGGCTGCGTTCGAACGGCCCCTGTTCAGGGCCATTCTGTCACAGACCGGCGGTAATCAACTACGCGCCGCGCAGATACTCGGAATCAACCGTAACACGCTGCGCAAGCGCTTGGCCGACCTTGGCATTCTGCCAGAGACTGCCGTTCCAAGAGACTGACCAAACCCGGTAGATACCGCAGCGCGCGTCGTTCGTCGGTTTCCCCTTGCATTTCGGCAACAGGGGGTGTTGTTATAGTGCAACTATGCAGCACAACGGCTCAGCAAAGGTTCGGCGCATGCCACGTTGGTGGCGGCGCGTGCTTGTCAGCCTTCGCCGCGCCAACGTCTTTCTGCTGCTCGAGATTGCGGCCTCGGCCATCTTTGCGCTGATGGTCGCGGTTAGCTGGCTGACTGTCACCGGATCGAGCGAGCAAGCTCAGATTTTGCCCTCGCGGCTGACGTCGAGCCTGCTCATCGGTACGCTGGTACCGGCCATGGCGCTGCTGGTGCTCGGTGGCCGCCGCCTTGCCATCCGCCGCGCCACGCGCAGCCTCCTTGGGTCGAGCGGACGGCTGCACATCCGGCTGGTGTGGTTGTTCTCGCTGATCGCCGCAATCCCGACCCTGCTGGTCGTGGTGTTTGCTTCGCTCCTGTTTCAGTCGGGCGTTGAGTTCTGGTTCTCAGATAATTCGCGCGGGATGCTCGAAAACGCCAACAAGCTTGCTCAAGGCTATTACGAGGACAAGCTGCGCGATGTCGGCAATGAAACCGTCGCCATGGCGGGCGACATCCGCGATTACCTCAATCAGGCATCGATAACCTCGACCGAGTTTGCCGAAGGTTATTCCTACCAGGTTCTCGGCCGCAAACTAAACGAATCCGCCATTCTCGAACGCGCGCCCGATGGTACTTTGCGCACCGCTGCCATCGTGGATCCGGAAAAGGCCGATCGCCAGCAACGCGTCACCTCGGAGGATCTGAAGCGCCTCGATGCCGGCGAGATCGTCGTTGTGAACGCTTCGGCCGAGCGGATCGAAGCTGTCACGCCAATCGACAAGCGCCGCGGCATCTTCCTCTACGCTGCGCGCACATCCAACGCGCTCGCGCTCGAGCAGTGGGAGCGCGCGCAGACCGTACTCAAATCTTATG
The DNA here is from genome assembly GCF_031846015.1 of Novosphingobium sp. MMS21-SN21R. Classification (GTDB taxonomy): domain Bacteria; phylum Pseudomonadota; class Alphaproteobacteria; order Sphingomonadales; family Sphingomonadaceae; genus Novosphingobium. The sequence goes on along the minus strand of NZ_JAVRDU010000001.1, from coordinate 1,818,972 downwards.
ACATGCTGACCACGCGGGCGAGGGCGCTGCAACTGCGCTTCAATCTCGCGCTGTTCGGGGTCAGTCTCATGCTGGTCGGGGTGGCCGTCTGGGCGGCGCTGCGCTTTGCCGACCGGCAGGTCGCTCCACTGGCGGAACTCGTCTCCGCAGCCCGGACTATCGGCAGCGGCAACTTCGCCATGCGAGTCGCGCAGAGCAGCGGCACCGACGAAATCGGCCTCCTCGCGCGCGCGTTCAACCGCATGACCCAGCAACTCGAGGGGCAGACGCAGGCACTCGTTAAGGCCAATGCTCAGCTTGAAGTGCGCCGCGCCTTCATCGAGGCCGTGCTGGAATCGATCACCGCAGGCATCGTCTCGATCGGCCGCGACGGGGCGATCCAGCTGATCAATCCATCGGCCCTGCGGCTGATGCGCGATCCCGGCGCCGAGTCCCCCATTGGAAAGACACTGGCCGAAGTCTCGCCAGTGTTTGCGCAGCTTGTCGCCTCGCGCCAGCCAAACAACGTCATCCAGCATCCACTCGGTGGTGACTTGCGCACGCTTGCCGTCCGCGTGGTCGAGGACAGCAACGGCCATGTCATCACGTTCGAAGACATCACCCGCCAGTTGCTCGACCAGCGCCGCGCGGCATGGTCAGACGTTGCCCGGCGTATCGCGCACGAGATCAAGAACCCGCTGACCCCGATCCAGCTTGCGACCGAGCGCCTAAAGCGCCGGTACGGCCGCCAGATCGAAACCGATCCTGAATTGTTCGAAGAACTGACCAACACGATCATCCGGCAGGTGGGTGACCTGCGCAAGATGGTCGACGAGTTCTCCTCCTTCGCGCGCCTGCCCAAGCCAGTGTTCCGCGCCGAGGACGCCAGCGATCTTGTTCGCCAATCGCTGTTCCTGCAGGAAGTGGCTCATACCGAAATTGCTTACAGCTTTGCCTGCGACGAACCGAACGTACCGATCCAGTGCGACCGCCATCAGTTCGGCCAATGCATGACCAACGTGCTTAAAAACGCAATCGAAGCTATTGAAAGCAAGGCCAAAGTCGAAGGAATTGACTACAAGGGCCGCATCGCCGTGACGCTCGCAGGCGATGTGGATACTGTTACGGTAAGCGTTACCGACAATGGCATCGGCCTCCCGGCTGAGCGCGAGCGCATTCTAGAACCTTACATGACCACTCGCGAAAAGGGCACGGGCCTGGGTCTCGCCATCGTCCACAAGATCGTCGAGGAACATGGCGGCGAAATGGCCTTCACGCCTGAACCGGGCGGCGGCACGCGCGTCACCATGCGCTTCGCCCGCGATCCACTTTCACAGACTAACGGCAACGGCGCCGAACAGGACTGACAGGACCCAAAATGGCACTCGATATCCTCATCGTTGACGACGAACGCGACATTCGCGAACTCGTGGCCGGCGTCCTCAGCGACGAAGGTTACGGGTGTCGCCTAGCCGCCGACAGCACCGCGGCGCTGGCCGCCATAGACGAACGCCGCCCCTCGCTCGTGTTGCTCGACGTCTGGCTGCACGGCAGCCCGATGGACGGGCTCGAAGTGCTCGACGAGATCAAGAAGCGCGAGCCGGAGTTGCCGGTGATCATCTTTTCGGGCCACGGCAACATCGATACGGCCGTCTCGGCGATCAGCCGCGGCGCGATGGATTTCCTCGAAAAGCCGTTCGAGGCCGAGCGCCTCTTGTTGCTGGTCGAACGAGCCACCGAAACCGAACGCCTGCGCCGCGAGAACGCGCGCCTGCGCCAGGACTTCGGCATGTCAGACGAATTCACCGGCAACAGTTCAGCGATCAACCAGGTCCGCGCCACCCTGAAGCGCGTCGCCAATACCGGCAGCCGGCTGCTGATCACAGGCCCTGCCGGCTCGGGCAAGGAGGTGGCCGCGCGCCTGCTCCATTCGTGGAGCCCGCGCGCCCAGAATGCCTTCGTCACGGTCAACTCCGCGCGTATCACCCCCGAACGCTTCGAGCAGGAACTGTTCGGCGAAGAGATTGACGGCAAGCTGGTCCGGGCAGGGCTGCTCGAGATGGCCGACGGCGGCACACTGTTCCTCGACGAAGTGTCGGACATGCCTGCCTCGAGCCAGGCGCGCATCCTGCGCGTGCTGACCGAACAATCGTTCGTCCGGGTTGGCGGCCACCGCCAGTTGCGCGTCGATGTACGAGTCGTATCTTCCTCGTCACGCCCGCTCGAAAAGGAAATCGCCGAGCGCCGCTTCCGCGAGGACCTCTATTATCGACTCAACGTCGTTCCCGTTGCTATCCCATCGCTGACCGACCGCCGCGAGGATATTCCTGCACTTGTCGATCATTTCTTCGCCCGCCACGCCAACGAACAGGGCGTGCCACCACCTGCGATCACGCCCGAAGCGATGGCCGCCATGCAGAGCTACGACTGGCCCGGCAACGTCCGCCAGCTTCGTAACGTGGTTGAACGTACGGTCATCCTCGCCCCGCGTGACCGGCTTGCCCGGATCGATGCCGACATGCTGCCATCGGAAATCGTCAGCACGCCAATGGGCGGAGACACCGGCGGCTCGGCGCTGATGGGTGTGCCCTTGCGCGAGGCGCGCGAGAACTTCGAACGCGAATACCTGAAGGTACAGATTCGCCGGTTTTCCGGCAATATTTCCAAGACTGCCAGCTTCATCGGGATGGAGCGCTCGGCGCTTCACCGCAAGCTCAAGCTACTTGGCATGGCCGAGCGCAAGGAAGGCGAAGAAGACGAATAGCTTCGTGAATACGCATTAATTCGGAACTCGCTGCAATTTCCCCGGTTTACGCATCGGTCGGCACGACTTACACTTGCTCTTGAAACCGGCCCGAACAGCAAATGCTGCAAAGGCCTGATCGCGAAAGCCCGTTTACGGGCCAAGCCAATATAAAACGGAGTCACATGAATGACCGGAAAGACCCTCACCGCACGTCCTCGCGCGAAGCCTGAACCCGCACCTGAAGCCGACGTTGTAGTTCCGGCAGCTGTTGCCGGCCCAAGCGGTGGCAAAGGCCAGAACCTGCAGGATCTGTTCCTCAACCATCTGCGCAAGAACAAAATTCCGGTCACGATGTTTCTTGTGAAGGGCGTCAAACTGCAGGGCATCGTCACCTGGTTTGACAACTTCTCGATCCTGCTTCGCCGCGATGGTCAGTCACAGCTGGTCTACAAGCACGCGATCTCGACGATCATGCCCGGCCAGCAACTGTCGGTCGCCCACTTCCAGACGTCGGGCGAAGAGAACGGACGCAAGGCGCGGCTCTTGCAGGAAGTTTTCCTGTCCAGCGTGCGCGATTCCGGTGTTCAGGTCACGATGTTCCTGGTCAACGGGGTCATGCTGCAGGGCAAGGTCGCATCGTACGATCTGTTCTGCATGTTGCTGGAGCGGGAGGGCTACGTCCAGCTTGCCTACAAGCATGCCGTTTCAACAATTCAGCCCGCCGGTCACGTCGATTTGACGGGTGACTGGGATGGTGAGGATTCCTGAGCACTTTTGAATTTGGCAACAATACCGGCGAAGTTGCCGGTGAAGTCAGTCGCGGCGCCCGCGCCATTGTCGTCCTCCCCGATATCAAACAGCGGGGAGGGGGGCTTGGTACGGATGCAGACTCGCGGCTCGAAGAAGGGCAGGGCCTTGCCCGCGCGATCGGCATCGAAGTGGTCGATGCCTTCATCCTGCCGATTCGCGCCGTTCGCCCGTCCACGCTGTTCGGCGAGGGTCAGGTCGAGCGCATCGGCGTAGCCTGCAACCAGTCAGATGCCGAACTGGTCATCATCGATGGGTCGCTCTCGGCGATCCAGCAGCGCAACCTTGAGGACAAACTCAAGCGCAAGGTCATCGACCGCACCGGGCTGATTCTCGAAATCTTCGGCGAGCGCGCAGCCACTGCCGAAGGCCGCTTGCAGGTCGAACTCGCGCATCTCGATTATCAGGCCGGCCGCCTGGTCCGCTCGTGGACTCACCTTGAACGCCAGCGCGGTGGCTTCGGCTTCCTCGGTGGCCCCGGTGAAACTCAGATCGAGGCCGACCGCCGCCTGATCCGTAACCGCATGGCGCGCCTCCGCAAGGAACTCGAGCAGGTCCGCCGCACGCGCGGATTGCACAGAGAGCGTCGCCAGCGCGCGCCTTGGCCCGTTATCGCGCTCGTCGGCTATACCAATGCTGGAAAATCGACGTTGTTCAATCGCTTGACCGGCGCAGCCGTGATGGCCGAAGATCTCCTCTTCGCCACGCTCGACCCGACAATGCGCGCAATCCGGATGCCTGGCGTGGACAAGGCGATCCTGTCCGACACGGTTGGCTTCATTTCCGAACTTCCGACGCAACTTGTGGCGGCCTTTCGGGCCACACTTGAGGAAGTCACCGCCGCAGATGTGATCGTCCACGTCCGCGACGTCGCCAATCCCGCCACCGCTGATCAGAAGTTGGAGGTCGAACAGATCCTCGCCGACCTCGGAGTCAACGGGGAAGGTGGGCCGACCATCCCGGTGATCGAGGCTTGGAACAAATGGGACCTGCTCGCGCCAGAAGATCAGGCCATGCGCCGGGATCTGATCGCAGCAAAAGTTCCCGACGCGCCGGTCGTGCCGATTTCCGCGATGACCGGCGAGGGAGTCGATGCGTTGCTCACCCGTCTTGGTGAAATGCTCACCGGAACGGCACAAACGCTGGAACTCACTGTTCCGCTATCCGACGGTCAGCGCTTGGCGTGGCTGCATGCGCACGGCGACATTCTGGGTGAGACCCAGATCGACGACGACCGAGGCGGTCCGGCAATGCGTATCACGGTGCGCCTTACACCGCGCGAACTAGGCCGTTTCACCGCGCTCTGAACGCTTGACCTGCTGCCAAAGTGCCTCCTGCTCCTCAAGCGTGAGGTCGGCAAATGTTCCCGCGGCGAGGGTCTCCATCCCCACAAACCGCCGCTGGAACTTGGCATTGGCAGCGCGCAATGCATCCTCAGGTGCGACACCATACTTGCGCACTACGTTCACCGCGGCGAACAACAAATCGCCCGCCTCGGCAACTCGCTCTTCGTCTGAACTTGCATGGTCAAGTTCTTCCAATTCCTCGATAACTTTAGAAACGGCACCGGCCGGGTCAGGCCAGTCAAATCCGACGCGGACAGCGCGTTTCTGTAGCTTCTCGGCGCGAATCAATGCTGGAAGTGCCAAAGCCACGCCATCGAGAGCACTCTGCGCGCCTTTGGCAGCGCGCTCATTCGCCTTGGCGCTCTCCCAGCGATCCTCCCGCGATTGGCCGGTGTCGTTTTCATCACCGAAAACATGCGGATGCCGCGCTTCCAACTTGTCGGAAATCGTGGCGGCAACATCATCGAATGAGAACAGCCTGAGCTCTTCGGCCATGCGGGCGTGAAATACAACCTGGAGCAACAAGTCTCCAAGTTCTTCCTTCAGCGCCGTCATGTCGTTGCGCGCGATCGCGTCTTCGACTTCGTAGGCTTCCTCGATCGTGTACGGTGCAATCGTGGAAAAGGTCTGCGCAATGTCCCATTCGCAACCGCGCGCAGGATCACGTAGCCGCGCCATGATGGCGTGCAATCGCTGCAAGCCGGAGGTGGAAGGGGAAAGGTCGCCAGAAACGGTCACGTGCTGCTCCGGAGATGGAATTGATAATAAGTATTATGTAAATTACCGATCAGTCGCTTTGGCGCTCACATGCCCACTATCGAGAAAACAAGTGCGATTGCCGTGATCAGAAAGCCCCACAATGCGGCCATTCGCAAACCATCGGACAACCCCAGCTGCTTACCACGCAGATTCGCAACGATCAGCACCAACGACATCGACAAAGCAACGATACGGGTGATGTCGTCACCGTTCACAAGGCAATCTCCATCCCATCGAACGCTGGTTCGACGTGGCTTGGCGTTTCAATGCACAGTGTCCGGTAGTCCATCGACTTGTCGAGATGCGTAAGAATGCCGCGATTGGCTCTTGCTGCGTCAATCAGTTCCAGCGACATTTCAAGATGCGCGTGCGTGGGATGCGGTTTGCGCCTCAGGCAATCCACGACCAGAAGGTCAACGCCATAAAAAAGACTGACCATCTCTGCGGTAATCTCGCTGAAGTCTGTCGCGTAACCAATTGATTTCCCGCTTTGATCAAAACGAAATGCTGTCGATTGCGCTGGGCCGTGCGGCATCTGGCAATGGCCAATGGCAATGCCGCAGATCATCCGGACGCGGTCAAGGTTGTCGATCTCGCAAATCGTGTGATAGCCGTGCTGCCCCGCGAAAACATAACCGAAGCGCTGTCGCAAGCGCCGAACCGTTTCACCCGCCGCGTAGCCAGGTATCGGCCCAGCGCGGCCATAGCGCAGCGGGCGCAAGTCATCGATCCCATGGCAATGATCGGCATGATCGTGTGTCCACAGCACGCCGTCGACCCGGTCGATATCGCACGCCAGGAACTGGCTGCGCAGATCTGTGGGCGTGTCCACCAGCAAACGGCTACCGTCATCACCCTCGACGATGATCGCAACGCGGGAGCGGCGGTTGCGCGGCTCTGCAGGATCGCAATCGCCCCAGTCGTTGCCGATGCGCGGGACGCCCGTCGACGTGCCCGATCCAAGCACAGTCAACTTCACAGCGATGCCTTGCTGAAAAGCTTGAAGAAATTGGCGCCAGTCACGTCCGCCAACGCTTCCTTGGTGGTTCCACGCAAGGCAGCGACAAACGCGCAAGTATCGGCAACGTAGGCAGGCTCGCACGTTCTGCCGCGATGCGGGATCGGCGCGAGGAACGGCGCATCGGTTTCGACCAATATCCTGTCATCAGGTAGATTGGCAGCAACTGCCTGCAAGTCCTTGGCATTCTTGAATGTCACGATGCCAGACAGTGAAATGGTCAGGCCAAGTTCGAGCATTCGGGCGCCAAATGCGGCTGACGCGGTGAAGCAGTGGATCAGCGCGGGGAAGGCCCCCTTCCCCATTTCTTCCTCAATGATCCGGGCGGTGTCGTCCTCGGCATCGCGGGTATGGATGATGATGGGAAGGCCGGTCTCGCGGGCCACACGAATGTGCACGCGGAACAGATCCTGCTGCACCTGCCGGTCCGAATGATCGTAGTAATAGTCGAGCCCGGTTTCGCCGATCCCGATAACTCGCGGATGCGCGGAAGCATCAAGCAGCGCGGCTTCCCCCAGATCGGCGTGGGCATCTGCCTCATGGGGATGGATGCCGATGCTCGCCCAAACGTCATTCTCACGCTCGGCCGTGGCGACAATTGCTTCCCACTCGCTCCGCCTGGTCGAGATGTTGAGAAACCCTCGCACACCACTTTCGCGCGCGCGAACAAGCACTTGGCGCTGGTCTTCAACCAGCCCCTTGTAGTTCAAATGGCAGTGTGAATCGATCAGCATCATGCCGTGCCGGTGTCCTCTGGCATTTCGAGCCGCGGAAACGCGGGCGATGGTGCGCCGAGCTTCTCGCCAGTCGCCACGCGGGCCATGTACCAGTCCGCATCGGTCAACGCTGCGAAGTCCCGCTGGTCGGCAGGGATGCCAATCTGATCGAGCACCTTGTGTGCCGAGGCTGGTACCACCGGCGCAATTGCGATGGTGAGGTCGCGGATCGCCATGAACAAGGTCAGCAAGACCGCCTTCATGCGGTCAGGATCGGTTTTTCGCAGAGACCACGGCGCCTGCTCATCGACATAGGCATTGCAGGCGAACACGCCCTTCATCCAAGCGTCAATTCCGGCGGAGAAGTTGAGCGCCTCGAACTCGCGCGGCAGCTCATCACGGCACGCACTGAAGACGGCAGCAAGCAAAACGTCATCATCATCCGTGCTGGAAAACGTCTCCAGAGTCCCGTCCATATTCTTGAAAATCATGGAAAGAACGCGCTGCACGAGATTGCCATAGCTGTTCGCCAGTTCGGCATTGCAGCGCGTCACGATGGCCTCGGGCGAGTAGGAACCATCCTGCCCGAACGCCACTTCGCGCATAAGGAAATAGCGCAGCGGATCGACGCCGAAACGTTCCGCCAATTCCAGTGGATCGGTGACGTTGCCGAGCGACTTGGATTCCTTCTGGCCCCGATTGAGCAGGAATCCGTGTCCGAACACCTGATCTGGCAGGGCAATGTCGGCGCTCATCAGGAAGGCTGGCCAATAGACGGTATGGAACCGCACGATATCTTTGCCGATAAGGTGGAGGTTTGCAGGCCAATACCTTGCAAAGTCGCCACTTTCATCGGGGAAACCCAGGCCGGTCAGGTAATTGGCGAGGGCATCGACCCAGACATACATCACATGCCCATCGCTGCCCGGAACCTTTACGCCCCAGTCGAAACTTGTGCGCGAGACGGAAAGGTCGCGAAGTCCGCCTTCCACGAACCGCATCACCTCGTTGCGCCGACCGTCAGGCTGGATGAACTGCGGATTCTCGTTGTAAAGCGCGAGCAGTGGTTCGGCATATTTGGATAGCCGGAAGAACCAGCTCTCCTCGACGGTCCACTCGACTGGCGTACCTTGTGGCGAAAGCTTTTCACCGCCTTCATCCGCTGCCAGTTCACTTTCATCGTAGTAAGCTTCGTCGCGGATCGAATACCAGCCTTCGTAGCGATCGAGATAGAGATCGCCCTTGGCTTCCATCCGCCGCCATAGTTCCTGAACCGACGCGTGATGACGCTCTTCCGTGGTGCGAATGAAAACATCATAAGAGATGTCCAAGTCATCGCACATCTTTATGAAATACGACGACATTTCATCAGATAGTTCGCGCGGTGACACACCCGTCTCGCGCGCTTTCTGCGCCATCTTCAAGCCGTGCTCATCGGTCCCCGTCTGAAAACGCACGTCGCGGCCGAGCGCGCGTTGAAAGCGCGCTATGACGTCGGCAGCAATCGCTTCATAAGCGTGACCGATATGAGGTTTGCCATTGGGATAGCTGATGGCGGTGGTGATGTAATAGGGCTCGCCCATCGGGCAGTTCGCTTTCCTGTCGGGGAATTGGGGCTTAGAGCAGTTCCCTAGTCGGACCCGCCGATGCCAGCAAGGACCCGATTTCCATCAGCAGCATTCCCGGATCGAAATTGTAGATCGGTGCCTCGCCCGCCAACCGGACGAGCCGCGAATGCGCCTCGGCCAGTCGCAGTTTCGCTGCGTCGTCCACTTGCCCCAGGGCGCGGACGACGGTCATCCGCGCAGCCTCGATGGCCGCCAACTGACGTTCGCGGTCGGGCCGCAATCCGAGCGCTCCCGAAAGCGCGCCGCGCAGCGCCAGATCGGGGTCGCCACGCTCGATCAGTGCGGTGAAGATGGCCTGCGCCTTCCCGAGATTCTGCTCGGCAAAAGCAAGTGCGGCACCCGGCGAACCGCCTGCGACTGCGAGGGCGGCGTTCCTCGTCTCGCTATCGAGCTGCGGCGCAGCGGTATCGAGCGCGCGCGCCACCTCGGCGTCGGTCAGCGGATTGAAACGCACGATCAGGCAACGTGAACGCACGGTAGGCAGCAGCCGTCCCAACGCGTGGGCCACCAACAGGAAGAATGTGCCTTGCGGCGGCTCCTCAAGGCTTTTCAAAAGCGCGTTCACTGCCCCCTTCTCGAGCTGGTCAGCAGAGTCGATGATGACGGCTCGGCGTGGCCCAAGCGTCGGCCGCGTTGTCAGCCGCCGCTGAATTTCGCGGATCTGGTCTACGGAGATGTTCCGCTTGGTCAGGAACGGCTTCCCATCGTCCCGCTTTTTCGCCTCGTCTTCGTTGGCTGGAAGCGGGCGCAGCGTCAGAATATCGGGGTGCATGGCGATGGGGGGCTGCGGCACACCTGGCTCCGCCACCAGTTCGGCTGCAGCTGCCTGCGCAAAGGTGGCTTTTCCCAACCCCTCGCGCCCGGCGAGCAACCAGCCATGATGCATCCGGGCGCCAGACAGGGCCGCCCGCCATTGCAACCACGCTTGATCATGGCCGATCATTGACGTCATGACGGTAAAAGGTCGGCGAGCGCGGCCATGATCCCGCCATGAACAACGCTCGGGTCACCCTCCGCCGCTATGACGGCAGAACGGTCAGGGTCTGCGCTCGCACAGGCAAGAAAGGCCGCCGCAACTTTGGCGTGATAGTCACTCCCCCGACCGCCTATCCTGTCGGCAACGTCACCGTCTCGCAAGGCCAGACGCTGCGCAGCCATTTCCGGTGCTACGGTCAGCACCAGCGTCCGATCGGGCATCAGCCCTCCGCTGCCAATCGCATGAAGTGTCATCACCTCGGCATCGCTCAGACCCCCGCCACCGCCCTGATAGGCGCGGCTGCTGTCGATGAAGCGGTCGCAGACCACCCAAGCCCCGCGTGCCAGCGCAGGTGCAATCAGCTTCTCGACATGATCGGCTCGCGCCGCCGCAAACAGCAGCGCCTCGGCCCGAGTTCCCCAGCCATCGCCCTCGTTCGAGAGCAACAGCGCGCGGATCGCTTCAGCACCCGGCGTGCCACCCGGCTCGCGCGTGGTGACCACCTCCAGTCCGCGCGCACGCAGGGCATCAGCCAGGAGCCTCGCCTGGGTCGACTTGCCGACACCCTCCCCGCCTTCAAGCGCGATGAACCGCCCCCTGATGACTGACACTCCGCTCACAGGCCGACCGTGCTCAGCGCACCATTGCGCAACCGTGCCAAAGCGCCACCCTTGGGAACTGCTGCTCCTGCTACCAGAGGCAGGACATGCACCGGCTCACCGGGCACGCGCACGAGCAGACTGGCGACCGTTTCACCCTTGGTAATCGGTGCTTTAAGCGGCCCCTTGTAGCGAACAGCGAGCGTATAGCTGACCTTGCGTCCGGCTGGCGCGGTAACGGTCAACTGACGCGGCGCGACCAGCTGAACCGAGCGCTCGGCCCCGCCCTGCACCTCTGCCACTCCAACTTGCGCACCTTTTCCAAATAGTTGCTGTGCGTTCCAAGCGCCAAACCCCCATTCGATGAAATCGCGGGACTGGCCGGTGCGATCCTTGGGCCGGTCATAGCCGCCCAGCACCATTACCAACCGCCGGCCATTGCGCTCCGCCGATCCGACAAAGCCGTAGCCAGCCTCGTTGGTAAACCCCGTCTTCACCCCGTCAGCACCTTGGGTAAAGCCATAGAGCGGATTGTGGTTGGGTTGGGTAATTCCGTTCCACGTCATCTGCGAATGGCCGTAGAACCTTCTGTAAAGGTCAGGAAAGCGCGTCATCAACGCGCCGCTCAACGTGGCCAGATCGGCAGCCGTCACGTAGGTCTGCCCCTGATCCATCCAACCGTTGGGCGTGTTGAAATGACTGTCGCGCATGCCAAGGTCGGCCGCCGCCGCATTCATCAGCCCGGTAAACGCCGGAACCGATCCGGTCGCGCCCTCTGCCAGCACCACACAGGCATCGTTGGCAGAGACCGTGACGATCCCCTCGATAAGTTCGGCAACCGTTGGCTGTGCATCCGATGGCAGGAACATCGTGCTGCCGACCCTGCGCCACGCGCGATACGTCTCGGGCCGGATGGGGATGCGCTGGTCGAGGCGCAGCTTTCCCTTGGAAATCAGGTCGAATGCGACATAGCTGGTCATGATCTTGGTGATCGACGCGGGCACAAACCGCCTGTGCGCATCGCGGGCATAGAGCACCCGGCCTGAACCGACATCGAGCAGTAGCGCAATCGGAGCCGATATCTCCGGCATCGGCGCAACGCCAACCGCCTCAGGCGCGGCGGCCGCAGCGGGCATGGCGGCCATCACCACGCCCAGAGCCAAGGTCACGAACTTTACACGCAAACGGCAATCCCCGATCAATCAGGGCCGCCCCGCCTTTTGCGGATCAAGGCGCGGTCACGACCCGGGCATCGGCATAGCCCGCCGCGCGCGCCTTCGCCAGCGCCGCATCGGCTTGTCCACGATCGTTGTGCGGTCCGGTGCGAACACGCCAGAACTTACCAACCTGGGCCACCGAACCACCGACGGACTTTGCCGCGCTCTCTGCGCGGTCACGAGACGAAAACGCACCGACTTGCACGAACGAGCCTTTTGCGGGCGACTTCGGCTCTGCCTTTGGCGGCACCGAAGCAGACGGAGCGGCTTTCGGCGCGGTCACCGGTTTGGGCGCTGCGACCGGCTTTGCCGGGACGCCTTGGGCCTTGGCGGGTTTGACGGGTGCAGGCTGCGAAACGGCAGGAAGGTCCAATGCTGCCACAAGCGCCGGAGCCACGGGAATCCCCAGCTTGCGTTTCAAAGCAGCAAGCAAGCCAGTTGGCGTATCCATCCGCTGCGGAACCTGCGATCCAGCACGCAACAGCGCCCGTTCGGCTTCGGGAGGATTGACCCTGCGCACCCGGACCGGCAACCGCGCGCCCGGTGCAGCCCCAAGTTGCGCCCACGCAGCAGCCGACAGCGAAACAAGCTCGCTTCCTTGCATCGGACCGCGCTGGGTCATGCGAACCAGAATTGTGCGTCCGGTATCCAGCGATGTCACTTCTACGTAACTTGGCAGCGGGAGCGTGCGATGCGCGCCGCTGATCCCTTGGCCGCCATCTACCACCGCATAGCCGACCGAATCGTAATTCAGCGTATCGGAAGGGGTATAGGTCGTTCCATCCACCACGAATGGTTCGCCCAGAACCATCGGGTAATCGCCCGCAGGACCGCCCACCGCCATGTCGGAAACCTTGGAAACCCGAGCATTTGCGCCGCCACAAGCGGTCAGCAACACTGCGGCGGAAAGGCCGATCCAGCTAGCGACTGATTTCATCTGCAAGAAGTCCTACCGACAAGGCGTAAAAGTTCGAGCAGTTATAATCGAGGATAACCCTATAATTTCCGGTTAGCAGATAAGCAGTTCGCCCGCGACCGTCAGGCTCGAGCAGGCTCGCCATCGCGTCATCCGCCAGATAGGCGCCTGATCGAGGCACGATGCCAAGAGCGCGCCATTCGCGTATCGTCTTCCATCCGGTATGCCTGTCGAATACGCGGGCACATCGCGGACTCTTGAGCGTGGTGCCAAGAGTTGCGCGGTCCAATCCTTCGGGAACGCTAACCGCCACACCCCAGGGCTGGCCTGGACGCCACCCGGCGTCGCGGAAGTAGTTGGCAATCGATGCGAGCGTGTCAGTCCTGCTGGTCCAGATGTCGGCAAAACCGTCGCCATCGCCGTCCTGAGCCACGCGCAGATAGACAGACGGCAGGAACTGCGGATTGCCGAACGCACCCGCCCAGCTTCCCACCAGTTTTGAGCGCGGCACGCCTCGGTCGACCATCTTCATCGCCGCGATGAATTCGTCAGCGAACAATTCCCGGCGACGGCCTTCGTAGGCAAGTGTCGCCAGTGCGCGAGGAAGGTCGAAATCACCGGTATAGCCCCCGTAGTCGGTTTCATGCCCCCAGATCGCCAGCATGATCGGTCCTGGCACGCCATACTTGCGCTCGATTGCGCCCAATTGTCCGGATACCGCGGCATATTGCCGGCGGCCACGCGCAATCCGCGCCGCATCGACATGGCTGCGGCGATAAGGTTCAAACGCAGGGATCGCCCCGGACGATGAACCGGGCTGGGCCCGATCAAGCTGAATCACCCGCTGGTTGAGCGTCAGCCCCGATGTCATTTGCGCAATAGTCGATTCGCGAACGCCCTCACCACGCGCCCGTGCCGCGAGCAGTTGCAGATAGCCCTGGAACCCCGCCTCTTCCCCGGCAACCTGCCCTTCAGCCGGACCTGCCAGCCCAAGCACCAGCGCCGTCACAAATGCGGCCCTGAACCCTCTCATGTTCTTCAATAAAGTCATGCCAAGGGTGTCGCATGTATGATTGACGATGGGAATCCCCTTTGCGACCGATCCGGAAGGCGCTAACGGCGAACCGATTCCGGCGTAAGGTCAGAATCGTGCGGACAGGTGGCCGAGTGGTTTAAGGCAGCGGTCTTGAAAACCGCCGTGGGTGGAAGCTCACCGTGGGTTCGAATCCCACCCTGTCCGCCACTTTCACCGCAAACTCGATCAGGCCTCATCCGACTCCGGTATATCCAGCGCTTTTGGTGACGGACGACCGAATGCGCATAGGTGGCCTGGCTCAAACGTAATGGTCTGCCATTCAGCTTCCCAGCCCGAGGGACGAATGGGGTCAGAGATTTCGTATTCCATGCTGGCCTCGCTCTTCTCTCGAGAAGGCAACAACCTGTGCTCGCTGGTGTTCCGAGTGCAAACCAAAGAAAAACGCGGGAGGTGACCTTCCCGCGTCCATCCTATTTTCAATGACTTGATCTGCGGATCTACGATCAGATGTGAATTGCCCGTCCATAAGCGGCCAGCACGCTTTCGTGCATCGATTCGCTGATCGTGGGGTGCGGGAAGACTGTGTGCATCAGTTCGGCTTCGGTCGTTTCCAGCGTCTTGCCGATGACATAGCCCTGGATCATTTCGGTCACTTCCGCGCCGATCATGTGCGCGCCAAGCAGTTCGCCGGTCTTGGCGTCGAACACCGTCTTCACGAAGCCTTCCGGTTCGCCCAGCGCGATGGCCTTGCCGTTGCCGATGAACGGGAACGTGCCGACCTTGAGCGTGTAGCCTGCTTCCTTGGCCTTGGCTTCGGTCAGGCCGACGCTGGCGATCTGCGGGTGGCAGTAGGTGCAGCCCGGAATGTTGCCGCGATCCATCGGGTGCGGGTGAACGTCCTTGTTGCCGAGTTCCGCCGCGATGGCTTCGGCGGCGATCACGCCTTCATGGCTTGCCTTATGCGCCAGCCACGGACCTGGCGTCACGTCGCCGATCGCCCAAAGGCCCTTCACATTGGTGCGGCCATAGCCATCGATGGCGATGATCCCGCGCTCGGCCTTCACGCCCAGTGCTTCAAGCCCGATGTTCTCGGTGTTCGGCGCGATGCCGACAGCGACAATGACATGGCTGAAATCGCTCTCGGCAACCTTGCCGTCCTTGCCCTTGATCTTGGCCTTGATGCCCGATGCGCTAACGGCAAGGCTTTCCACCCCAGCGCCCGTCATTACGGTCATGCCCTGCTTGACCAGCGCTTTCTCGAGGAACGCCGAAACGTCCGCATCCTCCACCGGGACAACGCGGTCCATCATCTCAACGACGGTAACTTTAGACCCCATGTCGTTGTAGAAGCTGGCAAATTCGATACCGATGGCGCCTGATCCGATCACCAGCAGGTTCGTCGGCAGGACCTTCGGCGTCATGGCGTGGCGGTACGTCCATACGCGCTCGCCGTCAGCCTTTGCGAAGGGAAGGTCGCGCGCACGTGCGCCGGTTGCCACGATCACGTGCTTGGCCGAGATCGTCTCGGTGCCCTTGTCACCAGTCACTTCAACGCTCGTGGCGCTCTTCAACACACCGGCGCCCATGTGCACGGTGATCTTGTTCTTCTTCATCAGGTGCGTGACGCCCTGATTGAGCTGCTTTGCCACCCCGCGCGAACGCTTGACCACCGCGTCGAGATCGGCGCGAATATTGTCTGCGGCAAGGCCATAGGAGGCGGCGTGCTTCATGTGGTTCAGCACTTCGGCCGAGCGCAGCAGTGCTTTGGTCGGGATGCAGCCCCAGTTGAGGCAGATGCCGCCCAGATTCTCGCGCTCGACAATCGCTGTCTTCAGCCCAAGCTGCGAACAGCGGATCGCCGCCACATAGCCGCCGGGGCCGGATCCGAGGACGATGACGTCATATTGTTCAGCCACGCGATTGCTCCTGTCAGTCTTTTTGCGGCAATGGCCGCGGTTTGCGGTCTTCGTCGATGGCGACGAAGAAAAATTTGGCCTGGGTCACCTTTTGGCGCTCCTCACCGGTGCGGGCACGACGCCAGGTTTCTACGTCGATTGTCATCGATGTGCGGCCCGATGCGCTAAGCTTGGCGTAGACAGACACTTCGTCGCCGACGTGAACGGGATGATGAAAGGTCATGCCTTCGACTGCGATTGTCGCAGCCCTTCCTTTCGACGTCCGGGCCGCAACTATGCCTGCCGCCATGTCCATTTGCGCCATCAGCCATCCGCCGAAAATATCTCCCGCCGGGTTCGCATCCGCAGGCATGGCGGTGATGCGAATGGCCGGTTCGCCTATTGGTAGCGGATCGACCATGGCCATGCCCCTGCTACTTGGATCAGGCCACCAGCCCGAGCGGGTTCTCGATCAGTGCCTTGAACGCCTGCATCAGTTCGGCACCATCGGCCCCGTCAATCGCACGGTGGTCGAAGCTGCCGGTTGCCGACATCACGGTCGCCACGGCCAGAGCGCCATCAACGACATAGGGCCGCTGCTCGCCCGCGCCGACCGCCATGATCATGCCTTGCGGCGGATTGATCACCGCATCGAACTGCTTGATGCCGAACATGCCGAGGTTTGAAAGCGAGGCGGTGCCGCCCTGATATTCATGCGGCTGCAGCTTGCCGTCGCGCGCCTTGCCCGCCAGTGCCTTCATTTCAGTGGCGATGGCCGAGACCGACTTGGCACCCGCATCAACGATGATCGGCGTGATCAGGCCCGAAGGTGCCGCCACAGCCACCGAAATATCGGCGCGGGTGAAGCTGCGCAGTTCATCGCCCGCAAAGCTGACGTTGCACTTGGGCACTTGCACAAGCGCCTTGGCCAGCGCCTTGATGATCAGGTCGTTGACCGACAGCTTCACGCCCTGCGCTTCGAGCGCCTTGTTGAGCTGGCCGCGCAACTTGAGCAGCGCGTCAAGCTGGATGTCGACCGTGAGATAGATGTGCGGGATCGTCTGCTTCGCCTCGGTGAGGCGGCGCGCGATGGTCTTGCGCACATTGTTGAGCTTGGCTGCTTCATATGGAATGCCGAAGTCCGGCACGGACGCCGGTGCGGACGCCGCAACAACCGGTGTCGCGACGGGCGTTGCAACAGGTGCCGATGCCATTGCCGCAGCCGGTTTCGCACCTTCTACGTCTGCCTTGACGATCCGCCCATTCGGCCCTGAACCCTTTACGCCAGCAAGATCGACACCCTTGTCGGCCGCAATCCGCTTGGCAAGCGGGCTGGCAACAACGCGGTCACCCTTGCTGGCAGGCGCGGCAACTGGAGCGGCAACGGGCGCGGGTGCAGTGACCGCAGCAGGCGCAGCCTTCGCCGCTGGAGCCGGTTCCGCAGCCTTCACCGCCGGAGCGGGCGCGCTGGCGTCTTCGTCTTCGCCCGCAATCGTTGCGATCACGGTGCCGACCTTCACGCCCTCGCTGCCCTCGGCAACGTCGATCGACACGACCGTGCCTTCATCGACTGCCTCGAATTCCATCGTCGCCTTGTCCGTTTCGATCTCGGCCATGATATCGCCCGAGGACACCTTGTCGCCGACCTTGATCAGCCACTTTGCGAGGGTGCCTTCCTCCATCGTCGGCGAAAGGGCGGGCATCTTGATCGCGATCGGCATGGGCGCTTTTTCCGTGTCCTGATGGTGCAGGACAAAGGTCGCCGTAACGCAAACCTCCCCTGCATCTTTTGTCGGCGCCATTTCACCAGCATGGCGCGTCGGGTCAAGTGGCTTGCCGCTTGCACCGCATACGAATTTGCCGATACGAGGGCTTCGGAGGATCAAAATCATGCCGCAGCGCATCTACCTTGTGATCATGGACGAGACCGAGGAAGCGCGCGCCGCTCTCCGGTTCGCCGCGCGTCGTGCTGTCCGCACCGGCGGCACGGTCCACATCCTCGCGCTTGTCCCGCGACAGGAGTTCGTCGCGTTCGGCGGCGTCCAGGCCACTATCGAGGAAGAAGCGCGCGACCGGGCCGAAGTTCTCGCCATGACCGCAGCAGGCAGTCTTGCAACGGAATCCGGCCTCACCCCGGTCATAGCGGTGATGCAGGGCGATGGGCCGCAGGCCGTGCGCGCCTATCTTGGTGAGCACCCCGAGGTATCCGCGCTGGTCCTTGGCGCTGCGGGGGATACCAATCCCGGCCCGCTGGTCACCCATTTCGCGGGGCTTGCCGGACAACTCCCTTGCCCGCTGATGATCGTCCCCGGGGCGCTCGACGACGAGACCATCGACCGGATAAGCTGACCTCTACCGCTTGCCCTTGCCCTTGCCCTGATGCCGGATGTTCGAGGGGCGTCCGCGCTTGCCAGCAACATGTGGCGGCTTGAACTTCGACCCATTTCCGCGCGGCTTGTGCTCCAGCTTACCGCCGCGCCGCTCGATCCCTCGAACGCCTTCCTCCACTTCCACCGGCTCGAACTTCAGTGCGCCGGTCAACGGATTGGCCTCGGCGAGCCGGAGCTTCAGAATCATGCCGATGTTGAACTGCTCGCCGGTCTGCTCCCCGATCAGGCGTTGCGCCTTTTCGTCATAACCGAAGCGCTCCGCACCCAGCGTCGAAACCGGGACCAGCCCATCGCCGCCCAGCCCGATGATCGTGGCAAAGAGCCCGAACTTCTGGACTCCCGTAATGCGCGTGTCGAAAATCTCGCCCACCTTGCCCGAAAGCCACGCCGCAACATAGCGGTCGGTCGTCTCGCGCTCGGCCACCATCGCGCGGCGTTCGGTATTGCTGATCGCTTCGGCAATCCGGCCAAGATCGCTGCGGTCGCGGTCCGAAAGTCCGGACTTCTCAGGGATGTCCCCGTGCGGTGAAGGCTGCTCCAGCCCGTAGGCGTCAACCAGCGCACGGTGCACCAGCAAATCCGAATAGCGCCGGATCGGCGAGGTGAAATGTGCGTAGCTACCAAGCGAAAGTCCGAAGTGCCCAGCATTGCGCGGCCCGTAATAGGCCTGCGTCTGGCTGCGCAGCACTGCCTCCATGACCAGCGCCTTCTCGGTTTCGTCAGTCACGTCTTTCATCATGCGGTTGAACAGCGAAGGCGTGACCACCTGCCCCAGCGAAAGTTTGCGGTCAAACGTGGCGAGATAGTCCTTGAGCGCGATCAGCTTTTCACGGCTTGGCGGCTCGTGAATGCGGTAAACCACCGGCGCAACCTTGGCTTCGAGCGCCTTGGCTGCAGCGACATTGGCCGCGATCATGAAGTCTTCGACCACGCGGTGGGCATCAAGGCGCTCGCGCAGCGCGATCTCGGTAATCTTGCCCTGGGCATCGAGCACTACCCGGCGTTCCGGCAGGTCGAGATCGAGCGGATCACGCTCCTTGCGCGCCCTCTCAAGCAATCGCCATGCATCCCACAGATGTGCAAGATGCTGCGGTGCTTCATCGGCATTGATCCGCCGCTGCGCCTCTTCATAGGCGATAACTTCGGCGATGCGCACCAGCGCGCGCGTGAAACGCCAAGCGGTGATGCGCCCTTGGGCATCAATCGTCAGGTGGCACGCCATGGCCGCGCGGTCCGCGCCAGCTTTCAGCGAACAGACATTAGCGCTCAGCACCTCGGGCAGCATCGGCACGACGCGGTCGGGGAAATAGACTGAGTTTCCGCGCTTCCTCGCCTCGCGGTCCACATGCCCGCCGGGGCGGACATAGAAGCTGACGTCCGCAATAGCGACCAGCGCGCGGAAGCCGCCCTCACCATCAGGCTCCGCCCAGATCGCATCGTCGTGATCGCGCGCGTCCACAGGATCGATGGCGACGATGGGCAAGTGCCGCAAGTCCTCGCGGTGCGCCTCGTTCAACGGAAGTTTTGCGGCGATTTCAGCTTCGTGGTTGGTCTCGCCCGAAAACACGTTGGGAATGCCGTGCTTATGTATCGCAATCAGGCTGAACGCGCGCGGAGCTAGCGGATCGCCCAGCACCGCAGTCACTTTGACGCCTGAACGCGGCGAGCGGCCCGCAGGCTCGGCCAGTACAAGCTGCCCGGCTTCGGCCCCGCCAAGATCGGAAATCTGCACGGCATTTCGCACGCGCTTGTCCACCGGGGCGAGCCAGCCCTTGCCCGAGCCATCGAACTCGACCACGCCCATCACCTGCTCGTCATCTACAGCGAGCTTCTTGATCGGGTAGGCCAGCCAACCCGCGCCCGCTTCTTCGGTGCGCGCCAGCACGCGGTCACCCACGCGCAGCGCTGCTTGCCGGTCACGCACCTTGCCGCGCGGTTCCACCACGCGCAGGCGAGGTGGGGGGCTGGCATCGTCGGGCTGCCATGTCTCGGGAATGGCAATCGGCTCGCCCTCGTCGATCTCGACGATGCGCAGCACAGTCACCTTGGGCACGCCGCCCATCGCATGGAACGCGCTGCGATTGCCGTCGATCAGGCCTTCCTCGGCCATATCCTTGAGCAACGCCTTGAGCGCGATCTTCTCGGTGCCTCTCAGGCCAAACGCTTTGGAAAGTTCACGCTTGCCCGCAGGCTCGTCGGACTGGGCAATGAAATCGAGCACCTGCTGGCGCGAGGGCAGCCCTTGCGGAAATTTGAATTTGGCCATTCCCGGCATGTGGTCGTTCGACCGCACGAAGGCAAGCGAAGTTCAGGGTTTGGGCAGCGACGGGGGCAATGGCGCAAACTCTCCACCAGGCACCGCCGAGGCCACGGGACTTTCGCTCCCATCTGCCGCAACCGCACTTACACCGAACAGCCAGTCGTCAGCGCGGACGCCTTCGAGATGCGCTGTGAGTTCTGCGGTTTCCACAACCAGAGCCTCCCACACAGGCGCATCGGTCCGCCGCTGCCACAGCCGGTAGCGCGCAGCCCCCGGCACTGCCACCCATGCGACGTTCGTTGATGTCTGCACAGCGCCCTTGACCACCGGCGCAGGCGGCATCGGTGCGCGGGCCAACGCCGCGAGAGCGCGCACGTTCAACCGGGTGACCTTGGCGAGATAGGCGAAGTCCATTTCGTCCACCGTGTCGCCAAACTTTACGCCACATTCCGTCCGCACATCCTGATGCTGATGTTCATAATCCTCGACCGCCACGGTCAGACGGACCGCGGGATAGCCCTTGTCCGAAAACGGCAACTGGTCCCCGCCCCGCCCCATCCGGTCAGCCCGCCAGATCTGCCGCGTGGCAAGGCCCCTGGAATCGCCAGCGGCAAGATCGCCAATCCACCGCGCGATGTTGCGGGAGGGACTGTCGTTCTCCCCGCCGAAACGCCGCATCTGCGCGCGCAATCCATCGGTGGAATCCGCGCGCGGCCCCTCCGACAGGACCCGCACATGAGCATCATCACGATATCCGTCCGAACCGCGTGATCCGCCGACAATGTCATTGTTGAGAACGGCTTTCACCGTCCATCCTTGCGCCTCCGCGTAATCCGCGAGCAACTTGCCGCCGAGCAAGCCCTGCTCCTCGCCCGAAAGCGCGGCATAGACGATGGTGCCGGCGAACTTCTGTTTCGAAAGCACCCGGGCCGCTTCCAGCACCAGTGCCGTCCCCGAGCCATCATCATTAGCGCCCGGCGCATCGCTGGTGGCATTCAGGATGTCGCTCACCCGGCTGTCGATATGCGCCTGCACGATCACGACTTCGTTCGGTCGCTCGGTCCCGCGCTGGATCGCCACGACATTGACGAGCCGCGTCGGCACCGGCACGCGGTCGCCGGTTACCATGCGTTCGGGGAGTGCAACCTCAAGGCAGCCGCCGCACGTCGCTGAAGCCTTGCGGAACTCGGCCTCCGCCCACACGCGAGCCGCCCCGATCCCGCGCTTGGGATCGTCCTGAACCGAAAGCGTATGGCGCGTGCCGAAACCGACCAGACGTTCGATGTCAGCCCTCAACCGCGTTTCGGAAATAGCATCTTCAGGAGCGGCCAGCGTAGCCGAGGACAGGAATAGCGAAGCAAGGGCAAGGGCGTGGCGCATGTCGGCATGATACCGCCACGCGGCCGCTCGCCAAGGGCGCCACCCAAAAAGGGTGGAATCAGTAAGACCGCGCGATCAGGATGGTCTCGACCGCAGGTTTCCCCGTAAACGGACACAGCCCGGACGGCTTCGCGGCCCCCAGCGGGGTGTTGCGGATCGTCAGCTTCAGCGCCTTCAATTGCTCCACCACCGCGTCGAGCGCAGCCCCGGTCGGCTTCGACCAGCCCATCTCGACCCAGCCTGGAAACTTCGCGCTTTCGGTGAAGTAGGCCGCGAGGCCAGAAAGATCGGTCACATCCCGCACGATCTGCGCATCACGGCGCTCGCGCGCTTCGTCATACAGCGCATTCTGGATCGATTCCAGTTCGCCAGCAGCAGCGGAGATGAAGTCATCCTTCGCTTGGCCGACGAAGTTGGGCTTGGCATCCGCCCGCCACAGCCGGTCGCGCCGCAGAACCGAAACCTGTCCGCCCTCAGCATCACGCCCACCGATCTCGAGGATCAGCGGAACGCCCTTTTTCACCCAGGCCCAACGCTTCTGCGTTGCCTTGCCCGGTCGCTTGTCGAGCAGCACGCGCACGCGCTCATCAAACACCGACTGCTTGGCCAAGGCCTTGCGGATATCCTCGCAATAGGCGAGGAGCGCTTCGTCGCTATCGTTGTCGCGCAGCATCGGCAGGATCACGATCTGCTGCGGTGCAACCTGCGGCGGCACGCGCAGGCCATCGTCGTCACCATGTGTCATGATCACGCCACCGATCAGGCGCGTCGAAACGCCCCATGACGTGGTATGCGCAAGCGCCTGCTGGCCTTCCTTGTTCTGGTACTGGATGCCCGCGGCCTGCGCGAAGGTCGTACCCAGATAATGCGACGTCCCCGCCTGCAGCGCCTTGCCGTCCTGCATCATCGCCTCGATCGAGAAAGTCTCGACCGCGCCGGGGAAGCGCTCGTTCTCGGGCTTCGGCCCGGCGATCACCGGCATGGCCAGCGGACCCTCAGCAAATGCACGGTACATTTCGAGCGCGCGCAATGTCTCGGTCATCGCGTCAGCCTCATCGGCGTGAGCGGTGTGGCCTTCCTGCCAGAGAAACTCGCTCGTCCGCAGAAACATTCGTGTGCGCATTTCCCATCGCACGACATTGGCCCACTGGTTCACCATCAGCGGCAAATCGCGCCAGGACTGGACCCAGCGCGCCATAGCCGCACCGATGACGGTTTCCGACGTCGGGCGCACGACCAGCGGTTCTTCCAGTTTCGCTTCAGGGTCTGGCGTCAGCCCGCCCTTGCCATCCGAGATCAGACGGTGGTGGGTGACGACCGCCATTTCCTTGGCAAAGCCTTCGACGTGCTCGGCTTCCTTGGCGAAATAGGAAAGCGGGATGAACAGCGGGAAGTAGCAGTTCTCGACGCCCGCTTCCTTGATTTGCGCGTCCATCAGCTTCTGGATGCGTTCCCATATGCCGTAGCCCCACGGCTTGATCACCATGCAGCCGCGCACGCCAGACTCCTCAGCGAGCTCTGCCTCGGCGATGACGGCCTGATACCACTGGGCGAAGTCGTCGGCGCGCTTCACGTTGAGCGCGTGCTTTATTGCTGGCTGGTTCATGGGGTTGCGCGTTAAGGCGCAAAAGCTTTTCCCGCAATGCCCAGATTGCCGCCCATGGGCGTGCAATCAGGTCATCACGAAAAAACGCCTACTTCGAAAGCTGATCAAGCTTTCGCTGCATTTCGGCCATCTGCTCACGCAGGGTATCAAGCTCACCAGCCTCTTCGACCGGCTTCGAATCGTCCTTGCCAGGACCACCCGCGGCTGCGCCCGGCACGAATGCCGCTGCTGCCGCCTTGAACATTTCCATGTTCCGCTGCGCCAGTTGGGCGAGCGGATTAACGCCGATGCTTTCCTCGATCGCCTTGCGCATCTTGGCCTGGTTATCTCGGAAATGATCCATCGACGCTTCGAGGTAACCCGGCAGGAATGCCTGCATCGAGTTGCCATACATCGAAATCAACTGGCGCAGGAAATTGGTCGGCAGAATCTGCTCCCCGGCTGCTTCCTCATCCATGATGATCTGCGTCAGAATCGCGTGCGTGAGATCCGCACCCGTCTTGGCATCCATCACTTTGAAATCGATGTTTTCCTTCACCATCTGAGCGAGATGGTCGAGCGTGATGTAGCTCGAAGTGCTTGTATTATAGAGGCGACGGTTGGCGTATTTCTTGATTATTACCGTTTCGCCCGACTTGGAATCACTGGCCATAGCTTGTGTCCCCACTGCGACATTTAGTCTTTTAGCATGTGCAGCATGTGCGGCGCAACAATTCTTAACAAGTGGCGTTAAAATCCGATTTGGCGCGAAAAACGTCGGCCCAAAAGTGTCAGCAATTCATATTGCGACAGCCCGCTTGTCGCCGACGCCTGCGGTAGATCGTAAATCGCGCTGAGCCAGTCACCTTCACGGCACTCGGGCATTTCTGTCAGATCCACAATTGTGAGATCCATGGAGACGCGGCCCAGCACCGGCACTTCGCGGCCACCAAGCGCAAACCGACCCTTGCCAGACCAGCAGCGCAAGTATCCGTCAGCGTAGCCAATCGCCAGAATACCTGCCCGCATCGGTCGGTCCGCCGTGAACAGCGCGTTGTAACCAACCTTCTCACCCGGTTCGAGAGCCCTGATTTGCAACACTGCTGCTTCAGGCTGCGCGACCGGAACGATTCTTCCGGCCAATTCAGGCCGAGCGATTCCGCCGTAAAGCGCCAGACCGGGACGGGTCAGATCGGCGTGATAAGCGCTGCCCAATGCAATGCCGGCACTGTTGGCCAGACTGTAGCGCCGTGCCCGCACTGCGGCACGCACTTGCGCAAACCGGCCAAGCTGCTCCTCATTTTGGTTAACGTCTTCGTCTGCACTGGCCAAGTGGCTCATGCAGATATCGATGTCGAGCTTATCCAGCAGGGCATCACCAAGGTCTGCCATGGCCAGGCCGAGCCTGTTCATCCCGGTATCGACCATCAGGTGGCACGTGCCTCCTCCGGACCCGAGCCAGCGCCGCACTTGGTCAAGGCTGTTCAGGACGGGCCGGACGCCGGCTTGGATGGCGAACTCGGCCTCTTGGGCGCTCATCGGCCCATGCAGGACCGCGATACGGGAGGACGGAACATGCCGCAGCACATCCGGCACCTCCGACCAGTGCGCAACGAAGAAGTCCTGACATCCGGCCTTGGCCAGCAGGGCGGCCACACGCGCTGCGCCAAGGCCGTAACCGTCAGCCTTTACCGCAGCGCCCGCCCGCGCAGTGCCCGACATGGCATCGAGCGTCCGCCAATTTGCCGCAAGGGCTTCGGCGTCAAGGCGAAGGCGGAGCGACGATGCAGGCAAAGGCGGGAGGTCAGTCATCCTTGAAGTCTGTCGGCAGTCCGCCTTTCAGGCCCCAGACCGAAACCACCAGCGCCACCAGCACGATGACCCAAGTGTACCACAACCCTGCATAGGGATCGCCGGTCCGCGCCACGATATAACTCGAGATCAGCGGCAGGAATCCACCGAAATAGCCAGTACCGAGATGATACGGTATCGACATCGAACTGTAGCGGATCCGTGGCGGGAACATCTCTGACAGGAGCGCCGCAACCGGGCCGTAAGTCGCGCCTGACAAAGCCATAAGCATCAGCAGCGCCGCAACGACCGTGAGAGTTCGGCCCAGAGACGGCGTAACTTTGGCAAAGTCGTAGCCATGGGCTGCCAGCTCGGTTTGCAACGCGGTCCCTCGCGCGGCTGCCTTTTCGGACCAAGGATAACGCGAAAGGTCCGTCGGTGAGCCGCCAACTGTCACCGCAAAATCTGGCGCTTTCTGCAATTCATACGTCACGCCTGAAGCCGCGAGATCGGCCAGCAGCTTGCCGCAATTGCTGTCCTGCTCTGAAGCGAACGGACTATAGTGGCAATCCGGGCCGGAAACGACCACCGGATTGGCTTTTGCGGCTGCGGCCAGTTCGGGATTTGCAGCCGACCCCATGAGCCAGAACGTCGGAAAAAGCAGCAGCAGCGTTGCAGCATATCCGAACACGATCGGCTTCTTGCGCCCGATCTTGTCCGACATCGCCCCGAAGATGATGAAAAAGACCATGCCGACGCAGGCGCCGATGCCGACAATGATCTCGGCCACGGTGTCTTCAACCCGCATCGCGGATTTCAGGAAACTGAGGCCAGAGAACATCGCCGTGTACCAGATCACCGTCAGTCCCGCCGCAATCCCGAACAGCGCGATGAAGATGCGGCGCTTGTTGCCGGGATAGGTGAAGCTCTCGACAAACGGATTGCCAGCGAGTTCGCCCTGTTCCTTCATCGCCTGGAACACCGGGCTTTCTGAAAGCTTGAGCCGCATCCACAACGAGATCGCCAGCAGCGCAAGGCTGACAAGGAATGGCACGCGCCAGCCCCAGCTGAGCCACACCGCTTCACTCATCAAGGCCTTGCTGGAAAGCACCACGATCAGACTCAGCACGAAACCGCCGACGACGCTCGCCTGGATATAGCTGGTGTAATAACCGCGCCGTCCGCCCGGCGCATGCTCGGCCACGTAGATCGCCGCACCGCCATATTCGCCGCCGAGGGCAAGACCCTGAAGCACTCGTAGCAGGATGATAATCGCAGGCGCGGCAAGGCCGATGCTCGCCGCCGAGGGGATTAGCCCGACGCCCGCCGTGGCGATGCCCATCAGCGTTACGGTGACAAGGAAAGTGTATTTGCGCCCCAGCTTGTCGCCAAGATAGCCAAACAGGATCGCGCCGAGCGGACGGAAGCCGAAACCGACCGCGAATCCGGCCCAGACCAAAAGGACTTGCAAGGTCGCGTTGTCAGACGGGAAAAACGTCTTGCCGATGATCGATGCAAGCGTTCCATAGATGAAGAAATCGTACCATTCGAACACAGTGCCGGCCGAGCTCGCGGCAATGACGAGCCGGATATCGGACGCGCTCGGCTGCACGTCGTGGTCCTTGGTCAAGACTTCTGTCACACGCAATTCCCCCAAGTATTCTGCTCTTTGCGCATCCTCTAGCGAAGTGCTGCGCAAGGCGGAACCCCGCCAATTCACCGCTATGCGCTATTCCATGGCCGTAATCGCGGCATCCCAGGCCAGAAGGATCGCGCCATGCCGGGCCGGATAAGCCCGTGCGGGTTCAAGAAGTTCGATGCCTGGCCAATCCGGCGTTTCGCCAGCGCCGCCCAGCCATTCGGCGAGCGCTGCCCTCGCGGCGACGATTTGCGCCGCATTGCGCCCGGCAGCCGAGGCCGCAAACCGCGCAGCGGCAGCCTGTCCCACAGCACAAGCATGTGGCTTGATTGCCAGAGCTGCAATCCTGCCAGCATCGTCAAGCTGAAGCGCAATCTCGATGGCGCTGCCGCAGCTACGTGATCGCGCACTCCCTTTCAGCGGCAACGCATCGTTCCACGGGTGAGCGGTCAGTTCCATCGCCGCGCCAAGCATTTCGGGCGTATAGAGCCCGCGACCAGCGCTCACGTCACTCACCCAGAATGGCGGAGCGAGCCTCGGATCCGGCTTTGTGCTTTGCGATTTCGCGCGCGTTCTCGGCGGCCTGTTCGCGGCGTGCAGAAATCAATGTCAGCAGTTCCTCGCTGGCGGCATTCAGGAACGGATAGGTCCGCGACTCGGTGATCCAGCCCGGCCGCCCACCCTCGCCCCAGACCAGGTCATAGGCGAAGACAACCAGCGAATAACCGAGGACGACGATGATGAAACCCTTCACCGCGCCGAAGCCGAAGCCGAGTATCCGGTCAATCGGACCAATTACCGACCCTCTGCTGGCGCTGCCCATGCGTCGCGCCACGAACCGTGTGGCAATATAGGGGATGAGCAGGAGCAGCGCGAAGGCAAGGATGCCGGCGCCTGTTTCGTTCGGCAGATGATCGGCCAGCCAGATCGTCGCCGGTGCGTGGAAATAGTGGACGGCAAGGAGCGCAAGGCACCACGCGGCCAGCGACAGGACCTCTTCCACGAAACCGCGGAAAAAGCCGCCAACCGCGCCAAGGCCGACGAGGAGCAGGACTACATAATCGAAGCCGGTCATCTGCGGGGAGCCTATGACCCGCCCATGACACGGTCAATCAGATTTGGCAGGAGACGCAGCGGCGAATAGCGCAAGCCGTCCACCTTCTCGGCGCCTGCTTCCGGTCCGCACCCCTTGGTAAAGCCCAGCTTTGCCGCCTCTCGGAGCCGCACAGGGGTGTGCGCCACAGGCCGCACCTCCCCTGCCAGGGAGATTTCACCGAACCAGATGGAATCGGCAGGCAAAGGCCTGTCAGACAAAGCAGAGACCAGCGCCGCCGCCACCGCCAGGTCAGCAGCGGGATCGGTCAACCGGTAACCGCCCGCTACGTTCAGATAGACTTCCGCAGTCGAGAAACTCAATCCGCAGCGCGCCTCCAGCACGGCCAGCAGCATCGCCAGACGCCCGCTGTCCCAGCCCACCACCGCGCGGCGCGGCGTGGCGCCACTGGCAAGCCGCACCGTCAACGCCTGAATCTCGACCAACACAGGCCGCGTGCCTTCGAGCGCCGGAAAGACTGCACTTCCCGCAACTTCCTGCTCGCGCCCCGAAAGGAAAAGCAGCGAGGGATTGCCCACTTCTTCCAGCCCCGCGCCCGCCATGGCGAACACGCCAATCTCGTCCACTGCGCCGAAGCGGTTCTTGATGGCGCGCAGGATGCGGTACTGGTGGCTGCGCTCTCCCTCGAAGCTCATCACCACGTCGACCATGTGTTCGAGCACACGTGGCCCCGCAATGGACCCATCCTTGGTCACGTGGCCGACCAGAACCATCGCAACGCCATTTTCCTTGGCATAGCGGATCAGTTCGAACGCACAGCCGCGCACCTGGCTGACCGTGCCCGGCGCGCCTTCGATCTGATCGGAATGCATGGTCTGGATCGAGTCGATCACGAGCAGATCGGGCGGGGACATCGTTCCCAGCGTTGTCAGGATATCACGCACCGAGGTTGCGGCCGCGAGCCTGATCGGGGCCTTGCCCAGCCCCAGTCTGTCGGCACGCAAACGCACCTGATCGGAGGCCTCTTCGCCGCTGATATAGACGGATTCACCGCCCTCCATGGCTACTTTGGCAGCGGCCTGCAGCAGCAGCGTCGATTTCCCGATGCCGGGATCGCCGCCCATGAGGATGGCGCTGCCCGGTACCAGACCACCACCCAGAGCGCGGTCGAATTCGGCAATGCCCGTCTTTCTGCGCTGCGGCAGTGCAACCGGCTGGTCGAGCGAGACGAACGCCACAGGCCGCCCGCCGCTGGACAGACTGTGCTTGGCCGAGAATACCGTTTCCGGCGCATCCTCCGCCAGAGTGTTCCATTCGCTGCAATCGGCGCATTGCCCCTGCCAGCGGTGTGAGACACTGCCACAGGCCTGACAGACATAACGGCGTTTCGGTTTGGCCATGGCGCTGCTTAAACGGAACATATCTGGAACGCAAGAGGACGGCCAGGCCCGTTTACCGCCATATCGGCAAGACTTTGCTAACCACGTGGCGTGAAGTGATCCTTAACGTGGTGCTGGTATTTCCACGATGAATGGCCTCAGCATCGCCCCATATCCTCGGCATCGATCCGAAAATGTACCGCCACTTTGCGATGATCACCATCGCGATCTCGACGGTCATCGCGGTGTTCGCCAATGGCGAAACGCAGGACGCCATGGCGCAGAACCAGCGCCACACCGAAATGAAGCGCGCCGAACAGAAGGAATTCGGCAAGGCCAAGATTGGCGACCACCGCAAGGACAACGCCAAGAAACGCGGGGGCGACGGCTTTCGCGGACAGTTCGGTGAACCGATGGATGGGTCTCGCGGTTCTGGCGGCAACAGCGGTTTCATTCCCGCAAACATGACTGTTGCGCCATCGCAGATCATCGTTGAAGTCGATCAGGCCGCGCTCGCCAGAATGTCGCCGGAACAGCGCAAAGCCTATCTCAAAGCGCTGGAGGAAGAACGCCAGCGCCGCACCGAGCAGGGGCCTGCCATGCCGACCCGCGAACAGGTATCGTCACTGGCCGCGATGTCGGCAGCGCGCTCCGGGTCCGACGAAATCGACTAACCTTAAGGCAGCGGCATCAATGCCATTGCCGCAACGGTCAAGGCTTCGGCCCCGGCGGCAATCACCTTGTCAGCCTCAGGCGCAAAGAATGGACTGTGCAGCGACGGCAGTGCCGTGCCTTCCTTGCGCGCGCGCTCCAGATCTTCGGCCTTGCGACCACCGACCCACAGAATCGTCGTTTCGATCTGGCCATCGCCTGCCCGCCCGAACTCTCCAAAGTCCTCACCCGCCATCGTCGGCGTCGTCTCGACCACGCGGCCAGTACCGAAGCGTTCGGCTAGCAAACGGCCGACCTTCCGCGTGAAATCGGGTGTGTTCCATGTCGCACGCGTATGCGGCTCGCGCACCACCATCACCGGCATGCGGGTCTCCGAAATGCCGCTAGCGATTGCCTCGCCCTTGGCAATGCGGGCGATACCATCCAGCAAGCGCTGGCGCTGTTCATCGCCATAGCTCCGCACGGTCAGTTGCAACTGCGCCTCGTCTGGAATGATGTTGTGCTTGGCCCCGGCATGGAAACTTCCGACGGTCACAACGGCGGGCTCGAACGGGCTGGATTCGCGGCTGACCAACGTCTGCAACCGCATCACGATGGCGCTGGCCAGCACGATAGGGTCCTTGGTCGTCTGCGGATAGGCGCCGTGCCCGCCAATCCCGCGCACGGTCAAGTCCACGCTGTCGACGTTGGCGAGCGCATAGCCCGGCACCGTGCCGATCACCCCGCCCGCCAGATCACCACTATCATGAAATGCCAGTGCATAACGAGGCTTGGGAAAGCGGGTGTAGAGGCCGTCGTCGAGCATGGTTCGTGCGCCAAGGCCCATTTCCTCGGCTGGTTGCCCGATCATCACGAGAGTGCCCGACCACGCCTTGCGATTTCCTGCCATGAGCCGCGCCGTCTCAATCCAGGCTGTCATATGGGTGTCGTGGCCACAGGCGTGCATCACGCCACTTTCCACGCCAGCGGTGGATGTGCCGCGCACCTTTGATGCGTATGGCAATCCTGTCTGTTCCACGACCGGCAGCCCGTCCATGTCGGCACGAATCAGCACGACCGGCCCCGGGCCGTTGCGCATGACCGCGACAACGCCAGTCTTGCCCACCTTTTCGGTCACCTCGAACCCCGCCTTGCGCGCTTCAGCAGCCAATTTCGCAGCGGAACGGACTTCCTGAAAGCTCAATTCAGGATTTGCGTGAAGGTCGCGGTAGATCTCCATCAGCCCTGGCAAGTCCCGGACGATGGTATCGCGCACGGGATCGGCAATAGCGGGAGCGGTGGTGAGCGCGAGGGCCGACGCAGCGGCGAGCAATGTCTTCATGCTGCGCAGGCTAGCTCCTGCGCGCCGACAGACAATCACTTTAAACGAATGGTGCCCCTGGCCCGACTCGAACGGGCACGTATCTCTACAAACGATTTTGAGTCGTTCGCGTCTACCATTCCGCCACAGGGGCACGAAACGTCAGGGGACGGGCCTTAGCCAGCCCCCGGACGAAACGTCAAGTCATGCGTTGCGCAAAGCGCCAACAAGCAACTTGTGCATCTTCGAATGCAGCGCGTCGTTGCCGGCAAGGACGGTCTCGTCGCAGATCGGCTGCGAGCGGCCCTTGTAGTCGGTCACGAAGCCGCCGGCTTCCCGCACAAGCAAGCATCCGGCAGCGGTATCCCACGGATAGAGCCCCGATTCCCAGAAACCGTCGAAGCGGCCAGCGGCAACCCACGCAAGGTCGAGCGAAGCTACGCCAAAGCGGCGAATGCCTGCAATGCGCGGCCCTAGTTCAGCATAAATGCGCGCCCACTCGTTGACATCGCCGCGCCCCGCGAACGGAATGCCCGTGGCAATCAGCGCTTCGTCCATGTAGCGGCGCGCCGAAACGCGCAGGCGGCGGTCCTGCAACCACGCGCCCCGGCTCTTTTCAGCCCAGAAGCTTTCGTCTGTGACCGGCTGATAGACCAGCGCGGCGGTAACTTCGCCCCAGCCTTTTCCGTCCAGCGTCGGTTCCTGCACCGCGATAGAAATCGCAAAGTGCGGAATGCCGTGGAGGAAGTTGGTCGTGCCATCGAGCGGATCGATGATGAAGCGGGGCTTGCCCTCATCACCCGGAATCTCGCCGCCCTCTTCCATCAGGAAGCCCCAGCCCGGACGCGCTTCGCGCAGTTCGTCCCACAAAGTCCGCTCGGAGTGCTGGTCGGCCTTCGACACGAAGTCGGCCGGGCCCTTCTTGCTGACCTGGAGATGCTCGACCTCGCCAAAGTCGCGGCGCAGGCGGCCGCCCGCCTTGCGCGCCGCGCGCTCCATCACGCGCATCAGGCCGGAAATGGCTGCCATCTACTCAGCCCACCTTGCCGACGTAGGTGCGCTCATAGACATCGACAATGATGCGCGTGCCGCTGCCGATGTGCGGCGGAACCATGACGCGCACGCCATTGTCGAGAATCGCCGGCTTGTAGCTCGACGAAGCGGTCTGGCCCTTCACAACGGCGTCGGCCTCGACAATCGTGGCTTCGACCTGGTCAGGGAGCTGGACCGAGATCGGGCGCTCGTCGTACATTTCGAGGAGAACGGTCATGCCGTCCTGCAGGAAAGCAGCGGCATCGCCGAGCAGATCGGACGGAAGGGTGATCTGGTCGTAGGTTTCCACGTCCATGAACACGAGATCGTCGCCTTCGGCATAAAGGAACTGGAAGTCCTTCGTATCGAGGCGCACACGCTCGATCGTGTCCTGGCTGCGGAAGCGGACGTTGGTCTTGCGGCCGTCGATGAGGTTTTTCATCTCGACCTGCATGAATGCCCCGCCCTTGCCCGGCTGGGTGTGCTGGGTCTTGGCAACTTTCCAGATGCCCTTTTCGTATTCCAGGATATTGCCCGGACGGATGTCCACGCCGCTGATCTTCATGATGGAAAGAGCCTTGTTTAACGAAGGAGGCCGCACGAGGCGAAGCGCGGCCCTTAGCCGCTCGTGGCCGTTGCTTCAAGCGGGCGTCGCGTGCTAGCGCAAATTCGATGAAGCGCGCGATATGCATCCTTGCCCTGATCGGCCTCGCGGCCCCGGCCTACGCCGTTCCCGGCGGCAAGCTCGGCGTTCTGCCCCAAGGGTCCTGGACCTGCGAAATTCCGGGCGATGCAACGGTCATGCCTGTGGCAAAGCCCGAGGCCAGTTTCGCTATCGTGCCCGATTCCAACTATGTTGCGCCCGACGGTTCGCGCGGGTCGTATCTGCTATTGGCGGAAAGCGTGACGCTCACCAGCGGCGTGTTCTCCGGTCGCCGCTTCATCATGGACGGCAGCGAAATCATGCGGGAACTCGGTCAGGGCGACGCACCGTCCGGCCTGCGCTGCGTGCACGCAGGGCCGGTCAACATTGCAACGCCGGGTTAAGCGGACTTCCCGTCCCGCCGCATACGCCAATAGGCATAAGCGACGATGCCGCCAAACACCGCCACGCCCAGCGGCAAGCTCGCGCCGAACCCATCAACCACTGCCAGCGCGTCGGGATTGTCTGTTGCTGCAACAATTGCCGCATAGGCGATGTTGAACAGGCTATCGCCCACGATCAGGCCGGTCGCCGTCAACACGCCCATGCGCTCGGCAAGGTCAGGCGCTGACTGGCGCGAGGCCCAGCGGTTGTAGAGGTGGCCCAGCACCGCACCGACAATCACCAGCATCGTCACCTGCGTCGGCAGATACATGCCCATGCCCACGGCAAGTGGCGGCAGCGAGCCGCGCCCTGTACGTTTGAGCAATTCGTCGACCAGGACGACTCCTGCCCCAATCGCCGCGCCAAGGCCGACAAGGTTCCAGTCGAGGCTGCCACCGAGCACCCCTTGCGCAATCGCAGAAATCAGCGCGGCTTGCGGTGCGGAAAGTGCATTTTCGCCCGCTCCCGGTGCGCCCTGAAATCCAAACGTCGAGTTGAGGAGATCGAGGATTGGCGGGATCACCAGCGCTCCGAAGATCACGCCCAGCACCAAAGCGATCTGTTGCCGCCACGGCGTTGCACCCACCAGTTGCCCGGTCTTGAGATCCTGCAGATTGTCGTTCGAGATCGTGGCGACGCCAAACACGATGGCCGTGACGAACAGCGCGAAGGCGACCAGCGCCTTGGTATCCTCCTCGCTCCCACCCTGTCCGAACAGGGCCAGAAGGAGCAGCGAGATGCCCAGTGCAGCAAGAATGCCGACGCCCGAAATCGGGCTGTTCGACGCGCCGATGAGGCCGGCCATGTAACCGCAGACTGAGGCAATCACGATCCCGGCAACCAACACGTAGATCACCGAAGCGATGAGCGTCATGCCAAGCGCGCCCGCTACCGGGCCGCCAACGGCAAAGTCTGCCAGCAGCAGCGCAATGGGGATCATCGATAACAGGATAGTGCCGCCGACGATGCCGATGGGCAGGTCGCGCTCGGTCAGCGCAAGGCTTTCGATGCCCTGTCCTTTGCGCGCCTTGTTGGCGGCGAGTGCTGCCGTCACGCCCCGCACAATAGGTCCGATCACGCGCAGCAGCGTCCAGATCGCAGCGACGCCGATGGTGCCCGCGCCGATGAATCGGATCTTCTGACGGAACACGGTGCCGACGAAATCGGCAAACTCTGTTCCGACAGGCGGGCCACCCGCAGTGAACTGGGGCAGGAGGAAACCGAAGCTGATGATGATGCCAACCAGCATGGCAAGGCCCACCGCGATGCCGACGAGATGACCCACGCCGACAAGCGCGAGCGACAGGCCGCCGAACAGCATAGAACCGCCAGTCCCGACCTTGAACACCCCGCCCACTTCCTCAGCCGCCAATTTCATCTTGGCCAGCAAGGGATAGAACGCGGCGAGCAATCCGCCAGCGGTCACCGCAGCAAGACCCTTGCGGTTCTCCTCCTCGCCGCCGACGCCCGCGCCGACTTTCAGCACTTCAGCGGCGGCGACGCCTTCGGGATAGGGTAGGTCCGACCCGGTCACCAGCGCGCGGCGCAGCGGGACAGAGTACATCACGCCAAGAATGCCGCCGACCGCGATGACCGCAACCGACTCCCAATAAGGAAAATCCGCCCACCATCCGACCATGACGAGGCCCGGCAGAACGAATACGATTGCCGAAAGCGTGCCCGCCGAACTTGCGATGGTCTGGACAATGTTGTTTTCTTGGATCGTCGTCCCGGAAAACGCCCGCAGGACAGCCATGGATATGACAGCAGCAGGAATGGAGGTCGCAAAGGTCAGTCCGATACGCAGACCGAGATAGACGTTGGCCGCGGTGAACACGACCGTGAGCAGTGCGCCGAGGATAACCCCGCGAACAGTCAGTTCCCTCGGGCTTGCAGTTCCAGTCATGCCCCACTCCGTCCTGTGTTCGTCATCGCGCTTGTCTGGCACGCAACGCAGCACGTGGGAAGGGCGATCAGCTTACAAACGAAACCTTCGTCGAGCTATCCACCATCTGGGCGAGCCGCGCCGCATCCCAGTTGGTCAAGCGCACGCAGCCGTGGCTTTGTGCGCGCCCGATCGTCTGCGGCTCGGGCGTGCCATGAATGCCGTAATGCTCTTTCGACAGGTCGATCCAGACGACTCCGACCGGCCCGTTCGGCCCCGGCGGCAACAAATGCTCGCCCTTGCTGTCTGGAACGTCCCAGAACAGGCTCGCGTCGTAGCTGAACTGCGGGTTGTAGGACGTGCCATAGATTTTCCAGTTGCCAAGTGGCAGCGGGTCTTTCGATGATCCGGTGGTCACGGTGAACAGCGCGACCAGTTTGTCCGCCTTGTCGAACGCCTTGAGTGTGCCGCCCTTCTTGCTGACGACAATGCGCGCGACCTTCGGCTGCGCAGATCCTACGCCGAGGCTGGTCAGCGTGGCGAGCCAGCCTTTGTCCTTGACGGTTGCGCCGTCGATTGCGTCACCGCCGACATTGGGCACGCGGATTTTCTGTCCGGCCTGGTAATTTACCGGAAGTGGCGTGGCAGCAGCATCCGAAGGTTGCGGCGCAGGCTGTCCGGCTTGCGGGTTCAGCGCCCGAAGCACTTCAGGGGTCGTGTGGAACCGTTCAGCGAGCTTTTCCTCAAGCGTCGCGTAACCCAACGACGGCAATTTGGCTTGTGCCGCCGCATCTTTCGGCAAAGTCGCGAACGGACCGCGTGCGAAATCCTCGGGGATATTCACGACACGCGTGGCAGCAATGTTCGACCAGCGGCCGAGCGCTTGCATAGTCGCCGGATCAAGCTTTCCCGTAACCGGCAGTGCGTTCGCTTCCTGGAAGCCTTCGACGGCGTTGGTCGTCGAAAGGCCCTCCTTGCCGTCGATCACCCCTGGCGCAAAGCCCAACCGTTCCAGGACCACCTGCGCCTGCATCAGCGGACGGGCGACATCATCCGTCTCGCCGGGTTGGCCCGGAGCAGGATCGCGCGCGGCGAGCGGGTCACCCGAAACCGCCTCACCTGCCGGCTCGCTCGGTGACGGCTGCTTGGTTTCTGATTGGCAGGCCGAGAGGGAGATCAGAACGAGCGCGGCTACTGCGGTGTGGCGAAACATCTTGGCTCCCGGAAACACTATCCGGTCAGAACCCGCATGAACCCCTGCCGGTTCCCGTCAGGTCAGTCCGATCCGCGAGGATTTGCGCGAATGGCCTCGTGGAACGCAAGAATGGCAGCCGCTTCGTCGCCGCCCCACACGGCATTGCTGACCGCGATGAAGTCAGCGCCTGCCTGCACCAGCGGCCCACAGTTTTCCGGCGTTATCCCACCGATTGCCACGCAAGGCAGTTCAAAGATGCCCTGCCACCATTCCAGCAGATCCACCCCTGCCACATGCTTGGTTTCCTTGGTAGACGAAGGGAAGAACGCACCAAACGCGACGTAATCGGCACCAGCTTCGCCCGCAGCCATCGCAAGGTGGCGGCTGTCATGGCAGGTCACGCCGATCTGGGCATCGCGGCCAAGCCGCTCACGGGCCTCGCCCACATCGCCGTCATCCTGCCCCAGATGCACACCGTCAGCCCCGAGACGCTTGGCGAGGCTGACCGAGTCATTGATGATGAACGCCACCTCGCGTTCTGCGCAAATCTTCTGCAATGGCTCGGCAAGTTTGGCGGCAGCATGATCGTCGAGACCCTTCACCCGGAACTGGAATGCGGCGACGGGGCCAGCGTCGAGCGCGCGGGCCAGACGGTCGGGGAATGGCCCGGTCACATCGAGCGGGGAGATCAGGTAAAGTTCGCTTGCAAGATCGGTCATGCTGCGCCCCTTATCCGCACCAGCGCTTCGCGGCAATCGCCTTGGCCATTCGCGCATTCGGGAGCGGTTCAGGTGGCTCGCGCATTGTACCGCCATGAAACACACCACACCCCTGTTTGCAGCCCTCCCCGCGTTGTTGCTTTCGGCCTGCACCGTCATTCCGCAGCCTGCTGCCGACGGATTTGCCCGGATCGGGCAAACCACCCGCGTCGGCGCGGTGAAGCTCAGGCCGGAACGCGTGGTCGAGGACAGCCGCTGTCCGATGAACGCCCGCTGCGTCTGGGCCGGGCGCGTGACTGTCGAGTCGACGGTGTGGCAAGGCGGAACCCCGCAACTGCGCCGTTATACGCTCGGCGAGCCTGCCAGCGACGGCATCATGCTCGATACGGTAGAGCCGGGAAGGATGACCGACACGGTGCTGGCGCCTGCCGATTATCGCCTGCATTTCAGCTTGCAGTCGTGAATCAAAACGCCCCGCCCCGGCTTTTGCCGGGTGCGGGGCGTGCCTTTGCCGTCCTCTCAAACGGGTAATCAGGCCGGAACAGCGCTCTTTTGCGTCGATCCGGTGTAAATCTGGTCGATGGCTCCTGCCAGTTCGGCGTCGAATTCAGCGTCGGTCATCTGGTGCCGCAGGTCTTCGAGCAGCGCGCGGCTGAAGCTGGCGATGATACCGGTGTTCTTGGCAAGCTCGGCGCAAGCTTCTGGGCGCTTGAAGCCACCCGACAACGCGACCACGCGCAGCACCTTGGGGTGCGACACGAGCGGATCGAAAGTGCACGGCGCAACCGGGAGCGACAGCTTGAGCATGACCTGCGTGCCATCGGGCAGCGCGTCGAGCGCCTTGAGGATTTCCTCGAGCAGGATTGTGTCGCACTCGGCGCGGGTGGCCGACTTGATGTTCACTTCTGGTTCGATGATCGGCATCATGCCATGGCTGAGGACCTGCTTGCCCACTTCGAACTGCTGCGCGACCACGGCGGCAATGCCATCGCGGTTCGCCGAGTTGATGACCGAGCGCTCCTTGGTGCCATAGACTCCAAGTGCCTTCGAGCGGGTGAGCAATTCGTCCAGCGTCGGCATCGGCTTCATCAGCTGCACGCCATTCACCTCGTCCTCAAGACCCTTGTCGATCTTGATGAAGGGCACGACACCCTTTTCGATCAGCGCAGCGGGCACACCCTTGCCATCGACCGTACCGTCCATGGTGCGTTCAAACAGGATCGCGCCGATGACCTTTTCGCCATGAAACGCGTCCGAACGGATGATGCGGGCGCGCATATCGTGGATCAGGCCGAACATTTCCTCTTCGGTGGTCCAGGCGTCTTCGGTGACGCCGTAACCCGCCAGAGCCTTGGGGGTCGAGCCGCCCGACTGGTCGAGTGCGGCAATGAAGCCGTTGCCTGAAGCCATCTTCGCGGTCATTTCGGTCGTGTTCATCAGCCCGTCCTGTATCTTGCCCGAAGCCCGGAATACCGGCTCCGCATACCTATGCGCGAATGCGCCATAAAAAGACGCCGCGAGCGATTCGTCCGGCGTCGGATCAATGGCGCATACCTATGCGAGGTCACGCCATAATAAGGCGCGTGCCGCAGTGCAACACGCGCCTGAAAAAATTATACCTGCAGCGCAGCGACGCCGGGAAGTTCCTTGCCTTCCATCCATTCAAGGAAAGCGCCGCCCGCGGTAGAGACGTAGGAGAAATCAGCCGCAACGCCAGCATGATTGAGCGCGGCAACAGTATCACCGCCACCGGCGACCGAGACCAACGAACCTTCCTTGGTCAGCGCTGCTGCAGTGCGGGCAAGCGCGACCGTGGCCGTATCGAACGGTTCAGTCTCGAAAGCACCCATCGGGCCATTCCACACCAGTGTGCGGCAGGTCTTGAGCACATCGCCAAGCGCTTCCACCGCAGTTGGCCCGACGTCGAGGATCATCTCGTCCGCAGCAACTTCGTGCACGTTGCAGGTGCGCAAGCTTGGCGGATTGGCGGCAAATTCCTTCGAGACGACGACGTCATATGGCAGATGCACGGTGCAGCCTGCCTTGTCCGCGTTTTCGAGAATTTCATCGGCGGTGCTGGTCAGGTCATGCTCGCACAGCGACTTTCCCACGTTCACACCGCGCGCGGCGAGGAAGGTGTTTGCCATACCGCCACCGATGATCAGGTGATCGACCTTGCCGACGAGGTGCTTCAGCACATCGAGCTTGGTCGAAACCTTGGCTCCGCCAACCACGGCAGCAACGGGATGTTCGGGCTTGCCCAACGCCTTTTCGAGCGCAGTCAGTTCGGCTTGCATCGCGCGGCCCGCATAGGCCGGAAGAACATGGGCCAGACCCTCGGTCGAAGCGTGGGCACGGTGCGCTGCCGAAAACGCATCGTTGACGTAAATGTCGCCAAGGCTGGCGAAGCGCTCGACCACGGCGGGGTCGTTCTTTTCCTCGCCGCCGAAGAAGCGGGTGTTTTCCATCACGGCAATGCTACCGGGGGCGAGCGCTGCTACGGCAGCCTTGTCGCCTTCCCAGTCGATGTAGCTTACAGGGCGGCCCAGCACGCCCGAGAGAGGCGCGGCCAGCTTCTTGAGCGAAAACTCTTCCGATGGCTGACCCTTGGGACGACCGAAGTGGGCGAGGACGAGCACCTTTGCGCCCTTGTCAGCCAGTTCGCAAAGCGTGGCGACGGTGGCGCGCAGGCGTGTGTCGTCGGTAACGACGCCGTCCGCCATCGGCACATTGAGATCCTCGCGGACAAGCACGGTCTTGCCGGTCAGATCGCCGAGATCGTCCAGTGTCTTGAAGCTCATTCCTCGATCCTCACTTGGTCACCGATGGCAATCTCGCCATCGGTCAGGACCCGGCCAAGCACACCGCCGCGCCAATCGGGCAGCAGCGCGGCTTTGAGACCGGGCAGGATTTCGTCCATGCGGCTGCATGGATCGCATTCGCAGGTGACTTCTATGCGAAGGCTCGCGCCGATGGCGATGACTTTTCCCGCCTCGCGCGGCAGGCGCAGGCCTTCGACGAGAAGATTGGCCCGGCGCACATGCCACGGCAGCAGGCGGTCGGCGCTGAGGTGCAGATCGGCAAGTGCCGCGTTCCAGCTTTCAGCCTCGATCAGCGAAACCTGTCGGCGCCCGGTCTTGCCAGGACGGACAGCACCGCGCAGGTCACCGCGAAGCCCAAGTTCGCGCGTAACCGCAACATGATCGAGCGTCTCGATCGGCCCGCGCGACCTGCTGTGCCGTGCAATTCCGCCGAGACGCCCGCTCATTCGCTCAGTTCCTCAGAGGAACTTCGCCATCGCGCCCGCAGTGTCGAGCATGCGGTTGGAGAAGCCCCACTCGTTGTCGTACCACGAAAGCACGCGGACCAGCTTGCCTTCCAGCACGGCGGTTTCGAGGCTGTCGATGGTCGACGAGTGCGAATCGTGGTTGAAGTCGATCGAGACCAGCGGTTCGTCAGTGTAGCCCAGAACGCCCTTCAGAGCGCCTTCGGCTGCGGCCTTGAGCACGCCGTTGACTTCCTCAAGCGTGGTGTCGCGCTTTGGCGTGAAAGTCAGGTCGACGACCGAGACGTTCGGAGTCGGCACGCGGATCGACGAACCATCGAGCTTGCCCTTCAAATCGGGCAGAACTTCGCCCACTGCCACGGCAGCGCCGGTGCTGGTGGGGATCATGTTCATCGCCGCAGCGCGAGCGCGACGCGGATCGCTGTGGATCTGGTCGAGGATCTTCTGATCGTTGGTATACGAGTGGATCGTGGTCATCAGACCGCGCTCGATACCGATTGCTTCATGCAGAACCTTGGCCATCGGCGCGAGGCAGTTGGTGGTGCACGAAGCGTTCGAAACGATCTTGTGATCGGCGGTCAGCTTGTCGTCGTTTACGCCGAACACGACGGTGAGGTCGACGTTCTTGCCTGGGGCCGAGATCAGCACGCGCTTGGCGCCGGCGTCGAGATGCTTCTGGCCGCCTTCGCGCGTGGTGAAGAAGCCGGTGCATTCCATCGCGATGTCGATGCCGTTGGCAGCATGCGGCAGGTTGGCAGGGTCGCGCTCGGCAGTCACCTGGATGCGCTGGCCATTGACGATGAGGTCATTGCCATCAACCGAAACATCGCCCGAAAACGCTCCGTGTACGCTGTCGCGCTTGAACAACAGCGCGTTCGCCTTGGCATCGGCCAGATCGTTGATCGAAATGAGTTCGAGGCCGCAATCGGGCCGTTCGAGAATGGCGCGGGCCACATTGCGCCCGATGCGTCCGAAACCGTTGATTGCTACCTTGATCGCCATGCCAAGTTCTCCTGTTAAATTACGAAACCCGCGCGAGAATTTGCGGGACAATCTTTTCAGCCGTGAGACCGAAGTGGTCGAACAGCACGTCGGCAGGGGCCGATGCGCCGAAGGAATCGATACCGATGGTCAAGCCATCGCCGACATACTTATGCCAGCCCATCGTGACCCCCGCTTCTATCGAGACCTTGAGCGCGTCTGCAGGAAGCAGGTCAGCCTTGTAGGCCGCGTCCTGTTCGTCGAACAGTTCAAGGCAAGGTGCCGAAATCACGTCAGCGCCGATACCCTTGGCTTCAAGCGCGGCAGCCACGTCCTTGGCCAGCGCCACTTCCGAACCGGTTGCCACCAGCACGACCTTGCGCGCGGCTTCAGCGGTCACGAGACGGTAGGCACCCTGAGCGCTCTTCATCTCAGCGTCGAAGCGCACTGGCGGCAGGTTCTGGCGCGACAGCGCGAGGACCGAAGGACGGTTGCTGTTGGAGAGCGCCAGAGCCCAGGCTTCAGCGGTTTCAATGGCGTCGGCCGGGCGGAACACCAGCAGGTTCGGGATCATGCGCAAAGACATGACATGCTCGACCGGCTGGTGGGTCGGGCCGTCTTCGCCGAGGCCGATCGAATCGTGGGTGAGCACGTAGACGGCGCGTACGCGCTGCAACGCGGACATGCGGATAGCGTTGCGGCAATAGTCCGAGAAGATCAGGAACGTGCCGCCATACGGGACAATTCCTCCGTGCAGCGCCATGCCGTTCATCGCAGCGGCCATGCCGAATTCACGAATGCCGTAGTAGAC
Organism: Novosphingobium sp. MMS21-SN21R; assembly: GCF_031846015.1. Lineage (GTDB taxonomy): Bacteria > Pseudomonadota > Alphaproteobacteria > Sphingomonadales > Sphingomonadaceae > Novosphingobium. The sequence continues at coordinate 1,776,888 of NZ_JAVRDU010000001.1, read as the reverse complement.
GTGACGCCCAGCGTAGTCATTCGCCCCGAACGGCGTGGTCGACTTGGTCTTGGTCAGGTTCGAGCCGGTGAGATCGGCTGAGCCGCCGACCAATTCAGGCACGTTCGCAGTGAAGGCTTCCAGAGCCATCTCGCTCGACTTGCGGGTCGCGACCTTGGGCGGGTTGGCGATCAGCGACTGGATATAGGCGTCGTAGCCAGTCTCGGCCGGAAGCTCGCCCGACATGCGGCGCGCGAGTTCTGCGGCCTGCGGATTGGCAGCGGCGCGTGCGTCCCATGCGGCGCGGACAGACTTGCTGGACTCACCGGCAGCGCGCCAGTTGGCCAGAATGTCTGCCGGGATTTCAAACGGCGCCGACGTCCAGCCCAGATAGTCGCGCGCGGCGGCGATTTCGTCTGCACCCAGCGGCGCACCGTGGACGTTGTGTCCGCCCTGCTTGTTGGGCGCGCCCTTGCCGATGATGGTGCGGCAGGCGATCAGAGACGGGCGCGGATCGGCTTCGGCCTCGGCCAGCGCACGAGCGATGTCGGCAAAGTCATGCCCGTCACACGAAGCAACGTGCCACCCGCTGGCGGTGTAGCGGGCGAGAATGTCTTCACTGGTCGACAGCGAGGTATCGCCATCGATGGTGATCTTGTTGTCGTCCCACAGGACGTTGAGGCGGCCAAGCTTCATCGTTCCGGCCAGGCCGATGGCCTCGTGGTTGATGCCTTCCATCAAGCAGCCGTCACCGGCGACGACCCAGGTCTTGTGATCGACCAGATCGTTGCCGAACTGCGCATTGAGGTGGCGTTCAGCCATCGCCATGCCGACGGCCATGGCAAGACCCTGCCCCAGAGGGCCAGTGGTGCACTCGACGCCGTCGATCAGGAAGTTTTCGGGGTGTCCGGCACAGACGCTATCAAGCTGACGGAACTTGCGGATGTCATCCATCGTCGGGCTTTCATATCCCGTGAGGTGGAGCAGCGCGTAAATCAGCATCGAGCCGTGTCCGGCCGAAAGCACGAAGCGATCACGGTCGGACCAGTTCGGGGCGGCGGGATCATGCTTGAGGAACTGGGTCCACAGGACGGTGGCGACATCGGCCATGCCCATAGGCATGCCAGGATGTCCGGAATTGGCGGCCTGAACCGCATCCATGGCGAGCGCGCGGATCGCATTGGCCATGGGAGCCAGCGTTTCCTTGTTGCGCACCAGCGCACCCGTATCCCGTGTCATGCCTGCAAAAAGCCCTTCTCTGCCGTGCGGCCAGACTGGGCCGTGATCACGATTCCCGATGATTCGGAGCGGGGCCTCTTTGGTCACGCAGGCCCGCACGGTCAAGGCTGGGGGTGGGGCGATTAGCGGCGCAATGCGATTGTCAGCGTTGTCTATTGAGATCGAGCGCCTTGCGGTTGCGATAAGCGGCCAATGTGGTAGCGTTCGTGCCCATGGCGACTGAAGCATTGAATGGCGCGTTGGACCGGCTCGAACAGGCGCTCACGCGCGTGGAAACGGCGGTCACGCAGAAGAACGGCTCCGATGGCGAGGCCGACGAGGCACTGGCGATCCTGAAAGTGCGGCATCGCAAGCTTAAGGACACGGTTGCGCAGGAATTGCGCCAGCTGGATCTGCTTCTGGCGGGGCTCCCCAAATGAGCAATGTGAACCTGCCGATAGGTGGCCGGAACTTCGCCGTATCCTGCGCCGAGGGCGAGGAAACGCATATCGAGATGCTGGGCCGCATGGTCGAGGAACGCACCCGCAAGATGAGCGGGGCGCAGAGCGAGACCCGCATGTTGCTGTTTGCCGCCCTTATGCTGGCCGACGAATTGCACGATGCCCACCGGCAGGCACCTGCATCAGCCAGCCCGGTCGAGCCGATTGCACAGGCAACTCCTGCCCCCGAAATTGACGATGCCATCATCGCGCGCGTCAACGCCCTGGCCGAGCGGCTGGAAAAACTTGGCGCAGCCCTTGAGCAAGGACCCGTAAGCGCCTAAATAGACAGGCGACGGACCTGCCCGGCACGAGCCGCATGAATATCCCTGAGGCTATAAGCAATCCAAGGGGGCTGCCCCTGCCTGGGACCCTGGTCCCGGGTAAGCGGTCCCCACCTGACGTCGAGGCGTCAGAGGATTTTCCGAGCTAACGACCCATGGTGGGCCCGTCACCCCTCCCCCCGCAATCCGACCAGGAGCATGGCTTGGACCTGACCGATGCAGAAGCCAAAGCCGGCCTGCGCAAAGACCTGCGGGCACGGCGAAAGACCCATGTGGCCGCGCTCGATGCCCGCTTCATGGCCCTGATGTTCAAGCGTCCGCCATCACCGGTTACGGCGCTGGTGCCCCCAGGCGCAACAGTGGCGGTCTATGTTGCGGCACCGGATGAAGCGCCCACGCTTGCATACGCGCAGCACTTCCACGAAGCGGGGCACAAGATCGCGCTGCCGTGGTTCGAAAACCGCAATTCGCCAATGACGTTTCGGGAATGGGTCTCGCCGTGGCTCGACGACATTCTCGTGCCGGGACCGTGGTCGGGAATCGTGCAGCCCGGTGCCGACGCACCCGAGATCGTGCCCGATGTTCTGTTTGTGCCGCTGGTGGGCTTCACCGCAGATGGCGCGCGATTGGGCCAGGGTGGCGGGCACTATGACCGCTGGTTGGAGGCACATCCGGGCGCGCTGCCGATAGGTCTCGCATGGGATTGCCAACTGGCGGGCGACCTGCCCCGTGAGGCGCATGACTGGCCCCTGCACGCCGTGGTAACGCCAACACGAATCTACGGTCCCTGGGAGGCGCAGGAATGAAGCAGGATTATCAACCGACATGGCGCAAGCCGGTGGGCATTCTGTTGCTGGTGGCGGCGCTGGCCATCTATGCTTTTGGCGTCGCGTCATTGGCGGGCGTGATCGGCGGCTGGCACGTGCTCGTGCAGACGCTCGTTTATATCGTACTGGGCACCGTCTGGCTGCTGCCGCTGCGGCGCTTCCTGATCTGGATGGAAACCGGCCGCTGGGGCTGAGGCCAAGCTTTAACGCTCGCCCGCAATAGTTTGGATTATAGGGAAAATTCCCCAAGGTGGCGCGAGTGACGGGACTTGAACCCGCGACCCTCGGCGTGACAGGCCGATACTCTAACCAACTGAGCTACACCCGCTCGCCCCTTGGGGAGCCGCGCCTCTATGGCAGGTCGTTCGGGCTGTCAACACAATGGGCCAAGGAATTTTTTCTGCGGCGTGCAAGCAAAGAAAAAGGCGCCCGGAGGCGCCTTTTTTATCTTCCCAATGGCGCGAGTGACGGGACTTGAACCCGCGACCCTCGGCGTGACAGGCCGATACTCTAACCAACTGAGCTACACCCGCTCACCCTTGGGAGCGCCGCCTCTATGACAGCGGCACAGGGCTGTCAACGCTGTTCGTGCAGCATTTTGCAGTCCTCGCAAAAAACATGGTTTCGCGCCGTTAACCACGCTTTAGCGCTTGTTTGCGACAAGACTGCTGCATGCAAGGTTCGCGTGCGGGGGCATATCCATGGTAGCACGTTCGATTGTTCTGGGCGCAAGCAGCGCGGTGGCCCTTTGCACCCCGATGACAGCCCAGGCGGCTGACGCCGTGCGCTTTGCCAGCGACGTATTTGTCGAACGCTTCGTCAGCGCTCCGGGGGGCCGGTCTGCCCGCGTCCTTGAACGCGCCGAACGCTTGCGCCCCGGTGACCGCGTGATATTCGTGGTGAACTGGACAGTACAGCGCGGCCGCGAATTCACCGTGACCAATCCGATGCCGCGTTCGGTCGCGTTTCAACGGAGCGTCGATGGCAAACAGGAAGTCTCGGTCGATGGCGGGCGCAACTGGGGCCGGATGGAAGACCTGACCGTGCGCGATTCAGGCGGCGATTTGCGCATGGCGACGCCTGAGGACGTCACCCACTTGCGCTGGCGCGTGCCCGGCACACAGGCGCAGCGCGGTAGCGGCCAACTGACCTATCGCGGCGTGGTGCGCTGACCGGTCAGCACTTCTGATACTTCCAGTTGCGGTGCTTGCCCTCGCCGATCCATTCCACCGACTGCGCGATGCGCTTGTCGCGCGTGGCATCTGTTTTCGCTTCGGCGACCCATTCAATGTATTCGCGGCGATAGCCTGCCGGCATGGCCTCGAACCGTTCAACCAGCCCAGACCCAGCAAGGGCCTCCGCGAACGGTTGTGGCATTGTCGGCACCGGCTTCGGGGCAGCCTTTTCAGGCGATGCCGCAGGCTTGGCCAGCCGCTCGACCGCAGCGCGGATTTTTCCCTCCAGTTCGTCAACAGGCGGCAGATCCTCAACCGATTTGATCTGACGGAATTTGCCCGTGCCGCCAGCCTGTTCGTCGTGATGGAAGAAAATCGACACGTGCTTCTTGAACGCCGCCATGCCTGCCATGTTGCGGCCAGCCAGCGTGAAATGCGGCATGCCCCATTTGATTGCCTCCTCACATTCCGGGACGATGCGATGCACCGCCGCACGGAAATGTTCGAGGATCGGTCGGGCGAAGTCACCTGCCTTGGCAATATGATCGTCGATGCGGGATTCGAATTGGGGCACCTGGACCTCCGAACCTCAGCTGACCATCACTCCGCCAGCAACAGCACAGGCGTCTCGATCAGCTTCCTCACTGCCTGAACAAAGCTTGCCGCATCGTGCCCGTCAACCACGCGGTGATCGCAGCTGATCGAGATGTTCATCAGCTTGCGCTTTTCGATCCGCTCACCGCCCATGCCGTCCGGGACGAACATCGGACGTTCGACGATGCGGTTCGGGCCGATGATGGCGACTTCCGGACGGTTGATCACCGGGGTCGTAGCGATACCGCCTAGCGGTCCGAGCGAGGTAATCGTCAACGTTGAGCCGGACAGTTCATCGGACTTGGCCGAACCACTGCGCGCCGCCTCGGCAAGACGGACGATCTCGCGCGCAAGTTGCCACAAGTTAAGGCTTTGCGCGTTGCGGATCACCGGGACCATGAGGCCCGCTGGCGTCTGCGCGGCCATGCCCAGATGGACCGCCCCATAACGCGTGACCACACCGGCTTCGTCATCATACCGGGCGTTGATCATGGGGAATTGCGGCAGGGCGCGACAGATTGCGGTGATCAGCAGCGGAAGCAGCGTCAGCTTGGGTTTGTCACCACGGCTGGCATTGAGTTGCTCGCGCATCAGTTCAAGCGCCGTGACATCACATTCCTCGACATAGGAGAAGTGCGGGATGTTGCGCTTGGACGCGGCCATGTTCTCGGCAATGCGGCGTCGCATGCCGATAACCTTGATCGTCTCGTCACCGCGCTCGGCGCCCGCTGCGCGGTAGCCGCCCGTGGCATTGTAGGCGAGGAACTGATCGAGGTCGGCGTGGCGGATACGCCCTTCCTCGGACGGGCGGACTTCGGACAGATCTATGCCCAGATCGTGCGCGCGCTGGCGGACCGCCGGGCTAGCGAGGACTTTCGCGCCAGACTTCGGGGCAGGCCTTGGCGCAGGGGCTGGGGCTGGGGCTGGGGCTGGCGCGCGCGCTACGACAGGTTCAGCACGAACGGATGTGCGGAGTGGAGCGGCTTTCGATGCCTCTGTGGTGCTTTCAGCCGAAGGCTCATCAGGCTCCACGGGGTCAGATCGATCAGCAAAATCCGTTCGTCCTGAGCTTGTCGAAGGACCCGCGCTGACCTCGACATTGGCTACGTCGCCGGCGTCGGGCGTCTCCGCGTCGATGCGCTGGGTTACGGCCTCTGCCTTGGGAGCGGGCGCTGCTGCCTCCCCTTCCCCCTCGGTCTCGATCACCACCAGCGCCGAGCCGATGGCGATGACATCACCAACTTCCCCCGCCACCTGAACGACGATGCCCGAGACCGGGCTTTCCATCTCGACAGTGGCCTTGTCGGTCATCATGTCGGCGACGCGGTCGTCTTCCTCGATGCGATCACCGATCTTGACATGCCACGCAACGATTTCAGCCTCTGCGATGCCTTCGCCGATATCGGGCAAGCGGAATGTATAGGTTCCCATGGCTTCAGGCTTTCGTCAGACGGTCGATGGCCTCGCCGATGCGGACCGGGCCGGGGAAATAGGCCCATTCGAGGCTATGCGGATAAGGCGTGTCGAAGCCTGTCACGCGCTCGATCGGGGCTTCGAGGTGGTAGAAGCAGCGCTCCTGCACCAGCGCGGACAATTCCGCGCCGAAGCCTGACGTGCGTGTTGCTTCGTGGACAATCAGGCATTTGCCGGTCTTTTCCACCGACTTCTCCACAGTCTCGATGTCGAGCGGAACGAGCGTGCGCAAGTCGATGATTTCGGCATCGACGCCCTTTTCTGCGCAGACGGCAGCGGCGACGTGGACCATCGTGCCGTAAGCCAGAACGGTGAAAGCGTTGCCCGGACGAACGATGCGCGCCTTGCCCAGCGGGATAGAGTAGTAACCTTCGGGCACCACGCTGTCGGCGTGGCGGGACCACGGCTCGACCGGCTTATCATAGTAACCGTTGAACGGGCCGTTGTAGATGCGCTTGGGTTCGAAGAAGATCACCGGATCGTTGTCCTCGATCGCGGCGATCAGCAGGCCCTTGGCATCGTGCGGGTTGCTTGGCACCACGGTCTTGAGGCCTGCGACATGCGTGAACATCGCCTCGGGGCTCTGACTGTGGGTCTGGCCTCCAAAGATGCCGCCGCCAAATGGTGAGCGTACGGTCATCGGCGCAATGAATTCCCCCGCCGAGCGGTAGCGCAAGCGCGCCGCTTCCGACACGAGTTGGTCAAGGCCGGGATAGATGTAGTCGGCAAACTGAATTTCGGGCACGGGGCGCAGGCCATAAGCGCCCATACCCACCGCCACGCCGATGATGCCGCATTCGCTGATGGGCGTATCGAACACGCGGGTCTTGCCGTGCTTCTTCTGCAGACCGGCGGTGGCGCGGAACACGCCGCCGAAATAGCCGACATCCTCGCCCATCACGACGACGTTGGGGTCGCGCTCCATCATGATGTCGAGCGCGTCGTTGATCGCCTCGATCATGTTGAGACGGCGGGTCGGAGCCTCGGAAAGGCTGACCGGGGATTCTTCGTAGGTCATGCGTCTTTCCATTCGGGCCACTTTATCCTGCGTTCGCGGATTGCCTGCTCGCTCTGTTCCTTGAGGTTCCACGGCAATTCCTCGAAGACGTCCTCGAACATGGTGTGGAACGGATGGTGCAGACCGTGGCCAAGGATGCCGTTCTTCTCGGCTTCCTTGGTGGCGGACTTGACCTGATCGACCAGTTCGCGGTCCATTGCGGCTTGCTGTTCTTCAGACCATTCCCCGAGCGCAATCAGGTGCTGCTTCAGGCGATTGATGGGATCGCCGAGCGGCCATTCCTCACGCTCCTGCGCCGAACGGTACTGCGCCGGATCGTCCGAAGTGGAGTGCCCCTCGGCGCGATAAGTGAAATGTTCGATTAAAGTGGGGCCAGCGTTCGAACGGGCGCGGTTGGCGGCCCATTCGGTCGCGGCATAGACCGCAAGCGGATCGTTGCCGTCCACGCGGATGCCGGCAATGCCATAGCCGATGGCACGGGCGGCAAAAGTGGCGCGTTCCGCTCCTGCAAAGCCGGAGAAGCTGGAAATGGCCCACTGGTTGTTGACGACATTGAAGATGACCGGAGCGTTGTAGACGGCCGCGAACGTCATCGCCGAGTGGAAATCACCTTCGGCAGTCGAACCTTCGCCGATCCAGGTGGCGGCGATGCGGGTGTCGCCCTTTATCGCGCTGGCCATCGCCCAGCCCACGGCTTGCGGATACTGCGTGGCGAGATTGCCCGAGATGGTGAAGAAGCCGTAGTCGCGTGCTGAATACATGATCGGCAGCTGACGGCCCTTCAGCTTGTCGGCGCGGTTCGAATAGATCTGGTTGATCATCTCGACCAGCGGATAGCCGCGCGAAATCAAGATGCCCTGCTGGCGGTAGCTGGGGAACACCATGTCATCAGCGGCAAGCGCCATGGCGGGCGCGACCGAGGTCGCCTCTTCGCCAGTGCATTTCATGTAGAAGCTGGTCTTGCCCTGCCGCTGACCGCGATACATGCGGTCATCGAACGCCCGGGTCAGCGCCATGGTGCGCAACATGCGGCGCAAGGTTTCGGCGTCCAGCTTCGGGTCCCACGGTCCGACCGCGCGATGATCTTCGCCCAGCACGCGGACGAGATCGAGACAGAGCGGGTGCGTGTCGGACGCAGTGCACTGCTCGTCAGGGCGGGCTTGCGCGCCTGCCGGCGGGATCTGGATATGCGAATAGTCGACAACGTCGCCGGGCCGAAATTTCGGCTCGGGGACGTGGAGCGACAGCGGCGGCAGGTTGCCGCGCGACTTTGCCGTCATGACTTGAACGCCTGCATCTGATGACTCTCCCGCGCCTCCCGCATCGGTTCATACCCGAAAGCGATACGACGCATTATTCTAGACACGTGTTATTTTATTTCACGCGCCTTTCCGAGTCAATCAGGGAGATCAGACGGCCACGGGAGCACTCAACTGGCCCTGGGGGACATATCCACTCACCTCGAAATCCTCGATCCGGTAGCCGAAGATACTATCGGGCCGCCGCGTGATAGCAAGGCGCGGATCGCCATCCGGTTCCCGCGCAAGCTGCGCCTCCACCAGATCGGCGTGATTAAGATAAAGGTGGGTATCGCCACCCATCCAAACCAGTTCGCCTGGTTCCAGATCGCATTGCTGCGCCAGCAAACGCATGAACAGCGCAGCTCCCCACAGATTGAATGGAAGGCCGAGCGCTACGTCGCAGCTGCGTTGGTAGAGCAGTCCGTTCAGTCGATTCCCGCTGACGTGGAACTGATAGGTCTTGTGGCACGGCGGCAGCGCCATCTGGTCAAGCTCCGCCACGTTCCAGCCCTCGACGATATGGCGGCGGCTGCCGGGATTGGTGCGCAGCGATTGCACTACGTCGGCGACCTGATTCACGCCCTGTGCGCGCTGGCGAAAAAGCCCCTCGCCCGCTGGTTCATAAACCGGCCAATCAACCCATTGCTTGCCATAGACCGGGCCGAGGTCGCCCCACTCCGCAGCAAAGTCCGCGTCCTCAACGATCCGCGCGGAAAAGGCCTCGCGCGAAATCGCCTCGCCGGTGGCCTTGCGATACTTGTCGAGCGGCCAGTCGGTCCAGATCTGCACGCCCTGCTGGCACAGCTTGCGGATGTTGGTGTCGCCAGTGAGGAACCACAGGAATTCACGCGTGGCGGTTTTCCAGAACACCCGCTTGGTAGTGAGCAGCGGCATCCGGCCATCAGACAGATCGAACCGCAACTGCGCGCCGAATACAGAGCGCGTGCCGACGCCGGTCCGGTCGGTCCGTTCGTCACCCTCGTTCCAGATGCGGCGCATGAGATCGAGGTATTGCCATTCGTGATGGCGGCCGGAATCGATAACGGTGGACATGGTTTGCTTCTATCCGTCCACGCGCAATCGCGCAAAAAATGGGCTGTGAAAAAACTTGCGGCTGCCCGCTTGCCAGTGCGGGAACCGCCCCGTATAGGGCGCCCCTGCCTTGCTGCCGGGTAACCGGCGGCGGATCGGTCGGGGAATAGCTCAGCCTGGTAGAGCACTGTCTTCGGGAGGCAGGGGCCGGAGGTTCGAATCCTCTTTCCCCGACCAACATCCACCTCTGACAAGGTATTCAAGGCCGCTGGCGGGAACGTCGGCGGCCTTTGTGGTTTCAGCCTGCACGCAACTCGTGCCGGAGTGTTCCCATGTCCCACACCTACAAAGACGCCATCGCCAAGCTCGAAGCCGATCACGACCGGATCGAAGCCCTGTTCGAAAAGGTGAACAAGGCCGATGGCGCGGAAAAACGCCGCCTTGGCGTGCAGGTGGCCAATCTCGTCAAGATCCACATGCTGCTGGAGGAAGAGTTTCTCTATTCTGCCCTGCGCGGCAAAGGCGACGACGACAAGATCACTGAAGGCCTAGTCGAGCACGACACCGGCAAACTGCTGATCAATGACGTGCTTTCGCCCGGCACCGACGCGGATTCGTTTGGTCCTAAACTGCAGGTCCTTGGCGAGCAGATGGAGCACCATCACAAGGAAGAGGAGCAGAAAACCAAAGGCGTATTCGATCAAGCGCGCCGGGCCGACATCGATCTGGTGGCGATGCTGGACGAGATGCTGGACCGCGAGAAGGAATTGCGCGAACTCGTCAAGGAAGACGACCTTCCCGCGTCAGACATGAACTTCGTCGATGCCGAGGAGAGCACCTGAAGGTTGGTGGCGACGAAGCGAATATTCGCGGCCGGTGAACCGTTTTCGTGGTTCAACCAGCCGCGATTAGAGGCGCATTCATCGCAACCCACATGGTATTGAACGAACCTGCATCCCATTGTTGTTGAACGAATTCAGACAACAACAACAAGGATCGCAATCGTGAACAGGACTCTCGGATTTCTCATTGCCTGTACGGCACCGCTCGCATTCACCGCGACCGTTGCGGCTGCTCAGGATCAAGCCTCGCCTGCCCCTGCAGCAACCGCCGGCGCGACAGCATCCATCACTGCCGGCGCCACCGTCTATGACGCAGCCGGCATGGAGGTGGGCACCATCAAAAGCGTCGATGCCACGAACTTCGTGATCGACACCGGAAAGAACACCGCGACCATGGCGCTGACCACGCTCAGCGCAGGACCAAAAGGCCCAGTGCTGGGTCTGACCCGCGAGCAGTTGGATGCAGCAGCCGAGAAGGCGGGTGCCGACGCTGCAGCGGCCCTTTCGGCATCGCTCGTTGCCGGGACTGAAGTCCGCGCATCTGATGGCGCAACCGTGCTTGGCAAGGTCGGCGAAGTCACCGAAACCGACTTCGTGCTCGATACAGGCAAGGCCCGGGTGAAACTGCCCAAGACGTCTGTGGCCAAGGGTGACAGCGGCCTCGTTATCGGCATGACCGCAGAGCAATTTTCCGACGCCACAAAGAGTGCGTCAGGCAAGAAGGGTAGCAAGTAAGTTCCACAAGTAGGTTCCAGGGAGCGGGCGGCGCGTTTTCCCCCTTTTCGCGCCGCCCTGCCCTCTCATTATCCGCCTCGCAAAAGCTGAACGCCCCAGTCGCGCTCGAACAGATAGAGCAGAAGCCGCGCCGCTTCCCCGCGGGGCGACGACAGCCCGCCATCTCGCTCCATGAGCAACCGAGCGTCGTCGTGCGCCAGTGGCAACAACCGGGCGATCTGCTCAAAATCAGCGACCTTGAACGGCGTGTCCCCTGACTGACGGGTGCCGAGCAGTTCACCGCCTCCGCGCAACCGCAAATCCTCTTCGGCAAGGCGAAACCCGTCCTGCGTTTCGCGCATCAGGGCAAGGCGCTCCCGCCCGGTTTCAGACAGAGCCTCACCGCGCAGGAGCAGGCACGTCGATTGCTGGCTGCCCCGTCCCACCCGCCCGCGCAACTGGTGAAGCTGGGCCAGGCCGAACCGCTCGGCCTGCTCGATCACCATCAGCGTGGCATTGGGCACATCGACGCCCACCTCGATCACTGTCGTGGCGACGAGCACCTTGGCCTCCCCGCGCGAGAATTGCTCCATTGCGGCATCCTTGGCCTCAGGCCGCATCTGGCCGTGGACCATGACCACGGTATCGCCAAACCGCTCCTTCAGCGCCGCGTGGCGTGCTTCGGCGGCGGCAATATCCTCGGTCTCGAGCTCCCGCACCATCGGACAGACCCAATAGGCCTGAGCGCCCTTGGCAATATGGCGTCCGATACCGTCGACAACATCGCCCATCCGCTCGATTGCTATCACCCGCGTATCGATCGCCTGCCGTCCCGGCGGCATCTCATCGAGCCGCGAGACGTCCATCTCGCCGTACTGCGCCAGCGTCAGCGTGCGCGGGATCGGCGTTGCCGTCATGGCGAGGCAATGCGGCGTACGCTTCGCTTTCTGCGTCAGCATCAGGCGTTGGCCGACACCGAAGCGGTGCTGCTCGTCAATCACCACCAGGGCGAGATTGCGGTAGGCAACCGTGTCCTGAAAGATCGCGTGGGTGCCGACGCATATGTCGATGCTGCCGTCGATCAGCCCCATCAGGATCGATTCGCGCGCCCTGCCTTTGTCGCGCCCGGTGAGCAGCGTGATGGTCACGCCAGTCCCTGCGGCCATACGGGTCAGCGTTTCGGCGTGCTGCCGAGCGAGAATTTCCGTGGGCGCAAGCAGCGCCGCCTGGCAGCCAGCCTCCACTGCGATCAGCATGGCATGGAGCGCGACGGCAGTCTTCCCCGAGCCGACATCACCCTGCAGCAGGCGCAGCATCGGCGCGCCTTGCGCCACATCTCCTTCAATTTCGGCAATCGAACGCGTTTGCGCGCCGGTCAGCGCGAACGGCAGGTTGAGCTTGGCGCGCAAATGCCCGTCGCCGTGGAGCGGCGTCCCCTGCCTGCTGCGATTGCTCTCACGCACCAGCATGAGCGCGAGGCTGTTAGCGAGCAGCTCGTCATAGGCGAGACGGTCGCGCGCCAGCACATTCTGGGCCTTGTGCGCCAGCGGCAGCGCCTCGTGCCAGCGCGGCCAGTCCATCTTGGCAGCTAACCCCGGTTCGATCCATTCGGGAAGCTGCGGCAGACCGGCAAGCGCCTGCTGCACCAACGCCTGCACGCGCCCCTGCGTAAGGCCTTCGGACAGCGGGTAGACCGGCTCGTTCAGCTGGCCCAGCATCCCGGCGCTGTCTTCGCTGACATGGTCGGGGTGGACGATCTGCCAGGTCTGTCCGAACTGATCGAGCCTCCCCGCCACCCAGCGTCTTTCGCCGAGCGGCAGCTGCTTCTTGCCCGAATAGGCGGCGCGCCCGAAATAGGTGATCGCCACGTAGTTGCCCGCCGCATCCTCGGCCATCACCCGGAACGGCCCGCGCCCGGCGGATTGTTTGTAGTCACGCGCGGTCAGCGCAATCACGATCTGCTCGCCGACGCCCGCTTCATCAAGATTGCCGACCGCGCGGCGCGCCACAAAGCGGTCGGGCAGGTGGTAGGCGAGATCCTTGGCCCGGGTCAGCCCCAGCTTCTCCAACGGACGCGCCAGCCCCGGCCCCACACCTTTGAGGCTGCCGGATTCGGCAAACAGCGGATTGAGCACATCGGGACGCATCGCGCGGACATAGGCGGAACAAGGCGGTTTCGCCAATGGCAGCACGCGCGAAATTCACGGCAATTTTGACCGAGCGCATGGAAGGTGGTGCCAAGTCTGCGCTTCATCCGTTCAGCCAGAACGTAAAACAGGAGTCTGATACGATGTTGATCCCCCATGGTGCCGTCATTGCCCTTGTCGATGGCGAGGACTGGCAGATCCTGCGCAACGGCGGCACCGAAGCAGAGCCGGAACTGACCGTGTTGCCCACCCCGGAACTGGCCGAGACAAACCACGGTTCGGGCGGTCGTCATCAGATCAGCTCGGCCAACCCGTCCGGCAACCAGCGCGACGAAGACGCCCATGCCGCCGCAGTTGGCGAATGGCTGAACCGGCAGGTGCAGGACCACAAGATCGAAAAGCTCGTGGTGATCGCGCCGCCGCGCACCTTGGGCGAACTGCGCCATCACTACAGCAAGGCCGTGCAGAACGCCGTGATCGGCGAACTGGCGAAGGACTTCATGGACCGGCAGCCTGCGCAGATCCTGGCGGCGCTGCGGAGCAAGTAGGCGGATGGCTCAACGAAAGGTATCTCGGCGCGAGCGCCGGGATGCCTTTTCGTGTGGGTCATGTCGCCTTGTTTCCGCGCCCGGAAACGCCTAACGGCTTGTGCCATGACCGCCGCTGCACCTTTCGATCCCGCCTACATGCGCCGCATCCACTTCCGTGCGTGGCATCGCGGCACGCGCGAGGCCGATTACATGATCGGCTGCTTCTTCGACCGTTTCCACGCTCAGTGGTCCGCTGCCGAAGTGACGTGGTTCGAAGAACTGATCGAGGAAGACGACGTCGAGATCATGGCTTGGGCGCTCGGCACGCAGGACGTGCCCGACAAATACCAGGGCGCAATGATGGACGCCATGCGCAAGCTGGATTACGTCGAAATTCCGCGCTGAATCCGATCCTCGCGCGTTAGACCGTCCGCCATGCCCGATCTCAATCGCATCCTTTCGGCCACAACGCCGCTCACCTTGTCTTCGGTCGCGCGTGGCGCGCAGCCGCTTGTGCTGGCCGACCTTGCGCGCGCCGCAAGGGGCCGCGCGGTGTTCATCGCTCCCGACGAGGCGGCGATGCGGTCGATTGTCGATGGCGCGCCGTTCTTTGCGCCCGATCTTGAGGTCATCGAATTTCCCGCTTGGGACTGCCTGCCGTTCGACCGTGCCTCACCCGCGCTGTCGGTCAGCGCGCGCCGTCTGGCTGCATTGCAGAAGCTGCAGCACAAGCAGACCGGGCCGCAACTGCTGGTCACCACGATCAACGCCGTGCTGCAGCGCGTGCTCACGCCATTCCGTATCCGCGAATCCACCCGCCTGCTTTCGCCGGGCGCGGAAATCGGCCGCGAAAGCCTGATCGCTCTGCTCCAGCGGCAGGGCTATTCGCGCACAGATACGGTGGTCGACGCGGGCGAATACGCGGTGCGCGGGTCGGTGTTCGACATCTTCCCGTCCGGGCTCGATCACGGGCTGCGCCTCGATTTCTTCGGGGATGAACTGGAAACGCTGCGGCTGTTCGATCCGAACACGCAGCGCTCGGTGCAGCCGGTCGAGACGCATTTGCTGCTGCCTGCCAGCGAAGCGCTGCTCGATGAAGACAGCATCAAACGGTTCCGCAGCCGCTACCGCGAGCAGTTCGGCGCCAATGCCACCGGCGATCCGCTCTATCAGGCGATCAGCGATGGTCGGCGTCTGGCGGGCATGGAGCACTGGCTCCCGTTGTTCGAAGACCGGCTGGTCACGCTGTTCGACCATCTGGGCGAGGACGACCTCGTCCTGATCGACGGTTCGGCGGCCAAGGCAACCGAGCAGCGCATTGCCGACATTATCGACTACCACCAGTCGCGGCTCGACAGTTCATCGAAGGCACCGGGCAGCTATCGCCCGCTCTCCGAAACCGCACTGTATCTTTCGCGCGACGAGATCGACCGTGCGCTGCTGGGCTGGCCGGTCCACCGCACCACACTGTTTGCCGAGCCGGAATCAAAACAGGTCATCGATTTCGCGTTCGCCTCTGCGCACGATTTCACGCCAGAACGCGCGGCTGCGACCAGCGGCGGCACGAACATCTACGAAGCGGCGTCGAAGTACCTCGCCGCGCTTGGCACGCGCGGCCTCAAGCCTATCATCGCGGCCTACAGTGCCGGCTCGCGCTCGCGCCTTGCATCGCTTCTCGCAGAAGCGGGCAAGGTCGTGCCTCTCATGGCCGACACCTGGCAGGAAGCGCTGGGCCTCGCCGCAACGGGCAAGCCGGTCGCGGTGGTGCTGCCGCTCGATCAGGGCTTTGCCAACGCCGAACTCGAACTGCTGACCGAGCAGGACATTCTGGGCGACCGGCTGGTCCGGCGAAAAAAGAAGCGCAAGAGTGCAGACGCGTTCCTCGCCGAACTGTCTGCGCTGACGCCGGGCGACCTTGTGGTCCACATGGACCACGGCATTGGCCGCTATGTCGGGCTTGAGGCAATCGCTGTGGGCGACAGCCCGCACGATTGCGTGCAGCTCGAATATGCAGGCGGCGACAAGCTTTACATCCCGGTTGAAAATCTCGACGTGCTTTCGCGCTATGGCTCGGATGCCGAGGGCGTCGGACTGGACAAGCTCGGCGGCGAGGCATGGCAACGGCGCAAGGCGCGGATGCGCGAGCGCATTCTGGAGATGGCGGGCCAGCTCATGGCCACCGCCGCACACCGCGCACTGCGCGAGGGCGTGATCCTCCCGGTCGACCCTGCCAGCTACGGCCCCTTCGTCGACCGTTTCCCGTGGGAAGAAACCGACGATCAGGAACGCGCGATCGACGATGTGCTGTCAGACATGGCGGGCGGCAAGCCGATGGACCGGCTTGTCTGCGGCGATGTCGGCTTCGGCAAGACCGAGGTCGCTCTCCGCGCGGCATTCGTGGCGGCCATGGCGGGGATGCAGGTGGCGGTCGTGGCGCCGACCACACTACTCGCGCGCCAGCATTTCACCAATTTCGTCGAGCGCTTCAAGGGCTTCCCCCTGAACATAGGGCGGCTTTCGCGGCTGGTGCCTGCAAAGGAAGCGGCGGAAACCAAGGCTGGCCTTGCTGCAGGCACGATGGACATCGTCATCGGCACTCATGCCCTCCTCGCCAAGAGCATCGAGTTCAAGCGGCTCGGCCTCGTCGTCGTGGACGAGGAACAGCGCTTCGGCGTGACCCATAAGGAAAAGCTCAAGGAGCTGAAGGCCGACGTCCACGTCCTGACGCTGACCGCGACGCCGATCCCGCGCACGCTGCAGATGGCAATGTCGGGCTTGCGCGAACTGTCCACCATCCAGACCCCGCCGGTCGATCGCCTTGCCACCCGCACGTATGTGATGCCGTGGGACGACATGGTCATGCGCGAGGCGCTGCTACGCGAACACCAGCGCGGCGGGCAGAGCTTCATCATCGTGCCGCGCATTGCCGACATGGCCGATCTGGAGGACTGGCTGCGCCTGAACGTGCCCGAAGTCCGCTTCGTCACGGCACATGGCCAGATGAGCCCGACCGAGGTCGAGGACCGCATGGGCGCATTCTACGAGAAGAAGTACGAGGTGCTACTGTCGACCACCATCGTGGAAAGCGGCATCGACATTCCTTCGGCCAACACCATCGTCATTCACCGCGCCGACCGGTTCGGCCTTGCCCAACTTTACCAGCTGCGCGGGCGCGTCGGGCGCGGCAAGATCCGCGCCTATGCCTACCTCACCCATTCAGAGAACACCGCACTGTCCGAAGTCGCGGAAAAGCGGCTCAAGGTGCTGGGCGATCTCGACAGCCTCGGTGCAGGCTTCCAACTCGCCAGCCATGATCTCGACTTGCGCGGCGCGGGCAACCTGCTGGGCGACGAGCAATCGGGCCACATCAAGGAAGTGGGCTTCGAACTTTACCAATCGATGCTCGAAGACGCGATCCTTGCCGCCAAGGCAGGCGACATCAGCCTCGCGCGCGAACGCAATGCGCTCAGCCCCCAGATCACGGTCGACGCCCCGATCATGATTCCGGAGGAATACGTCCCCGATCTCGCGGTGCGCATGGCGCTGTACCGCCGCATGAGTGAGGCCGAAGGCGCGGACGCTGTGGAGGCACTGGCCGCCGAAATGATCGACCGCTTCGGCCCGCTCCCGCAGCCGACCCAGAACCTGCTGCGCCTGATCGAGATCAAGCGCCAGGCGATCGAGGCCAACATCGCCAAGATCGATGTCGGTGCAAAGGGCGCACTGGTCAGCTTCCATCAGGACAGCTTCCCCGATCCGATGGGCCTGATCGGCTATGTCGAACGGCTCAACGGCATCGCCAAGTTGCGCCCGGACAACAAGCTGGTCATCACCCGCGCATGGGGCACGCCGGAAGGGCGCCTGAACGGTCTGGTGCAAATGACCAAAGGCCTGTCGGCCATCGCCCGACGCGCGAGGAAAGCGGCCTAACCGAGCATTTCGGTGATGGCGTCGGCCGGCAGCGGCCCGGCCCGCAGAAAGCCCTGGAACGTGTCGCAGTTCTCTTGCGCCAGAATGGCCAACTGGCTTTCGCGTTCGATCCCCTCGACCACCACTTTCAGCCCCAACGCTCGCGCCATTGCGACAATCGCCCGCAGGATCGCGCGGTCACGGGGGTCATGGTCAATATCGCGGACGAGCGAGGCATCGAGCTTGAGCGTGTCCACAGGCAAGGCCTTGAGCGTACGGAAATTGGCGTAGCCGGTGCCGAAGTCATCAAGCGCGATGCGAACGCCCAGACTGGCGAGTTCGCTGAGCATCTCCGCCGACCGCGCAAAGTCGGCAACGAGAGCGTGTTCGGTAACCTCGAGCGTCAACATGGTCGGCAGGAACCCGGAATCCGTCAGCAGTTGCCGAAAGCCGTCCGCAAACCGGTCATCGCCCAGATCCTCGGCTGTGACGTTGAGTGACAACGGCAAGGCAGGTTGCCACTCCGCCGCAATCGTCAAGGCACGGCGCGCGATATGCCGCGATAGCTGCGCGATGTGATCCCCCCGCTCGGCTATGGCAAAGAGCGTTTCCGCACCTATCCGCCCCAGTTGCGGGTGATCCCACCGGGCCAGAGCCTCGACGCCTGCCAACGTCCCGCTGGACACGGCGTACTGCGGCTGGAACACCAGACCGATTTCGTCCCGCGCCATCGCGCCGATGAGGTCAGCTTCGAGCCTTGCCGCACTTCGCCCACGTGCGCGGTGGGCACCATCGGCCCAGAGCACTCGCCGCCCGCTTTGCTGCTGGAGCGAGGAGAGCGCCTGATCGAGACGGTCGAGCAAGGCCGCGCCTGTCTCGTCCGGCTGACCGCGCAGCAATGCCGTGCGGGGCGCAAGGTGCAGCACGTCGCCATGCATGGTCAGCGCCCGGGCCACGCTGCGGCCAAGCGCCTCGGCCAGCCACTGCCACCGCTCGCGGCTGGTCGCGCCTGCACTGGCAACGAGGAAATCGCCGCCACCGATCCGCGCGACGAAAGCGTCGGGACCGATCTCCGCGCTCGCAAAATCACGGACTCGCCGGGCTATCTCGGCAAGTGCCAAATCGCCGCCCGCGCGTCCATACGCCAGATTGACGGAACGGAAGCGGTGCAATCCGACCAACATGGCATGGACGAAACCACCCTGCCCGGCGCGGCCCAGCCACGCGGCTGCATCGGCTGCACCGGGCAAACCGGTGAGACGATCCCTGCCATCGGAGGGTATCGTGGAAGAGGAAGCTGGCAAGCCCATCCGACCTGCCATAGCGCGGCAACCCTTGCCAAAGCGTTCCGGAAATGGCGCCTCGTCTTCGTCCCTCGTGCTTTTGTGCATTGCGCCCACCCCTCGCCCCCCATATCTGCCGCAACACAGAGTTTTCCCGAGAGGCCAAACGACATGCCGGAATTTGCCCGCCTCGCCTTGCTCGCCTCGCCCACCGACCGGGCGCAGGAAGCCTGCGAAGCCTTGCGCAAGGGCCGCGAATGGGTTTCGCTCGAAGACGCCCAGGCTGCCGTGGTCATCGGCGGCGACGGGTTCATGCTGCAGACCCTGCACGCGATGATCGACACCGACCACATCATCCCCGCCTTTGGCCTGAACCTCGGCACCGTCGGCTTCCTGATGAACAAGTATCGATCAAGCCGCTCCATTGACGAGCGTCTGGCCAAGGCCACCCGCATCGCGATCTCGCCCTTGCGCATGACCGCCACCACCAACACCGGTGAAGTGCAATCGGTTTGCGCGATCAACGAAGTGTCGCTGCTGCGCGAAACCCGCCAGACCGCCAAGCTTGAGGTCAGCGTCAACGGCAAGGTGCGCATGCCCGAACTCGCGTGCGATGGCGTGCTGGTGGCAACGCCTGCAGGATCGACTGCCTACAACCTTTCAGCCAATGGCCCGATCCTGCCGCTGTCGTCGAACATGTTGGCACTCACCCCGATCAGCCCGTTCCGGCCCCGACGCTGGCGCGGTGCGATCCTGCCAGACACCTATGAGATCGTATTCAAGGCGCTCGAATCGGTGAAGCGCCCGGTGCTGGTCGTCGCCGACCAGAAGGAAGTGCGTGACGTGAAGGAAGTGCGCGTGAAGGCCTGGCCCGAGCACCGGCTAACGCTGATGTTCGACCGTGGGCAGAGCCTCGAAGACCGCATCTTCGCCGAGCAGTTCATGGTCTGAGGAAAATTTGAAAACAGGTGCTTGCCAAACCGGAAAGCCCTGTTATTAGCGCGGTCCTGCCCCGGGAGACCGGGGCTGCTCCCTGATAGCTCAGCGGTAGAGTAGGTGACTGTTAATCACTTGGTCGTAGGTTCGAATCCTACTCAGGGAGCCAATTTCTTCCTAATGGAAGTAGCAAAAGGTCGCCGCAAGGCGGCCTTTTTGCGTTGAACGTGGACGCTCAGTGATAGCGGCGGATCGTGCCATTCAGAAAGGCGTCGAGCACGGCCGGGTGGAACGGTTCGGCAAAGCGCACGAAAGCGCGGAAACCTTCACAGCGTTCGACCATCGCGGCGCGGCTTTCGAGGCCGGGCAGCGTCAGCCAGATGCGTGTTCCGGGGACCGGATTGTCCATGCAATCGACCGTGGCCGAGGAGCACGACAGGTCGTGGACGTTAACCTTGGCGCGGAGCACACCGCGGCGATAGGCTGCCTCGATTGGCGCTATGGGATCAACGGCGTGCCAAGGATTCGCAGATGCCCGTGCGTTATGTGCGAGCCACATTGTCCGTCTCCAGTCCCGTGTTGGGTCTAAGATACAGGACGGCGCGTTAACCAGCGAATTCAGCCTGCCTACGGTGCTCGGCTGTTGATGCGTGTTCTTACCTATTCACGAAATCAAAACGGCGCGGAAGCCAAGCCCCCGCGCCGCCGATTAAGCCGTTAGTGTTTTATGTCAGGCGGCAACGCCGTGGCAGTGCTTGTACTTCTCACCCGATCCGCATGGGCACGGCGCGTTGCGGCTGATGCCCTGTCCTGCATAAGGATCGCCGTCTGCCGTGCCGAATGACAGCGCTCCCGCAGCCTGGGGGGAAACCGCGCCGAACATGGCGGGTGCGGGCGGCAGCGCATCGTTCTCTCCGGTGAACGGATCGATGTGGCTGGTCAGGAAATCGGGAAGTTCAGGCAGCTGGAAGTCGTCTGCCGGACGCATGCGGATTTCGCTGGTCATCAGGATGCGCGTCACGTCCTCGCGGATCGCGTCGAGCATCTTTTCGAACAGGCCGAACGCTTCCTGCTTGTATTCGTTGATCGGCGTCTTTTGGGCGTAGGCGCGCAGGAACACGACCTGGCGCAGCGCGTCGAGCGTGGCGAGGTGCTCTTTCCAGTGGTGATCGAGCCGTTCAAGCAGGATCGACTTTTCGAGGCCTCGCCATGCGCTGGCGTCTACTTCGGTGATCTTGGTATCCATGTGCGCGTCGGCAAGGCTTTGCACACGCTCCTCGATCACGTCAGGCTCGATAGCCTCTTCCTGCATCCACTCTTCCAGCGGAATTTCGATGCCGAGCACGTCGCGAATGCGGCCTTTTAGGCCCTCCATGTCCCACTGCTCGGGGTACGAACCCGGAGGGCAGGCATCGCCGACGATGGCATTGACCGTATCGTGGCGCATGTCGGTGACGACGTCTCCCACAGCTTCGGAATCCATGATGTCGGCGCGCTGTTCGTAGATGACCTTGCGCTGGTCGTTCATCACGTCATCGTATTCGACAACCTGCTTGCGGATGTCGTAGTTGCGCGCCTCGACCTTCTTCTGGGCGGTCTCGATGGCCTTCGACAGCCACTTCGACCCGATCGCCTCGCCATCGGCAAGGTTCGAATTCATCATCTTGGCGAACAGCGTGTCCGGCCCGAAGATCCGCAGCAGATCGTCCTCAAGGCAGAGGTAGAACTTGCTCATGCCCGGATCGCCCTGACGGCCCGAACGGCCGCGCAACTGGTTGTCGATGCGGCGGCTTTCGTGGCGTTCGGTGCCGATCACGCAAAGGCCGCCGGCTTCCAGCACCTTGCGCTTTTCCTCGGCGACTTCGGCCTTGATCCTTGCGATACCGGCGTCCCGCTCAGGCCCGGCGGGCATGTCGCGCAATTCGTCCTCGATCAGGAAGTCGACGTTGCCGCCGAGCTGAATGTCGGTGCCGCGACCGGCCATGTTGGTGGCGATGGTCACCGCGCCCAGACGGCCCGCCTGCGCCACGATATGGGCTTCCATTTCGTGGAAGCGGGCGTTGAGGACGTTGTGCTTCACGCCTTCCTTGGTCAGGAACTCCGAGAGCAGTTCCGACTTTTCGATGGAAACAGTGCCAACCAGCACCGGCTGGCCGATCTCGTACTTCTCGCGGATCAGCTTGGCGATGGCACCGAACTTGTCCATCGTGTTCTTGTAGAACTCGTCCTCGTCATCGATGCGCAGCACCGGCACGTTCGTGGGGATCGAGACGACGTTCATCTTGTAGATGTCGAAGAATTCGGGCGCTTCAGTGGCGGCGGTGCCGGTCATTCCCGCAATCTTGGGATACATGCGGAAGAAGTTCTGGAACGTGATCGAGGCCATTGTCTGGTTCTCGGGCTCGATCCGCACGCCTTCCTTGGCCTCGACCGCCTGATGCAGCCCGCTCGACCAGCGGCGTCCGTCCATCATGCGCCCGGTGAACTCGTCGATGATGACGATCTTGTCGTCCTTGACGATGTAGTCGATGTCGCGCTTGAACATGACATTGGCCTTGAGCGCCTGCTCAAGGTGATGGACAACCATCGTGTTCTCGACGTCGTAGAGGTTCGAGCCTTCGAGCAGCCCTGCCGTTTCCAGCGCCCGCTCGACCCACTCGACCCCGTCTTCGGTCAGCGTGATGTTCTTGGTCTTCTCGTCGGCGTCGTAAAGTTCAGGCTCGATCGTTTTCACCACGGCGTCGACCGAGAAGTAGAGGTCGCTCTTGTCGTCGGTCGGGCCGGAGATGATGAGCGGGGTGCGCGCTTCGTCGATCAGGATCGAATCGACTTCGTCGACGATGGCGAAGTTGAAGGGCACGTGGACCATCTGGTCACGCGAATGCTTCATGTTGTCGCGCAGGTAATCGAAGCCCAACTCGTTGTTGGTCGCGTAGGTGATGTCGCTGCGGTAGGCAGCGCTACGGCGCTCCTCGTTCATGTTGGGCACGATCACGCCCACCGTCAGCCCGAGGAAATTGTAGAGCGCGCTCAGCGTCTCGGCGTCGCGGCGGGCGAGATAGTCGTTCACGGTGACGACATGGACGCCCTTGCGCTCCAGCGCGTTGAGATAGACCGCAAGCGTGGCGACCAGCGTCTTGCCCTCGCCCGTGCGCATTTCGGCGATTTCACCGCGATGCAGCACGATGCCGCCGATCATCTGCACGTCGAAGTGGCGCAGGCCGAGCGTGCGCACCGAGGCTTCACGCACGGTGGCGAAAGCTTCGGGCAGCAGATCGTCGAGCGTCTTGCCCTCGTCCAGCATGGTGCGGAACTTGGGCGTCTGCGCCGCCAGTTCCTCGTCCGAAAGCGCCTGCAGGTGCGGCTCGAAAGCGGCGATCTGCCGGACGATCTTGTCGAGCGACTTGACGTAACGGTCGTTGGAAGAACCAAAAAGGGACTTGGCGATGGAACCGAACATGAGCGGAACAATCCTGTCGAATCAATAGTGTAGGAAAAGCGGCGCACGTGTTGCGCGCCGTGGCTGGCAAAGGTCTTGCCGGAAAGGTGGCAGGCGCAGGCGCGCTATTCGCGGGCGCGGTCGCTCAATTCAATGCCGCAGGGCCGGATCAGTGCCGGGGCGGGAAGCCACACCGTCTTGCGGCGGGCATTGCTGCGCTTTTGCGGAACCACCCCGCCGCGCCCGGCGCAGCGCTGCTGGCGCTGTTCGGCAGAGGCAGTGGCAGCAGCCGAAACGCCCGCATCCGCCACTTCCGTGCGCGAGACGGCAAACGCCACCTCAGGCAGGGTAAGGCCCGTAATCATGGCCAGCAGAGCGAGCAGGAAGCGCATTACCGCGACAGATAGGGATTGGAAGGCCATTCGTCTATCTTGAAAACGCATCCATTCACCGCGCATCGGACGTTGAACCCTGCCCCCACCCGCGCTAGGCGCTCAGGCCATGTCCGACGCCATCTCCCCGCTTGCCTCGCCCTTCCCCGCCATGCCTGCCATCGCGGGTGTCACACCGCACGTCGTGCGCGCGGGCTACAAGGACTGGGGTCGCTGCGACCTGACTTATGTCGAGCTGGATGAAGGCACGGCGGTCGCAGGCGTGTTCACGCGCAATGTGTGCTGTTCCTCCGAGGTCGAACTCGGCCGCCAGAACATCGCGCAGGGTCATGCTCGGGCGCTGGTGGTTAACGCCGGGAACTCCAACGCCTTCACCGGCTATCGCGGGCGCGAGGCGGTGGAGCAGATCATGGAGCAGGTCGCCGTGCATCTCGGCTGCGCGAAGGAGCAGGTCTTCGTATCGTCCACCGGCGTGATCGGCGTGCCGCTCCCCAAGGACAAGGCGCGCGCGGGCGTCGAGGCGGCGCTGCTGGCCGAACCTTGCTCATGGGAAGACGCGGCGCGAACCATTGGCACGACCGATACCTTCGCCAAAGGCGCAACCGCGTCTGCAATGATCGGTGACACTCGCGTCAACTTCTGCGCAATCATCAAGGGCAGCGGCATGATCGCGCCCGACATGGCGACGATGCTCGGCTATGTGTTCACCGACGCAGCGGTCAGCCCAGACTTCCTTCAGCAATGTCTTTCCGCGTCAAACCGGCGCACGTTTTCGTGCATCACCGTGGATAGCGATACCTCGACCAGCGACACCGTGCTGGCATTCGCCACTGGCCAGGCGGGCAACGCGCCGATCACCGGCTTCGACAGCCCCGGCGCCGATGCCTTTGCCGCCGCGCTGGAAGATGTCTGCCGCCAGCTTTCCCATCTTGTCGTCCGTGATGGCGAAGGCGCGCAGAAGTTCATCGCGGTCAGTGTCTCTGGCGCGGTTTCCGATGAAAGCGCGCGCAAGGTCGGCCTCGCCATAGCCAATTCGCCTCTAGTGAAGACCGCCATCGCGGGTGAGGACGCAAACTGGGGCCGCGTGGTCATGGCCGTGGGCAAAGCGGGCGAACCTGCAGACCGGGACCGCCTGTCCATCGGCTTCGGCGGCACCTGGGCAGCGCGCGATGGGCAACCCGTTGCCGATTATGACGAGGCTCCCGTGGCTGCTCATCTCAAGGGCCGCGAAATCTCGGTAGAGGTCGATCTCGGGCTGGGTGACGGCCGGGCGACAGTGTGGACCTGCGACCTGACCCACGGCTACATCTCCATCAACGCCGACTATCGCAGTTGAGCGCCAGCCCGATGATCACGCTCTGGGGCCGCCTCAATTCGCACAACGTCAAAAAGGTGGCCTGGGCGCTGATCGAGATGAACCTCGCGTACGAGCGCAAGGACATCGGCGGGCAGTTCGGCTACACGCCCGAATATCTGGCGATGAACCCCAATCGCATGGTTCCGGCCATCGAGGACGGAGCGTTCTCACTATGGGAATCGAACGCGATCCTGCGCTATCTGGCTGACCGGTACGCCCCCGCCTTGCGCAGCGACGACGCTGCGGTGCGGGCCAGCGGCGACAAGTGGATGGACTGGCAGTTCCATTTCGCCGATGCCCAGCGCGATGCCTTCCTCGGTTGCGTGCGCCACGGCAAGGACGGCAGCGATCCAGGGGTAGCCAAGTCGGCTGCCGCAGCCGCAGCGATGATGGCCATTCTCGACGCCGAACTTGCCCGCCGCGCATGGCTCTCAGGTGAGCGCTTTGGCATCGCTGATATCCCGATGGGCGTCTATGCCCACACCTTCTTCGCAATTCCCGTCGAGCGCCCGCACCTGCCGCACCTCGCCGAATGGTATGCGCGCCTGCGCGAGCGGCCCGGCTATGCCAGCCAGGTCATGATCCCGCTGACTTGAGGATTCCCATGACCGAAACCGCCTTGGACCAAGCCGTCGCCGCATTGATGCGCGATACAGCGCAGCGCACGCTGCTAAAGCATTACCAGCGTCTCACTACAGGCGATGTCGTATCGAAGGCGGCGAACGATGTGGTGACCATCGCCGATACCGAAAGCGAGGCAATGCTGGCCGAGGGTCTGGCGAAAATCCTGCCCGAAGCGGCGATTGTCGGCGAGGAAGCCGCGCATGCCGATCCCGCGATTTTCGAGCGTCTGTCAGACCGTCTGTGCTGGATCATCGACCCGCTCGACGGCACCAACAACTATGCCGAAGGCAAGCCGCCGTTCGGGATCCTGCTGGCCCTGGCAGAAGCGGGCGAGACTGTGGCCGGGTGGATCTACGATCCGCTTTCGGGCCGTCTGTGCACCGCGCATCGCGGCAAGGGTGCATGGCTGGGCGGCGAACGCTTTACCGCACGCCCGAGCGAAAAGACGCCGCCGATTGCCGCAATTTCACTGGTATTCGCAGACGAGGAGCGCCGCGCCGCCTTGCTGGAGCATATCGCGCCGCATTATACCTTGGTGGACATACCGCGCTGCGCCGCCGAGCAATATCCGCGCATCGGCCTTGGCACCAACGACGTCTCGCTGTTCGAGCGCACATTGGCGTGGGACCACGCAGCAGGCGTTCTGTTCCTCAACGAATCCGGCGGCAAGGCGGCACGGCCAGATGGCTCACCCTATCGCGTCGACCGGCATCTCGATCCCGGCCTGATCGGCGCAGCCAGCCCAGCTCTGTTCGATCAGATCGCGGAACGACTGGCGCGGATGGGGTAGCTGATACAAGAACCCCCGCTTTCGCGGGGGTCATTGCATGCAGATTAAAGAACGCTTTCCAGCCAGCTTTTCAGCTGGCTCTTCGGCGCAGCACCAAGCTTCTGGGCGACCGGCTTGCCATCCTTGAACAGGATCATCAGCGGGATAGACTGCACGCCGAACTGGCTGGCGATGTCGGTGTTTTCCATGATATCAACCTTGGCGATCTCCACCTGATCGGCCAGCTCTTCGGAAATCTCTTCCAGCGCAGGCGCGATCATCTTGCACGGGCCGCACCAGTCGGCCCAGAAATCCACCAGCACAGGCTTGCTGCTGCCCAGCACTTCGGCGGCGAAAGTGGCGTCGGTTACGGCTTTGGTCGACATGGAATGAACTCCTGTTTTCTTTGGAACCAATCTAGGGCGCGCGCGGCAAGGCGCAACCGATCAGGGTGAAAAGGATTCCTGCTCCCCGCCAAGGCGCAGCTTTTGCGCCGCGATTACTTCTTGCGGCACCACGAATAACTGCGGGGTGTGCGTGTAGAGCAGCGCGGCCTCGACCGACGCACCGGGATGGATCGCCTCAAGCGCGGCCACATAGGCCGCCATCTGCCGCACATAAGCAGCAGGAATTTGCGCAAAACTCTCCGGAGGCCGTCGCGCCGTCTTGAAATCGACAATGCGTATTCGGCCCTCGCCAATCACCAGACGATCGACCGTTCCACTGACCACCCGCCCGCCGACGACAGCAGCAAGCGGCACTTCCGCCAGAGAGTCCTGGCCAAACACGTCAGCCCAATCGGGATGATCCAGCACGGCGAGTGCGGACTGGACCATTTCTTCGCGCTCGCGCTCGCCAAACTCCGCCGCGACGCGAGCAAGCCACTTGCGCCCGGCACTTTCGCGCGCACCATCCGGCACTTCGGGCAAACGCTCGATCAGCCGGTGCAGCAAAGTGCCGCGGCGTGCCGCCAGCATCGCACCCGGACCGGCAGGCGCCGGCGGATCGGGTGCGTCATCCTCACCCAGCGACGACGGTGCGAGCGGACGCGGCGGGCGCGGCTCGGCGCCGACGGGCGTGAGCAGGACATCGGGCAAGGTGATCCGTGCTGCAGCCTGCTCCGCCGTTTTCTTCAGCGGGAACGGGAGAGGTGCGCCAATTGTCCGCCGCGTGCCCCATAGGGGGCAGATCTCGCTGTCACGGTCGTCGAACAGCGGCGCAAGCTGCGCGTACCAGCTATCCTCGGGCAGATCTCCGCCACCCTTCTTGCGCTTCCTGCCCATGGCTCCTGCGATGAACAGCGCTTCTTCCGCGCGCGTCATGGCGACATAGAGCAGGCGCCAATGCTCCTCGCGCTCAGCGCGCTTGGCCTCGGCTTCGGCCTCGGTCACAGCAGGCGCCTTCTCCTCCTTGCGCAAGGGCGGCAGCGGCAGCTTGCGCACGGTTCCGAGAATATCCTCGACCAGTTCCAGCCCGCGCGGGGGCGAGGCATCGGGATCGTCGGCGGAATCGGCGAGAATCACGATAGGCGCCTGCAACCCCTTCGATCCGTGCACGGTCATCACGCGGACCAACCCATCGCTCTTGCCCGCCTCGCGCTTCAGCTCGCCCTCGCCGGCATCGAACCACTGCAGGAAGCCGACGAGGCTGGGCACATTGGCGCTGCCATAGGCCATGGCCGCATTGAGCAGTTCGTCTATCGGATCGTTCGCCTCACGTCCCAACCGTGCGACCAGCTTGCGCCGCCCGTCCCACGGCCCCACCAGCAGCCAGTGCAGCAGCACTTGCGGCGGATCGTAATCGGCCCGAGCCAACACCGCGCGCAGGCGCTCCATCGCGACAAACGTGGCCGGGCCTTCCTTGCGCCGCAGCCAGTTCCACAAGCGTTCGCCGTGCGGGCGATAGCCGTGCTCGAGCAGCTCTTCCTGGCTCCATCCGATCAACGGCGAAACCAGCAGGCTTGCCAGATTGAGGTCATCGAGCGGTTGCGCGGCAAAGCGCAAGGCGGCGACCAGATCCTTCACCGCAAGCGGCGCTCCGAGCCGCAAGCGGTCCACGCCGGCAACCGGCACGCCCCGCGCATGAAGCCGCGCAACGATCAGACCAGCCAGTTCCTTGCGCTTGCGCACAAGGATCATCACATCGCCCGCATTCGCCAGCCTCGGCCCGCCCTTGGCGAGCGGGAAGCCGCTATCGATCCAGGCACGAACCTGCCGCGCGATCCTGTCCGCCAGTTCACGATCGGGCCGTGAAAGCCAGCCCTCCTCGCCCTCGTCGGCGTCTTCCGCTTCCTCACCCGGCGCTTCATCGCCAACGACCTGCCACAGGCCGACCGTGCCCGGAATATCCAGGCCGCGATGCTTTTCGGGCGGTTGGCTGAGGCCAAAGCGGTCCCACCCGATCCGATTGATAGCGCCATCGACGAAATCGAGGATCGGATTGGCGGTGCGGTACGACTGGCCGAGGCCCAGTTCGAGCAG
This sequence comes from Novosphingobium sp. MMS21-SN21R, assembly GCF_031846015.1. Taxonomy (GTDB): domain Bacteria; phylum Pseudomonadota; class Alphaproteobacteria; order Sphingomonadales; family Sphingomonadaceae; genus Novosphingobium. The sequence goes on along the minus strand of NZ_JAVRDU010000001.1, from coordinate 1,748,065 downwards.
CTTGCGATCAGGGTCGCTCAGGATGGCGGCGACCTCATCAAGCTGGCTCCGCACCTGCAGGCTGGCGCGCGCGAAGTTCTCGGGGCTGGTACCCTGGAATCCGAAAATCGCCTGCTTGTAGTCACCCACAACAAACAGCGTACGCATCTTCGGCCCGCGCTGGCCCTCGCCGGTGAAGAAGTCGGAAACCAGCCCTTCGAGCACGATTTCCCACTGCGAGGCATTGGTATCCTGCGCCTCGTCCACCAGAATGTGGTCGAAGCGGCGATCGAGCTTGAAGCGGATCCAGTCGGCAGTCGTGCGCTTGGTCAGGAGATCGGCGGCGGCGCGGATCTGGTCGTCGAAATCGATGAAGCCTTCGCGCGTCTTGGCCTCGTCCCAAGCCAGCGCAAACCGCCGCCCGACAGTCAGCGCAGTGTCGAGTAATGCGGCGAGGTCGATCCGGGCTTTATGCGCCTTCAAACCCTCAAGACAGGTGATGACACGCGCGGCATAGCCCGGATACTCCGGCTGCTTTTTCTCGATATTTGTGGTCGAGCGCGGCTCGCCTTTGGCCGTGAGGAAGCAACCTTCGAGAGTGGGCAGCATAAAAAACCGCTGCTGGGGCGTGCCCGCCAGCCAGTCGCCCAGCTGGTTCGCGGCTTCGATTCCGCCCTTGGTCCCCCAAGCAGCGTTCATCTCCATGCAGCGCCGGACTGACAGGACATCGAAAGCATCGTCATCACACAACGCCGCAAGGCTGGCCGCGCTATCATCCTCGCCCAGCCCAAGCACGCGGTTGAGGCGCGGGCGCAGCGGCGGCGTCCACGATCCCGCTCCCCACCACATCTCGCGCGCGCCCGCGCAGCGCAGAAGGAAAGACTGGACCTGATCCTCGCTCATGCGCAGCGAAAGGTCGGCCAGCGACTCCAGCAAATCCTCGTCGCCCTGCGCTTCTGCCTCGACCAGCATTTCAGCCAGCACTTGCCGCACCAGCAGCGCGCGGTCGCGGTCTTCCATCGCCCGGGTGCCGGGGCGCAGACCAGCTTCCACCGGGAACGAGGCAAGCAACCACTGGCAGAACGCATGGATCGTCTCGATCCTGAGGCCGCCGCCAGGGCAATCGAGCACGGCGGCAAAGCGGCTGCGCGCGCGCGCCACCGTGGCGGGATCGAACGGCGCGCCAATCGCCATCAGGTCCTTGGCAAGGCGCGCGTCATCCATGCGCACCCAACCCGCCAGCACTTCGTTGACGCGGGTCGCCATTTCGGCAGCGCCCGCCTTGGTGAAGGTCAGGCAGAGCAGCTGCTCCGGCTCAACCCCGTCCTGCAACAACAACCGCAGCACGCGCGCAGACAGCACTTGTGTCTTGCCGGTGCCAGCCGACGCGGAAAGCCACACCGTGCGCAGCGGATCGACCGCGTGGGCCTGATTGTCCTTGAGCGGATAGACCTTGCTCATGCCGCGTCTCCGCCCGCATCGCCCTTGCGCTCGCGGCCCTGCCATTCATCAAGGCGCATGAGCTGGTCGTAATCGGAATAGCCAGGAAGATCGGGATTAAGGCGCGCCGTGAACGGGTCGTTTCCGAGCAGCCACTTGGCAATCGCCTCGCGCAGAAAGCGCTCCGTTTCCGGCACGAAGTCCTCCGGCAAGAGCGCGCTGCGGTTGCCCGAATCCTTCACCGGCGATTTCATGTAGCCGAACCCACGCTCCTTGTTGCGACCGAGCGACCAGTATTCGAAGCGTGCAGGTTCGCCAGTAACGCCGGACATCCCGCCTTCGCGCGCGATCAGACCTATCAGGCCCAGTTGGAGCGAGAACCCCTCTTCAACCATCTTGGCTGACGGCGGCATCCCGGTCTTGTAATCGACTATGGCCAGCGTTCCGTCGGCCAGTGTGTCAATCCGGTCTGCCCGACCATGAATGCGGATGCCATCCACTACGATCTCGCCCTTGCGCTCCACCGCCAAAACCTCACGGCCCTCGCCCGCAAGCCGGTCCGTCTCCGCCTCGATCCACAGCAGCGCGTTTATCAGGCGCGGCTTCCACATCGTGCGCATGAACGGATGCGCACTCATTTCATCAAACATGCGCTCGGCAATCGGCACCAGTTCGCCGGGCTTGCCACCCGCCTCGTGCCACACCTTCAGCACATCATGCACCGCCGTGCCCTTCCACGCAGGCGTGGGGTCAGCGTCGATGGGGTCGAGACTGCGCAGCGCCAGAATGGCCGATGCGTAGAACTGGTAGGGATCACCGCGAAGCCGGTCGAGCGCGGTGACCGCGATGGGCACGCGCCGCTGCTCCGCCGAGGGCATCGGGTGGGGCTGTGGATGCGGCGCAACCGGATCCGCATTGGCAAGCGCCTGCGCGAATTCGACCGCGCGCGACTCAAGCCGCAACTGGTCTGCAAGCATCGCCTGAATGCGCAGGATGAAGCGCGAAGGGATCGCAGGGCCAGTCGCATCGCGGCGGGCATGACTCAGCACCACTTCGGGCGCGCCCAGTGCTGCGGCAAGATCGTGCGCGGACAGACCGATGCGGAAATCCGCTCCCGGAATGCCCAGCGCGCGCAGGATCGGCGGGGCCAGCAGCGGATCGGGCGCGGGATTGCCGGGCCATGTGCCCTCGGTCAGCCCGCCGCAGATCACCAGATCGGCACGGCTCATCCGCGCTTCGAGCAGCCCGTAGATCGCCAGGCGCGGATGGCCACCCCATGGCGGGCGCACCGAAATCTCGTCCATCGCGTCGCGCAACAACGCGGGGAGATCGGCGCAATCGACTTGCGACGGCACAGCCCCGGCAGCTTCGCGCCAGCGCTCGACGAATTGTGCAAGGCAGCGCCCGTCAGCCTGCGCCCACAAGCCCGTTCCGCACAGCGCTTCGCCCGCTTCGGCCAGCGCCACCAACGCAGTGTCGAGCCCGATAGCACCCTCGAGCGACACCAACGGAAACAGCAGGTCCTCGACGCCAGACCACCATTCCGTCAGACCCGGATGACGCGGCTCTGCTTTCTCCACCGACTGCCGGATGGCGGGCAGGCCCGGCCCGGGTCGTGGTCCGCGCAGCACCAGATCAAGCTGACGCACGCGCTCAAGCCAGGCCGCACGCCCTTCGCCCGGCTGCACCAGCGGATGGCCGAGCAGTGCCAAAAGTGCCACCGGCGCGACACGCTCGGCCACCAGTTCGGCCATCTGCAGGAACACACGCCCCGCTGCGGTCTGCGGCAGGGGGCGCCCGGCCGTATCGTCTGCCACGATGTTCCAGCGGCCAAGGTTGGCTACCACGCGCGCGGCGAGGCTGCGATCGGGTGTAATGACGGCGACGCGGCGTTCCGGTTCGGCAAGTGCCTCGCGCACAAGCACCGCAATCGCCTGCGCCTCTTCTTCAGGATTCGCGCTTTCCATCGAGCGCACGCCCGAAAGCCGCCGGTCCCTTGCATCCAGTGCGACCCAGACCGTGCTGGCCTCGGGCGGGAGGAACAAGTTGGAAATGGCTCGGCTGCGCTCGGGCGGTGCGGGCGAAAGACCCGCACGGTGCCATGGTTGCACTTCTTCGCGCGCGATGCCCATGCGGTTCAGAAGCAGTTTGAGATGATACTGCGGATGCGTGACGACGTCGCCCCGCTCGAACACGTCGCCCTCCGATCCGCCCGCACTGCCAAGTGCGTCCCACACCTCCTGATCGAGCGCGAGATCGAGATCGGGCAGGATCACGCCACCGTCAGGCATGTCCGCAACCACGCGCAGCAGCTTCGCCACGGCAGGCGAGGCTGAGGTCACACCCGCTGCGATGACCGGATGAGCGGGCGGCACCGCGCGCCAGGCCTGCGCGGCATGTTCGAGCAGTCGGTTGCGGCGCTCTGGCGCGTCTATACGCCCCATGGCACTGAGTTCCGCCTGCCAGATCGTGAAGACAGTCGCAAAAATGCGCGTATTCTCAATCCAGTGGACCGAAAGATCTGACGCAATTCCGACGACCTGTTCGTCCAGCAACTGCAGGGGATGAATGCCCTCTACCAGCAGCCGGTCAATCCCTTGCGCCAGCCCTCGCGCTTGGCGCAGCAGCGCGGCCTCACCGGGTGCTTCAGCCCCCAACACATCGCCCAGAATGCGAGCGAGCCGCAGCAGTCGCCACACCGGATCGACTGCCTCGGGAATGCCCGTGCCCTCACCGATCGGATCGAGCAACGGCCCCAGCGTTTCATCGAGATCGAGATCGCCCACCACCGCCATGCGCGGCAGCAGCAATCCCTGCCCGCTCGCGCGAATGAAGGCCTCGGTCACCGTGCGCACCGCACGCTGGCTGGGCAGGAGCAGCGTCAGCCGCGCAAGCCCGAACCGGTCCTCACGGTAACGCGGGATCAGGCCTGCAACCAGAGCATCGGCAAACCCGCGGTGTGCCGCAATCGACCAGACTCGCGGGCGGGGAGAACCCTCGCCCATATCAATCCTGACGCAGCGCGGCTTCGGTCGGCGCAATCATCCCCGGCTCGCCCACTTCGTACCACAGGCCCAGGTGCGACGTGCCGAACAGGCGCCCTTCGGCAATGGCCCGGTCCCACAGCTTCGTGGTCGAGAACGCGCCTTCGGGCGCATCGCGCAGCAGCCGGTGCGAAACGATCTGGATGCCGCTGTAGATGAATGGCGCGATCCGCCCGGTCCGCCGCCGTGAAATCCGGCCCAGCGGGTCCATGTGGAAATCGCCCTTGCCGCGATAGTTGAAGGCCCGTGCATGCGGCACCAGCAGCAGCAGCGCGTCCATACGCTCTGCGTCCCAGTTGTCCGAGAGATGCTCGAACACGTTGCGCGGGCCATCAAGCCAGATGTTGTCGCTGTTGAGCGCAAAGAACGGGTCGCTCCCGAGCAGTGGCAATGCCTTGACCATGCCGCCACCGGTTTCGAGCAACAGGTCGCGCTCGTCAGAAATCGCCACGGAAGGCGTCTCACGGCGCGAAAGGTGCGCTTCCATCGCGTCGGCCAAATAGTGCACGTTGACCACGGCGCGTGCGACACCTGCCTCTTCGAGCTTGTCGAGGCAGTGATCGATCAGCGGCTTGTCTGCTACGCGCACCAGCGGCTTGGGCCGGGTGGCGGTGAGCGGGCGCATCCGCTTGCCAAGGCCCGCCGAGAGGACCATCGCGACGTCGCTTGCCAATGGCTTCGTCATGCCTCGAAAGTGCCACCAAGGGTTGCACGAACATCTGCCGGGATGTTTGCATCGAACCATGCGGCCACCGGTGCGAGCGCGGGGTGAGCCAGATCGCGCTCGAGCAGCGACCACACGCGCGGGATGTAATCAAGATAGCGAGGCTTGCGGTCGCGCTTCCACAACCGCACGAATATGCCCACGATCTTGGCGTTGCGCTGCGCGCCAAGGCGCGCGTAGTCGGCAAGGAAATCTTCGCCAGCAGGCGTGCCCGAGGCACCGATATGGTCGAGGTAATAGTCCAGCATCTTCGCCTCAAGCTCGGGCGAAACATCACGCCGCGCATCCTGCAACAACGAGACGAGATCGTAGGCCGGATGCCCCACCAGCGCATCCTGAAAGTCGAGCAGACCCTGCTTTTCAAGCCCGCCGATCAACATGACATTTTCGGCATGGTAATCGCGCAGCACCGTCACGCCGGGCCTCTGGCGCCCGAGCAGCGGGCTGAGCGCCTCTTCCCAGGCATTCGTCCAGCTGCGGCTGTCGACATAGAGCGCGCGCGCAGGAATGAACCAGTCGATGAACAGCCGCGCCTCACGCTGATATTCAGCCAGCGTATAGCCGGTGAATGGTCCCGGCGGCAGACCACGCAGTTTCAGCAACGCGTCGATGGCGTAGCGGTAAACCTCTTCCTCGTCCTGCGGCCAGGCGTCGAGGTACTCGCGCATCCGCACTTCGCCGAAGTCTTCCAGCAGCACGAAACCGTCGTCCGCCTGTTCGGCAAGAATGATCGGCGCACGCATGCCGTAGGATTCGAGCCATTTGGCCGAGCGGATGAACGGCTGCGGATCTTCATTCGGCGGCGGCGCATGCATCAGCATCGCGGTGCCGCTTGAACGGCGTATGCGGAAATAGCGGCGGAACGAGGCGTCCCCCGGCAAGGGCTCGATCGTCGCACCTACCCAGCCCGCCTTGTTCAGGAAAGCCTCGGTGCCCGGAGGAATGGTCAGGTCCATGAACCCCGCTCTAGCCAATCGCGGCCTGCTGACACAATGGCTTGCCGTCCGTTTTCCGTGGATTCAAGCCGGATCGAAAGACACGCGGCTTCATGCGCAAACCCGCCAGCATTTTCCGGCCACTCGGCCAGCAGAGCCGCGCCCTGCCGGTAATCGTCCAGCCCGATCTCGTCTGCCTCTGATGGGTGCTCCAGGCGGTAAAAGTCGGCGTGGACCAGCGGCAGGCGCACGGCGGGCGGATCATAGACCTCGATGATCGCAAAACTCGGGCTCGGCACTTCACCTTCATGCCCCATGCCTGCGATGATTTCGCGGGCGAGCGTGGTCTTGCCAGCGCCCAGTCCTCCCGACAGCGCCACCACATCGCCGCTCCGCAGATCGGCGGCAATACGCTGCGCGAGCTCCCGCGATGCATCGAGATCGGGCAGATCGACGATCACGGCAACACGACAATTGCGCTGGTGCCAAGCCCCGGCTCAGATATCAGTTCGAGGGTTCCTCCGTGGGCCTCGACCAACTGGCGGACCAACGGCAACCCAAGGCCCTGACGCCGCTCGACCGTACGGCCATCGGCGCTGACTTTCAGCCCCTCGAGCGCGCGGGCGAGGATCGCAGCTTCCATACCGCGCCCATTATCCGACACTACCACCTGCAGCTTCGCGCCGACCTTGCGCGATGCTTCGATCAGGATACGCCCGCCTTCGGGCGTTGCGGCAATGGCGTTATCGAGCAATTGCCCGAATGCCCGTCGCAGCCTCCTGGGATCACCGGTCACAATTCCCGCCGATTTGTCGCCGCGCAGATCAAGCGTCAACTTGCCGGCGCTCAGTCGCTCGGCACGCTCCTGAACCACCGCTGTCAGGAGCGGGAACATCTCGACCGGCTCCTGCGCCAGCGGCAGCGTCCCGGCCTCGCTCTGCGAAAGATCGAGCACGTTCTCGATCTGCTCGCCGAGCCGCTCGACCGAGGACAGGATTGCCGCGACATATTCGTTCTGCTGCTCGGTCAACTGGCCCGCCAAACCGCTCTGGAGCAGTTCGGCAAATCCGCCAATCGAGGTCAGCGGCGTGCGGAATTCGTAGCTCATGTTGGCGATGAAGCGCGTTTTCACCGCGTCCGCCTCGACCAGCGCTGCGTTGCGTTCGCGCAGGGCCGCTTCGGCCTTCTGGCTGTCGGTGATGTCGAGCACGGTCAGCATGCCATTGCCATCGGGCAGCGGTACGCCGGCCAGTGCGAGGTGGCGACCGTCCGCCAGTGTCAGGCGCCCGCTGCGCTGTTTGCGCTCCAGCGTCGCGCCCTGAATGACTTGCGCAATCGTGCCGACCTGTGCCGGGCGCTTCAATTGGCTGGCAATCTGCCCCAGCAGCACATCCGCTCGGGGGTGGGTCGCAAGGAACGCCTCTTCCAGTCCCCAATCGGCGGCAAAGCGCCTGTTCCACAGCTGCAACTTGCCATCGGGCGAGAACACCGCGAGCGATTCGAACAGATTGTCGAACGTCGCCGTCCGGGTGCGCAGCAGCGTATCGCGCGTGGCCGAAAGCTGCAGTTGCTCGGTCCGGTCCTCGAAGATCATCAGCAGTCCGCCATCAGGCATCGGCTGCCCGACAACGCGCAAATGCGTCCCATCCGAAAGGTGCCAAGGCTCTTCGACCGGCTCGCGCGCAAGGAACCAGCTTTGCCGTTCGCGCCGCCATTCGGGAAAATCGCGCACTTCAGGCAAGCGCCCGGCATCGCGCATCCGGTCGATCACACGGTCGAACGGCGGGGTATCGACCACCCAGGCCTGCGGCACCGCAAAAATGCGCAGGAACGGCTGGTTGGCGAAGACGAGGTTCCGCTTGTCGTCGAACTGCGCAATGCCCGCCGAAAGCGTATCGAGCATTTCGCGCTGGGCCTCGCGGAAGCGGCGGAACTGACGGATCAGCTCTTCCATTTCCTCGATGTCGACCGCGTATCCTGCCACGCCTTCTTCGCCCAGCGGCAGATCGGTCACGCGCAAGGCGCGGCGTTGGCCCTTTATCGTGGCGAGCAGCGAACGCTCGATCGGGACGCGGCGCGAATGGGCCTGCCGCGCGACTTGTGCCGCCGACAGCCCATCGACCGGCTCGATCAGTTCTATGCCTTGCGCGATAACCGCGTCTGCGCTGGCGGCCCCCACCGCCTTGACATAGGCGCTGTTTACGAGCCGCAGGGTGAAGTCCGGTCCCCTGAACCACATCGGCAGCGGCGCTGCTTCGATCAGGCCCGAAAGTCCGGCGAAATCCGCCTTGGCGCTGCTGGTCTCGGCGCGCAGCTTGACCAGTTCGGCCTCGCTATCGGAAAAGTCGAAGAACCATACCAGCGCCGCGCCACCGGGAGAGACCTGAGGATCGGCCAGGTGGCCATGCGCGGCAAGGCTGCGCATTCCGCCTTTGGGCGTCAGCGCCATGCGGAACGGCGTGCCGGTCTTCTGCGCGCGGCGCACCGCATCGCTCAGGCGCGAGAGTTCCACCTCGCCCAGCCCACGCTCGCCCGAATCGAGTTCCGAAAGGTAACCCGGCATCGCATCAAACCCGAGCCATCCGGCCAGCCGCGAAGGTCCTTCGATCTTGCCATCGGCGCGCACCAGCAAAGGCAGCGCAGGCGATTCGTCGATCATACGGGCAAGCCTGCGTGCCTGACGCTGAACGGCCTCGCCCCGCCTTGCCCGGCGCCGCGCATCAAGCACGAGCCAGCCCGCACCGACCGTCCACACAGCCAGCAGCAGTCCGATCAGCACCATTGCGGTCTGGTTGAGCAACGCCATCGCCCCTTCGCTATGCGCACGGGGGAGTGATTACAATGGGCGATGCAGCACGAACGGACATGAAAAGGGCGGCGAAGTTGCCCTCGCCGCCCCTTGCGCAAATATCGCAGCGATCAAACCGTCAGTAACGATAGTGATCCGGCTTGAACGGGCCTTCCGGCGTCACGCCGATATAGGCCGCCTGCTTCTCGGAAAGCTTGGTCAGCTTCACGCCAAGCTTTTCAAGATGCAGCGCCGCGACCTTCTCGTCGAGGTGCTTCGGCAACACGTAGACTTCGTTCTTGTACTGCGCCGGATTGGTGAACAGTTCGATCTGCGCCAACGTCTGGTTGGTGAAGCTGGCGCTCATCACGAAGCTGGGGTGGCCAGTGGCGCAGCCCAGGTTGACCAGTCGGCCCTTGGCGAGAACGATGATCTGCTTTCCGTCCGGGAAGGTCACCAGATCGGTGCCCGGCTTCACTTCGGTCCAGCCATAGTTGTCGAGCGCCGAGATCTGGATCTCGCTGTCGAAGTGGCCGATGTTGCAGACGATGCTCATCGGCTTCATCGCCTTCATGTGATCGGCAGTGATCACGTCGGCATTGCCGGTGGCGGTCACGAAGATGTCGGCGCGGGTCACCGCCTCGTCCATCGTCACGACTTCATAGCCTTCCATCGCCGCCTGCAGCGCGCAGATCGGATCGACTTCGGTCACCATCACGCGCGCCCCGCCGTTGCGGAGCGAAGCTGCCGAGCCCTTGCCGACATCGCCGAACCCGGCAACGCAAGCCACCTTGCCGGCCAGCATCACGTCGGTGGCGCGGCGGATCGCGTCAACCAGCGATTCCTTGCAGCCATAAAGGTTGTCGAACTTCGACTTGGTAACGCTGTCGTTCACGTTGATTGCAGGGAACGGCAGCTTGCCGTCCTTGGCGATCTGGTAAAGGCGGTGGACGCCGGTGGTCGTCTCTTCCGAAACGCCCTTTATGTGCGCGACCGATGCAGTGAGATAGCCGGGCTTGCGCTTCAGAAACGCACGCAGCGCGCGGACGAACTCGATTTCCTCGGCATTGGTCGGCTCGAACAGTTCGTCGCCCGCTTCAACACGCGCGCCCCACAGCGCGAACATCGTGGCATCGCCGCCATCGTCGAGGATCATGTTCGCGGTCTTGCCCGACCCGTCCTTGTCCCAGTCGAAGATCTCACCGACGTAATCCCAGTAATCGGCCAGGCTTTCACCCTTGATCGCGAACACCGGCACGCCCGAAGCCGCGATGGCGGCCGCTGCGTGGTCCTGCGTCGAGAAGATGTTGCAGGTCGCCCAGCGGACTTCGGCACCCAGCGCGGTCAGCGTCTCGATCAGTACGGCGGTCTGGATCGTCATGTGCAGCGAACCAGTGATGCGCGCGCCCTTCAGCGGCTGCGATGCGCCGAATTCGCTGCGCAGCGCCATGAGACCCGGCATTTCGGTTTCGGCGATCTGGATTTCGGCACGACCGAAGTCAGCCAGGCCGATATCGGCAATCACGTAGTCGGTCTTGGCGTCAATCACGCTGGCCACGAAGCATTCTCCTGAAAATCCGGTGCGCGCTGAGGCGCCATGGCGGGCGCATAGCCGGAGCGGCGGCAACGTGCAATCTTAATATAAAGAAGTCTTTATATAGCATCTCGGTAATCACACTGCACTTGCCCCGTTGCACCTTGGGGAGCGCCCCCTATATCCCTTCCGCAACATCTGCCCGCCGGGCCTAAGGAAAGGAATTTTGGGATGACTATCGCTGTTGGAGACAAGCTTCCCGACGTGAAGATCGTGAAAGCCACCGCCGAAGGCAACGAAGCGGTCCAGTCGACCGATTTCTTCAAGGGCAAGAAGGTCGCCCTGTTCTCGGTGCCGGGCGCCTTCACGCCGACCTGCTCGGCCAAGCATCTGCCGGGCTATGTCGACAAGGCTGCCGATCTCAAGGCCAAGGGCATCGACGAAATCGCCTGCACCGCCGTCAACGATCCCTTCGTGATGAAGGCTTGGGGCGCTGCCAGCGGCTCGGACGACGTGACCATGCTTGCTGACGGCAATGGCGATCTTGCCGAAGCACTCGGCCTTACCATGGACGGTTCGGGCTTCGGCCTTGGCAAGCGCGGCCAGCGTTTCTCGATGGTCGTCAACGACGGCGTCGTCGAACAGCTGTTCGTAGAAGCACCGGGCGACTTCAAGGTCAGCTCGGCCGAGCACATGCTCGACAACATCTGATAGAGCGTTGGCGCCCCCGCGTAAGTGGGGGCCACAGGCCGGATTGATAAAGGCCCCTGCGACAAACGCGGGGGCCTTTTCGTCAGAACGAAAGCCGCACCCTGCCGACCACGCGGTCGCCAGCATGTCTCAGATCGGCAAAGGGCGAGGTGACGACCCGTGACGTGTCGATGTCCGTGCCGAGATAATCGACCCCTACGGTGAACGGAAACTGGTTGTATTCCAGCCCGACCTTCCAGTCGGTATAGTCGCCCGCAGGGCGCAGCCGCGCCGAACGGGCCTCCTTGGTGTCGCCCGTCGTGCGGCCAACCGATGCTGCGACGGTGACCGGAAACGCTGGAATTCCGGCGAGTGCAGTGGCGCGCAGATAGAGATTGTCGCCGCCGATGGCGTCCTGGCTCGGTGCGTAGAAAGCCCCTGCTCCCACCTGCAGCGGCCCGATCGTATAGCTCCCGCCAAGCCGGACTTCGGCGTAGTTCATGTTTGAATCGGCACCGCCGAACACGTGGCCAATTGCCTCGGTGCGCAGCGTGAAACCGCTTACGTCCCAGTCTTTGCCAATGACAAGATCGGCGACGACATCGGCATTTGCATGACGGTAGGACATACGCAGCGCCGAGAAACGCACTGCTGCATCGACCCCGGCAAAACCGGCGCTGGCATCGGCTGAGGCGGATACCTCACCATCGCTCCAACTCAGCCCGCGCCGCACTTCGTCGGTGGTCACCTCCATGCCCGCATCAATGGATTGGGCGTGGACGACAGCAGCACCACTCAACAAAGCAGGAAGCAGGGCGGTCAAGCGCAACAGGTTCAAATTCATCGCAAATCCGTACCACTGAATATCATGCTTGCGATCTGACGGGGGCCGTTCGGTATGACAAGCCCCACGTTGCACATCTGCATGGTCAACCGCACGGTCCGTGCTGTCAACTTGACTGGCTTCAGTAGCCCATCAGGCTGAGCACTTCCTTGCGGCTGCGGGTATCTTCAAGAAACGTGCCCATCATCCGGCTTGTCACCATCCCGACGCCCGGCGTGCGCACGCCGCGCGCGGTCATGCAGGCGTGGCTGGCCTCGATCACCACCGCAACGCCGTGCGGCCGCAGTTTGTCCCAGATGCACTGCGCAACCTCTGCGGTCAGCCGTTCCTGAATCTGCAACCGCCGCGCAAAGCCATGCAGAACCCGCGCCAGCTTGGAGATGCCGACGACCTTATCGCGCGGAAGATAGGCAATCGCTGCCTTGCCGATGATCGGCGCCATGTGGTGTTCGCAGTGCGATTGGAACGGAATGTCCTTGAGCAACACGATCTCGTCGTAGCCGCCGACTTCCTCGAACTGCCGTTCAAGATGAATGGCCGGATCCTCGCCATAGCCGAGGCAATATTCCTTCCACGCCCGCGCCACGCGTTTGGGCGTATCGAGCAATCCCTCGCGCGACGGATCGTCGCCCGACCAGCGGATCAGCGTACGGATCGCGTCCTGCACGTCTTCGGGCACCGGCACCTTGCCGCGAGCAAGGTCGTCATCGTCTTCAGGCCCAGCCACACCGCTCATCGCATTCCCTCACGCAACCTGACCGGCCGCATCTACTTCTGCGGCCGCCGCAAAATGCGGCTCTTGAACAGACCCCGCCGATAGAAGGAGAGCATTTCCTCCGGCCGTTCAGGGTCGAGCACTTCATTGTCGGCCACCGCCTTTTCCGCATCGCTCAAGTCACGAGGCACAAAAGGCGTCAGCCGCTTTCCCTGCTGTGGCGCTGCCGCAATCGCTGCGGCCATGGAGCCATGCTGGTCGAGCAGTTCCGCTACCCGGTCGGGCGCGATACCGCAATGCTCTGCCAGAAGTGAAATACGCAAGTCACGGATGGTGTTGCCGCAATGACCGTTCGCAGGGCGGGCGCAATCGATGAACACATCGCACTCGCTATCGAGACCCATCGAACGGTTGTTGAGGTTGGCCGAGCCAATGCGCAGGATCTCGTCGTCGACGATTGTCAGCTTGGAATGGACGTAGATCGGCTTTCCGCCCTTCGTCACAGGATGCCACACCGAGAAGCGAGCCTTGTGATCGACCAGTTCGATTGACCGGACAAGCCGAACCCGCGCCCCATCCATCGCAGTCTGTTCCAGCCACCCATCCGAGCTTTCGGGATTGATCAGCACCACCTCGGGCGGATCGCGTTCGCCCATGCGCAGAGCAATCGCCTCGGCGATCTTGCGCGAGGCAAAGTATTGGTTCTCGAAATAGATGAACTTCTTCGCCCGAGCGATATGCTCAATGAACAACGCCTCGATCTCGCGGATTTCCCCGGCATTGGCATATTGCGACCGTGTTCGGGCAATGCCGATCTCGACTTCGGTGAACTCCGCCTCGAGCCGCGGCGGCCACGGCGTATGCTCCTGCGGCTTGCACGGCGCCATCGGCGGCCCTCCCGCCTGCTGCCAGCGCGTGCGCCCAAAATCGCCCAGCAATTTCGCCGCCTCGCCCTCGAGCAGCATCGTGCAATCGTGCCATGGCCCATAGAGCTTGCCTCCGGGCCGCCTGCGCCGCTTGTCGTCATCCAGATGCTCGCGCGTGTCCCAACGGTCGCCAGCCATGTCGATCCCGCCACACACCGCAAAGCGGTCATCTATCACCACGATCTTCTGATGATGGCTGCAGCCCAGCGGATGCGCGCTATCCAGTTTGAAATCGATCCTGGGATGGCGGAACCAGCGCACCAGGTCGAGCATCATCGACCCGCGAAAGAAGGCCTTGAGAGCGCCGAAGTTCCACTTGAGCACGCGCACTTCCAGCGTCCGGCGCCGATTGGCAAGCCAGACCACAAACGCCCCGAGGCGCGCAGGCGAAACCCGCTTGCGGGGCACGTTCCACCACCGCCGCCCGCCGCCAATCAGAATGCGCGTATCAAAGTCCCACCCGATCAGCAGGATACGCTGCTCGGCGCGCAGCATCGCCTCGCGCATGAGTGAAAAGTAGTCTGCTGCATCGATCACCGCATGAGCACGGCTCGCCTTCGCAAAGCGCCAGACCGAGGCCGACTCCCCGTTATGATCGGCGCAGACCGGGTCTTGCGGGACAGTACCGGGGTCGGTCATCGCCATGTCGTTCCTGCAAGGGCAATGCTCAGGCAAATGCGCTGATTTCCCATCATCATTCTGAAGCCTGCCCCCGACCTTGTGGATCTTTTTTTCTCGTAATGGCTTTACCATGGCGCGAAACGCTTGCACGCATTTGCGCATGGCGGACGAAAATATGTTCACTTCAGCGTTACGCGCAGGGCTGCGGGCGGTTCCCCCGATCCGGACGGCCGTGCGCAGCTTGCGCGATTTTGCCAACCGCGAGAGCCGGGCACTGGTCCGGATGTATCGCCGCCACGGTGACCAGGTCCTCCAGCCCTACCCGACCACGTTCGAAGACCGTTACCCCGCAGTTTTCGGTGCCTTGGCGAGCCGTCTCTCCCACATTTCAGAGCCGCTGATCCTCTCCTACGGATGCTCGGACGGCAGCGAAGTGCGCAGCCTGCGCCGCTGGTTCCCGCACGCAAAAATCGTCGGCCTCGATCCCAACGCCCTGATGATTGCCAAGGCACGCGATCACCTGTCACTCCATCCCGACCCCGGCATCAGTTACGTGGAGGCAAGTTCACCCAATTCGCTCGGCGACGTGCAGTTTGATGCGATCCTGGCCATGGCCGTCTTCCGTCATGGCGAACTCGAGCGCACACTCCCTGCATCATGCGCGACGATCCTGCCGTTTGACCGCTTTGCCCGCGCCGTCGAAGCATTGGACCGCCACCTCAAGCCGGGGGGCTGGCTCTCGGTCTGGAACGCCCATTTCCGCTTCGCCGATACACAGACGGCACAGAACTATGACGCTCACGCTCTCGAATATTCAAGAGGCGAACCGCAGACGCTGTTCTACGGACCAGATAACAGGCGGATAGACGGCGTGGAATACGCCGACATCCTCTTCCGCAAACGTGGTTAGGACCAGGACCTAAGGCCTGACCGAAATCACCAGTTCGTCAGGATGAGCGACGTTGAGGTTGCTGCGCAGAAGTTCACCGACAAGGTCCGGATCGGCATGACGCGGATCGAGCAGGGCGACGCGGTTCTTGAGCTGATCCCGCTCGTGCGAGAGCTTTGCGATTTCGCTTTCGCGCTGTTCCAGCAGGCGGGCATTCTCACCCCATGCCAGCAGGCCGCTTGGCCCGGCAACGCCGATAGCGCCAAGCACCAGCAGTGCAACCAGCGCAAGCGACTGGGTCAGGCTGTCTTTCGGTAGCAAGGCGACGCGGCGTGTCTGCATTTTGTCACTGAATCATAATTCCCGTGCCGATTCAAGCCGCAATGACCGCAATATGCAGAATTACCCTCGCGCCCAGGATGCAACCCAACCTGATACTAGTCAGAATGGCCGTTACTCCGCTCATGACCATACAACGATCACAAGCAAGCTGGAGACGGTCAATCCGATTGCCCTGACCGCCGGCACAAAAATCGCACAAAGGAAGCGGATGATGACGGAACACCAAAACTGGGATCTGGAGGCCGACGTCGTCGTCCTCGGCTCTGGCGGCGCGGCCATGACCGCTGCCATCACCGCGCATGATTTCGGCGCGAAGGACGTTGTCATTCTGGAGAAGTCCGGAATGGTTGGCGGCACTACCGCGATGTCGGGCGGCATGCTGTGGGTGCCGAACAACCATCACCAGCACGAAGCTGGAATTGCGGACAGCGACGAAGACATCGTGAGTTATCTCGACTCGCTTTCACCAGGGCAGCTTGATCCGGAAACCTTGTGGGCATTCATGCAGACCGGCCCGGAGATGGTTCGATATCTTGCCGAAAAAACCCCGGTCCGTCTTCGTGCTTTCGCCGACTTCCCCGATTATCAGCCCTACTCTCCCGGCGCCAAGCCCGACGGCGGACGCTCGCTCGACAATGAGGCATTTTCTTTCGAGCTGCTTGGCAAGTGGGCATCGCGGGTAAATCCGAGCAAGATGGCCTATCCGCTACGTGGCAGTCTGATCGAAGCGACGAGAGGCACGCTTGATGAGGCGACTTTGGCAGAACGTGAGCGCGGAGATTACCGAGGCCTTGGCCAAGCGCTTGCCGGTGCCCTGTTCAAGGCTGTTGTCGATCGCAACATTCCCGTCGAATTCGAAAAGCGCGCCCGAAAGCTGGTGAAGGACGGGGACCGGGTCATTGGCGTTGTCGCGGAAGACGCCAATAATCGCGAATTCCGGGTTCGTGCCCGCCGGGGCGTGGTGATCGCGACGGGCGGCTTCGAATGGAACGAAGCATTGGTCAAGACCTTCCTTCGCGGTCCGATGACCGGGCCGGTCAGTGTCCCCGAGAACGAGGGCGACGGCCTTTTGATGGCGATCGAGGCCGGTGCCCAACTCGGCAACATGCAGAATGCCTTCTGGCAGCAGAGCGTGCTCGAAATGAAGCCGCAGCACCGGGCAGCAAAGCCAAACTACCTCCTTGGTTCTGACGAACGCGCCCGCCCCGGCGCGATCCTCGTCAACAGCGCAGGAAAGCGCTTCGTCAACGAGGCCGCCAACTACAATGCAATGGGCAAGGCCGTCGTTGCATTTGATGCAGGTGGGCACACTTATGCGAACCTGCCTTACTGGCTGATCATCGACCAGCGCTACAAGGACAAGTATCCCACTTTCACCTCGGCGCCGCGCACACCAATTCCCTCGTACATGATTGTGGCCGAAACACTTGAGGAATTGGCAACCAAGGCCGGCATTGACGCCGCAGGCCTGACTGCCACCGTGGCGCGCTTTAACGAAATGGTCCGCAACGGCCTTGATGCAGACTTCAACCGCGGCGAGAACACTTACGACAATTTCTACATGTGGGGCGATATGGATTTCGAGCCACCCTACCGAACCCTCGGTTTGATCGACCAAGGCCCTTACTACGCGGTCAAGATGGAGTCAGGCGCACTTGGCACCTCAGGCGGCCCGAAGACCAACTCCGACGGCCAAGTGGTCAACTGGAACGGCGATGCCATTCCCGGCCTCTATGCAGCGGGCAATGCGATGGCTGCCGTGCTGGGCGAAGTCTATGGCGGCGCGGGTGGCACGCTCGGGCCTGGCATGACCTTCGGCTACATCGCCGGGCGCCACCTTGGCACGCACATCTCCAACCACTGATGCCTGAAAGCTCTTCGTCGTGCCCGGAAGACCGGCACGACGAAGTCGTCAGCGCTGCTTCTTGGCAATTGTCGCGGTAAAATCGGGGTCCTTGTTCGCCACCCAGTCGACGAACTTGCGCACCGCCGGATTGTCCAGCAGCCCCTCCACATTCATGCCGTGGCGCTGCAATTCCGAATTGGTGAAATTGACGATCAGCGTCTGCTGGCAGATCGGATGCATTGGCACCGTATCACGCCCACCCCGGCTTTTCGGCACAGGGTGATGCAGCACCACGGTCTTGCCGGTAGGCCGTCCACATAGCCAGCACGGAACTACCGGCACCGGAGCGTCGTCTTCGGCTTCCGGTTCGGGATAGGGTCCGTGCTTGGGATGCTTGCGCGCCATTGGTATGCCCGATTTGCCTTGAGCCAGAATGCCCGGACTTCAGGACAGCTCTGCATGAAAATGGTGCGCCCGACGGGATTCGAACCCATGGCCCCCAGATTAGGAATCTGGTGCTCTATCCTGCTGAGCTACGGGCGCCCCTGCGTTTCCTTTAGGCAGGGCGTGCGGCGCTGGCAACGCGCTTTTGCCAGTCTGGCCGCGTGCGGTCAGTTGGCTTCCTCGGGCGGCACGACCGGGACCAGCACAGGTGCTACCGGGATACCTTCCTCCACCAGTTCACGCGCTTCGCTGAGCGTCGTGCGGCCGTGGATCGGGCCCACGACTTTCTCACCATAATGCATCGCGCGGGCGTCGTCCGCAAACTTGTCGCCGACCCAGGTCGAAGTCTTGAGCGTTTCGGCCTGCATCGCCGCCACGGCCTTGAGCATGGCCACGGCTTCTGGCGGAAGCGGCATATTCGCCACCGGCTGCGGCGAAGCGTCGGCTTTGCTTGCCGGGACAACCGCCTGATTGCCCTTGCGCCCGACGTTCGGCGCCATCACTGCCTTGCCGACCTGTGCCGATCCGCATGACGGGCAGGTCATCAGCCCCCGCGCGCACTGATCCTCATAGTCCTGCGACGAGCCGAACCATCCTTCGAAACGATGCCCCAGCGGCTCACATTGCAGATCGAAGACAATCATGACGCCGATCTAGGGATTTCGCGCTTGTTGGCAAGGCTGGGCAGTTGCGCGCGAACTTCCGCCGTGCGTGCAGGGTCGATCATCGCAAAGCCAAGCCCACTGCCCTCGCCCATATCCAGCACCACATCACCCCAAGGGTCGATCACAGTCGAATGCCCGTACGTCTCGCGTCCGTCCTCATGCCGACCGCCCTGAGCGGCGGAAATAACCCATGCGCTCGCCTCAACCGCGCGAGTGCGCTGCATCAGGTGCCAGTGCGCCTTTCCGGTCGGCACGGTAAAGGCTGCCGGAATGCGCATCGCATCGCACCGCAAGCGCCCTAGTTCCTCGAACAAAGCCGGGAACCGCACATCGTAGCAGATCGCAAGGCCCAGCCTGCCGAGCGGCGTCTCCACCGTCACGACATGGTCGCCCGGCGTATAGGCCGCCGATTCCCGCCAGGTCTCGCCGGTCGCCAGATCGACATCGAACATGTGGATCTTGTCATAGCGCGCGGCGATTTCGCCGCCAGCGTCGATCACGAAGCCGCGATTGGCCCACTTGCCATCGTCACGCAAAATGGCGAGCGAACCAAGGTCGATCCACAACCCCAGTTCCCGCGCCACATCGCGCGCCGCTGCCAGCACCGGGTTGTCCGCCTCAGCCACGATATTGGCCGTGGCGCGGCCGCGATCCCGGTCGAGCAGCCCGCACATCTCGGGCGTGAACAGCATCGCCGCGCCCTCGCTCGCAGCCCTGCGTGCCGCTCCGACAATCGCGGCGGCATTGGCCTGCGGGCTGGTCCCGCTGGTCATCTGGAACAGCGCGATCTTAACCGGAGCGCGCGGCAAGCCCTCGGTCACAGGCCGAGCATCGCGTCCAGTTTGCCCTGCGCGTTGAGCGCGGCAAGGTCATCCGAACCACCGACGGCAGCCCCGCCGATGAAGATCTGCGGGACGGTCGAGGCACCGGGCGCCCGCTCGACCATCTCGGCCCGCTTCGGCCCGCCCATCGTGATGTCGTATTCCTCGAAAGCGACACCCTTGCTTTCGAGCAGCGCCTTGGCGCGCGAGCAATAGGGGCAGCCCCACTTGGTGTAGATTTCAACCTTGGGCGTGTCTGACATGCGTACCTCGATCAGGGGGTCTTGAAATGCGAAAATCGCTAACACACATGGGGTGAAGTGTCATGCGCCGCAAGTGCGGGCGTGACCATCAACCGCCGATGCAGGCGCCGGGCTGCCGGGTCTGCAAAGGCAAGTGCAGATTGCTCATAGTTTGAGGATATTGCCATGAACCGTATGGACTTCACCCCCTACCGCCGCACCACCGTCGGGTTCGACCGCCTGTTCGACCTGCTCGAACGCCAGGCCCGCGCCAATGCAGGCGACAATTATCCGCCCTTCAACATCGAGCGCAGCAGCGAGGATGCGTACCGCATCACGCTGGCCGTCGCCGGGTTCAAGGCCGAGGACATCGACATCACCGCGCAGCAGAACCTGCTCGTGGTCAAGGGTGCCAAGCCTGAACCGCAGGAACGCGAATACCTCCACGTCGGCATCGCCAACCGCGGTTTCGAACGCCGCTTCGAACTGGCCGACTTCGTCCGCGTCGAAGCCGCCGACCTCGCCGACGGCCTCCTGATGATCGACCTCGTGCGCGAAGTGCCCGAAGCGATGAAGCCCAAGAAGGTGCTGATCGGCGGGCAAAACCAGCTCAAAGTCATCGAAGGCGACAACACCGCCGCTGCTTGAGCGGTAGTTGAATGAAGCGAAGGGCGGGCCAGCAATGGCTCGCCCTTTTTGTTCGGTCAACATTGATCCCGCCGATGCACATCGATACCCTACATATCATCGCAGGATGGAAAATCACCGATGAGCATGATTATTATTGCGGCTCTGGCAGCAGCCAGCAGCGCGCTGACCAGTCCTGACATATCAAAGATCATGTCGTTCGGCGACTATCCGCAGTGGGCGTTGCGCAAGAACGAATCCGCCGCGGCAAAGATCGAATTTTTTGTCGATCGCGATGGCAAGCCACGAGGATGCACGGTCGTAGCGCATATCGGGTCACAGCAATTGGCGCAGGAAATCTGCGGCTTAGTGTCGAAGAGAACATATCCGCCAGCCAAGCTTGCGGATGGCACGCAAACTCTGGGATTTGTGCGAACAATAGTAAGCTTCTACATCCCAGGTGCCGCGGGTGCGAATGACGTGGCCAGGGCGCGGATGCCTGCCGACCTCGAATTCAACGTCAAGACATCATTACTGAAAGCGGAAAGTGCGGAAAGATATTTGACGTTGCAGGTCGCTCCGGATGGCACGGTCCAGGATTGCGTGCCGAAACGTGCCTACAAAGAATCTCGTGTGGGCGATGAATGGGCCAAATTTTGCGAAAACCGTTCGTTGCTTTTGCAGCCGGTGAGACTTGACCGAGTGGGCCAACCAGCCACCTATGTCACTGACATCAAGATAGCCATCATCCCTGAAGGCTAATCCGCCTCACCACGCCTCAG
Organism: Novosphingobium sp. MMS21-SN21R; assembly: GCF_031846015.1. Classification (GTDB taxonomy): domain Bacteria; phylum Pseudomonadota; class Alphaproteobacteria; order Sphingomonadales; family Sphingomonadaceae; genus Novosphingobium. Next base: position 1,727,167 of record NZ_JAVRDU010000001.1, on the reverse strand, counting down.
CCACATCAACCAGCGCTTCGCGGTCGAGGATCGTCACCCTCCCGCTGGTGAGCGCCACGATCCCATTATCGACCCACGCCGAAAGCTGGCGGTTGATCTGCTCGCGCGACATCCCTGCGAAATTGCCGAGTTCGCCCTGGCTCAGCGCAATCTTGAGCTGGTTTCCGGCTTCGGAATTGTCGCCCATCATCAGGCGCAGCAGGAACCGCGCCAGCCTTGGCCCGGAAGTGTAGGCGCGGTCGGCCTCGATCACCGCGTTGTTCTGGCGCAGCCGCCGCGCCATCGCCTTCAGCAAGCGCATCGACAGGCCCTGATGCTTCTCGATGATGTCGGCAAAGGCGCTGCGCGTCAGGATCAGCGCCTCGACCGGCTCGATCGCCTCGACCGAGGCCGTGCGGTCCCCGCCATCGAGAAACGCGATCTCGCCCAGCACATGCCCCGGTTCTGCATAGTCGAGAATGATCTCGCGCCCGTTGGCGGCGACCATGCTGACACGCGCGAGGCCCTTGAGCACGATGAAGAGGGTCTTGCCCACTTCACCCTGCGCCATCAGTTCCTGGCCGGGCTTGTAGGCCCTGACCTGCCCGCGCGCGATGATGTCCGACAGCTCTGCCTGCTCGCAATCCGCGAACAGGCTTTGCGCCGTTAGAGCCTCGGCAAGCTTCGCCGCGTCCATTCTGTCATCGCCCCCAAATCGCCGAACTTGCGTTACCGGCGCAAATAATCAGGGAAATGCCGCGCTGACCAGCCCCTTTAGACGAGACGCGCCTGCTTGACCGCCGCTGCAATGAACCCGCTGAACAGCGGATGGGCGTCGAACGGGCGGCTCTTGAGTTCGGGGTGGAACTGCACGCCGATGAACCAAGGATGGTCGGGCCGCTCGACGATTTCGGGCAGCAGGCCATCGGGTGACATGCCGGAGAACACCAAACCGCCTTTTTCGAGCCGATCCTTGTAGGCGACATTGACTTCGTAACGGTGCCGATGGCGCTCACTGATCGTGGTTTCGCCATAGACGTTTGCCACATGGCTGTTCCCGGTCAGTTGCGCCTCATAGGCTCCAAGCCGCATCGTGCCGCCAAGATCGCCGCCCTCGGAGCGCTTTTCCAGCCCCTCCTCGGTCATCCATTCGGTGATGATACCGACAACCGGCTCGTCAGTCGGGCCGAATTCGGTCGAGGACGCTCCGGCGATTCCCGCAGTATTCCGCGCGCCCTCGATGCAGGCCATCTGCATCCCAAGGCAAATGCCGAAGAACGGCACCTTGCGCTCGCGAGCAAACCGCACCGAGGCAATCTTGCCTTCGGTCCCGCGCTCACCGAAACCGCCCGGCACCAGAATGCCGTGCATCGGTTCGAGATAAGCGGCGATCTCGTCGTCATCCTTCTCGAACAGCTCCGCGTCCAGCCACTTGATATTGACCTTCACGCGGTTTGCCATACCGCCATGCGCCAGCGCTTCGTTGAGCGACTTGTAGGCGTCCTGCAGGCCGACATACTTGCCGACCACGCCGATCGTCACTTCGCCTTCCGGGTTCTGGTAGCGGTCGACGATGTCGTCCCACACGGCAAGTTCCGGCTCGGGCGCGGTCAGTCCGAAGTGGCGCAGCACTTCATTGTCGAGGCCTTCGGCGTGATACTGCAACGGCACGGCATAGATGCTCGATGCATCAAGCGCCGGGATCACCGCCGATTTGCGAACGTTGCAGAACTGCGCGATCTTGGCCCGCTCGTTATCGGGCAATGGCTTTTCGCAGCGGCAAAGCAGAATGTCGGGCTGAATGCCAAGACCGGTCAATTCGCGCACCGAATGCTGGGTCGGCTTGGTTTTAAGCTCGCCCGCCGCCGCGATGTACGGCACCAGCGTCACGTGGACGAAGCAGGTCTCGTCGCGCATTTCGTTGTGCAACTGGCGCAGCGCTTCAATGAACGGCAGGCCTTCGATGTCGCCGACAGTGCCGCCGATTTCGCACAGCACGAAGTCGAGGTCTTCGGTCTCGGCCTGCGCGAATTCCTTGATCGCGTCGGTCACGTGCGGAATAACCTGCACGGTCGCACCAAGGTAGTCGCCGCGGCGCTCCTTGGTGATGATGTCGCGGTAAATTCGGCCCGAGGTGATGTTGTCGGCCTGCCGTGCCGATACGCCAGTGAAGCGCTCATAATGACCAAGGTCGAGGTCGGTTTCCGCCCCGTCATCGGTCACATAGACTTCGCCGTGCTGATAGGGGCTCATAGTCCCCGGATCGACGTTCAGATAAGGGTCGAACTTGCGGATACGCACGCGAAAGCCGCGAGCCTGCAACAGAGCCGCGAGGCTCGCCGCCATGAGTCCCTTGCCGAGCGAGGAGACCACGCCGCCGGTGATGAAAATGTACCGCGCCATGGGAATTGGGCCTTAGCGTCATAAGTTGCAAACGTGCAAGCGGTTGCCGCTGTAATCTTCGCGGCAATCCACAGGCATGGATCGGGAACAACGCGAAAGCCACCCCGCGACCCCATGGCAGCGAGGCGGCATTACCGCATTGCAAGGTGTCTTACTGGCCGGCCGCGCCGCTCAGTGGATCATTGGCCGGAGCCGGTGCCTGCTGCGGGGCGGGCGCAGCGGCAGGTGCGGGAGCACCTTGCGCTGGTGCCAGCGGATCGGCAGCCGGGGCATTCTGCACCGGTGTCGTGCGCTGGAGCGACGTATCGATTTCCCGGCTCGAGGTCGTGCTGACCGCAAGCGCGGCAAGCGCGATGCTCAACACCACGAACAGCGTTGCCAGAACAGTCGTCGCCCGAGTCATGAAATCGGCAGCGCCGCGTGCCGACATGAAGCCCGCCGGGCTGCCGCCAACACCAAGGCCGCCGCCTTCGGACTTCTGCATGAGGATCGTGATCACCAGCAGGGATGCAACGATCGCCTGGACGACGGTCAGGAAAATGAACAGCGACATGAATCTCTACCCTTGGCGCGAAGCCGCGCTGGAACTCGCGCCATGTAGGCGCGAGAGCGCATTGGCGCAACCCGTCAGGAAATCAGGCAATCAGGCTTCGCCGCTGCCCGCAGCTGCAATGATCGGCAGAAAGGCATCGGCGGTCAGGCTTGCGCCGCCGACCAATGCGCCGCTCACGCCCTCGGCCGCAAGCAGTTCGCCCGCGTTTCCGGCATTGACCGAACCGCCATAAAGAATGCGGACCTTTTCGCCCGCTTCCCCGTAAAGTGCGGTCAGGCGCTCGCGGATCGCGGCATGCATCGCCACAACGTCCTCAACCGCGGCGACGCGGCCCGTCCCAATCGCCCAGACCGGCTCGTAAGCCACGGCCACCTTGCCCAGCGCCACCGCATCAGCGGCGCCATCGGCCACAGGGAGCGAGCCGTCGACCTGGCCGGAAACGACTTTCACGGCCTTTCCGGCATCGCGTTCGGCCAGTGTCTCGCCAACGCAGACAATCACGCCCAGGCCAGCAGCAATCGCCGCCTCGGCCTTGGCGCGAACCAGTGCATCACCCTCGCCGTGATCCTTGCGGCGCTCGCTGTGCCCGAGAATCACGAAGTCCGCGCCGGCATCGACCAGCATCGCGCCCGAAACGTCGCCGGTATGAGCGCCCTTGACCTCGGCGTGGCAATCCTGCCCGCCCACGCCCATGGCCGTCACCGCCTCGCGCAGCGCACCGATCAACGTGAACGGCGGCGCAAGCGCCACCTGCACATCCGGATAGCGTCCGGCGGCACGATCGATCGCGCGAGCTTCAGACAGCATGGCGCGGCTGCCATTCATCTTCCAGTTGCCCACGATGTAAGGACGATGCGGCATGATTGGCCAATTCCCCTGAATAGTCTCGATGCAATCGATATTTATACCTACCGACGCATCCTGAGTCGCCGGGCGGCTATCAAACCTGCACTGATTCTGCAAAACGCCTGATCGCAATTCGGGCAAAAACACCATTTCGGATAGGCCGGAATGTCTGTTCTCAGCCGCAGCTGCGCGATGGCGGGCATTGCGAGAAACACGAATGCCTCCTAAGGCATCGGCGAAATTCCATAAGGGCACGTTCGCGCGCCCAGACTGACGAGACGAACACCCGCAAATGCTCGGCTTCTTCCGCTCCTTTCTCAAGTCCCGCGTCGGCGTTGCCATCGCGCTCCTCTTCCTCGGCCTGATCGCGCTCGCATTTGCCAGCGCCGATGTCACCGGCAGCGGCTTTGGCGGCATCGCCGGGGGCGACCGTGCGGCCAAGGTGGGGTCGGCTCGCATCGGCACCGCGGAACTGGCCAAGGCGCTCACTTCCGCGTTCGAGCAGCAGCGCCAGAAGTCGCCCGGCTTGACGATGAAGCAGTTCCTCGACGGCGGCGGCATGGACGGCGTGCTTGACGACATGATCGATCGCGTCGCGCTGGCCGAATGGGGCAAGAAGCACGGCCTCGCCGTAAGCGACCGCCTTGTCGACAGCGAGATCGTCAAGATCGGCGCGTTCCAGGGGCCGGACGGCAAGTTCAGCCAGTCCGCTTACGACCAGCTCCTCGCCCAGCGCGGCCTGACCGACAAGGAAGTGCGCAAGGACCTTGCGCAGGGACTGATGGCGCGTCAGCTTCTCCTCCCGGTAGCGTTCGGCGCGCAGATGCCCACAGAAGCCGTGGTGCGTTACGCCTCGCTCCTCACCGAACAGCGCAGCGGCACGATTGTCTCGGTGCCCTCGCTGGCCTTCGCGCCCAAGGACGGCCCTGATGCAAACACGGTCGCCGCGTTCTATACGTCGAACAAGACCCGCTACATGCAGCCCGAGCGCCGCACCATCCGCTATGCGCTGGTGAACGAGGCCAACCTCAAATCCGTCCCCGCGCCAACCGACGCCGAAGTCGCCAACCGCTACAAGCTCAACAGCGCAGTCTATGCGGCCAGCGAGCAGCGCACCGTCACGCAAGTGATCGTGCCGACCGAAGCCGCCGCCCGCGCGCTCGCTGCCGAAGTCGGCAAGGGCGGTTCGCTCGATGCTGCCGCGCGCGCAAAGGGCCTCGTCGCCAGCAAGCTGACCGACCTCAGCCGCGAAGCGCTGACGGGCCAGACCGCCAAGGCCGTTGCCGATGCCGCCTTCGCTGCCGCACCGGGCACGCTCGCCGCGCCCGCAAAGTCGGGCCTTGGCTGGCACGTGATCAAGGTTGACGCCGTCAACCGGAATCCCGGCAAGACGCTCGATCAGGCCCGCGCAGAAATAGTCGCCGCAATTACGCTCGAAAAGCGCCGCACCGCGCTGTCCGACCTTGCCGCCAAGGTTGAAGAGGAAGTCGACAATGGCACCGGACTTGCCGATATCGCCAAGTCGCTCGGCCTGACCATCGCCTCCACGCAGCCGCTGCTCGCCAATGGAACCGTGTTCGGCAAGGCGGCCGAGAAGGCCTCCGCCGAAGTCGCGCCACTGGTGCAGGCCGCCTTCGCCATGGAGCGCGAAGGCGAACCGCAGCTTGCCGAAATCAAGCCCGGCGAAGTCTTCGCCATCTACGACGTTGGCCAGTTGACCGCCTCGACGCCAGCTCCGCTCGACCAGATCAAGGACGTGGTCACACGCGACTGGGCGCTCGATCAGGGTTCCGCCAAGGCCAAGGCTGCGGCTGACAAGATCCTCGCCGCGCTGAACAAGGGCACACCGCTCGCCGATGCGATCAAGCTCGCAGGCGTTGCCCTGCCCGCTCCGCAGCCGGTCGCCATGGGCCGCCAGCAGCTTTCCGCGATGCAAGGGCAGGTTCCCCCGCCGCTGGCGCTGCTCTTCGCCATGGCCGAAGGCACCAACAAGCGTCTCGAAGGCCCCAACAAGGCTGGCTGGTACGTGGTTGCGCTGAAAGACATTATCCCCGGTGATATCAAGCGCGGCGATGCCGTACTGGCACAGGCCTCGCGCGAATTCAGCACGGTCACCGGCAATGAATACGCCGAATCGCTGCGCCGCGCGATCCGCAACGATGTCGGCGTCGAGCGCAACGAGGCCGCAATCAAGGCGGTCCGCAACCAGCTGACCGGCACCAGCGCCCAGTAAGCCGATGTCTACGCTCGAAGCTGTCACCGCCGCCGCGTTGCCCGAAAACCACGGCCCCGCGCTCATTCAGCTCACTGCCGGCAAACCGGCGCTGATCTGGCGCAAGCTGATCGTCGATACCGAAACGCCGGTCGGCGCAGCGCTCAAGCTCATGGAAAGCGGGCGCGGCGATTTCCTGCTAGAATCGGTGCAGGGCGGCGAAGTGCGCGGGCGTTACAGCCTGCTCGGGATCGATCCCGATCTTGTCTTCCGCGCCACCGGAGCCTCGGCGGAAATCAACCGTATCTGGCGGCACGACAAGGCCGCCTTCGCCCCATTGCCCGGCAATGCGCTGGATGAGCTGCGCGCGCTCGTCACCGCCTGCCGGATCGACGTGCCCGCTGCCCTGCCCCCGGCGCTCGCGTGCCTGGTCGGCTATTTCGGTTACGAGACCATCGGCCTCGTCGAAAAGCTGCCCCGGCCCGAGCAGAGCGATCTCGTCCTGCCCGACATGCTGTTCACCCGCCCCACCGTGGTGCTGGTGTTCGACCGGCTGTCCGACGAACTCTTCGCCATTGCCCCTGTATGGGCCGAAGGTGGATCACCTGCGCACCTGCTTGAAGCCGCCGCCGAACGCATCGACAGCGCCATCCGCAAGCTGGCCGACGCCGTCCCTGCCGACCAGCGCCTGTCCGAAACGGTGGACGTCACCCCGCAGCCGGTGATGCCTGCCGCGAACTATGCGCGCATGGTGAACGCGGCCAAGGACTATATCGAAGCTGGCGACATCTTCCAGGTCGTGCTCGCCCAACGCTTCACCGCGCCCTTCCCGCTGCCGCCCATCGCGCTCTACCGCGCGCTGCGCCGCATCAACCCCTCGCCGTTTCTCTATTTCCTCGACATGCCGGGCTTCGCGCTGACCGGCTCCAGCCCGGAAATCCTCGTCCGTATCCGCGATGGCGAAGTCACCATCCGCCCGATCGCCGGCACCCGCCCACGCGGGAAAACGCCCGAGGAAGACCGCGCCAACGAACGCAGCCTGCTCGATGATCCCAAGGAACGCGCCGAGCACCTGATGCTGCTCGACCTCGGCCGCAACGACGTCGGCCGCGTGGCCAGGGCGGGCACGGTCAAGGTCACCGAAAGCTACAACGTCGAGCGCTACAGCCACGTCATGCACATCGTCTCGAACGTGGTCGGCCAGCTCGACACCGCCCGCGCCGACAGCGTGGACGCCCTGTTCGCCGGTTTCCCCGCAGGCACCGTCAGCGGCGCCCCCAAGGTCCGCGCCTGCGAGATCATCGCCGAGCTCGAACCCGAAACCCGCGGCGCCTACGCAGGCGGTGTCGGCTATTTCGCTCCCGATGGCTCGGTCGACAGCTGCATCGTCCTGCGCACCGGCGTGATCAAGGACGGCGTCCTTCACGCGCAAGCAGGCGCAGGCATCGTCGCGGACAGCAACCCCGAATACGAACAGCGCGAGTGCGAGCTGAAGTCAGGCGCGCTCTTCGCCGCCGCCCGCGAAGCCGTCCGCGTCGCCACCGAACCCGGATTTGGCCAATGATCCTCGTCATCGACAACTACGACAGCTTCACCTGGAACCTCGTCCATTACCTGATGGAAATGGGCGCGGAGGTTGAGGTCGTGCGCAACGACGCGCTCACCGCAGAACAGGCGATCAAAACCGGCGCGCAAGGCTTCCTGCTCTCGCCCGGCCCCTGCACGCCCAACGAGGCGGGCATCAGCCTCGATCTCGTCGGCGCGGCTGCCGATGCAAAGCTGCCGCTGCTCGGCGTGTGCCTCGGCCACCAGTCGATCGGGCAGTATTTCGGTGGCAAGGTCGTGCGCGGCGGGCTGATGCACGGCAAGACCAGCCCGGTCACCCACGATGGCACCGGCGTGTTCGAAGGCCTGCCCAGCCCGTTCATCGCCACGCGCTATCACTCGCTCATCGTTACCGAGATCCCGACATGCCTCGCGGTCAACGCGCAGTCCGATGACACCCACGTCATGGGCTTCCGCCACACTTCACTGCCCATCCACGGCGTGCAGTTCCACCCGGAGAGCATCGCCACCGAGCATGGCCACGCGATGATCGGCAACTTCCTCAAGATTTGCGGCATCAACACGCGCCCCGTCCCGGCATGACCCTGCCTGACCCCGCCCACCCGCTCGAAGAGGCCGAAGCCGAACAGGCCTTCGCAGCCATTCTCGACGGCGCCGTGCCCGATGAGGCCATCGCAGGGTTCCTCGTCGGCCTGTCAGACCGGGGCGAGACGGCATCCGAAATCGCCGGAGCCGCCCGCGCCATGCGCGCCCGCATGATCCCGATTGCCGCCCCCGCAAACGCCATCGACGTCTGCGGCACGGGCGGTGACGGCCACCACACGCTCAACGTCTCCACCGCCGTCAGCCTTGTCGTCGCGGCCTGCGGCGTGCCCGTCGCCAAGCACGGCAACCGCGCCGCCAGTTCCAAGGCAGGCGCCGCCGACACATTGGAAGCCCTCGGCCTCAACCTCGATCGCGCTGCAGAAACTGCCGAAGAAACGCTCGCCGACCTCGGCATCTGCTTCCTCTTCGCCGCGCGCCATCACCCGTCGATGGGCCGCATCATGCCGATCCGCAAGGCGCTGGGCCGCCGCACCATCTTCAACCTGATGGGGCCATTGGCGAACCCCGCAGGCGTCCGCCGCCAGCTTGTCGGCATTGCGCGCCCCGCCTATGTCCCGATCTACGCCGAAGCCCTCCTGCGCCTCGGCACCGACCACAGCCTCGTCATCTCGGGCGACGAAGGCCTCGACGAACTGAGCCTCGCAGGCGGCAACGAACTGGCCGAAGTCAAGCACGGCGAACTCGCGATGCGCCGCATCACCCCCGCCGACGCAGGCCTGCCCACCGCCCCGGTCGATGCGATCCGTGGCGGCGATGCAGCCCACAACGCCGCCGCCCTGCGCGCGCTGCTCCAGGGCGAGCAAGGCCCCTACCGCAACGCCGTCCTGTTCAACGCCGCCGCCGCCCTGATCGTCGCAGGCGAAGCGAGCGACTGGCACGAAGGCGTCGAAGAAGCCGCCGAAGCCATCGACAAGGGCCTCGCCAACGCCCTCCTCAACTGCTGGATTTCGGCGCTGAAATAGGCGTCAGCGCGCGCCCTTCGACAAGCTCAGGACGAACGGGTTTTTAGTGAGCCTTGGCCAAGTACGGGCGCGCTGCCCTGTTCTCAACATCCCAAGCAATATCCGTTCGTCCTGAGCCTGTCGAAGGACACGCGCCACCCCCGCAGAACATTCCCCAACCCACCCCCGTTCGTGTCGAGCGAAGTCGAGACACCCCACCGCACAATCTCCCTAACCCCGTTCGCCCTGAGCCTGTCGAAGGACGCGCGCAAACCCCCGCAGAACATTCCCCAACCCACCCCCCGTTCGTGTCGAGCAAAGTCGAGACACCCCACCGCACAATCTCCCAAACCCCGTTCATCCTGAGCCTGTCGAAGGACACGCGCCACCCCCCGCAGAACATTCCCCAACCCACCCCCCGTTCGTGTCGAGCGAAGTCGAGACACCCCACCGCACAATCTCCCTAACCCCGTTCGTCCTGAGCCTGTCGAAGGACGCGCGCAAACCCCGCCCCAAAACCCACTCGACACACCCGGCGCGAGAGGCCAAAAGCCGCGCACCATGACCGACAAGCTCACCGAAATCTGCGACACCAAGCGCAGCGAAGTCGCCGCCCGCAAGGCCGCCACCAGCATCGCTGACCTCACCGCCCGCGCCGCGCAGCAAACCGCCCCACGCGGCTTCGAGGCAGCGCTCCGCACCAAGGCCGCCACCGGCTACGCCCTGATTGCCGAGATCAAGAAGGCCAGCCCGTCCAAGGGCCTGATCCGCGCCGATTTCAACCCCGCCGCTCACGCTGCCGCCTATCAGGCAGGCGGCGCCGCGTGCCTCTCGGTCCTCACCGACGCGCCCTATTTTCAGGGCCACGAGGATTACCTGATCGAAGCCCGCGCCGCCTGCACGCTCCCGGTCATCCGCAAGGACTTCATGGTCGATCCGTGGCAGTGCCTCGAGGCCCGCGCCATCGGCGCCGACGCCATCCTGATCATCGCCGCCTGCCTGTCAGACACGCAAATGGCCGAGATCGAAGCCGCCGCACGCGAACACGGCATGGACGCCCTCGTCGAAGTCCACAACGAAGAGGAAATGGAGCGCGCCGCCCGCCTCAAGTCCCGCCTGATCGGCGTCAACAACCGCGACCTCAAACGCTTCGTCACCGATCTCGCCACCACCGAACGCCTCGCGCCGCTCGCCCCCGAAGGCACCCTGTTGGTGGCGGAGAGCGGCATCAACACCCATGCCGACCTGTTGCGCCTCGAAAAGTGCGGCGCACGCACGTTCCTCGTGGGCGAAGCCCTGATGCGTCAGCCGGATGTCGAGGCGGCTACGCTGGGGTTGTTGGTGGGGTGGAAAAAGATCAATTGAGACTCAATTATTCAGATACCATTATTCAAATTTTTATTTAAAAAGGCAAGTCATCGCCATTATCGTCGTCAGCTGCAGGATCTTTTGGTCGAATATCTTTTCTTATTAAACTATCGCTCCATTCCAAAGAGTCCGGCCTGAATCTATTTTGACCGTCAAAAAGCTTAGTATTTATTTTCAATAAATCCCAATTGTTGTCATCTTTATCATTATACCATTCCATCTCGGTGGAATTATCCCACGCTCCCTCTAGGACTGGCTTATAACTTCTAACTTTCAACCATGAATTCAGCTCGTCTACAGACGTAAAATATACACGATATGGAACCTTAAGAAGGCGTTTAATTCTCGAAAAAGATGGGTGATTAGGAAGAAGCAGCGCGTCTATCTTGCCTTCATCATCGTTTGAATTTTGGACTGGAGATCTCAATAGTTCAACAAGCTGTCGAGCGGAATCAACGCCCTGTCGTAGCTCTTGAGCTGTTTCAAGCGCACCGACCGACGCTTGACTTTGAAGCATCCTTTGAAATAATCCAGCCCACTGCTCACGCAGCAAATTTATAATATCCTGTCCAGTTTCGAAGGACATTATTGCGTTATTATTTGGGAGAGCGTGAACTTCTTCTAGAAATTTATAAATTTTAACATTGTCAACAGCAGTCCAGTTGATATTTGTATTTTTATTTTTTAAGTACGTTCTATACTCTGAAGAAACATCTCTCTCAACAAATATATAAACTTGCTTGTATTGTTCAATCGCGGTTCGTAACTCCAATTGCGATACAGAAAATTCGCCATCGTTAGACGTACTTCCAAATCTTCCACCTATGACGGAGACTAGAATATCACAGCTCTCTATTTCCCGGTAGCACGCCACTTCGGGTGAATTTTCTTTAGAGTATGTTATATGTCCGCGTTCATTCAAGATTGGCTCGTAACCCTTCTCTCGAATAAACCTTTCAAGTTCTCCCCTGAGCGATCTAAGATCGTAATACGTTGAACTTAAAAATACTCTTGGTTTTGCCATGGAGCTCTCGAGATGCGATGAATTAACAGTTTTTGAGCATGTGCTGATTTCGACGATCAATCAAGATTCATGTGCATGTTTAAATCAATTTGAAATTACGGTGACAGAAATTACGGGGACAGGTGCATAAATCCCCAAATTCCGTCTCCCGACCAAAGCCATAAAGGCAGCAGCCACCAATTAAGCACCGCATGAAGCCCCGAGCCAAAGCAATGCGCCAGCGCTAACCCCACGCTCCTCTCCCGTCTCCGCGCCTCTGCGTGAACCAACTCCCACACCACCCGAACCACAAACCCCTGTCCTACCCGCCGCCGCGCTGCCACACTGCGCGACATGTCAGGCACCGCCCCCTCCACCTTGAAAAGCCCCGCGTTCCGGGCCAAGGCGGGGGCGTCGGAGTTTTGCTCTGGACTGTGCAAACCGTGTAAACCCGTTCCGGGAAGTCACGGCTGGGAATTGCGGTGACAGGTGCCTCGTTTGCTAAATGCAGCGCGGCAATCCCTCCTTCGGGCGAATGGCGCGATAAGCGGCGACTCTAATCGCCCAGCCAACCGGCTGCGATCTCGCCCTTGTGCCCCTCGGGCGCCAGTGCGGCGCGCAGGGCTTCCAGCAGAGGCGGCAGCGCCTGCGTGAAGGCGTAGGGCGGGTTGACGATAAAAAGGCCGGCGCCGTTATAGATGCCGGGCTGATCGGCATCGTACAACCAGTGCTCCACGCACAGGAATTTCGGGATGCCGAGCCGCTGCAATTGCTCCTTCCACCGCCAATGCGTGGCGCGGTCTTTCAGCGGATACCAGATCACCGTCACGCCATGCGCCCATTTGCGGCACGCCGCGGCAAGTGTGGCCGTGATCCGGGCGCGTTCGTCCGTCTGCTCGTATGGCGGATCGACCACCACCACGCCGCGAGGGCTTCGCGGCGGCAGCATCGCCAGCCAGAACTCATAGGCGTCGCGCTCGTGCACGGCAGCGGGAGTGCCGCGCATCGCGCCGCGCAGGGCATAGGCGTCCTCGGGATGTTTTTCATTCAGGATCAGGAAATCCTGCGGGCGCAGAAGCTGCGACAGGATCTGCGGCGAGCCGGGATAAAGCTGCGGCCCCTCCCCCACATTCGCCCCGGCATTCACCGCCTGCACGGCCGCGCGGTAGTCGTTCAGCAAGGGGTTCGGGTCGGCAAAGGCCCGCAGCACGCCTTGCGTGGCCTCACCGGTGCGCTGGGCCTGCTCGCCGGCAAGATCGTACAGCCCGCAACCGGCATGGGTGTCGATCAGGGTCAGCGCGCTGTCCTTTTGCTGCAAGGCCCGCACAAGCGCGATCAACAGGCTGTGCTTCACCACATCGGCGCTGTTGCCGGCATGGAAGGAATGGCGATAATTCATTGTGATGCGAAATCCTGGGTGCAATTACGGTGACCAGTCACGGTGAGCGGGGCACAAATCCCCAACGTCCGCGTCCCGGCCAGATCAACAGAAAATACCATGCAGCCATTTATGCACCGCATGAGGCGCCGAGGCAAAGCCATGCGCCAGCCCTTTCCCCCACGCTCGTGTCCGCGCCTCAGGACGAGCCGGCAAAACCACAAATCTCTCGGAACCACAAAGCCCAGAAGACCACAAAGCCCTGTCCTACACGCCGCCGCCCTGCCAGGCTGCGCGGCATGTCTGGCACCATCCCCTTAAACTTGAAAAGCCCTGCATTCCGGGCCAAGGCGGGGGCGTCGGAGTTTTTCTCTGGACTGTGTAAACTGTGTAAACCTGTTCAGGGAGAAAGCGGTCAGGATGAACGGATTGACCCACCTCGATTCGGGCGGCACCGCGCGGATGGTCGACGTCGGCGCGAAGGCCGAAACGCACCGCGTCGCCATCGCGCAGGGGTCGATCCGGATGAACCCGGCCACGCTCGCCGCCGTCCGCGAGGGCAACGCGCCCAAGGGTGACGTCCTCGGCGCGGCGCGTATCGCCGGGATCATGGCCGCGAAGAAGACCGGCGAACTGATCCCGCTGTGCCACCCCCTCGCGCTCGATGCGGTGAACGTGGACTTCGCCTTCACCGGGACCGGCGTCGAATGCACTGCCACGGCCTCGCTGACGGGCAAGACCGGTATCGAGATGGAAGCGCTCACCGCCGTGTCGGTCGCCCTGCTGACGGTTTACGACATGGCCAAGGCGCTCGACAAAGGCATGGTCATCGAAGGTATCCGCCTGATCGAGAAGCGCGGCGGCAAGTCCGGCACTTGGGTAGCGCCCGAGTGAGAACGCCTCCGCTCCCCCTCGCCGAAGCGCAATCCCGCCTGCTCGCACTGGCGGCAGCACTCCCGGTGGAGCACCGCACCGTCAGCGAATGCCTCGGCCATTATCTTGCCGAACCGCTCCTCGCCCGCCGCACCCAGCCCGCCGCCGCCCTCTCCGCAATGGACGGTTACGCCTTGCGCAGCGCCGACCTCCCCGGCCCATGGCAAGTCATCGGCGAGAGCGCGGCGGGGCATCCCTTCACCGGATCAGTCGGCGCAGGCCAAGCCGTGCGGATCAGCACCGGCGCGATGGTCCCGGACGGCGCGGACATGATCCTCCTGCAGGAGGACGCCGCGCGCGAAGGTGAAACAATGCACCTGACCGGCACGCCCCCCGCCCCCCCGCAGCGCCACGTCCGCCCCGCAGGAATGGACTTTTCGCGCGATGCCATGCTGATCGCGGCGGGAACCCGGATCGGCCCCGCGCAAATCGCGCTAGCCATCGCCGGCGGGCACAGCCACTTGCCCGTGCGCCGCCCCTTGCGCCTCACCGTGATCGACAGCGGCGACGAACTCGTCCTGCCCGGCACGCTGCCCGCGCTCCACCAGCTCCCCGCCAGCAACGGCCCCATGCTCTGCGCGATGGCGGCAGGGCTGCCGGTGACGATCACGCACATCGGTCCCATCGCCGACCAGCTCGAAGATCTCGCACAGGCCCTCGGCAGCGCGGCCGATGCCGACGTGATCGTGACCAGCGGCGGCGCATCGGTCGGCGATCACGATCTGGTGCGCCCCGCGCTCGAAGCCGTCGGCGCGTCGATTGATTTCTGGCGCATCGGGATCAAGCCCGGCAAGCCGCTGCTCGTGGCGAAGCGTGGGGGGCAGATCATCCTCGGCTTGCCCGGCAATCCCGCCTCGGCCTTCGTCACCGGCTTCCTGTTCATGCTGCCTTTGCTGCGTGCCATGCTCGGCGCGGTGAAGCCCTTGCCGCGCACGATCCCGGCGCGTCTGACCAGTGCGATGAATGCGGGCGGCAGCCGGATGGAATTCCTGCGCGCACGGTGGGACGGGGTGACGGTGACGCTCGACGAACTGCAGGATTCGGGCGCGCTCGCCCCGCTTGCGCGCAGCAACGCTCTCGTTGTGCGAGAAGCGGGCGCGCCTGCCAAAGCCGCCGGTACCGATGTTCTCATCTACCTGCTCGAAAATGGCGGAATTGCTTGACGAGTCGTAATTGGTTGCTTATCCGTTCCGCATTCGTTCACTCGCGGAGAACCGCCAATGTTGACGCGCAAGCAGCATGAACTGCTCTCATTCATCCAGGTCCGTCTGGAGGAATCCGGCATTTCCCCCTCGTTTGAGGAGATGAAAGAGGCGCTTGATCTCAAGTCGAAGTCCGGCGTCCACCGCCTGATCTCGGCGCTTGAGGAACGCGGCTTCATCCGCCGCCTGCCCAATCGCGCCCGCGCGCTGGAAGTTTTGCGCCAGCCCGAAAGCGCGGTGAGCAAGCCTGCGCCTGTGCGTGAGGCAGCCAATGCAAATACGGCGCTCACGCCGTTGCGCAGTGCGCCCAAGGCGGCTCCTGCCCCGGCAAACGACGTGATCGAATTGCCGCTGCACGGTAAGATTGCAGCCGGTATGCCTATCGAAGCGTTTGAAACCTCCGCCACTCTGCCGGTACCCGCCGCCCTGCTCGGCGCGGGTGAGCATTATGCGCTCGAAGTATCGGGTGACTCGATGGTCGAAGCCGGTATCTTCGATGGCGATTATGCGCTGGTAAAAAAGACCGATTCCGCCCGCGATGGAGAAATCGTCGTCGCCCTGGTGCGCGGCGAGGAAGCCACGCTCAAGTACCTCCACCGCGAAAAGGGCATGATCCGGCTCGATCCGGCCAATTCCGCTTATGATCCGCAGTTCTACCGCCCGGATGAAGTCGCGGTGCAAGGCAAGCTCGCGGGACTCCTCCGCCGCTATCATTGATCCGAAGCATTCAGGTTCGGACATGTTACGAATTCGGTAGGTCAATGCATGCTGTTTGCCTGAGTGTTGCCCGGCCTTAAGCGGTCATGGTCAGGTCGGGGGTTGCCCGGTCACTGCATCGCCCCCATCCCGGCCTTCCACAGATGGCGGCGGCAGAGCAGATGACCCGGGCGAAACCGGGACACTTTGTACCGACGGCTTGGCAGCAGGGCGGAATGTCTCGTCAGGCAACGCTCTCTGGTTGCGATGATTTTGGTTTCCGTTGACTCTCGTGACGACCGCACCGGTCCGTTCGGCGTCAGGTGGTGCTTCCCGAGGCTGGGTTGCAGTACGAGACAGCTTGTTCAGTTCTGGCGCCTCCGGCCAGCGATACCATCCGTGGCGTCCCTGAGTTTCGGCAACGGTGCGGATTTTCCCGGAAGCGAGGTCTATCGTGATCCCGCCGGTTGCGGCGAGGAGGATGCGGTCAGCCTTGAGCATGCGCGGTTTGCAGGAGAACGGCAGGCGCCTGTCTGCGATGACGATATCAACTCGCTCGCATGCTGCGGCGAGGTCCATGTCATCGATGTATTCGCGGTTGCGTGCGGCCAGAACGACGAAACGTTTCCTCCCACGCACCAGAGCAAATGCGCAGAATTCCGGCGAACACTTCGCACCGGGCCATTGGTCCAGCGTTTTCACTTCGCCTTCCATGCCTGCCATTTCGAGCAAGCTGTCACGAACGTAATCACCGCGCGTGGTCCGCAGGACGAGCAAGTCGGCGCCGTCGTCCGTCATGCCGACGTGGTGCCCGTCGCCTGTGACGAGAATATCGGGAGGCCGCGCCAGCACCATGACGGTAACCGCAACGGTCGCGGGAAAGAGCCCCCACAGCCGTACTTTCCCGGTCCACAGTGCCAGCCACAGCATGCCCACGATGAACATTACGAAGCTCCACGGCGCGACCGGCGGCAACATGGTGACCGCGCCGGGTTGTGCTGCCACGAAATGGGCGATGGCCAGCAGGAGTTCGAGCGATTTGCCACAGAGCCACCATGCAGGTGCGCCCATGCCTCCCAAGTCCAGCAAAAGCGCTATCCCGATCAGCGGCATGGTCACGAAAGTCGTCAACGGGATCGCGATGACATTTGCGATGGAGCCATAGACGCCTGCGCGGTGGAAGTGGAACAGGCCGATTGGCATCAAGGCTGTCTCGATCACCAGCCCGGTGGCCAGCAACATGATCAAGCTGCGCGCAGCCCGAGCAACCGGGCCATGATGTTCGCCAGACATGAAATTCCGGACCGGGGCGGCAGAGTGGAACGCGATGATCGCCATGACCGCGGCAAAGCTCATCTGGAAACTGGGGCCAAGCACCGCCTCGGGCCAGAACACCATGACGACCAGACCGCCAACCGCCACAAGCCGCATCGACAGCGGATCGCGGCCCAACGCCAATGCGCCGAGCACCAGCAGAGCGCCGATGCACGACCTGATCGTCGGCACCTCTGCCCCGGTTAACAGGGTATAGGCCACGCCAGCCAGCGCGCCCGCCAACGCGGCAGCGACCGGCACGCGCAGGCGGAGCGCGATCCAGGGAAACAGCGACAGGACGCGCGCAATTATCCAGTACACGGCGCCGATCAGCGCACTGACATGAAGCCCGCTGATCGAAAGCAGATGCGTCAACCCCGCATCGCGCATCGCCTCTTCGTCGGTCACGGCAATGGCCCCGCGGTCGCCGCTGGCGAATGCGGCGGCGATGTTGCCGGGCGAACCGGCCAGCATTGACCGCACATGATCCGCAAGCCCGGACTGCATGCCGCGCAGGGTCACGCCGCGATCAGAGGTCTGCAGAACTTCGACTGGCGAAATGGCCGACCCGGTTGCCGCGATTCCGCCGAACCATGCGGTCCGGGCAAAGTCATACCCTCCGGGCAACATCGGCGACGCTGGCGGCATCAGCCGTGCGCGGAGCCGGACGAAGGCTCCTTGTTCTGCACCTTTCCGATCCTTGTCGTCCGGAACATTGATGCGCACGAGGACCGCACCGGCGCTGCCTTCGATCTGCGTTCGCAAGATGAGACGAACCCGCGCCTTTGCGGCTTCTTCACGTCTTTCGGTAATGCGTCCCTGAACCATGATAACGCGCGGGCCGTCGATAGCAGGCTGCCCAGCCAGCACCGATTTGGTCCAGATCGTGGTCATGCCGGCCGCCGCCATCACGCTCAGGCCGATCACAGCCAGGCGCACGTGCCCCGCACCTGCCTCGTCACGCCAGATCAGGCCCAGAATCGAGAGCCCGCCCAAGGCAAGCAAGGCCCCGGTCCAGTCTGCAACTCCGGGAAGCGCCACCCACAGGACTATCCCTGCCGCGAAGGCCACTACAAGCCATATCCCGCGTTCAAACGGGTGGGCTTCAAGGAACGCTTCGCCAGCTTCAAGCACGCTGGACAATCGCGCGCGGATGTCCCAATGCCCCGCGCGTCTTCCCGGTTCTTTGCCGGGCACGAAGGCGGAACCGTCCGGCGCTGGAAAGTCTGCCGCCGAACCATCCGCTGACGGGCCTTGTGCTGCCGGGGACGCCATGGATTTCAAAGGGAAGGAAAGCGCGGCCAATGGCAAGCGCCACTTATACCGTTTCTGCAGGATCACGCCCGCAAGGCAAGGTCGTCACCCGGTTTGCGCCCTCGCCGACCGGCTTCCTGCACATTGGCGGCGCGCGCACCGCGCTGTTCAACTGGCTCTACGCCCGCCATCACGGCGGCACGTATCTGCTCCGGATCGAAGACACCGACCGCGCACGATCGACAGACGCCGCGATCGAGGCGATCTTTGACGGGCTGGAATGGCTGGGCCTTGCCGGAGATGAGACGCCGGTGTTCCAGTTCGCCCGCTCCGACCGGCATGCCGCCATTGCCCACCAGATGCTTGAATCAGGTCACGCATACCGTTGCTACCTGACCCAGGAAGAGCTGACAGCGCGGCGAGAGCAGGCTCAGGCCGAGCGCCGCCCGTTCCGCATCCACAGCGAATGGCGCGATGCCGGGCCGGACCAGTGGCCCGCAGGCGAGCCCTATGTCGTGCGCATGAAGGCCCCGCGTGAGGGCGAGACGGTCATCGACGACATGGTCCAGGGCTCGATCACGGTCCAGAACAGCGAACTCGACGACTTCATCATCCTGCGGTCGGACGGCACGCCGACTTACATGCTCGCCGTCGTGGTCGACGATCATGATATGGGCGTAACCCACGTGATCCGCGGCGATGACCACATCAACAACGCCTTCCGCCAGCTTGTGATCATCCGCGCGATGGATGTGATCGAAGGCGGCTGGCCCGATCCTGCCTATGCGCACATCCCGCTAATTCATGGTGCGGACGGGGCGAAGCTGTCCAAGCGCCATGGCGCGCTGGGCGTCGATGCCTACCGCGACGAGATGGGGCTGCTGCCCGAAGCGGTGTTCAACTACCTGCTCCGGCTCGGCTGGGGGCATGGCGACGAGGAAATCATCAGCCGCGAACAGGCGACTTCGTGGTTCGACATTGGCGATGTGAACAAGGGCGCATCGCGCTTCGATCTCAAGAAGCTGCTCAATCTGAACGGGCACTACATCCGTGAAGCGGACGACGCGCGGCTGGCCCGGCTTGTGGCACCGCGCATGGCGGATCTGGCTCCGGCTTTTGCTGCCGACACCGGGATGGACCTGCTCACGCGGGCGATGCCGGTGCTGAAGGTTCGGGCACCCGACCTCAACGAACTGGCGCAGGGCGCGGTTTTCCTGTTTGCACAACGGCCCTTGCCGCTGGCCGAGAAAGCTGTCGCCATCCTGACCGATGATGCGCGCATGATCCTCGGCAAGGTGGCGAAGGTTCTCGAGGCTGAAAACGGCTGGACAACCGAAAATCTGGAGGCCACGGTGAAGGAAATGGCCGAGGGGCTCGGGTTGGGACTGGGCAAGATTGCCCAACCGTTGCGCGCAAGCTTGACGGGACAGGCTACCTCACCAGGCATTTTCGACGTATTGGCACTGCTCGGCAAGGACGAGTCGCTGGCACGCATTCGCGACCACGCGGCCTGATCGCGAGCAGGTATTTGTAATAACATGGAACAGGAGGGCTAAGGCGTGAGCGATAACCAGGCTTCTTTGACCGCTGGCGGCAAGACCATCGAGATGCCCGTAAATAGCGGGACCATCGGCCCCGATGTCATCGATATCCGCAAGCTCTATGCTCAGACGGGGATGTTCACCTACGATCCGGGCTTTACCTCAACGGCGAGCTGCGATTCCGCAATCACCTACATCGATGGCGATGAAGGCGTGCTGCTGCACCGTGGCTATCCGATTGGGCAGCTGGCCGAGCATTCGTCGTTCATGGAAGTCAGCTACCTGCTGCTCAACGGCGAACTACCGAGTGCGGCAGAACTGGCTGATTTCAGCCGCACGATCACGCGCCACACCATGCTGCACGAACAGCTTGCCACGTTCTATCGCGGTTTCCGCCGCGATGCGCATCCGATGGCGATCATGTGCGGCGTGGTCGGTGCGCTTTCGGCGTTCTACCATGACAGCACCGACATTGCCGACCCGGTACACCGCAAGATCAGCTCCCACCGCCTGATCGCCAAGATGCCGACGATTGCGGCGATGGCCTACAAGTATTCGGTCGGTCAGCCCTTCGTCTATCCCGACAACAAGCTGTCCTACACCGGCAACTTCCTCAAGATGACCTTCGGCGTTCCCGCAGAGGAATACGAGGTGATCCCCGAAGTCGAAAAGGCGATGGACCGGATCTTTACGCTCCATGCCGATCACGAGCAGAACGCTTCCACCTCGACCGTGCGCCTTGCAGGTTCGTCGGGCGCCAATCCGTTTGCGTGCATCGCGGCCGGCATTGCCTGCCTGTGGGGTCCGGCACATGGCGGCGCGAACGAAGCCGCGCTCAACATGCTCAAGGAAATCGGCACGCCCGATCGCATCCAGCACTACATCGACCGTGCCAAGGACAAGAACGATCCGTTCCGTCTGATGGGCTTCGGCCACCGCGTCTACAAGAACTACGATCCGCGTGCGACGGTGATGCAGTCGACCGTGCGCGAAGTGTTCGCCGCGCTCAACGTGCAGGACCCGCTGTTCGAAACCGCACTGCGGCTTGAGGAAATCGCCCTGAGCGATCCTTATTTCGCAGAAAAGAAGCTGTTCCCGAACGTGGACTTCTATTCGGGCATCATCCTTTCGGCGATCGGCTTCCCGACGACGATGTTCACCGTGCTCTTCGCCCTTGCCCGCACCGTCGGCTGGGTGGCGCAGTGGAATGAAATGATCAGCGATCCAGGCCAGAAGATCGGTCGTCCGCGCCAGCTTTACACTGGCCCGACGGCGCGCGATTATGTGCCGGTGAGCGAACGCTAAGATAAAGGAACGGCGGCGATGACGATGATTCTGAGAGTTTTCGGTATCGCCGCCCTCCTTATGGGCGGCCTGTGGGTCGGCCAGGGAACGGGCGTGATCATGTGGCCCGCCTCGAGCTTCATGCTTGCACAGGGGCAGTGGGCCTATATCGGCGCTGGCCTGATGCTCATCGGGGCCTTTGCGCTTTGGCGCAGCGGCAAACGGGGCTGACGCCCTAGCCTGCTGCGCTGCTTTGCGAGGCGTGGTCTGCGGGCAGGATCAGTTCAAAGCGGGCACCGCCGCTGACGGCGGTCGAAACGGTCAACTCGCCCTTCATCGCGCGCGCCAGTTTGCGCGAAATGTAGAGGCCGAGGCCGCTTCCACCATCATTGCTCCGGCCGAGCCTTTCAAACTTTTCAAAGACCTTGTCTGCCTGCGGGGCGGCAATCCCCTCCCCTTCGTCGCTGACCGACACCCATGCGGACTGTCCTTCGCATCCGGCTTCGATGGTCACAGTGGTGCGGCCCGGCGTGTAACGTATGGCGTTGCCGATCAGGTTCAGCAGAATTTGCAGGACACGCCGGAACTCGCCGATGGCTGGCGCATGTTCGTCGATGCCGGGAGTGACCAGCACGATGCTGCGTTCCTGTGCGCGGACACCCAGAATTCCGGCAGCGCGACGTGCGCAGTCGGCCAGATCAATGTGATCGGGCGCGGGCTGAAATTGCTCGTCCTCGACCGTTTCGAGATCCGACAGGTCTTCGACGAGGCCGAGCAAATGCCGTCCGGCCTCGGCAATGTCGCCCGCATACCCGACGTATTGCTCTGCGAGAGGCCCGGCGAGGCGCGTACGGATCGTTTCGGCATTGGCGACGATGCGGTTGATCGGCTGCCGCAGCGCCGGGGCTAGGTTACGCCCGAGCAAGCCTTTGAAATCCGGTGAGGCACCCAGTGGCAGGACGGCGTGCAGATCGGGTGCCATGACCGTATCAGCCACCAGCAACAGTTCGAACCCGCCGGCACGCAGCGGCAGCAACCGCGCCTTCCAGCGTCGCTGCGAACCGGCAATCTCGAGTTCGGCATCGTCGAGCAGCCGCCAGTGAAGCGGCTGGCGGTGAGAGTTTCCACGCAAGGTGACAAGGTCTGTCCAGAAACGCCCGAAACCCTGCCGCAAGACGGCGGCAAAGTCAGCCAGGTCACCCGGTTCGATCGTTGCCGAAATGACCCGCTGCTCGGCATCGAGCACAATATGCGCCTCAGCCAACTGCCGAAGCAGGGCTTCTGCGACAGCGCCTTCGTCTGCCTTCCATGCCTCCGCGGCAAGCTGCCAATTGGTAATCACGATCCGGGTGCCACCACCGTCGGGAGCGACGCGGGCGCAAAAAGAAACAGGGCGTCCCTCGTCTTGCACGGTCAGAAGCGTTGCCAGAGGCACGCCGGAACTGCGCACTTTGCGCACCAGCGCGAGCAGGCCGGGTATGGCGATGTGCCCCGGATAACTGCCGCCAAGCCGCGTCTGCAAAGCGGCAAGCGTCTCATCTGCCTCAACAAGACAGTCGGTGCCATCGCACCGGGCGAGGATTGGCCCTGCCGCGGTCATGGCATCACGGCTTGCATGTCAGCGCCGCGCATCCGCCGCCTGCGAAGAAGCCAGCATAGCAGCCGCACGATCGGGGTGCAGGTCCTCCAGCGCTGGAGGCAGGGCAATGTCCGGGTGGAGTGCAGCGAACGTTTCGACCAGTCCATCGCGGTCAATTCCTGCCGCAGCGAGCGACAGGGCAAGGCGAGGCATCTGGCTTTCCGTCGTGCACATGACGGCGGTTTCACGTTCCAGCCCGGCTCCGAGCCCCAACGCCGTCAGGAACAAGGCCACCCCGGCATTCTGCAGCGACAGTGTGGCCGACGATCGCGCACCCGATGCGCTGATGGCGTAGCTCAGCAGATCAATGCGCGAAGCCGCCCCCGCACGGGCCTTGTGCAACGACATCTCGGCCAGTTCAGCCGCAGCCACGCCCGAGGGATCGTCGGCAACATAGGCGCGCATCATGGCCAGTGTGGCAGCATGAAGCTCTCCGGGCAATTCGGTGAGAGGCATCTGCATACGGCGAATGGCCTGGCCAAAGCGTGCCTGTGCCGCCAGCAGGTTCATGCCCCGCGCCGCAAGATCCGGATCAGGCGAGGCAATCAGGTCCTGCAGCAGCGGGGTCAGAACCGGGTCAATGCCCTGCCTCCCCTGAAGTTTTTCGGCCAGCTGCCATTCAACCGCCAGCATGTGGACATGGGTGAGCAGCGCCTGATTGCTTGCCAGCATCTCGGCAAGGCCGGGACCTGCTTCCCGTGCCCAAGCCCCAGCGTCGACATGACCCGCAGCCTCGCCCATCGCCTGAACCAGTTGACGCGCGATATCGGCGAACATCCCGCGAACGCGCGCTATGATCTCGTCACTGAAGATCGAGCTGTCGTCGTTGCGCAAGAGATGCTGAAGAATCGGAGCCATGTGCAGCATCGCCTGATCCGCATGGAACAGGTCGTCGCGCAACAGGGTTTCAATCACTCCGGAGTCTGTGCCGGTATGTGCGGTCAATGCCATGCGGAGGTCTTACTGCCGACTGGTTAACCGGGGGTTAGGCGAAGCGTTACCGATTGCCCTCGGGCCCAGTTGCAAAGTCACGAGGCAGGCAGCGGCAAGCGCCAGGACAGCAAGGCCGATACAGGCATCAAATGGCAGAAATGCACTGCTTGCGGCAAGGAAAATGCCGATGATCAGGCGATCTTCCAGCCAATGCGACCAACGTTTTCCCGGCAATGCCAGCGGTACGATCCGCGCCATGCACACCAAGAGTAGCGGACCGAAAGCCGCAGCGCCCCATGGTATGGCAGGACCCGGCGGCAGTTGGCTGCGCCAGGCGGCCAGCACGACAAATCCTGCATCAATCAGCAGGTGAAACAGCGCCACGCTACGCACGGCAAGGCCGGACGCCAGCAAGGAATCCCGTTCGACCTGCCCCAGCAGGCTGCCTATCCTCTCGACCAGCCAGGCAAGCCCGAGCAGCACGAAGCCCGCCGCAACGCTGCCGAGCCAGCCCAGTCCGCCGCCGAGCAACCCGATCAGCCCGGCGGCCAGTCCGACCAGCGCCGGCCGTGTGCCTGCATGGAGCATCGCCGGCCCGAATCGCCGCACTGTTGCCATGGCGAGCATTTCACCGGGAGAACCGGCGCTCTGGCCCGCAACACTAGTGTGCAGACGTAGCCAGCGGCGCTCGGCAATTTGCGCCTCATCCTCGCTGCGGACCACGCTCCAGCGGCCGTCGTCGAGCAGACTGACCGAGACGCTGCGATGGTTCACCCGCGCCTGAATTGCCAGCCTGAGCAAGGCTGACTGGACGTTCCATTCGGGCGGGAGATCGGCAAGGGCGGCCGCTATACGCCCCGGAAACCGCATGGCGGCAGCAAAGGCATTGTTGATGTCGATCCGCTCGAACCCCAGCGGCAAACCGGTTTCGACGGGAAGTGTCAGCAGGACAGGTCCGGCTTCGAGCATTTCACGCAGCGCTTCGGGCATAGCAAGCAAACCGTCGCCCAGGACGAACACATCATCCTCGGGCTGCAGCAGCGGAACCAGCGCCCGCGCCGTGGCAATCACGTGAAACTGCGCGCCGCCCGCTTCGGATACATGCTGAAGCGCTACAAGTTCGCCGCTGATGCCCTCAGCCATGACGACGATGCGCTTGCAGCCGAGCGACAGCGCAAACCCGATCTGATGACGCAGGATCGACCGCCCGCCGATCGGCAGGTATCCGCGCAGCGCGCCCGGTTCGGAACCGGCGGCCTCGATCAATGATAGAACTGCGACCCGCAAGGGCATGCCTCCTGACGTTACACCGTAGAGGCTGAGAGTTGCGCTGCCAAGCAGTGCGCACGCATTGGCAGGGGTTAACGAGCGCCGTTACCTTTCAAGGCAGGAGCGTGAGGTCTGACAGCATCTGATGCAAACGGCGCAGAACGAGTGGATCGCCCGGCGCACTGTCCAGCGCCTCTTCGGCCAGAGCCAGCAGGCCCTCTGCATGGAAGCTTGCAGCAAGACCTTTCAGCCGCATGGCCGCCACCTGCCAATTGCCGTCACAGCGCGACCGGCCCAGCAAGTCGACCTGTCGCTCTGCGCTTTCAATGAACGCCGCACGCAATTCACGCACCAGCTCGGGGTCATGCCCCGCAGCGGCAGCCAGATTTGCGTCGAGAGAACCACCTTCATAGGCCATGTGACACAGCTATGGGCCGAACTGTTAAGGCGGGGTTTATGCGCGCGGCAAAATCATGATAAGCTGCTCGAATGAACGGGGGAACAAGGATCATTCCGATTGACGGCGCAGAGCCTGAAATCGGCATCGCAACTGCCGATGGCGGCATCGAGCAGGGCACCGGAGCACCGCTTGCGTGGTCTGAACCTGCATTCGATGATGAAGTGGCAGACGCACCCTCACCCGATCGAAGCTTGATCGCGCCGGTTATGGCGGGGCTTTTCATCGCAGGCTGGACGGCGTTCTTCGCCTGGGCGGTGGTCAGCCGTTCGGATTATGTTTCGCAACCTGACCAGTGGGCATGGTGGACGGCGCAGTGGTCCATGCCGGTGCTGCTGGTCCTTGTGATCCTGCTTGTCCTGATGCGCACAAGCCGGCGCGAGGCGATCCGCTTTGCCGACGTGTCGATGAGCCTTGCCAGACAATCGGCAGATCTGGAAAAGCGACTGGTCAGCATCAACACCGAATTGTCCATCGCGCGTGACTTCATCGCCTCGCAGGGGCGCGACCTCGAGTCACTGGGACGGATCGCGGTCGACAGGCTTTCGGGAAGCGCCGCGCAACTCGACGGCCTGATTACGCAGAACCGCCAGCGGGTTGATCTTATCGCCGAAGTTTCGGCCAGTGCGCTCGACAATATGGACAAGCTGCGCAGCCAGTTGCCGGTGATCGCCAATGCCGCCAAGGACGTGACCAACAACATCGGCAACGCTGGCCGGTCCGCTCATCTCCAACTCGAAGAGATGGTGTCGGGCTTCCAGCGCCTCAACGAATTCGGGCTTGCCAGCGAACGCCAGGTCATTTCGATCCGCGAACGGGTGGACGCATCTCTCGAGCAATTCACCAAAGCCGGTGAAGAACTGGCCCGGCTTGCCGAAGGCCGGTTCGAGGCACTGGCCGGACGCAGCGCCGAGCAGTCCGGAATGGCCGCAGAGGCGGAGCGTGTTGCACTCTCCGATTGGTCGGCGCGAACCGAAGCGCATGCACAAGCTTTGCGCAGCGCTCTGGATCAGCTCGGCACCGACCATGAAGCACTTCTGGCAGACGCTGCCGGGCGGCTCGCCCGGTTCGAGGAAGCTGCGCGGTCGGTCACCGCCACGGTCGACGCGCAAGCGCGCGACCTCGACGATCAGCTTGCACGCCGCCGAGCAGCCGCCGATGACGCTGCATCGGAGCAGCGCGCAGCGCTTGACCGCCGCCTCGCCGAAATTGACGACGCGGTAT
Source organism: Novosphingobium sp. MMS21-SN21R (assembly GCF_031846015.1). GTDB lineage: Bacteria > Pseudomonadota > Alphaproteobacteria > Sphingomonadales > Sphingomonadaceae > Novosphingobium. Next base: position 1,700,566 of record NZ_JAVRDU010000001.1, on the reverse strand, counting down.
CGACCCGCAGAGCCGCGATGGAACGCGCTGCCGGTGACGCTGCCGAGGCCCTCGCCACCAAGCTGGCCGAACTGGATCAGGCTGTCGACGCCCAGCGCAGGATTCAGGTCGAAGAAGCTGAGAAGCTCGCGCGCTCCTGCGAGGATGTTGCGGGCAAGGTCAGTAGCTTGTCAGCCGTCCTTCATAGTTCGGGAGAACAAGGAGCACAGACTGCTGCCACGGTTGATCGGGCCATGGTCGATCTCAACACCCGCCTTGCCGAAATGCGTCATGCGCTATCGGGCACGGACCTGCAGATTGGCGACCTTACAGACTCTGCCGTGCGCCTGCTCGAACTGATCCAGGCGGGCGGCGATCACACGCGCACCCAAATTCCCGAAGCGCTCCGCAGCACCGAGGCCGGACTCAAGGGGCTTGAGGACCGCGTCTTCACCCTGCGCGATACGCTGCGCGAAGCGGGAGACGGCGGGCGAGTCCTGGCGGAGACCGTTGGTTCGGCGCGCGGCGAAGTAACCTCGACCATCAAGGAACTGCAGAAGGCGCAGAAAGCGCTGACGGAACAGGCGTCTGAGCGCGAGCGTCAGCTTGCGGCCTTGCGCGAGGTTCTCGCCGAAGCGCGGCGCGACAGCGACAGTCTGGCAGGCGAGATCGAGAGCCGGCTTTCCGGTGCCATTGCCAGCTTGTCAGACGCAGCGGGTAAAGCGGGCGAGGATATCCGCAGCAGCACGGCGGGCGAAGTAGAGGCACTTGCCGCACGGCTTGGCGAGGAAAGCAGCGCCGCCATTTCGCGGGTGCTGCAAGGCCGCGCAGCCGAATTGATCGGGCGTCTCGAGGAAGCCATTGATGCCGCCGCCTCGGCGAGCCGCGAAACGGCGATCCAGATGCGCGATCAACTTGCCAAGGTCGATGAACTCGCCGGAAATCTCGAATCGCGCGTTACGCGGGCACGCGAGCGGGCCGAAGAACACGTCGACAATGATTTTGCGCGCCGTGCCGCCCTGATCACCGAATCGCTGAATTCGTCCGCGATCGATATTGCCAAGGCGCTGTCATCAGACGTGTCGGAAACGGCATGGGCGTCCTATCTGCGCGGTGACCGGGGCATCTTCACCCGGCGCGCTGTGTCGTTGCTTGAAACGGCAGAGGCCAAGGCGGTGCAGGCACATTACGAAGCCGAGAGCGAGTTCCGCGAACATGTGAACCGCTACATCCACGACTTCGAGACAATGCTCCGGCAATTGTTGTCGACACGCGATGGCAACGCGCTGGGCGTCACGCTGCTCTCATCCGACATGGGCAAGCTTTACGTAGCGCTGGCACAAGGTATCGAGCGGCTTCGGTCCTGAAGGCTGGCTATTTCATGACAGTTGCGAAAGTCGCATAGCGACGCTTCGCAGGTCGTTGATAAATTTGCGCTCTTCCAGCACTCGGCTGTCGCCTTCAAGCCGTAGCAGATAGCTTGGGTGGGTTGCAATCCATAGTTCGCTGCCGTCGTCCAGCGTGCGCGGCTTGCCCCGCTCACTCTGCACGCTCACCGTCTTGCCGAGCAAACTTCGTGCAGCGCTGGCTCCCAGTGCCAGCACGATTCGTGGCCTCAACAGGGCGCGTTCACTCTCGATCCACCACCGGCACGTATCGATCTCGCCTGCAGTGGGGGTCTGGTGCAAGCGGCGCTTGCCTTGCGGCACAAATTTGAAGTGCTTGACCGCGTTGGTTACGTAGGCCCTGCCAGCTGCAATGCCTGCGCCCGACAGATGGGCGTGCAGCACCTGTCCCGCCGGACCGACAAACGGTCGTCCCTGCAATTCCTCCTGGTCGCCGGGCTGCTCGCCAACGATCATCAGAACCGGGTCTGTCGGCCCTTCGCCCATGACTGCGCTGGTGCCGTTGCAGCCGATCGCGCAACGGCGGCACGCGACGATGGCATCGCCGACTTCAACGAGACTCTTTGGCCGATCGCCAAAGTCCTGCGCACCCGCATCGACCATGCGAGCCTCGCGCGCCTGCGCTCCAGCAATCAATTCGGGAATAAGCGCCGCCTCGGGCATGTTCTTCCAGTATTTGCGAGGCATTTCCTTGAGCATAGCGCCGACTTTCAACCGCGCCGGATTAAAGATCGAGGAATAGTATTTGCCCCACAGCGCCTCCACAGGATCGCCCGACCGCGCGTCTGTGCGGGCGGCAGGTGGGCCTTCATGCAGCGCTTCGCCGTCCCAATGGATGCTCCCGCGCGGCGTAAGGATCGACCAGTGCATGGACGTGAAACGACGCACGAAGAATGCAGCGTTCGCGCGCAGGATATGATGCTCAGGCTCGAACCAGGCGACGTAACGTTCGCCCTCCGGCTCTTCGACTACGCGGAAGCGGACGAAAGCGCGCATCTTGTGGATATCGCGGCGGACCTGTCGGGCCAGATCCTCGACCCGGCGAACATCCTCGTCCGCCTTGTCGTCCATCAACCGGTGGTTGCTCTGGAGACGCCAGAGCAGTCGATAGAGCAGAGAAAAACGTTCTGGGTCAATATGAAGAACGGCACTTTGGGCAAGTTGCAGGAAGGCACGCGTTGCGCGGGGCTGCTGCGCGGAGACAGGCGGTTCGGGCAGGAAAGCGTCTCGGCTGGCAAACAGGTCAGCGCGTTGGTCGGCAGGCGATTCCCACACTACACATTCCGGCGGCATATCAGCACGGATCAACCGGCGAGCGATATCGCGCCAGATCTCGAAATCGTCCGCAGCAGGCAGACTGGCGCGATGGAGCGTGGGTCGTCGCAGCGTCTGGCGGGCAGTCATGACGCAAACAGTTCAAGTTGCTCTGAACGCCGGGGTGCGATCATGCTTTGCAGATCGGCGCGGTCCGTCAACAGAACCGGCCGCCAGTCCTCGGCAACGATGAAGGGGCGCACCTTGCCGAGCGAGACAGTCAGCTTGCCCACGTCATCAAGGCGCAAGCGGCGCTGACGCCTTGCCGCGAGGATCGCATTCACCGCACGCACGCCCAATCCCGGCACACGCAGCAGGCGCTCTCGTGGCGCGCGGTTCACATCCACCGGAAAATCGGCGCGAAACTGCAGCGCCCAGGCGAGCTTGGGATCCATGTCGAGCGGGAGCATCCCGTCTGCCCCCGCCGCCTGCTGCACTTCATGCGGCGCATACCCATAGAACCGCATCAGCCAGTCGGACTGATAGAGCCGGTGCTCGCGCATGAGTGGGGGTCGTTTCAGCGGCAGCACCGCGCTGGCATCGGGAATCGGACTGAATGCGGAATAGTAAACGCGGCGCAGGCCGAACTGGCCGTAAAGCGCGCTGGCACGACCGACGATGTCGCTGTCGGTTGCGGCATCGGCACCGACGATCATCTGAGTCGACTGCCCGGCCGGAGCAAACCGAGGCGCGTTGCGGAAGCGCTTGCGGGCATCCTTGGCCTCGACGATTGCGGTCTTCAATGTGCCCATCGCCCCTTCGATCTGCGGGGCGGATTTGTCGGGTGCGAGGCGGGTGAGGCCGGCGACGGTCGGCAGTTCGACATTGATCGAAACCCGGTCGGCATAGAGTCCGGCGCGAGCGACCAGTTCGGGATCAGCTTCTGGGATTGTCTTGAGGTGGATATATCCACGAAAATCGTGCTCTTCCCGCAAGATACGCGAGACTTCTATCAATTGCTCCATGGTGTGGCTGGAGCTTTTGACGATGCCTGATGAGAGAAACAGGCCTTCGATATAGTTGCGCCGGTAAAACGACAGAGTGAGGTCCACCACCTCTTGTGGCGTGAACCGGGCACGCCGCGTGTTCGAACTCTTGCGATTGATGCAATAGTGGCAATCGAACACGCAGTGGTTGGTAAGCAGGATCTTGAGCAGCGAGATGCACCGGCCATCAGGCGCGTAGGCGTGACAGATTCCCATGCCCTCGGTCGATCCTATCCCTTTGCCGCCCTTGCTGCTGCGCTTGACCGTGCCTGACGACGCGCAGGATGCATCGTATTTCGCTGCGTCTGCAAGGATTTCGAGGCGACCCATGATATCGGTTCGTGACATCAGTTCTATATATGTTCTTTCGCCATTCCGCGCCAGCCCGAACATCTGAAAAGGCGGGCAGCGGAACGCGAAACGCGCCGACAGGTTTAGGAGCGACGAGGACGGGACGTCAGGAGACCAATCACATGCCGATGATCGAAACGCGCGACGGGACCCGTCTCTACGCAAAAAGCTGGGGCGAAGGCCCACCGGTCATCCTGATCCACGGATGGCCTCTGTCGGGCGACAGTTGGGATCCAGTATCCCACGCTCTGGCCGAAGCTGGCTTCCGTGCCATAGCCTACGACCGCCGCGGCTTCGGCCGATCGGACCAACCCTCAGGCGGATACGACTACGACACTTTTGCCGACGACCTGGCTGACGTCATGACGGCGATGAATGCAAACGAGGGCGCAACGCTGGTTGGTTTTTCAATGGGTGGTGGCGAAATCGCCCGTTATCTCTCGCGCCAAGGCGGCCAAGGAGTTTCACGGGTAGCGCTCGTTTCATCGGTCGTGCCCTATATGCTCAAGACCGAAGACAATCCCGATGGCGTGCCCCAGTCGACTTTCGATGAAATGACCGACGGCATGCTGTCTGATCGGGCCAAATTCTTCACCGGGTTCTTCAAGGACTTTTTCGGGGTGGGCATGTTGACGCAGCCCGTCAGCGACGAGGTGCTGCACTTGGCGTGGATCACCGCCATGCAGGCGGGGCTGCGGCCCACGCTCGCAGCGGCCAATGCGTTTGCCACGACTGACTTCCGCCCCGATCTCGCATCGTTCCGCGTGCCGACGCTGATCATCCACGGCACTTCCGACAAGACCGTCCCTATCGACGCCACCGGCCGGGCTCTGGCTCGCGCCGTGCCCCATGCAACGCTGCTGGAGTACGACGGCGAGCCGCATGGCGTCTTCGCCACGCAGACTGACCGGTTGATTCGTGATCTGCTCGACTTCGTGTCGGGCCGGGCCGCTGATGATGTACCGCAGCAGGTGGTCGACACACTGACTGCCCAGGCATTGGTCACACCGACGATGTGATGCGCGCGCTGGACGGGCTGAGGGCGGGGAACATCCCCTGCCCCGGTCCGTTCATCGACAAACACCGGATAGGAAAGGGCCCCCCTATGAAGTATGATCAAGGCAATCCCGAAGAGCTTCGTGAAAAATTCTGGAAGGCGATGGTGTCCTCGCCTTACGTGATGCTTCAACTGGACAATGATCCGGACTCGGCGGCTCCGATGACCGCGCAACTCGACAAAGGTGCCAACAGCGCGATCTGGTTTTTCACCAGCCGCGACAACCGGTTTGCACCTATGGGCGGTGCGACGGCAACTTTTGCATCAAAAGGCCATGACGTGTTCGCACGCTTCCACGGCGTTCTGAGCGAGGAAACCGACCGTGCGTTGCTCGAGAAGCATTGGAATAACTTCGTCGAAGCATGGTTTCCGGGGGGCAAGGACGCGCCGAACCTGCTGTTCATGCGCATGGACCTTGGCGACGCCTCGATCTGGGCAGGTGACCTCGGCATAATCGGCACGGCCAAGATGGCGCTTGGCATGGATGTGACGAACGATATCAAAGGCGGGTTCACCGAAACCAAGCTCTGACCTTTGCATCAGACAAGAAAAAGGGCCGCTCCATCGCTGGGGCGGCCCTTTTGTACTTTTCGGTGAGCGATGATCAATCGATCGGCGGCACCGACGTTGGCGGGATATCGCTATCCAGTTCATGCACTTCCGTCAGCCCGCGTCCGACATGGCTGCGGCTGCGGCTGTAGGCATAGTAGACAACCAGACCGATTGCCGCCCAGATCACGAACAGCATCTGGCTTTTCGCATCCAGCTTGTAGAACAAGTAGAGGCATCCGAGGAACGCCAGCGGCGAGGTCACGTAGATCGCCGGGGTGCGGAATGGACGATGACGGCCAGGTTCGCGGCGGCGAATGACCAGCACCGCGATGGACACCGCCGCAAACGCGAACAGCGTGCCCGAGTTCGAGATGTTGGCGAGCAGACCGACCGGGAAGAACGCAGCAAACAGTGCCACGAAAATGCCGGTTATGATCGTGATCACGTGCGGTGTGTTGTAGCGCGGATGGATCTTGGAGAACGCGGCAGGCAACAGACCGTCACGGCTCATCACGAAGAAGATGCGGGTCTGGCCGAACATCATCATCAGGATCACCGATGGCAGAGCCAAGCCGGCAGCGAGGCCGATCAGGTTGCCGATCTGGGGCCAGCCAATTTCACGCAGCGTCCAGGCCAGCGCTTCCTTGGAGCAAACGACAGCCTGATCGCCCATGGCTGCGCACTGCGCTGCAAGTTCCCGGCTTCCCGGTTCCATGCCAAGGCCATTGGCATCGAGAACTGGCTGCGCGCCCACCGAACCGATCACGCCAGCAGCCACCAAAAGATAGAACACGGTGCAGATGGCAAGACTGCCGATCAGGCCGATCGGCATGTTCCGTTGCGGATTTTTGGTTTCCTCCGCCGCGGTCGAGACGGCATCGAAGCCCACATAAGCAAAGAAGATTGACGCCGCTGCCGCACCGATTCCGCCAAAGCCCAAAGGCGAGAACGGCTCGAAGTTTTCCGCTTTCATCACCGGCACCGCCAGAATGACGAAAAGCGTAAGCGCAGCGACCTTGATCGCCACGAGCACCGCGTTGACCGAGGCGCTCTCTTTGGTCCCGATAACCAGCAACCACGTGACGAGGCCTGCGATCAACATTGCCGGAAGGTTGATCATTCCACCATCGAACGGACCGCGCACCAGCAAATCGGGTATGTCGATATGCATGGCGTTCTCGATCAGCCCAACGACATAGCCGGACCAACCTACGCTGACCGCTCCTGCGGCGACTGCATATTCGAGAATGAGTGCCCAGCCGACCATCCAGGCGATGAGTTCGCCCATCACGGCATAGCTGTAAGTATAGGCCGATCCGGAGACCGGGACCATCGATGCCATTTCAGCGTAACACAGGGCTGCCACAGCGCAGACGAAACCGGCGATGATGAAACTGATCATCATTCCGGGGCCTGCCTTCTGAGCAGCTTCGGCTGTCAGCACGAAAATGCCGGTGCCAATGACGGCACCAACGCCGAGCATGGTCAGCTGGAAAGCTCCCAGCGAGCGATGCAGCGATTTCTTTTCTGCTGTAGCAAGAATGGCGTCGAGCGGTTTGACGCGACCGAACATGAATTTCTCCCGCCTTGGCCCAGAGCGCCAAACCGCCGATGCGGTTGCTCCGGAAACCAGGTAATGGCCGGGAAGCTAGCGGGAACCGGACTTCGCGCAAGCCATTTTTCCCCAAGTTTGCTGATAAGGCGCACAGCCTTGCGGGTTTGCGCCAAGGCAGTAGAAGCATTGGCCCGCCTGAAAGGATGCGCGATCATGTCCACGACCTTCCAGCTCGATACCGCAACCAGCCGAGCCAACCCCACGCCCGCCCCGATGAAGCGCCTTACTATCCCTGCGATCCGCCAGCGGAAGAAGGACGGCGTCACCGCACAACCGGTGGTGATGCTGACCGCCTATACGGCGCGGCAGGCCCAGTTGCTCGATGCGCATTGCGACCTGCTGCTGGTGGGCGACTCGCTTGGTCAGGTGATCTATGGCCTGCCGTCAAGCGTGCCGGTGACACTCGACATGATGGTGGCGCACGGCGCGGCGGTGGTGCGCGGGTCCTATCATGCGGCGGTCGTGGTCGACATGCCGTTCGGCTCTTACGAGGCTTCGCCCCAGCAGGCGTTCGAAAGCGCGTCACGGCTGCTGAAGGAAACAGGCTGCGCAGCGGTGAAGCTTGAAGGCGGCGAGGCGATGGCGGAGACGGTAGCGTTCCTGACCGCGCGCGGCATCCCGGTCATGGGCCATGTCGGGCTGACCCCGCAGGCCGTGAACGTCTTGGGCGGATATAACGCGCGCGGCCGCAGCGAGGCCGAGGCCGCCAAGATCGTCGGCGATGCGCGGTCGCTGTCCGACGCGGGCGCCTTTGCCATCGTTATCGAGGGTGTGGTGGAGCCCATCGCCATCGCAATCACCCAAGCCGTGCCCTGCCCCACCATCGGCATCGGCGCTTCGGCGCAGTGCGATGGACAGGTGCTGGTGACCGAAGACATGCTCGGCATGTTCGAACGCGTGCCCCGCTTCGTGAAAATCTACGAGAACATTGCCGAGACCATTTCTGGCGCTGCTGCATTGTATGCCGAGGAAGTGCGGTCGCGCGCATTTCCCGGTATTGAACAGACCTATCAGCCGAAGTAACCGCGTCGGGGCATAAAACAGGGAATTTCCGCTTGCTGCGTTTCTACAAGGGTTCGATCCTCTTTACACTGGTGTGCCTCGCGCTCGCCGCCGCCTATGGCTGGATGCAGACCGGGACGGCGGGCGGCACGCTGTCGCTGCTGTGGATCGTGTTTGTGCTCTCGATCCTCGAAATCTCGCTGTCGTTCGACAATGCGGTGGTCAACGCTGCCGTGCTCGAGGACATGGACGAAGTCTGGCAGAAGCGGTTCCTGACGTGGGGCATGATCATTGCGGTGTTCGGCATGCGCATCGTGTTTCCCTTGGCGATTGTCGCCATCGCGGCAGGACTTGGTCCAGTCGAGGCGCTCAACCTCTCCCTCAACGATCCGAAGCGATATGAGGAAATCGTCAGCAGCGCGCATGTCGGCATTGCCGGCTTTGGCGGTGCGTTCCTTGCCATGGTGGGCCTGTCGTTCTTCTTTGACGGCGACAAGGAAGTGCACTGGATCAAGTGGATCGAACAGAAACTGGCGGTTGTCTCCAACATCAAGGCCGCCGAAATCGCGCTGCTGCTGCTGGCAATCTACGGCATCTCGCTGCTTCTGGCTGAGGACGAGGCACTAACTTTCATGGTTTCGGGTGTGCTCGGCCTCGTCACCTTCATCGCGGTGGAAGCACTCGGCACGATCCTCGAAATGCGCGACGAAGCGCAGAAGGCGGCAGGGCTCGTCGTACGGTCCGGCCTTGGCGGCTTCCTCTACCTCAACGTGCTCGACGCCTCGTTCAGCTTTGATGGCGTGATCGGTGCATTTGCCTTGTCAAACAACATGGTGATCATCGCGCTCGGCCTGTCGATCGGTGCGATGTTCGTGCGTTCGATGACGATCATGCTGGTCAAGAAGGGCACGCTTTCAGAATACCGCTATCTTGAACATGGCGCGTTCTGGGCGATCATTGCGCTGGGTGCGATCATGCTGCTGTCGGCGAAATACCACATTCCCGAGACGATCACGGGCCTGATCGGCGCGGCAATGATCGGCCTCTCGCTGTGGTGGTCGATCCGCCACAAGCACAAGTATCCCGACGCGGAACTGGATGCGGCCCTGCGCGCCGATTGAGCGGTCAGCGCCCGCTGAGCGATGCCTTGGGAGCTGGCGTTCCAAGAAAGCGCGGCGCGGGCGCGGGCATGATCATGCCCTGATCTTCGGTGAAGGTGCCGCGCGCTGCGTTGTGCGGATGGTGAGGCGCCTCACGCAGGCTTAATACCGGCGCGAAGCAGATGTCGGTCCCATCCATTATCGCGCACCACTCCTCGCGGGTTTTCGTGAGGAACAGCGCGGTCATGCGCTCCTTGAGGTGGGGCCAGACTCGCGGATCCATCTGCGGGGCAAAATCGGGATCGCCGGTAAGCCCGGTCTTCTCAAGCAGTAACGCGTAGAATTGCGGCTCGATCGAGCCGATGGATATCCACTTGCCGTCGCGGGTTTCGTAAGTGTCATAGAAGTGCGCGCCGCCGTCGAGCACGTTGACCCCACGCTCGTCCTGCCACCGGCCATTGCCAAGGAAGGTGTAGGTCATCGCCGACAGGATCGCCGCTCCATCAACCATCGCGCAATCGACGACCTGGCCTTTGCCGGTGCGCTGGGCCGAAAACACGGCCGCCATGATACCGAACGCCATCATCATGCCGCCCCCGCCGAAATCGCCGACGAGATTGACCGGGACTTGCGGCTTGCCGCCTGCCTGCCCGAAGCCATGCAGTGCGCCTGCCAGCGCGATGTAGTTGATATCGTGCCCCGCAAGCGGCGCCATCGGCCCTTCCTGTCCCCAACCGGTCATGCGCCCGAACACCAGGCGGGGATTATCAGCAAGCAGAACGTCGGGCCCCAGCCCGAGGCGCTCCATCACACCGGGACGATAGCCTTCAACCAAGGCATCGGCGGATTTCACCAGCTTGCGGATCTGTGAAATCGCGGCGGGGTCCTTGAGGTCCAGCTCGATCCGCTCGCGGCTACGATTAAGGATATCACGATTTCCACTGTCGCCGAGGCGGTTGCCCTGTGCCGGGCGTTCGATCCGGATCACGCGCGCCCCATGATCGGCCAGCATCATGCACGCGAATGGTCCGGGGCCGATCCCGGCGAATTCGAGTACGGTCAACCCTTCGAGCGCGCCTGCCATTCATCACCCCGTTTAATCGTTCGATTGAAGGGGTAATCTTGCAGCTAGTGACTGTCGAGCGTGAACTTCACGAAGGATTGCGAAAGCCCCGCGCGCGCAAGATCGTTTCGATCTGCGCCGCACCTTGGGTATCGCCGCGTGCCTGACGACCAAAAGCCAGAAGCTTCAACGCCTGAGGGCTGCCGGGGTTCTGGCGAAGATAGCGCGCGACCATGGCATTGGCATCGGCAGGACGGCCCAGCATCCGCATCGTATCATCGATGCGCAACAGTGTCGGCAGGTTGAAGCGGATCAGCGCTGCTCGACCGTAATTGTCCAGCGCGCCGAGGCTGTCGCCAGTGGCCAGCCGTGCGTCGCCTGACAGGAGCCACGCGTCCGCCGCGCCCGGGTTGGCAAGACGCAGACGGTCGGCAACCGCGATGGCCTGCTGCTCATCACCCGCCGCGATCAGGCCACGGATATAGGGGACCGCATTGCCGGCGAAGTTCGGTGCGTCGGCGTAGTTCAGTGCAAGCGCGCCAAGCGGTTGATCGCTGTGGATGCCTTCCGCGCCATGCTCTCCGATTTCATTCGCCCTGGCGAGCAGCCCTTCACCATCCGCCTTCCGTCCGGCGCCCCTGTAGGCATTGCCGGTCACTGTAAGCAGGTACGGCGGCGCAGATGCCTGTATCGGCCAAAGTCCGGCAGCTTCCGCAGCCTCGGCATTGAGGCCCTGTCGTTGGAGCGACCTGACCAGCAACATGCGGGCCTGCAAGTTGTCAGGCTGCATCCGCACGAGACGGTCGAAGTGTCCAACCGCCAGATTGGCGTTGCCGGCACGGTATTCGAGAATGCCGTTCAGCAGCATGGCCGCCGGCATGTTCTCGAAAGCCTTGCCAGTCTGGAGCATGATCTTGCGAGCGAGATTGGTCTGCCCCGCACGCGCCGCCAGTACCGCCTGCAAATAGAGCGCACGAAGGTTGCCGGGTTCCACTTCGGTCAGCTTGCGGCACACGACCAGCATCGCCTTGTACTGGCCCATGTCACCAAGCGTCGCCGCATATTCGCCCAGCAACCCCGGATCATTCGGCACAACGCGAAGGCCCGCTTCGAACCAAGGCAGCGCGGCGTAAAGTCCGAACTGTTCGCGCATCAGCAGCCCGCGCAGTTCCAGCGCACGGGGGTCCTTGGGGCCAAGCTTCACCGCCCTGTCCGCGGCTTCGATCGCCTGTGCCTGTTCGCCGCCGGTAAAGCGCAGGCGCGCAATATCGACCCACAGTTCCGCATCGGAGGCATCAAGGCGCAAGGCATGGTCGAACGCCTGCCCTGCCGCGGGCAATTGCCCTTCGGCCAGATCAAGCCGTCCGCGCATATGCCAGCCGTGCGCGGCCGTGGCCTTCGAGAAATCGCCGCCATAAAGCAGCTTGCGCGCCTCGCGGCGGTCACCCTGCAAGAGCAGCGCCTCGCCCAGATCGGCTCGCATGCTATCGAGCGGCGCGCCCTTGCGAACAGCCTCGCGCAAAGGGGCCTCGGCCGCAATGCCATCGCCCTTCGCCAGTGCAGCCCGCGCCTTGGCCAGAGCATCGGCAGACGCGTCGCCCCGTACTGGCGCGGCGGCCAGCACGGTCAGCACAAGCGCCGCCACAAGGCGCCTAGTTCTGGAGATCGTATTGCTTGAGCAGGTCATAGAGCGTGGGCCTGCTGATGCCGAGCAGACGTGCCGTGCTGGAAATATTGCCCTCGCTGCGCGCAAGGGCATGGCGGATGACCTTGCGGTCGGTCGCTTCGCGCGCAGACTTGAGATTGAGCGGCGAGGCTTGATCGTCCGATCCGCCGGGCAGGTCGAGATCGCTCGCGGTCACCAGCTTGCCATCGGCCATGATCACCGCGCGCTTGACCCGGTTTTCCAGCTCGCGCACGTTGCCAGGCCAGGCCCAGCCATCGATTGCCGCCAGAGCATCGGGAGCAAAGCCCTTAACTTGCGGGTTCATCTCCTTGGCAAAGCGCATCAGGAAGGTCTTGGCGAGAAGCGTCGCATCGCCGGGCCGTTCAGCCAGACTCGGAATGCGAACGACGATCTCGGCGAGGCGGTAATAGAGGTCTTCGCGGAAGCGCCCGTCGGCGATCATCGCTTCAAGGTTCTGGTGCGTGGCACAGACGATGCGCGTATCGACCTGAATCGAACGCCGCCCGCCGATGCGCTCGATCGTGCGCTCCTGCAGGAAGCGCAACAGTTTGACCTGCAACTGCAGCGGAATGTCACCCACTTCGTCGAGGAACAGGGTGCCGCCGCTGGCCTGCTCGATCTTGCCCTCGGTGGTCTTGACCGCGCCGGTGAATGCGCCCTTCTCATGCCCGAACAGCTCGCTTTCGAGCAGGTTCTCAGGGATGGCCGCGCAGTTGATGGCGATAAACGAGCCGCTGGAACGGATCGAGGCATCATGCAGCCCGCGCGCCAGCAGTTCCTTGCCGGTGCCGCTTGCGCCAAGCAGCATGACCGAGACATTGGTATTGGCCACGCGCTCGATCGTACGGGCAACCTTGATCATCTCGGGCGCGGCGGTGATCATCCGGCCCAGCACCTTGTTGTCCGAAGTTGCCCGTGTAGCGAGGCTGCGGTTCTCGGTCTCGATCCGCGACAGGTGCAAAGCACGGCGCACGATCAGCCCCAGCGCGTCGATGTCGACAGGCTTCTGGTAGAAGTCGTAGGCGCCCTTCTCGATGGCCATCAACGCACTTTCCCGTGCGCCATGGCCGGATGCGACAATGACCTTGGTCTGCGGACGCAGCGCCATGATCTCGTCGAGAATGGCAAAGCCCTCAGTCGTCCCATCCGGGTCTGGCGGAAGGCCAAGGTCAAGCGTGACCACGGCGGGTTCCTCCGAGCGCAACAAGGTCAACGCGCTGCTGCGATCGCCAGCGATGAATACGTCGAAGTCCTCATAGGCCCACTTCAACTGCGCCTGCAGGCCGGGATCGTCCTCGACGATCAGCAGCGATGGCCGCTGTCCGGGCTTGGCTTCACTCATCATGCTACCCTTTTGTCCGGAGCGCGTACGGCCCCGTCTATGGAATCGATCAATGGCTGGGCGGCGGTCAGCGGCAGACGCACGGTGAAGCGTGTGCCGAGACCCTCGCGGCTCTCGACTTCAATGCGCCCGCGCATCGCCTTGACCAGTTCACGCGCTTCATAAGCTCCAATGCCGAAACCGCCCTGCTTGGTCGATACGAACGGCTTGAACAGGCGGTTGCGGATGAACTCGGCGCTCATCCCGCAGCCGGTGTCGATCACCTCGATACAACCATAAAGCCCATCCGGATTGGCCTGAAGGAACACGGCCATGCCTTCGGGGCTGGCGTCGATGGCGTTTTGCACCAGATGCAGCACGACCTGCTCCAGCGCCTCACGGTTGGCGAGCACCCGGCAAGGACTGTCCTGCGTCACATGGACCTGCGGCATACCCGGCAGGTTGTAGCGCGCAGCAATTGCACGCACGACTTCGCTGGCGTCCACATCGTCAATCCGCTCGCTGCCATTCGCGCCATAGCGCGAAAGGCGCGCGATCAGAGCGTTGAGCTTCTCTGCCGAATTGCGCAGTGTGATCAGCATGTCAGCCCGGAACGCGGGGTTTTCTGCATGCTTCTCGGCATTGCGAGAAAGCAGGCTGAGCTGGCTCGCCAGATTCTTGATATCGTGCATGACGAAGGCGATGCGGCGGTTGAATTCGTCGAAACGGCTGGCTTCGAGCAAGGCTGACTGGCCTGCATGTTCGGCAAGATAACTGGCAAGCTGCATGCCGACGACGCGCAGCAGATCGAAGTCTTCCCAGTCAAGCTTCCGCGCCACCAGCGGCCTGCTCAACACGACCAGTCCGACCAGGCGGTCGAAATGCAGCAAGGGAACGAGCGCCCATGCCGAATGCTCGTCAGTCAGCCAGGCCGGAACGGAAGCCTGTTCACCTTGATGATCGATCCCGGCGCGGACCTCATCGAGATCGACGATGAAGCCACGCTTTTCAAAGAATGACACGCTGTTTGCAGGAACTGCCGCAGCAGGCACATCGGCGGTCGGCCACTGCCACCGTGAAGCAAGGACAAGTTCGCCGCTTTCCGCGGGCACCAGTAGTAGCCCCGCCGGACTGTCGGTTATGTCCGCGACAGCCTGGACGATGCGCTCATGGAGCGGCGGCGCGTGACCGCCCGCGCGGCCGATTGTGCGCGTGAAGCGCAGCCATTCGGCGCGATAGTCATAGCGGTGCTGGAAGAAGTGTTTGGCGAGCATGACTTTGAGCCAGCCGCGCACGCGCCCCGAAGGCAGGATAGCCACGATCAGCACGCCGCTGACGAAGATGAAGCCGAGCTGGGCCAACTGGCTGGAATTGCCGCCAAGCCATGCGAGCGATTGGGCCGCCCCGACCATCAGGATCATGTAGCCGCCGATCACCAGCAGCGAGAGCGACTGGAACGCTACCGCGCGCGATGGCGAGAAGCGCAGCGCCGAGCGGCCGCGGACCGCTCCGATAACCAGCAGTCCGGCGACACCCAGTTGCGCAAGACCGCGCAAGGCCGCGAGTTCAACGGGCAAAGCGCGCGCCAGGTAGGCAATCGTGTAAAGGTTGAGGTCGTAGCCCCAGATCAGGGCGAGAGCGCAGCATGTCCAGCGCAAGGCGTTCCGCTGCTGCGGCATTGCGCCTGCATAGAGGTTGTGCACCAGCACCAGCGCGCCTGTCGCCACCAGCAACCGGAACATGACCGAGATCTGGAAGATCATCGCCTGTGCGGCGGGGTAAGAGCCGTAGCGGAACTGCAGCATGAGCAGCAGCGGCTGCAGCAATTCGACGAAGACCACCGCAGCCATGACCGGGCGGATCGGCGCAACGGTGATATGACGCCCGTCGCGCGAAAACAGGATGAATGTCAGCCCCAGCCAGCCCAGACTGCGAAACGTCTCGAAGAACTGGCCGATCAGCGTGGCGTGGCCTGTTGCTGCAACGATCAGCGACCATGCCGCCGTCAGCGCGAAAGCGGTGATCTCGGCGCGCCCCGCCGTGCTGCCGTCACGGCGCCTGCGATCCCAGCGCCAGCCGACCAGCAGCATGAAGGCAAACGTGGATGCGAGGAACATCCACTGCCCGAAGCCTGGCCAGGTCAGAGGACTGAGCACGCCGCCCTCCTCAGCGCGCGCCTTCGTGCCACAGCACGACGCGCAAGGTCTGGAGGAGGATCAGGAGATCGAGGAACGGCGTGTAGTTCTTGGCATAGTAGAGATCGTATTCGAGCTTGTGCCGCGAATCCTCGATCGACGCACCATAGGGATAGTTGATCTGTGCCCAGCCGGTAATTCCCGGCTTCACCATATGGCGTTCGGCATAATAGGGCAGCTTGTCTTCAAGATCGGCAACAAACTCCGGGCGCTCCGGGCGCGGGCCGACAAAACTCATCTCCCCCTTCAGCACGGTCCAGGTCTGCGGCAGTTCATCGATGCGCAGCTTGCGGATGATTCTACCGACGCGCGTCACGCGAGGGTCGTTCTGCTGCGCAAACTGTGCGCCGCCCGCTTCCGCATCGACGCCCATCGAGCGCAGCTTGATGAGGTTGAACGGCTGGCCATAGAGGCCGACCCGTGTCTGGCGGAAAAATGCCGGGCCCTTGCTGTCTACCTTCACCAGGATAGCAAAAAGCACGATCACCGGCAGGGTCAGCGTGAGCAGGATGAGGCTCGCGGTAATGTCGAAAATGCGCTTGGCCGCACTGGATATCGCCCGGCCCGACGAGAACCCGTCAGAGAAGATCAGCCAGCTTGGATTGACCGTATCGAGATCGACGCGCCCCGTCTCGCGTTCGACGAACGTCGAAAACTCGTTGACGTGGACGCCGGTCGTCTTGATCCGCAGCAGGTCCTTCAGCGGCAGGGCATTGCGGCGCTCTTCCAGTGCCAGAACAACTTCGCTGACACCGAGGTTCTCGACGTAGCGCGTGAGGTTGCTGATGGCATCGCGGTGAATGGCCTCGACTACCACAGGGGCAGCACTGCTCATGCCGATATAGCCGACGATGGCAAACCCGGCTTCGGGTTTCTCGCCCAGCTTGCGCAACCGTTCAGCACGCGCGCCTGCGCCCAGCACCAGCACGCGGCGACGGAATGCCGCGGTGCCGAGCAGGCCGCCCAGCAGTAGCCGAATCAGCACCAGCGCCCCCATCGACAGGAACATCGCGTAGAGCAGGTTCGAGCGCCACAGTGTCCTGCCCGGCATCAGGAAATAGACGACCGATAGCGCGATGATGCCGAGACTGATCGCCACCAACAGACGCGCCGTGGCATAGCGCATCGAACGCAAGGCATCGGACCCGTAAACGCCAACCGCGATCATCGCTGTCTGGACCAGTCCAGCGAAGAGAAGCAGCGGCGTCATTCGCATGGGGATCAGGCCGGGATCGATGCCGATCTGGTGCGCGCGCAATTGCCAGCCCACCTCGCCCGCGCCGAGCAGCAGGATAAAATCCAGCAGACCCAGCAGCAGCACCGAGTGCGGGATATAATGTTTGAACAGACGAATCATCGGCCTGGCGCTTGTCACCCCGTTGGACCGGAACAGTCCTTCGAGGAAAAGTCTTAGGCACAAAGTGTAAAGCGTCGGTTACCCTGACACCGCCCATGACGTGACACAGGCGCATCAATTCACGTAATTTCAGATGCTTAATCTGCCGAAGCAAAATGTAATGTCGGCTGTGCTTACAGCAAACTGGACGGATTTACTGCCAATTTCCACCTTTGCCATCGCATACTGCACCGCAACCTGGCATCGAAAGCGGGGTCCATCGCTCCGCCACCATCCCCGATCCAATTGCACTGGCGGCGCAAGTCGCACCGTGCCATGCTGCGCCCATGCGGCAGAAAGAATTGCGCACGGCGCTCGTCTGCTATGGCGGCATCAGCCTCGCGGTGTACATGCACGGCGTGACGAAGGAACTGTGGCATGCAACCCGTGCCAGCCGCGCGTTCCATTGCCCGCAAGTTGAAGGCGTCGGCGGGGTTGAAGCGGTCTATCTCCGTCTATTTGAGGAAATAGCACTCACACGCGACCTGCGCTTGCGACTCCTGCCCGACATCATCTCAGGTGCGAGCGCGGGCGGCATCAACGGCGTGTTCCTCGCGCAAGCCATCGCCACAGGGCAAAGCCTCGAACCTCTCACCGCCATGTGGCTCGAACGCGCCGACATTGACGCGCTGCTCGATCCTGATGCCAAGCCGTGGAGCCGGTTTGCCAAGTTCTGGGCGCAGCCCCTCGTTTGGTTCGTGCTCAAGCGACCCGGCAACGTCGTCAGCAGCACGGTGGCGCCGGGCACACGATCGGAGGTGCGACGCAAGGTATCGCGCCTGATCCGCGCACGCTGGTTTGCCCCGCCTTTCAGCGGCATCGGTTTCTCGCGGATGATCGCCGACGCCTTGGACGCCATGGCCGCCTCGCCCGAAGGTGATCCATTGCTGCCCGAAGGCCACCCGATCGACCTGCTGGTGACCGCCACCGACTTCAACGGCCACCTTGAGGAACTGCGGCTCAACAGCCCGCCCACCGTGTTCGAAAGCGAACACCGCCTGTCCATCGCTTTTCGGCAAAATGCCGCGCGCCATGGACCGCGCGACCTTGCCCCCTCGCCCGAACTGGTGCTCGCCGCCCGTTCTACCGCCAGTTTTCCCGGCGCCTTCCCGCCCTTGAATGTCGAGGAGATCGACTCCCTCGTGCAAGAGCGCGGCACGCTCTGGCCGGGGCGCGACCGGTTTCTCCAGCGAATCATGCCAAGCCACTGGAAGCGCGGCGACATCGGCAGCGTGGCGCTGGTCGATGGTGCGGTTCTGGTCAACCGGCCCTTCGCCCAGGCGATCAGCGTCTTGCGCGACCGTCCGGCGAGACGCGAGGTCGACCGGCGCTTCGTCTATATTGACCCTAGCCCCGATCACATGCGGATCGCACCCAAGGGCGGGCGTACCGTCGGGTTCTTCTCCGCCATTTTCGGTTCGCTTTCATCGATCCCCCGCGAACAGCCCATCCGCGACAATCTCGAAGCGCTCGAACGCCAGTCGCGCCAGCGTGCGCGGCTGCGCACCATCGTCGAGGCACTTCGCCCGGAAATCGAGGAGACGGTCGAGGCCCTGTTCGGCCACACGCTGTTTTTTGATCGCCCCAATGCGCGCCGCCTCACCGGATGGCGCAACAAGGCGCAGCAGGCGGCAGCAGAACAATCGGGCTTTGCCTTTCACGGCTATGCCCAGACAAAGCTCGCCGGGATTGTCTCGGAACTGGCCGAACTGATTCACGGCGCGGCCCCGCAGGCGGGCCCCGCCGCCAAAGTGGAAGCAGCGTTGTGGAATCATCTCGCCAACAACGGGCTGGACCGCCTTTCCGCGCTTCGTGGCGGCGCAACCGAACAGGCCATCGTCTTTTTCCGCACCCATGACCTCGCTTACCGCATCCGCCGGCTCAAGCTGCTGGCGCGGCGTCTCACGCACGAATGGGAAGCGGGCGACGATATCGGCCCAATGGCGCGCGAGGCAGCACGCGATGCGGTCTATCGCGCGCAGGCACTTTATCAGGGGCGCGAAACTGCCGAGGGTCTGGGACCCGGCTTTGCGGAAACTGCGGCCCTCGCCACGGTCGATCCGGGTGCGGTTCTCTCTGCGATTGCCACAAGGCGCGATCTTGTAGGCCTCGACCTGCAAGTGGATTCGATGCTGGCGTCGGCGCTAGACACGATGGAAAAGCCGCTGCGCCGCCGCTTCCTCCACGCCTATCTCGGCTTCCCGTTCTACGACATCGCCACCTTGCCGCTGCTTCAGGGCGAAGGCATGAACGAATATGACCCAGTCAAGGTCGACCGCATCTCCCCCGACGACGCGACATCGATCCGCAAGGGCGGCACTTTCGCCTGCCTGCGCGGGGTCGAGTTCTTCAATTTCGGCGCGTTCTTCAGCCGCGCCTATCGCGAGAACGATTACCTGTGGGGGCGACTCCACGGCGCGGAGCGGATGATCGATCTGATTGCATCAACCGTGGAAGTCCCACTCGGAGGCGCAGTCATCCGCGCGTTCAAGCGCGACGCCTTCCTCGCAGTGCTGGAAGAGGAAGACGGGCGACTGGTTGCGGAACCCGGCCTGATCGCAGAGATCAGGGCCGAGGTTCTCGCTGCAATGCCGGAGTGAGGCCTACTCCGTCAGATCAGTCCAGGCGTCCTTGATGCGTTCGAAAAAACCCTTCGACTGTGGGCATTCCTCGCCGGTTTCGGTTGCCTGAAATTCGCGCAGGATTTCCTTCTGCCGCGCCGAGAGCTTGCTAGGCGTCTCGACGTGGATCTCGACGACCAGATCGCCAATGCCGCGCCCTTGCAGCACGGGCATGCCCGCGCCGCGCTTGCGCAGTTGCTTCCCCGACTGGATACCCGCAGGAATCTCGATGGCATGAACCCGGCCATCAAGACCCGGAATCTCGATCTCGCCGCCGAGTGCCGCCGTGGTGAAGCTGATCGGACAGCGCGTGATGAGCGTCGTGCCCTCACGCTCGAACACCGAATGGCGCTGAATGTGCAGGAAGATGTACAGATCACCGGCAGGCGCACCGAATGGACTCGCCTCGCCCTTTCCGGCCAGTCGAATCCGCGTGCCGGTATCAACGCCGGCGGGGATGTTCACCTGCAGGCGCTGCTCGGCATCGACCCGGCCTTCACCGCGGCAATGCTTGCAGGGGGATTCGATCACTTCGCCGCGACCGTGGCAGGTCGGGCATGGCCGTTCGACCATGAAGAAGCCCTGCTGCGCGCGGACTTTCCCGTGGCCCTTGCACAGATTGCAACGCCGCGCCGAAGTGCCCGGTGTCGCGCCCGAACCGCCGCATGGATCGCAAGTCTGCGAAACTTCGACCGCAATCTCGGCTTCCTTGCCGTGAAATGCGTCTTCGAGCGTGACTTCCATGTCATAGCGCAAGTCCGCGCCGCGCCGCGCCTGCTGGCGGCCGCCGCCGCCAAATGCGCCACCAAAGATCGTCTCGAAGATGTCCCCGATGTCGCCAAAGTCGCCGCCGCCGCCAAAGCCGCCACCGCCGCCGGGCCCGCCCTGCTGGAACGCAGCGTGGCCGAAGCGGTCATAGGCCGCGCGCTTCTGCGGATCGGAGAGACACGCGTACGCCTCGTTGATCTGCTTGAACCGCGCTTCGGATTCGGTGCAGCCCGGATTCTTGTCCGGGTGGTGCTTCATGGCGAGTTTGCGAAAGGCCGACTTGAGGACCTTGTCATCCGCCGTGCGCTCGACTTCGAGCAATTCGTAGTAGTCGATCTCGGTCGACATTGCGTTTCCCTGACAAATAACGACCCGCCGCCAGCGCCTTGGCGCGAGCGGCGGGTCTGGTTCATCGCAACATCACTTGGTGTCGTCGACTTCCGAAAACTCGGCGTCGACCACGTCATCGTCGGCCTTCGGTGCTTCAGCGCCCGGAGAAGCAGCAGATGCCTGCTCCTTCTCATAGATCGCCTGCCCCATCTTCATGGCCTTTTCGGTGAGCGCCTGGGTCTTGGCGGTCATGTCGTCGGCGTTGCCACCTTCGACAGCCGTCTTGGCCTCGGCAATCGCCGCTTCGATCTCGCTCTTGAGCGCGGCGTCGATCTTGTCGCCGTTCTCTTCAAGCTGGCGTTCGGTTGCGTGGATCAGGCTTTCGGCGTTGTTCTTCGCTTCGGCGTCAGCACGGCGCTTCTTGTCCTCATCGGCAAACTTCTCGGCGTCGCGGACCATCTGGTCGATGTCTGCGTCCGAAAGGCCGCCCGAGGCCTGAATGCGGATCTGCTGTTCCTTGCCCGTACCCTTGTCCTTGGCCGAAACGTTGACGATGCCGTTGGCGTCGATGTCGAACGTGACTTCGATCTGCGGCACGCCGCGACGGGCAGGTGGAATGCCGACCAGATCGAACTGACCAAGCATCTTGTTGTCCTGCGCCATCTCGCGCTCGCCCTGGAACACCCGGATCGTCACCGCCTGCTGATTGTCCTCAGCAGTCGAATAGACCTGGCTCTTCTTCGTCGGGATCGTGGTGTTGCGATCGATCATGCGGGTCATGATGCCGCCGAGCGTCTCGATGCCCAGCGACAGCGGGGTCACGTCGAGCAGCAGCACGTCCTTGACGTCGCCCTGCAGCACGCCTGCCTGAATGGCAGCGCCCATGGCCACGACTTCGTCAGGGTTCACACCGGTGTGCGGTTCCTTGCCGAAGAAGTCCTTCACCACGTCGCGTACCTTGGGCATGCGGGTCATGCCGCCAACGAGCACGACTTCGTCGATGTCCTTGGCGGTCAGGCCGGCATCGGCCAGCGCCTTCTTGCAAGGATCGAGCGTGCGCTGGATCAGGCCTGCCACCAGCTTTTCGAGATCCGAACGCGTGATCGTCTCGACCAGATGGAGCGGAGTGGTCGAGCCACCTTCCATGCGGGCCGTGATGAATGGCAGGTTGATCTCGGTCGTCTGGGCCGAAGACAGTTCGATCTTGGCCTTTTCAGCCGCTTCCTTCAGGCGCTGCAGAGCGAGCTTGTCGCCGCGCAGGTCCATGTTTTCCTTGGCCTTGAACCGGTCAGCCAGATATTCGACAACAACCGTGTCGAAGTCTTCACCGCCGAGGAACGTGTCACCGTTGGTCGACTTCACTTCAAACACGCCGTCACCGATTTCCAGCACGGAGATATCAAAAGTGCCGCCGCCAAGGTCATAGACCGCGATCGTCTTGCCGTCCTGCTTGTCGAGGCCGTAAGCCAGCGCCGCAGCAGTCGGTTCGTTGATGATGCGCAGCACTTCAAGACCGGCAATCTGCCCGGCGTCCTTGGTTGCCTGGCGCTGCGCGTCGTTGAAGTAGGCCGGAACCGTGATCACAGCTTGCGTGACGGTCTCGCCAAGATAAGCCTCGGCGGTTTCCTTCATCTTCTGCAGCGTGAACGCGCTGATCTGCGAAGGGCTATAGTCCTGCCCGCCAGCCTTGACCCAGGCGTCACCGTTCTTGCCCTTGGTGATCGTGTACGGGACGAGTTCCGTATCCTTGTGGGTGATCGGATCGTCATAGCGGCGGCCGATCAGGCGCTTGACCGCGAAAATCGTGTTGTCCGGGTTGGTGACAGCCTGGCGCTTGGCCGGCTGGCCGATCAGACGTTCACCATCCTTGGTGAAAGCGACGATCGACGGCGTGGTGCGCGCACCTTCCGAGTTTTCAATAACCTTGGGCGTACCCCCGTCCATCACAGCAACGCAGCTGTTGGTCGTGCCAAGGTCGATACCGATAACTTTAGCCATGAGTTCCCCAGTTCCTTCCATTCAAGACACCGCAAAGGTGAGGGAAGTCCCCCTGCCGGGCAGACTGCCGAATGCGGCTCGATTGACGGCGATATAGGTGTGGTTCCGCTTGGCACAAGGCCCCCGCGCGCTTACCTCGTGCAGCGAATTTGCATGAGGAGTCGCTGACAATGCGGAAGTTGATGCTGGCGGGGCTTTCCGCACTGGCACTGGGCCTCGCCGGATGCGGGCAAAATGAGAGCGAACCGGCTGCCGCGACAAGCGAAACCGCCGACGCGACGCCCGAAAGCGCGCCGGGCATCACGCTGACCGATGCAGTCGTGCGCCTGCCGGTCATGGCCGGATCGCCGGGCGCCGCCTATTTCACGGTTTCACAGGGCAGCGGCGCGCCGCGCCGGATTGCGGGCGTCTATGTTGAAGGCGCCGAACGCGCAGAAATGCACGAGACCGTGACCGCGAACGGCGTCTCGTCGATGAAGCCGGTGAAGGACGTCGGCATCGAACCCGGCAAGACCGTCGAATTCAAACCCGGCGGTATGCACGTCATGCTGTTTGATATCGCCGACACGTTGAAAGTGGGCGGGACGACCGAAGTGACCATCACCCTAGACAATGGCGACAAGGCCAGCGTGCCTGCGCGGATCGAAACAGTCGGCGGCATGTCGGGCATGGACCACAATATGAGCAAGATGTGATTGTTCAGGCCGCTCCCTGTCCGCCTGGCGGGGAGCGCTGTCTGACGCCGGGTGAGCGCGCGCTGGTGCTCGAAACGTTCGGCCAAGCAATCGATCCGGACAGCGTTCGCATCCGCCGCCGTCGCTGGTTCCCGTTCCAGCCGACCGGGACAGTGATGGCGCCAATGGGGCACCTCCACTTCGCGCCCTGCAGCCCACACTACGCCGATGACTTCTCCTGCGCCTCACCGGGACAGCAGGGCCTGTTCATTCACGAGATGGTTCACGTGTGGCAAAGCCAGACGCGCGGTCGCTGGTGGCTGCCGCTCATGCGCCATCCGTTCTGCCGCTATGCCTACACGTATCACGAAGGCCAGCCGTTCAACCGCTACGGAATTGAACAACAGGCCGAGATCGTGCGCCACTGGTTCATGGCGCGGCGAGGAATGTCTGCGCCGGGTGCACCGTCTCTGGAAAGGCTAGAAACGCTTGTTCCGTTTACGAATACTTGAGGACTACCCGCCATTTTTCATGAATGGCCACAAACGCTTCCGAAACCGCTCTGCATCTGTGGCGGAGCAAGACAGTCGACGCCTTCGCTCGGGCAGAATTAACGGTTGACGTTCTGGTTCAGAAACTGAACGCGCCAGTCAAGGTGAACATGATCAGCGCAAAAATTGATGCTGTCAGGAAGGCGAAGCCCAACGCAGCGATTACCGAAGATCGGAAAAAAAAGATCGACCAAACTCTGGACGACCTTACCGGGTTGCTGTGCTTGCGAAACGATATCGTACATGCACCCATCATCATCGAATTGATTGGCGAAAGCGCGGTGGCCACTTTCGCCAATCCCAATCTACAGTGCAGCTTTTCCAGCTATAAACGCACCATACACGCGCCGCGCCTTCAGGCCTTGGCGGCCAAGGTCTTGCACCTCGCCAAGACCTTGGAGGGCTGCTGATCAGCAACGCACTTCGTATTCGTTGCCATTGCGGTCACGGCTATAACAACGGTCGCCATCCTTGCGGATCTGCGAACCACCTGCCGCGCCCACCGCGCCGCCGATCGCCGCGCCGGTTGCAATATCACCGCCCGTGGCAGCGCCAACACCAGCCCCGACTGCCGCGCCCAGCGCCGCGCCTTCGCCAGTATAATTACGCGCGCAGCCGCCAAGGCTGACCGCCGACCCCACGATAAGCGAAGCAATCATCAATTTGCGCATGGTCTGTCTCCGTTGGTTACGGAGAGGACGCGCCGATGCTCTGCGGGTTCCGCAGCTTGCGGTGAACCGTTCGGCGAGCGCCTGTCAGTCCGGCTTCTTTGCCACCGCGACCATCGCAGGCCGCAGCAGGCGGTCCTTGATCATGTAGCCTGCCTGCAGTTCCGAAATGACCGTGCCCGGCTCGGCATCGGCCGAGGGCATTTCGATCATCGCCTGATGCTGGTGCGGGTCGAGCGGGAGGCCCATAGCGGCAATGCGCACGATGCCGTGGCTGGCGAAGACCTTCTCGATCTCGCGGCCCGTGGCGTCGAGCCCGGCCACGAGGTTCTTGAACTTGTCGTCCTCGCGCAAGTCTGCGGGGATCGTTTCAAGCGCGCGGGCAAGGTTGTCGGCCACCGAAAGAATGTCGCGGGCAAAACCGGTCGCGGCATAGGCGCGCGCGTCGGCTATGTCCTTTTCCATTCGGCGACGCACGTTCTGCGTCTCGGCCTTGGCATAAAGTACGTCCTGCTTTGCCGTTTCGAGGTCTTCGCGCAGGCGCGTGAGTTCTTCGGAAGCCGATGTCTGGTCGATCATGTCTTCGGGCACGCCCTTCAGTTCCGCTTCGATTTCTGCGTCAGTTGGGCGTGTGTCGTTATCGCTCATTTTCTTGAAAACCCGTCTTGTCCGATAAATTTGCCCAGCGTCTGGGCCGTGAAATCCACCATGGGGACGACGCGGGCATAATTCAACCGAGTCGGCCCGATCACCCCCACTACGCCGACAACCCGCCCGTCGCCATCGCGCCATGGCGAGGCAATCACGGACGAGCCGGAAAGCGAGAACAGCCGGTTCTCGCTGCCGATGAATATGCGCGTCGCCTGCGCCTCGCGCGCGGCATCGAGCACGCCAGCAATAGATTCGGCGCTTTCAAGTTCGTCGAGCAACTGGCGCACACGCTCGATGTCGTGGAGCGCCGCATCGTCCAGCAGATTGGCCTGCCCACGCACCACAAGCACCGGACGCGCAGCCGCATCGAGGCTCCACACCGCCAGCCCGCGCTGCACCAGATCGGCGCTCGCCGTATCCAGAGCCGAACGGCCGCCCGCGATCTCCGCCCGCACCACTGCGACGGCATCGGCCAGTGTCCGCCCGGACAGGCGGCTGGTAAGATAGTTGCCCGCCTGCTCCAGCGCCGATGCGCCGACCGGCTCGGGCAAGTCGATCACGCGGTTCTCGATCCCGCCGTCCTCTCCCACCAGCACGGCCAGCGCCCGCACTGGCGACAATGGCACGAACGAAATCTGTGAAAGGCGCGGCTCGCGGCGCGGCACCATCACCACGGCGGCACCGGCCGACAATTCCGACAATGCGGAACTCGCAGCTGCAATCGCCATTTCAATCGTATTGCCGCTCACCAGGCCTCGTTCGATCTGTGCGCGCTCGGCCACCGAAGGTTCGGCCACCTGCATGATCCCGTCAACGAACATGCGCAGGCCCACGTCGGTTGGCATCCGGCCCGCGCTGGTGTGCGGCGCGGCCAGAAGGCCGGCGTCCTGCAGTTCCTGCAGCACCGAACGGATCGAGGCGGGCGACAGGTTCACTGCCCCGCTTCCGGCGAGGGCTTTCGATCCCACCGGGTTACCGCTGGCGATATAGCCCTCCACCACGAGACGGAAAATCTCGCGGGCGCGGTCGGTCAGGTCGGAGAGCGTCGGGCCATTCATCATGTGTAATCTATTCACCGCTCTTGCAGGCTCAAGGCCAATGCGCCAGAGGCCATGCAAACTTGCGAGGGAAAAACCATGCGACCGTCAGGACGCGCGCCCGATGAAATGCGCGCCATCACCGTTGAAACCGGCTTCACCAAACACGCCGAAGGCTCCGTCCTGATCGGCTTTGGCGACACCAAGGTGCTCGTCACCGCCTCGATCGAAGAGCGTGTGCCGCCGTTCATGCGCGGCAAGGGCGAAGGCTGGGTGACGGCGGAATACTCGATGCTTCCGCGCGCCACGCACACCCGTGGCAGCCGTGAAGCGGCCAAGGGCAAGCAGTCAGGCCGTACGCAGGAAATCCAGCGCCTGATCGGGCGTTCACTGCGCGCCGTCACCGACATGAAAAAGCTCGGAGAGCGCCAGATTACGCTCGATTGCGACGTGATCCAGGCTGACGGCGGCACCCGTACCGCCTCGATCTCGGGCGCGTGGATCGCCCTGCGCCTTGCCGTGCAGGGGCTGCTGGCCAGCGGTGCGATCAAGGAAGACCCGCTGACCCGCAAGGTTGCCGCGATCTCCTGCGGTATCCACAACGGCACGCCGGTGCTCGATCTCGATTACATCGAAGACTCCTCGGCTGATGCCGATGCCAACTTCGTGCTGATCGAAGGTGGCCACATCGCCGAAGTGCAGGCCACCGCCGAAGGCGCGACCTATGACGAGGAAGCGCTGCTGCGCCTTCTGCGCCTCTCGCGCATCGGCTGCGAGCAGATCTTCGCCGCGCAGGAAAAGGCGGTTCGCTGATGCCTGCCCGTCTCGGTTCTGGCAAACTTGGCCCCGGAAAGCTTGTCATCGCCACACACAACGCGGGCAAGCTCAAGGAAATACAGGCTCTGCTCGCCCCCTATGGCATGGAATGCCTGTCAGCGGGCGCGTTGGGCCTGCCCGAACCAGCCGAGACGGGCACCACTTTTGTCGAAAACGCGCTGATCAAGGCGCGCGCGGCGGCGCAGGCCTCGCAGCTTCCATCACTGGCCGATGACTCCGGCCTCTGTGTCGATGCGCTGGGAGGCGCGCCCGGCGTCTACACTGCCGACTGGGCCGAAGCCGCCGTGTTCGAAGGCGGTCCGCGCCGTGACTGGTACATGGCGATGGGCAAAGTCGAGGGCAAACTCGCCGAACTCGGACCCGATGCCTCGCGCGGCGGCCATTTCGCATGTGTCCTCGCCATCGCCTGGCCGGATGGTGACTATGCGGTCTACGAAGGCCGCGCGCCCGGCACCCTGACCTGGCCCCCGCGCGGCAAGCTCGGCTTCGGCTACGATCCGGTTTTCGTGCCGGCAGGTGACACCCGCACGTTCGCCGAACTCGACCCGGCGGAGAAGCACGCCATCAGCCATCGCGCCGATGCCTTTGCCAAGCTGGTCGCGGAGCAGTTTTCGGCCTAAGGCCAACCCCATGGCGCTTGCCCTCTACATCCATTGGCCGTTCTGCCTCGCAAAGTGCCCCTATTGCGACTTCAACAGCCATGTGCGCGAGCGGACCGACATTGCCGCGTGGGAAGCAGCACTGCTGGCCGACATGCGCCATGAAGCGGCGCTGACCTCAGGCCGCCCGCTCTCGTCGATCTTCTTCGGAGGCGGCACGCCATCTTTGATGCCGCCCGCACTGGTAGAGACGCTGCTACGCGAGGCCGAAAACCTGTGGGGTTTCGAAACCGGCATCGAGATCACGCTTGAGGCCAATCCCAGTTCAGTCGAGGCCGCGAATTTCGCCGCGCTCACCTCCGCTGGCATCAACCGCGTGTCGCTCGGGCTGCAGGCTCTCGACGACACCACGTTGAAATTCCTTGGCCGGTTGCATGACGTCAGCGAAAGCCTTGCCGCTCTGGAACTTGCGCAAAGTCTGTTTGCCCGCGTCAGTTTCGACCTGATCTACGCCCGCCCGGGACAGACGCCGGACCAGTGGCAAGCCGAACTGAAGCGCGCTTTAGCTTTCGGCACCGGCCACCTCTCGGTCTACCAACTGACCATCGAACCCGGCACCCGCTTCGCCACGCTGGTGCGCGAAGGCAAGTTTACGCCACTGGATGATGACGCCTGCGCAGACCTGTTCGCGCTCACCCGCGAGATGACCTCTGCCGCTGGCCTCCCCGCCTACGAGACGAGCAACCACGCACGCGTCGGCGAGGAAAGCCGCCATAACCTCACCTATTGGCGCTATCAGGACTATGCCGGGATCGGCCCCGGCGCGCATGGGCGGCGGCTGGGCATGGCGACCGTTCGCCACCGCAAGCCCGAGAACTACCTGCGCGCCTTGGCGGAGCAGAATAACGGCATCGCCGAGGAACGCGCACTTCTGCCCGCAGACCAGGCGATGGAATCGGTGCTGATGGGCCTGCGTCTCACCGAAGGCATTCAGCCCGCGCAACTGGCGGCTCGTTTCGGCTTTGCCGCGACCGACCTGATCGATCCCGCCAAGCGCCGCTTCTACACCAGCATTGGTCACTTGACCGACACGGGCGACCGTCTCGCGGTGACCGAACAGGGCGCCCCGCTGCTGGAGGCCTTGCTCGCCGAACTGGTTCCTGACACGCTCGTCGGCGCATGACCGTCGCGGACATCCTTGAAATCTGGAACGATCACCTCGCGCTCACGCGCCGCCGCTCTCCCCACACCGTCCGCGCATATGCCGCCACCGCAGCGCGGCTGCTCCACGCCCTACCAGATGGGCAGGACTGGCGCTCAATCGCCCGCCTGGATGCCGCAACATTGCGAGGCCATCTGGCCGAGCGCCGCGCGGACGGCATCGGCAATGTCTCGGCGGCGCGCGAACTCTCCGCGCTCAAGACCTTCATCGCCTTCGCGCGCGAACAGTCGGGCGATCGCGACTCGGCTCGCCCGCGACTGCGCGGACCCCGCGTCAAGAAAGGCCTGCCCCGCCCGATCACGCCAGACGAAGCGGTGAACCTTGCAGAAACCGTGGCCGACGACGCTTCTGAACCATGGATCGCCGCGCGCGACCGTGCCGTGCTGCTGCTGCTCTATGGCGCGGGCCTGCGCATCGCCGAAGCGCTGGCCCTGCCCGCCTCGGTTCTCCCACTGGGCGAAACGCTGGTCATCACCGGCAAGGGCGGACGCCAGCGCGTCGTCCCGCTCCTGCCGATCGTCCGCGCAGGCGTGGATGATTACATTCGCCAGTGTCCTTGGCCGATGCCAAAAGACCAGCCGCTATTCCGGGGCGCCAAGGGCGGCGCGCTGGCGCAAGGCATGGTTCAGCGGGCGGTCGCCCGCGCGCGCGTCGTGCTCGGCCTGCCGGCCACGGCCACGCCCCACGCCCTGCGCCACTCTTTCGCCACGCACCTGCTCGGTGCTGGCGCGGACTTGCGCAGCCTGCAGGAGCTGCTGGGCCACGCCAGCCTGTCCTCGACCCAGATCTACACCAAGGTCGATGCCGCAACTTTGCTCGACGTCTACCGCAACGCCCACCCGCGCGCCTGAGTAAGGCTACTTCGCGCCCGGCGGCCTCGGCAGCGTGAGCACCGAGAGCAACCCGCCAAGGTCTTCGCTCTCGCGCAGATCGACAGCGCCGCCATAGATTTCCGCAACATCGCGCACGATAGCCAATCCAAGGCCTGTCCCGGGCTTGCCGGTATCCAGCCGCGCGCCGCGATCGAAGATGCGCTCGCGTGCCTCTTCGGGGATGCCCATACCATCGTCCTCGACCCAGATTTCGCAGAACTTCTGATCAGCAGGCGCGGCGTCTATGGTTATGAACACCGATCCGCCGCCATATTTCGCCGCGTTTTCAATCAGGTTTCCAAGGATTTCGTCGAGATCCTGCCGCTCGATAGAGACTTCCGCCGCGCGGTTGCCGTCCATGTCCAGCCGCACTTGCGGATAAAGCCGCGTTACCGCCCGCTCGACCGCCTCGGCGCTCTCCCAGACATTCGCACGTGACAAGCCAACTGCACGGCGACCGACTGCGCGAGCACGGGCCAGATGGTGATCCACCTGCCGCCGCATGACTGCCGCTTCACGGATGACCGTGTCCGAAAGGTCCGGGGCCTTGGCCGTTGCTGCATTCATCACCACGGTCAGCGGAGTCTTGAGCGCGTGCGCCAGATTGCCCGCATGAGTGCGCGCTTCTTCTGCCTGCCGCTCGGAATGTTCGAGCAAGGCGTTCAACTCCTGCACCATCGGCTGGACTTCGAGCGGAAGTGGATCGGTCACCCGGCTGGCTCCGCCCTCGCGCATTCGCGCAATCGCCTTGCGCACGCGGCGTAGAGGTCCAAGGCCGTAGTAGGTCTGCAATCCGGCCATCACGAACAGACCAAATCCCAGAACGAGGAAGGACCAGATCAGGATCGCGCGAATTCTGCGGATCTGCGAATTCAGTTCGCCCCGCCCTGCCGCAACCTGAAACTCCCACAGCGTATTGGTGCCGGGCAGAATCACGGACCGCTTGATGATCCGCAGCGGCTCACCTTCAAACTGGTCGCTGTCCTCGATCCGGGGATCGATGTTGTTCTGGTCAGGATTGGTGCGCAGCGACCGGTCCCACAGCGACCGCGAAGGAAAATCCTCGTGTCCCTGACCCGAAATCTGCCAATAGAGGCCGCTGTTGGGTTCGAGAAAGCGCTGGTCGCCGAGTGGGCGATTGAAGAACACCTCTCCATCCGGCCCGATCTCCGCCGAGGCGACCATCGCCGTCAGCATGTAACCCAGCTGCTCATCGAAATTGCGCGTGACAAGGCCGGTCAGTGTCTGGTCGAGTGCCAGACCGCCGCCGAGCAGCAGGACCGTTACCCAGCCCGCCGCGATCACCAGCATGCGCCGCGTCAACGACCCGGTATGCGGTGCCGGAACGTTTACCGCCCGTTGTGACGGAGCTTCGCGTTCTGGCCTGCTCTCGGCCACGATTTAGCCTCGGCCGGGGCCAGCCGGATCGTCGAGACTGTAGCCAAGCCCGCGGATCGTGGTGATCACATCCGGCCCCAGCTTCTTGCGGATGCGGGTGACGAACACTTCGATCGTGTTCGAATCGCGGTCGAAATCCTGATCGTAGATGTGTTCGATCAGTTCGGTGCGGCTTACGACCTTGCCCTTGTGGTGAAGCAGGTACGACAGGAGCTTGTACTCCTGCGCAGTCAACTTCACCGGCTCGCCATCGAGCGTGACCCGGCCCGAACGCGTATCCAGCCGCACGCCACCTGCTGTCAGCTCGGACGACGAATTGCCCGAAGCGCGGCGAATCAGCGCACGCAGGCGGGCGATCAGTTCCTCGGTCTGGAACGGCTTTGCGAGGTAATCATCCGCGCCCGCATCAAGCCCGGCCACCTTGTCCGACCAGGAATCGCGCGCGGTCAGCACCAGCACCGGGAACTTGCGGCCTTCCTTGCGCCACATGCCCAGCACGGTCAGTCCGTCGATCTCGGGCAGGCCAAGATCGAGCACAACCGCGTCGTATTCCTCGGTCGAGCCCATGAAATGGCCGTCTTCGCCGTCAGTCGAAAGGTCGACTGCGTAGCCCGTGTGTTCGAGCGTGGTCTTCAGCTGCTTGCCGAGAGTCGGTTCATCCTCGACGATCAGGATGCGCATGGAAATCTGTCCCCTGCTGGACGCGACAGTCGCGCCGAAACTTGTTCATGTAGATGGGGCTGCAAACATGAACGGTCAAGGAACTGCCGCGAAAGCTGCGGTTAACCGGAAGCCACCTTAGCGTGACTCGCCGAGCACCTGTCCGGTCTTGGCATCGACATCGACGAACATCACGCGGCCATCGCGGATGAACTTGAGCCGGTAAACCATGGCAGAGGGATCATATTCCGGCCCAAGATATTGCATGCCCGGCTTGGTCGGCAGCACACGCCGCTCAATATCGCGGAGCGACCGCACCGCACCCGAGCGCAGATCGCGGCGCACTTCGTTCTGCTCGTCCGGGCGTTGCTGCGCATTGACAGCAACGGGAGCCAGACTGGCCAGAGTGGCGGCGATAACAAAGGAAAGGGCAAATCGCATGATGTCGGCATGCCTAGCCGCAAGGCATTGAACAAGCGGTGAATGCGAAGGCACATTATCGTTCAGGCTGCGGCGTTGCACATAAGCGACACCCCCGCTAAGCGCGGGGCCTATGGCAGCAGCACCGATCCTCAGCTGGGAAGGCCTTGGCCTTGTCCAGGGCAATGGCTGGCTTTTCAGCGATCTCGACATCAATATCGGCCCGCGTGACCGGCTGGCCCTGATCGGCCGCAATGGCGCGGGCAAGACCACCCTGCTCAAACTGATCGGCGGACAGGTCGAGGCCGACAAGGGTACGCGCTCGATCCAACCGGGCACGCGCATCATCACGCTGGAACAGGACCCGTTCTTTACCGGCTTTGACACGCTGCTGGACTTCGCGCTCTCGGGCAAGGACGCGCCGCCCCTCCACGAAGTCGAATCCATCGCCGGACAGCTCGGCATCGATCTGTCGCGCAAGGCCGACAGCGCCA
Source organism: Novosphingobium sp. MMS21-SN21R (assembly GCF_031846015.1). Classification (GTDB taxonomy): domain Bacteria; phylum Pseudomonadota; class Alphaproteobacteria; order Sphingomonadales; family Sphingomonadaceae; genus Novosphingobium. The sequence continues at coordinate 1,667,742 of NZ_JAVRDU010000001.1, read as the reverse complement.
GCGGCGGCGAACGTCGCCGTGCGGCGCTGGCCCGCGCTCTGGCAAGCGAGCCTGACCTGCTGCTGCTCGACGAGCCGACCAATCACCTCGACCTCGCCGCGATCGACTGGCTGGAAGACTGGCTGATGCGCTACAAGGGCGCGTTCGTGGTTATCAGCCACGACCGCACATTCCTCGACCGCCTGACCAAGGCGACGCTGTGGCTCGACCGTGGTTCGCTTCGCCGCAAGGACATCGGCTTCGGCGGCTACGAGGCTTGGATGGAAACGGTCTACGCCGAAGAAGCCCGCGCCGCTGACAAGCTGGATGCCAAGCTCAAGATCGAGGCGCACTGGCTGGAACGCGGCGTCACCGCGCGGCGCAAGCGCAACATGGGGCGGCTCGAAAAGCTCTATGAAATGCGCGCCCAACGTGCCGCCATGCTCACCCCGCAAGGCACCGCCAAATTGGCGCTCTCCAGCGACGATGCCAAGAGCAAGGCGGTGATCGTCGCCGACCATGTCAACAAGTCGTTTGGCGAACGGCCCATCGTCAAGGACTTCACCCTGCGCATCACGCGCAAGGACCGCATTGGCGTGGTCGGGTCGAACGGCGCAGGCAAGACCACCCTGCTCAAACTGCTGACCGGTGAGCTGGAACCCGACAGCGGCACGATCACGCTGGCAAAGACGTTGCAAGGCGTGTTCATCGACCAGCAGCGCAGCCTCATGGCACCTGAAAAGCGCGTGCGCGACGTGCTCGCCGATGGCAGCGACTGGATCGACGTGCGCGGGGTGCGCAAGCATATCCACGGCTACCTCAAGGACTTCCTGTTCGATCCGGGCCTTGTCGAAGCGCGCATCGGCACGCTTTCGGGCGGCGAACGCTCACGGCTGCTGCTGGCGCGGGAATTTGCCCGCTTCTCCAACCTGCTGGTGCTCGACGAGCCGACCAATGACCTTGATCTAGAAACGCTCGACCTGCTGCAGGAAGTGATTTCGGACTACGACGGCACGGTGCTGATCGTTAGCCATGACCGCGATTTCCTTGACCGAACGGTCACGATCACGCTCGGTATGGACGGGTCGGGCCGGGTCGACATTGTCGCGGGCGGCTATGCTGACTGGGAAAAGATGCGCAAGAGCCGCAAGTCTCCCGGCCCGAGCAAGGCCGCGCCCAAGCAGGAGGCGGCCCCTCCGCCCCAGCTGCCAGCGAAGAAGGCCAAGCTTACCTACAAGGACCAACGCGACTACGAACTCTTGCCCAAGCGCATCGAGGAACTCGATGCCACCATCGTGCGCGGCGAAACGCAACTTGCCGACCCGGATCTTTACGCCAAAGACCCCAAGAAGTTCGATGCGCTGATGGAAGCCCTCGCCAAGGTCCGCGCCGAAAAGGACGCAGCGGAGGAACGCTGGCTGGAACTCGCCGAAATGGCCGAGGGCTGATGGCGCATTGAGGCCCGAGGCGCCCCGCCTTCGCAGGGGCGCGGTGTATCAGGTTTACCCGATCCGGTAGAACTCGGCGATCCGGTCAAGCGCAATCCTGAGGACCAGTTTCCCGCTGCGTGCAGGCCAGTCGAGCGCTTTTTCTGCGGCCGGGAGTCCCTCGCCTGCGCATGCCACGCGCCAGAGGATATCGGACAGCCCCTTCCCCGCGTGGGCAATCGCTGCATCGAACCTTTCGCGTGCAGCCATCTGGCGCTCCGACATGCTAAGGCCGCGATCACCGCTGCCCGGAATGCGCACGGCGTCCCAGCGCATCGTGATCGAAGGTGCAAGCTGCGCGCGTTCGTAATCGGCGCGCAGCCGGTCACCGGCCTCGAACTGCCGCGGCGTCAAATGGCCCCGCGCGTGCAGCCATGACAGGGGCGATTCGGCAAGATTTACAGTGACGGTCCGCGTGTTTGGCGCGATCTGCGAAGATCTGCGCGGGCCTTCCGGCGTGAGTTCGCGGGTTGCGAGCGAGCGAGCCATGCGAGTTCCCCTTTTTGAACAGGTCAAGAACAAGCAAAGCTCTTGCCTCGCGTGACACTTTGTAGGAAAGCGAAAAAACACCGCTCCGGTTAATGGGCCGCACAATGATAAATCGAATACGCGACATTCGCCGCCAGAAAGGCATGACTCTCGCCGACGTTGCGGCGCGTTGTAATCCGCCAACCACCGCGCAAACCATCGGCCGTCTCGAGACGGGTATGCGCAGCCTGTCGCTCGCATGGATGAACCGCATCGCCGCGGCGCTCGGCGTCGAACCGCAACTGCTGGTCAAGGCGGACGAGGAATCCCCTGCCCGGCTCGTCGCCCGCATCGGTGCCCAAGGTGCAGAAGCCCTCGCCAAACCGATGGATGCAATCCTGCCAGTTGCACTCGACGGCTCGGCGCGCCTCATGGCTTTGGCGGTCGATGTCAGCGCAGGCGAATATCGCGCCGGTGATCAGGTCTGGCTGCGGCAGATCGACCCGGACGATTTCGCGCGCGCCTTCAACCGCGATGTGCTTGCCCCCCGCCCCGGCGGACGTTTTGCGTTTGGGCGGTTGATCGACCAGCGCGACGGACGCATTGCCTTGCTGCCCCCAGGCGCAGGCCAGCGACAGGTCATCATCGACCGCCCGGCATGGCTCGGGCTTGCCGAAATGCTGGTGCGAAAACTCTGACGTGAAGCGCCTGCTCTCGATTTCGACGCTGTACCCGGCTCCCGGACGCACCGGCTTCGGTCGCTTCGTTGCGCGCCAGATGGAAACACTGGCAGCGCGCGGGGATTGGCAGGTTACCGTGTTGAACCCCATCGGCCTGCCGCCGCTACCACTCAAGCGCTATGCCGCGCTGCGCGCAATTCCGGCGCTGGAACAGCAGGGCGCGGTCACCGTCTTTCATCCGCGCTTCGCCCTGATTCCCGCCTTGTCCGGACCGCTCAACCCGTGGCTGATCGTGCGCGCCGTGCTCCCGCTCGCCCGCCGCCTTCATGCTGAACAGCCATTCGATATGGTCGATGCCCAGTTTTTCTATCCCGACGGCCCCGCCGCTGCAAAAATCGCGCGCGAACTCGGCCTGCCACTGGCGATCAAGGCACGTGGGTCGGACATTCATCTTTGGGGCGAAAACGCCTCGGCCCGAAAGCAGATGGTCGCAGCCGCTCATCAAGCCAAGGCGCTGCTCGCGGTTTCCGGGGCACTCGCCCGCGACATGGCGGCGATGGGCATGCCAGCCGACCGCATCACGGTCCATTACACTGGCCTCGACCGCACACGGTTTCAGCCGCTCGAGCGCCTCGCCGCACGCCATTTCGTCTCTTCCGCCCCGACGCTAGAGATACCGACTGTCGGCGCATTGCTGCTCTGCGTCGGTGCGCTGGTGCCGATCAAGGGACAAGCCCTGGCTATCCGCGCGCTAACGTCGCTGCCCGAGGACGTCCGTCTCGCTATTGCGGGGACCGGCGCCGAGGAAGCGTCGCTCAAGGCCCTTGCCGCCGAACTCGGCCTATCGTCGCGCGTGCATTTCCTTGGCGCGGTGGAGCATGACTTGCTGCCCCAACTGCTCTGCGCAGCCGATGTCATGGTCCTGCCGTCCGAGCGCGAAGGCTTGGCCAACGCCTGGATCGAAGCCATCGCCTGCGGGACACCCGTGGTCATCCCGGATGTCGGCGGCGCGCGCGAGGTAGTGCAAAATACCTCAGCAGGGCGGTTGGCCAAGCGAACGCCCGAAGACATTGCCGCCGCTATCGTGGAAATTCTGGCGAATGCGCCAAGCCAGCAGGTTGTGGCGATGAATGCCGAACGATTCAGCTGGGACGCCAACGCCGCAGCGCTCGCGGCAATCTACGAAAAAGCGGCGGCGAAGCCCTGAACCTCGCCGCCACTGCTTTCACCCTCAGGTAAGTCGATCAAGCGCCTTCGCGCGCCAGCCGCTCCTGCTTGTCGAGCGCACTTTCGGTCGGCACGAAGCTGTTCGGATTGACCTTGAGCCAGATCAGGATGGGCGCGGCCATGTAGATCGAGCTGTACGTCCCGACGAAGATGCCGAGCGTGATCGCGGCGGTAAAGCCGAAGATCACATCCGGACCCAGCAACAACAGCGCCACAAGCGTAATCAGCACTGACAGCGAGGTCACGATCGTGCGCGACAGCGTTTCGTTCACCGAAAGATCGAGCAATTCAGGCATCGGCATCTTGCGGAACTTCTTCATGTTCTCGCGGATGCGGTCATAGACCACGATGGTATCGTTCAGCGAATAGCCGATCAGGGTCAGCAAGGCCGCCACGATATTGAGGTCGAACTCCATGCCGGTAAGCGCGAACAGCCCCAGCGTCAGCGAAACGTCGTGGAACAGTGCGAACAGGGCGCCCACGCCGAATTGCCACTCGAACCGGATCCAGATGTAGGCAGCCACCGCCAGAGCGGCAAAGCCGAGCGCCTTGAACGCGTCCCAGCCGAGTTCCTTGGAAACCTTGCCCGAAACCGAATCGACGCCGTCAATCCGCGCATCGTCATGGTTCTTCTTGATGTCGGCGGTAATCGTCCGCGCCATCTTGTCGGACAATGCGGCATCGTGGTCTGCGCCCTCGGGCAGCTTCATGCGAATCGAGATTTCGTTCGGCTTGCCGTAGCGCTGGATGATCGGCTCGCCGTACCCCAGCTTGCCGACCTGCTCGCGCAGTTCGACGACCGGCGCGGCCGGGCTGCGCTCGAACGTCACGCGGATCATCTGGCCGCCGATGAAATCGACGCCGAGGTTCAGCCCCTTGGTCAGGACCAGACCCCACGACGCCGCGATCAGCACCATGCTGATCAGGTAGAACGGCACCCGCCACTTGAGGAAGTGGATGTTGGTATCGTCGGGAACGAGCTTGAGGAGTTTCATGTGCCTATTCCCTTACAGGTTCAGGTCGGCCGGGCGCGCACGGCGCAGCCACTGGGCAACCCACAGGCGGGTCAGCGTCACGGCGGTGAACACCGACGTTGCGATGCCGATCATCAAGACGATGGCAAAGCCTTTCACCGGGCCGGAGCCAAACGCGAACATCAGAACGGCCGCGATCACGTTGGTGATGTTGGCGTCGAAGATCGCGCGGCTGGCTTCCTTGTAACCCATCTCGACCGCCGCAACGACCTTTCGCCCGCGGTGCCGCTCCTCCCGGATACGCTCGTTGATCAGCACGTTGGCATCGACCGCCGCACCCACTGTCAGCACGAAACCCGCAATACCCGGCAGGGTCAGCGTCGTGTTGATGATCGCCATGATACCAAGGATCATCAGCACGTTGATGACCAGCGCTATGTTGGCGTAGACCCCGAAGCGCCCATACGTCACGAAGATGAAGACCATCAGCGCGAGCGTGCCCACGCCCATCGCAATCATGCCCTTGCGGATCGAATCGGCGCCAAGGTCAGGCCCGACGGTGCGCTCTTCCACGACCTTGAGATCGACTGGCAAAGCCCCCGAACGCAGCGAAATCGCCAGAGCGTTCGCGCTTTCGGTGGTGAAGCGGCCCGAAATGATCGCGCTGCCACCCAGGATCGGCTCGTTGATGGTAGGCGCGGACAGGACCTTGCCGTCGAGGATGATCGCGAACTGCTTGCCGGTGTTCTGCGTCGTCAGCTTGGCGAATTTCGCGCCGCCTTCGGTGTTGAACGTGATGTTGACGACTGGCTCGTTGGTCTGCTGGTTGTTGGTCTGCTGCGCATTGGTCAACTGATCGCCGCGAATGCCGCCCAAACGCTTGACCGCGATGGCAGGCGCGCCGCCGCCTTCAGCCGGACTGACGAATGGCACGATCTCGCTGCCCGCTGGCGCAATGCCCTGCGCGACGTCGGATGGCAGGGCCGCCGTATCGACCAGCTTGAATTCAAGCTTGGCGGTCTGGCCCAGAAGATTCTTGAGCGCCTGCGGATCCTGCAATCCCGGCACCTGCACGACGATGCGCGTCGGGCCGGACCGGATAATCGTCGGCTCCTTGGTGCCCAACGCGTCGATGCGCTTGCGCACCACTTCCACTGCCGTGTCCATCGCTTGCGTCACCGCCTGGTCAACGCCCGCGTCGGTCGGCTTGAGCACGAAGCGATTACCATCGATGACGTTGATGTCCCAGTCGCGCTTGCCGGTCAGGCCAGCGCCATTGGTCAGCGGCAACACCGCCTCGCGCACGGCATCGACCTGCGATTGATCGGCGACGACGAACGTTAGCGCACCGTCACGGTTCGAAATGTCGCTGATGCGGATGTTCTTGCCATCCTGCTTCAGCTTGTTGCGAACCGATTCCTCCATGCCCTCGATACGCTGCTGGCGCACTTGCGAAGGATCGGCTTCGAGCAGGATGTGGCTGCCGCCCGCAAGATCGAGCCCGAGGTTGACCTTGGGTTCGGGCAGCGAGGACGGCCAGGACAGGCCCATCGTGGAAGTGAGCGAGGGGATCGCAGCCGCGACGCAAACCAGCGTCAGCAGCCAGAGCCAGATCACCTTCCAGCGCGGAAATTCGAGCATGGGCGGTCAGCTTTCGGAAAATATTGGACGATCAGTCGTTTGCAGGCGCAGAGCCGGCCGGCGGGATGATGTCGCCCAGCGTTGAACGCACGGCCTTCACCTTCACGTTCGGCCCAAGCTCCAGCTCGACGTAATGATCGTCGATCTTGATCACCTTGCCGATAAGCCCACCTGCGGTCACGACCATGTCGTTCTTCTTGAGGCTTGCGATCTTGGCCTTGTGCTCTTTTTGCTGGCGCATCTGCGGCCGCAGGATCAGGAACCAGAAGATGAAGCCCATTGCCACCAGTGGCAGGAAGCTCATCCAGGCAGGCGGTTCACCAGCAGAGGCGGCGGCGGCGGAAAGAGTGCTCAGCATCATGTGTCCGTTTCTGGGATCGCGTGTCCGGTATTGCAACGGCCGCCACCACGCATTTTTCGCATGATGACACCCGGCAAGCTTGACGCGGGCGGTTAGCAGCTTGCCAAAGCCAAAGCAATCGACGCCCCGCGACCGCTTCGCCGCAGCTGTGCACCTTTTGCTCAATCCCGCGCTTGCCCCCAATCCTGCGCTTGCCAAGGCACAAACCGCTGCCTATAGGCCCGCTCCAAGGTCGGGACGTAGCGCAGCCTGGTAGCGCATCACACTGGGGGTGTGGGGGTCGGAGGTTCGAATCCTCTCGTCCCGACCAATGGAACAAAATTAAAACAGTTACTTAAACGGGCAGCGTAAGCTGCCCGTTTCCGTATTGGTGCCACCCAAAAGTATGCCGTAAGACTCCCAGCTCACTTTTCAGTGGAACGAATAGAGAACATATGCCATATCGCGGTATGGGATGAGAAAGTCTCTGAACAGTTGCGACCGACGCGATACACATAGTTTGAGGGAGACAGATTCGTGCAAGAACAGCCGACATTCTACGAATTCTTCGCAGGTGGCGGAATGGCACGGGCTGGCTTGGGCGATGGTTGGCGCTGCGCTTTTGCCAATGACTTCGACGCCAAAAAGGGTCTCTCATATCAAGCGAACTGGGGCACCGACGGAGAACTGAAAGTCGGGGACGTAAACCTCGTCAGCCCCGCCGACTTACCCGGCCGCGCCGATCTCGTGTGGGGATCATTCCCTTGCCAAGACCTGTCCCTTGCTGGTGGCGGTGCAGGTCTGCAAGGCAATAGGTCGGGCACCTTCTATCCCTTCTGGAACGTCATCAAAGGTCTGATTGCTGATGGCCGAGCGCCCAAACTGATAGCGCTGGAAAACGTCTGCGGCACACTGACCTCGATGGCTTAGGCGGCGCAGCCTCCGTCGAAGAGGAAGGCACCGACGACGACGCTTGAGGCTGGTGCTTACGAAGGTCTTATGCGCAGGCGTGACTGACAATCTTGTTCAACAGCCGTAGCCGTTTAACGTCGCGGACCACCATATCCATCCTTTGACGGTCATAGCAACGCCCCGCACCCGAAGGTGCGAGGCGCTGGCAGCGTCAAGAGCGAAGGAGGTAGGCTCCCCGCTGCTGGTCCCGATGTGTTGATGACGGAGGGTCGGTTTCCTTGACCTCCGGCGCGGCAGCCTCTCGCCAACGCAATTGATAGATCTGACAACAACGATCTTCGTGCGTGAAGCCACCGAGTCTGGTGCAGATAACCTGGCATTCTTTGCCAACTGGCTGGAAGCGGCGCGCAGGACAGAGTTGCGTCCGGTCATCCGGTCATTTGTCGAGAGTCAGATAGCGGCCTGGCAACGTGTGCTGCCCCGCCATAAAAATGCGCCTAGCTCCAAACGGTCAGGGCTCCTGGCGATGTCCTTGTTTCTCGGCAAGCTGCTCCGGATCATATCAACAGGGTCCACCACCACCGACCTGGCCCGGTCGAGGGAGGAGTTTCTGTACGCGCTTCAAGCAATAACAAATGGTGAACCTGAATCCTGTTTCAGTCGCAGCGCCGCAGAGGTATCCGTCGTCCAGTAAGCTTCTGGTGCGCGGTAACTTTACCCGATTTTCTCAATACGACGCAGACACCCGTTTGGGGTCCAGGGAAACAGGCCCTGCGTGCAGGGCATTGCCACAAGTCCTGACTGGATCAGGAACTGCGGATAAGCCGGTAGCCCACGCCCGGCTCGTTCCGGATCAGAGTTGGCCGGGCCGGATCATCCTCAAGTTTTCGCCGTATTCCGCGTGCAGCAACGCGCAGATACTCGACGTCACCGTCGTGGCCTGGCCCCCAAACGGATCTCAGCAGCGCGGCATGGGTCACGACGCGCCCAGCGCATTTGGCGAGTTCAGCAAGAAAAGCGTATTCCTTGGGCGTCAGATGGACGTCGGTCCCTGACTTGCGGACCTGCCGAGCAATGAGGTCAATCTCCACGTCGCCGAGCGTGAGGCGGGGCGTATCGGTCTCGCTGGCAAGCTTGTGCCGCAATGCGGCGCGGATGCGCGCCAGAACTTCCTCGGTGTCGAACGGCTTGGACACATAATCGTCCGCACCAAGATCCAGTGCGGCGACTTTCTGATCGGTGGCGTCCCGGGCGGAAACGACGATCACCGACGCCCCTGCCCCCTTCAGCCCCGGCACAAGCTCAAGCCCATCCCGGTCAGGCAGGCCAAGGTCGAGCAGCACCAGATCCGGTTTGTCGATCTGCAGCGCAGTCATCGTCTCGCGCGCGGAGCCTGCCTCGACGATCCGGTAATGCGCGCGGGCAAGACTGTTGTGAAGCAGGCGCCGGATCGCAGGCTCGTCGTCAACGACCAGTATGGTGATCTGTCTGCTCATTGCGCGGAGGGTTCTTTCAGCCTGTTTGCAGGGACGGACAGCGTGAAACATGCGCCCGCTCCGCCCGGACGATTGGCCGCAGCAACCGTGAGCCCCATGGCCTCGGCAAAGCCTTTGACGATGGCGAGGCCCAGGCCGGTGCCACCCTTGCGGTCCGACCCTTCGATCCGGGCGAATGTATCGAAGATGCGGACGTCCTCACCTGCAGGAATGCCCGGTCCTTCGTCCATGATCCAAAGCCGCGCACCGGTTTCATCCACGTCAGCCTCGATCGTGATCGCCGCGTCGCTGCCGCCATATTTCGCGGCGTTTTCGATGAGATTGATCAGGCAATGATGGAACAGTTGCGGGTCAACCATGACCAGCGGCAAATCGGGGGAGATGCCAATGCGGATGGTCCGCTGCTCAAGAATGCCGCGAAGATCGTGAACTGCGCTCGCCACAGCCTCCGAAAGATCGACCGGCTCGATGCCTTGATGCAAGGCTCCCGCCTCGATCCGGACCATATCCAGCAGATTGTCGACAAAACGGTGAAGCCGCTCCGCCTCGTTCCGCGCGGTGGCAAGCTGCTGTTCCTGTTCGCCGGACAGCGCGCGCATATCGCCCAGCGTACCGAGCACTGTGGTCAGCGGTGTCCGCAGATCGTGGCTGACCGACGAAAGCAGGGCATGGCGAAGGCGGTCCCGTTCACGGACATGTTCCAACGCGGCCATTTCCTGTTCCAGCGTGATCCGCTCAAGCGCGAGCCCGGCCTGATCGAGCAGACTGATCAGCAGCGGCATCTGTTCGGATGATACGGGCACGCGAGCGTCGGACCGGGCCATGCCGAATACCGCCAGGACCTTCCCGCCAGTCCCGAGCGGGCGGAACAGCCATTCGCACTCGGTCAGCACATCCGAACCACGCCCCGCTGGCTCGGCATGGTCCAGCGCCCAGCGGGCTGCGGTGACATCGAGCATGTCCAGCCTGCAACCGGGCGGCCAAGATGCCCGCATGACAATGTCGGCACCTTCGGGGACGAGCAGCACGGTATCGCAGTCGAGCAAGCGAGCAGTTTCGGTGCAAAGCACGACGGCCAGTTCGTCCAGCGCACTGATGCCGGTGAGCTGGCGGGCGAAACTTGCAAGCAGACTGTTTTGCGTCGAACTCGCCTGAGCCAGCAGAGCTTGGTCGCGGAGCCGCGACGCCAACTGGCTACCCGCAATTGCCACGCCGAGCAGGACGAACACGGTAATGATGTTCTGCGGGTCTTCGATCGTGAACGTGTGGGTGGGCGGAATGAAGAAGAAGTTGTACGCCAGCGACGAGACCAGACTGGTGACCACGCCCGTGCGCAGTCCGTAGCGCGTTGCCGCCACCATCACCGGCAGCAGGTAAAGCAACCCGACATTGGCAATGTTGCCGCGTTCGAACAGCACTTTGCCCAGAACCGTGACCAGCGCCGTCAGCCCGAGCGAGACAGCATGACCGGACAGCACCCCAGATGGAGCAGCACGCGCAATGGCTGGAAATTCGGGGGAGTGGTCAGTCATCGCTCCGCATTTGCGCGCACCCGCCCCTGTCTGTCGAGTGCCGGATTGCGGGAACGAGGGATCTGGCCCGCCACTATGGGCATTCAGGTCCATCACCTCCTCGGAAAATAAGCGCTGTGCGGCGGTATGTCGACGTGACGCAGCAGGCCCGGTCCTTCGAAAGTCAGGGCAAGGCCGCAAGTCAGCAGGAGGAACGCCGCGCTGCACACCACAAATTCGGCCATCGTGGTCGGATGCGCTGGTTGCGCGGTGATGAGCGCATTCGCCAGCACGGCAATGCGATAGCACAGGCCAAGCAGCACTATCCCAAGGAGGCGCAGGCCTGCTTCTGCAGCCCAAAGACGCTCCCCTTGGCGCAAACGATCAAGATATCCGGACATCGAGCTTTTCCCGCAATGATTATGCGGTGTCTCATGTGCGCCTGCAGGACATTAAAATTCCAAGGGGAATTTGGCGGCGGGCGTAAAGATTCCATAAAGTTCGTGGTGCTTTACCGCACCCGCACCTAGGTCTTCCACGATGAACGACACAGACCAGACTCAGCCCCATGATGAAAGCCTGACCGCGCTGGCAATCGGCGCGATTGGCGTGGTTTTCGGCGATATCGGCACCTCGCCGCTCTATGCCCTTAAGGAAAGCTTCATCGGGCATCACCCGCTGGCTGTGGACCGGCCGCACATCTTCGGTGTGCTGTCGCTGATCTTCTGGACGATGATGCTGATCGTCACGCTCAAATACGTCTTCGTCATCCTGCGAGCGGACAACAAGGGCGAAGGCGGCAGTCTTGCCCTGCTTGCGCTGATCGGCCGCAAGCTTGGCACAAACAAATGGACGCCAATGATCGCCATGCTCGGCGTGATCGCCACGGCGCTGTTCTATGGCGACGCGATCATCACACCGGCAATCTCGGTGCTTTCGGCGGTCGAAGGGCTGACCGTGGTCAACGAAGGTCTTGGCCAGTGGGTTCTGCCGCTGTCGATCGGCATCCTTGTCGGCCTGTTCGCAATCCAGTCACGCGGCACTGCGGCGGTCGGCAAACTTTTCGGCCCGGTGATCATCGTATACTTCATCGTGCTGGCAGTGCTGGGCATCTTCAACATCGCCAAGGCCCCGCAAGTGCTGTGGGCGCTAAGCCCGCACTACGCCTTCGAATTCTTCCTGATCGACCCTGGCCTCGCATTCCTCGCGCTCGGCTCGGTGGTGCTGGCCGTCACCGGGGCGGAAGCCCTTTACGCCGACATGGGCCATTTCGGGCGCAAGGCGATCATGGTCTCGTGGCTTTACGTCGCATTCCCCTGCCTGATCATCAATTACCTCGGCCAGTCCGCGCTCCTCATCGTAAATCCCGCTGCGGTAGAAAATCCATTCTTCCTGATGGCCCCCGAATGGGCGCGCCTCCCGCTGGTCGTGCTGGCAACGATGGCGACAATCATTGCCAGCCAGGCCGTGATTTCGGGCGCTTATTCGGTGTCGCAGCAAGCCGTGCAACTCGGCTTCCTCCCCCGCCTCAAGATCCTCCACACCAGCGCCAAGGCCGCGGGCCAGATTTACGTCCCACTCGTCAACTGGGGCCTGCTGGCGCTCGTCATCATGCTCGTCGTCGGCTTCGGCAGTTCGAGCAATCTCGCAGCGGCCTACGGCATCGCAGTGACCGGCACGATGTTCATCACCGCCTGCATGCTCGGTATCCTGACGTTCGCCGTGTGGAAGTGGCACCCTCTTGTGGCCACTGCGGTAACCGGGGCATTCCTCATCGTCGACGGCCTCTACTTCGCGTCAAACATCACGAAAATTCCGGACGGTGGCTGGTTCCCGCTGCTCGTTGCCGTCGTCGTGTTCACGCTGCTCACCACTTGGGCCACAGGCCGCCGCCTGATGCGCGAACGGTTGCATGAAGACGCCATGCCGATCGATCGCTTCCTCCAATCGGTGGAAAACAAGGTCAAGCGCGTGGCGGGCACATCGGTCTTCCTCGCCTCGACCACCGACGGCATTCCGCCCGCCTTGCTCCACAACCTCAAGCACAACCACATCCTGCATGATCGCGTGGTGATGCTGACCGTTTCGACCGAAGGCGTGCCCCACGTCGCCCCCGAGCGCCGCTGCAACGTCGAGGAACTAGGTCACGGATTTTACCGGATGGTCCTCCACTATGGCTTCATGGACGAAGTCGACATTCCGGCGGAACTTTCCGGCGAAGTGCGCGCCGGAGGCCCGTTCCGGGCGATGGACACCAGCTACTTCCTGTCGCGGCAAACGCTGATCGCATCGAACCGTCCCGGCATGGCGATCTGGCGCGAGAAGCTTTTCGCAGGCATGGTCCGCAATGCCGAAAGCGCCATGCAGTTCTTCAAGCTGCCCACCAACCGCGTGATCGAACTCGGTAGCCAGGTCGAAATCTGAAGCACGTTCGCTACATCGCTCCGCTTGCTATGCCGGTCACTGTTGGTTGACCTGACCGATCATCGTCGGCACTGATAGCGTCCGCGCAGCCCCCGGCCTCCGCCGGCCGGGGACGTGGCTGCCGTTTCCAGCGTTCAAGCGATGAGCCAGATGCCCAGCAAAAAGCCGATTGCCCAGCCTGAAATCCATTCGATCAAAGCCGAGGTCGACGAAATCAAGCGGCGACGGATTCTCGACGAAGCCATCGGGCAGTTCTTCGACAAAGGCTATGAGGCAACCTCGCTGGAATCGATCGCCGAAGGCCTCGGGGTAACAAAGCAGTTCATCTATTCCCGCTTTCGCAGCAAGGCGGAATTGCTGGTTGCAGTCTGCCATGCAGGTGCTGCGGCCGCAGACCAGACGGTTGCGTTCAGCGCCACGCTTGACGGCGATCCGGCAAGGCGGCTGGCGCAGATCATCCGCTACTTCGTGCGCCTGCAGATCGAGCATCGCCGCGAGGTCGCGCTCTATTTCCGTGAAGCGAAAAGCCTTCCGGCTGACGAAGGACTTGCCATCGATTCCTCGAAGCAGCGCTTCCATCGCATGTTGCGCGGCTTGCTCAACGAAGGAAAGGTCGGCGGCCAGTTCGAAATTGCCGATGCCTCGCTCGCCGCATCGGCGCTCGGCGGCATGGCATCATGGGCCTTCACGTGGTTCCAGCCGGAGGGACGCTGGGAGGCCGAATCGGTCGCCCGAGAGCTTGCCGCGCTGGCACTGAGAACCGCCGGTGTGACCGACCCGCTCCCGTATCTGACCGACGATCCCGCGTAACGGCCGATTACCCCTGCGGTCTGGAAATCCAGCCGTGTTCCCATTTTCCTATTTTTTCTCTTCGTTTGCGCAAGGCTCTCTTGCCTTCAGCGCGCGCGAGCCTGTGCCACGACTTGAAGGCAATATTCCCCAAAACACGATTATAACCTTGACGGAATAAATATATTCTGGTGAGTATATTTCTCGAGCAGCGGCCTGAATCGGCTGTCGCAGTCCAGAGGTGTCAGTTATGATTGTTGGCGAACAGAAGCCCGATTTCGATGCAGTGGTCATTGGTGCTGGCGTGACCGGCATCTACCAAACGCACCTGCTCGAACAGAACGGCATGTCAGTCTGCGGGATCGAAGCCGGCAACGATGTCGGCGGAACGTGGTTCTGGAACCGCTATCCCGGCTGCCGTCTTGACACCGAAAGCTACGCCTACGGCTACTTCGCGCTGAAGGGCATCATCCCCGACTGGGACTGGAACGAGCGCTTCGCCTCGCAGCCCGAAATGCTGCGCTACGCCAATCGCGCCGCAGACGCGATGGATGTGCGCAAGCACTACCGTTTCAATACCAAGGTCGTGGCGGCGCACTATCAGGATGCAGGCAACGTCTGGCAGGTCACGCTCGGTAAAGGCGAGGTGCTGACTTGCCGCTTCCTTATTTCGTGCACCGGCCCGCTCTCGGCCACGAGAATGCCTGACATCAAGGGCATCTCGGCGTTCAAGGGCGAAGCCTTCCACTCCTCGCGCTGGCCGGTCGACGAAGCCGGACTACCGCGCGATATCGATTTCTCGGGCAAGCGGGTCGGCATCATCGGCACCGGGGCCACTGGCGTGCAGATCATCCCTATCGTCGCCGAGAAAGCAGGCCAGCTTCAGGTGTTCCAGCGTTCGCCGAACTGGTGCACGCCGCTTGGCAACACCCCGATCAGCAAGGACGAGATGGAGGTCATCCGCAAGCGCTACCCCAACATTCTCGAATATGTGAAGATCACCGACACGGCATTTCCCTATCACCGTGACCAGCGCAAGGCGATCGACGTGCCGGCGGAGGAACGCGAGGCCTTCTTCGAAAACCTCTACAACCAGCCCGGCTACGGCATCTGGCTGAGCGGCTTCCGCGATTTGCTGGTCAACAAGGAATCGAACAAGTTCCTTGCCGATTTCGTCGCCGACAAGATCCGTTCGCGGGTCAAGGACCAGACCATTGCCGAAAAGCTGATCCCGAAGGATCACCCCTTCGGCGGCAAGCGCGTCCCGATGGAAACGAACTACTACGAGGCCTATAACAAGGACAATGTCCACCTCGTCGACATCCACGAGGCCCCGATCGTCGAGATCACCGAAACCGGCATCCAGACGGCAGACGCCTTCTACGAGCTGGACGTGATCATCTTCGCAACGGGCTTCGATGCGGTTACCGGATCGCTCGACCGGATCGACATCCGCGGCAAGAGCGGCGCCCGCCTAAAGGACGTCTGGGCCGATGGGCCGACGACATTCCTTGGCCTTCAGGCGCGCGGCTTCCCCAATTTCTACACGCTCGTCGGCCCTCACAATGGCTCGGCCTTCTGCAACGTCGGCGTTTGTGGCGGGCTTCAGGCAGAATGGGTGACCCAGATGCTGGTCTATATGGCCGCAAAGGGCCTGACCTTTGCCGAAGCATCGCAGGCCGCCGAGGATGAGTGGACCGAATCCGTCTACCGTGACTTTGCCCGCACCTTGCTTGCCGAAGCCAATGCATGGTGGGTGAGAACGACCACCAAGCCTGATGGCACGATCGTTCGCCGGACCCTGGTCCATGTTGGCGGCGGGCCCGAGTATCGCAAACGCTGCGAGCAAGTCGCGTACATGGGCTACGAAGGGTTCGAAATGGCCTGAACCGGATCATCATTTTCCCGCCAATCAACATTAGCGTTGACAGGCGGGAGTGATCCTATAATTTCGGCAGACAATAAGCATTGAAGCGGGAGTGTAGTGCCTTGACGTTCACGGAGTGGTCCGAGGTTTGCCCGCTGGCGGATCTGCTGGTGCGCAGCGCAGCCCGATATCCTGACCGCAACGCGCTGGTCATGCCCGAACTCACGTTGACATATGCCGAGCTGCGCGACGCCTCGGTCGAGATCGCGCGCGGCATCATCGGCCTGGGACTTGCGCCACGCGCGCACGTCGGCATTCTGGCGAACAACAGCCGCGAAATGGTGACGGCGCTGTTCGGCGCAGCCCTCGCCAACTGCGTGGCCGTCCCGCTCAATGCCCGGCACAAGAGCCGGGAACTCGGCTACATCATCGAGAACGCCGACCTTGCCCTTATCCTGACCACCGCTGCCGACACCCGCTTCGTCGATTTCCGCGAAGTGCTGTCCAGCGCCCTGCCCACGCTTGGTGCCAGCGCGGCAGGAAGCACCCTGACGCTCGCCGAAGCGCCAAAGCTTCGCGGAATCGTCGTGCTGGAAGGCGATGCGCCGGCTGGCTTCCTGTCGCGCGATGCCTTTGCAGAAGCGGCCGCGAAAGTCCCCGCCAGCGCGGTCGATCAGGCGCGCCGCGCCACCCGTCTGCGCGACACCGCGCTGATCATCTACACTTCGGGTACCACGGCCAACCCCAAGGGCTGCCTGCTCACTCACGAAGCCGTCACGCGCGGTCCCGTAGAGCGCGCCAGCAGCCGCTTCCGTGCCACCGACCATGACGTGACGTGGGGCGGCGGACCGCTTTTCCACATCGGCTCGTTCGCGCCTTTCATCGGCGCGATCGGCACAGGCGGCACATATATCACCGACGTCTTCTTCGATCCGGGCCGCGCGCTCGACCTGATGGAGCGCGAAAGGGTGACCGTGGCATGGCCGTGGTTCCCCGCGATCCTGCAGCCCCTACTCGACCATCCCGAATTCGACCCGAAGCGACTTGCCGCCTTGCGCAAGGTGCTCCTGATCGCGCCGCCTGCCCTCGTCGACCGCGCCCAACGCACATTTCCCGAAGCCGAATTCATGCAGGCCTGCGGGATGACTGAAACCGCCGGGATCTTCGCTCTTTGCGCTCCCGACGAAACGCCCGAACAGCGCACAATCAGCCAAGGCAAACCGGTGCCCGGCATCGAGGTGAAGATCGTCGATCTGGATAGCGGCGCCGAAGCAGCGCCCGGCGTCGTGGGTGAAATTCTCGTGCGCGGATACAGCGTGATGGAAGGCTACCATCGCTCTCCCGACAAGACCGCCGAAGCGCTCGACAGCGACGGCTGGCTGCACACCGGTGATCTTTATGCACGCGGACACGACGGAGAGCTGACTTTCAACGGCCGCGCCAAGGACATGCTCAAGGTCGGCGGCGAAAACGTCGCCGCAATCGAGGTCGAGGCCTATATCTGCAGTCACCCTGCGGTGAAGCTTGCCGAAGTCGTCGGGCGCCCCGACCCTCGCCTTGATGAAGTGCCCGTTGCCTTTGTCGAACTGCGTCCCGGCCAAACTGCCACGGAGCAGGAGCTCATTGACTTTTGCCAGGGCCGCATCGCCAGCTACAAGGTGCCGCGCGCCGTCTTCTTCATGAACGATGGCGAATGGCCGATGTCGGCGACCAAGGTCGACAAGCGGGCACTGCGCACTCGCATCTAGCGCAAATGGCGCCTAGCGCTTCTGCATGCCGCTGAAGAAGATCTCGCAGAACGAGTCCGAGATTTCCTGCGCGGAATGCGTACCGCCAGGCTGATACCAGCGGTGCGTCCAGTTTAGCATCCCGAACACCGCGTTGGCTGCGACCGAAACGGCAATGTCCGAGCGCATTTCACCCTTGGCGATAAGTTCGCTGATCAGGCTGAGCACGATCCGCTCGAACGTGCGAGTCTTGGCCACGATCCGCTGCGCCCATGCGCTTTTCTCGCCGGTAACCCGGCTCATCTCTTCCTGAATGTAGACGTACATATGCGGGTAGTACTGGTCATAGGCCGACATCAGCTGGGTGATGACTGCACGCAGTTTTTGCGCTGATTCCAGCGTCTCATCGGCGAAAATGGCTTCACACGCCGCGATGTTGGCTTCGACGCCAACACGCAGGCATTCGCGGAACAGCTCTTCCTTGCTGCCGAAGTAGTAATAGACGGTGGCGCGATCGAGCCCGGCCTTGTGGCCGATTTCCGCCAGTGTCGTCGCCTTGAAACCATGGGCCTTGAACTGCCGCCCCGCAATCTCGACCAGTTCGGCACGCTTCGCCAGATAGTCGGTGCTGCCTTCTTCGAGCGCGGATTTGCGGCGCTTTGAAATGTTGCTCGTCGTTACCATGGCGTGACGCGTATCGACCTCCGCCCCTGATGACCAGCGGTTTTGCGCGACATCGGGCCTCGTCCGCCCAAGCCATCAGCCTTCGACAATGGCCCGGCGATCCACGATTTCGAGGCCGAACCCTTCTAGCGCGGCCATTTTCCGGCTGCTGGAAGTCAGCAGCGCCATCCGCTCGACGCCGAGGTCCTTGAGGATCTGCGCGCCGATGCCGTAATCACGGTCGCTTGAAAGCCGTGCATACTCCCCGCGCCCGCCCATGACCCGGCGCGAGATCGAGGCACGATCGGGATCCTGCACGAACACTGCCACGGCCGGACCATCGTGCCCCGCCATCTGGCGCAGGGCCGCAGGCACATAGTCGGGGTGGGCATTGCGATAGCCGAGCAGGTCGGCGGTCAAATCGAACTGGTGCACCCGGACCAGCGTATCCACACCTGGCCGGATATTGCCCTGCACCAGCGCGACATGTTCGCAATTGTCGACCAGATCGCGATAGACGTGAATCGTGAAACTGTCGCCGTAGTGGCTGTCGAACGGCCCGCTTGCAACGCGTTCGACGAGTGTCTCGGTCTTGCGGCGCCATGCGATCAGATCGGCGATCGTGCCGATCTTCATGCCGTGTTCGGCCGCGAAAGGCACGAGATCGGGCAGCCGTGCCATCGTCCCATCGGGGTTCATCACTTCACAGATCACGCCAGCGGGGATCAGTCCCGCCAGCCGTGAAATGTCGACTGCCGCCTCGGTGTGCCCCGGTCGTACCAGCACGCCGCCGTCGCGCGCGACGAGCGGAAACACGTGCCCCGGCGAGACGAGATCACGCGCGCCGCTCTGCGCATTGACCGCAACCGAAATTGTCCGGGCACGGTCGAATGCCGAAATCCCGGTGGTCACACCTTCGCGCGCCTCGATCGAAACTGTAAACGCCGTACCGTGGCCCGAACGATTGTCGCTCGACATCGGCGAAAGTTCAAGATCACGCGCACGCTGGGCAGTAATCGCAAGGCAGATCAGCCCGCGCGCATGGATCGCCATCTGGTTGATGCGGTCGGGCGTGGCGAACTGGGCGGGCACGATGATGTCGCCTTCATTCTCACGGTCGTCTGCATCGACCAGGATGAACGGGCGCCCATTGCGAGCCTCGTCGATGATTTCATCGATGGTGGCAATCGCGGTCATCTCATGCTCCTCTTTTTATGTATTCTTGCGCGGCCTTGAAGCGGGGCGGAAAGCCTTCGCTCATGTCGCGGACATAGCCTGTGTTGTCGAATGCCGTTTCGAAGGCGGCACCGCTGAAACTGTAGCACGCGCCTTGCCGCGCAGGCTCTTCCGAAACACGCCGCGGCTGCGGTCCATCGACAATATACGCCCTGCCACGCGCCACGAAAACCGCCATTTGCGCTATCCGCCACAAGTCTGCCTCGGCGGGCGAAAACCGATCCTGCACCCAGCGCGTGAAGCCGCCGAACAGGCTCTTTCCGCGATGTTCTACCGGCTCGGCAATGATCTCGTCATGCAAAACCCATTCTAGAGCCACTGCGCCGTCAACCTCCACGGTCAAACGCTGATGGCGGGCCTCGTCACGGTCGGTCAGCGAAACTTCGACTGTCTGCGCGCGGTCGCCCCGCGCCATCCAAGATAGGCCCAACCGGGCAAGATCAACCAGATGCGTGCATTGTCCGCCCCGCTCGTCGCTCGTCAAAGACGGCGGCGTTCCGTCGGCAGGCATGCCGCGCAGCGATCCCAAGGCAGCAGTCGCCCCCGGGCAACTCGTCTTGGGGAACCGGTCCATCCGCGCGTGGACGTCGGCGATCACCCCGCCTTCCACAAACAGCGCCACGCTCATTTCGTGGAAGTCGTCGAGCACCGCCACCTGGATGCCGTTACCCCAAGCCGAAAAGCTGATCCGCCGCCTGAAGATTCCACTGCCATACGCCGGATTGGGCGGATAGTGACCGAGATTGGCAGACACCTGCCTTCAACCTGCGGCGTCGAAGCGCCCGTAAGCACCCCTGAAGAACAGCAGTGGACCAACCGCGCGCTCAACCGCGAGCGATTGCACACGGCCCAGGACGATCGTATGATCGCCCGCGTCAATCTCCGCCTCGATGGTGCATTCGATATGCGCAACGACATTATCGAGCAAAGGCATACCCAGCTCGGAAATGCGGTGCGACACACCCTCG
This sequence comes from Novosphingobium sp. MMS21-SN21R, assembly GCF_031846015.1. GTDB lineage: Bacteria > Pseudomonadota > Alphaproteobacteria > Sphingomonadales > Sphingomonadaceae > Novosphingobium. The sequence continues at coordinate 1,647,353 of NZ_JAVRDU010000001.1, read as the reverse complement.
AACTTGTCGCCACCGCGCGATGCGAACTGGCGGCACAGCTCGACCTGATCCTCCGCCAGCACATTCACGCAGAAGTGGCCGCATGCGCGCACTTGCGGCCAACTGCTCGATTTGCGATCGGGGAAAAAGGCGACGAGCGGCGGGTCTAGCGAAACAGACGTGAAGCTGCCCACGACCAGCCCGGCTGCCTCGCCGTCCTGGCTGCAGCCGGTGATGACGCACACGCCTGTCGGATAATTGCCAAGGACGGAACGGAAGTGCCCCGGATCGATCTCGACCCGGATGTCCGTTTCGCCTGGCTCCGTTGCGCCTTCCCCGCTCATGTCAGCGCCCCGTCCACACCGGCTTGCGGCGCTCAGCACCGGCCAGTTCACCTTCGCGCTTGTCGCTGCTTTCGGCGTACTGCTCGATCTCCTCGAAGCGCGACATCAGCGCAACCTCGAGCGGATGGCCCAGACGGCCCAGCGCAGCGGCTTTGGCTGCCTGATTGGCGAGCGGAGAGGCCGCGTTGATCTTGTCAGCCCACTTCTGCGCAGTGGCGGCGAGATCAGCAAACGGCACGACCTCGTTCACCAGCCCGAAGCGTTCGGCCACGTCGGCCTTGATGCGCTCGCCGGTCAGGATCATCGCCATCGCAATATGGTGCGGCAACTGGCGCATGGCGCGGTGGACAACGCCGCATTCGCCAATGATGCCAACCTTGGTTTCAGGCAGACCGAACTGGGCGGTTTCGGCGGCGACGATGATGTCCGCGCACATCGCCAGCTCGAACCCGCCGCCGACGCAGAATCCCTGCACCGCAGCGATCAATGGCTTTTTAAGCGTGACCAGCGGACCGCCGATACCGGTCAAGCCGCCGCCCAGCGCCATGCGCGTCTTGCGCTCGGCACCGCCAGAAACGTCGGCGCCGATGCAGAAGCCCTTCTCGCCCTCGGCCGAAAGGACCGCGCACCAGATGTCAGGATCAGCGTTGATCGTATTCCACGCGTCCAGCAGCAGGTCATCCATTTCCTGGGTGATCGCGTTCAGGCCCTGCGGGCGGTTCAGGCGGACATGCGCGACATGCCCTTCGATGGTGAATTCTACGTCTGCCATGTCTACTCCTTCGGCGCGACGAGCGGGCTCGTCGGCGCAACCTTGAATTGCTGGATGACGGCCTTGAGGCCTTGTTCCTTCATGCGCTGCCGCACTTCGAGCACCGCCGGTGCCAGGTGCAGCAATGCGTCGATTTCCGCGATGCCGGACAGCGCCTGCCTGAAGCCTGCAGCCTCCGTAGCGCGATTGATCGACAGCTTCTTGAGACGCAGCACGTCGGGCGGCGTCATTGCGATGCGTTGCGCCAGCGATCGCACCGCCGGAATCAGATCAGCCGCAGGCACGCAGTGGTTCGCCCAGCCCCAGGTCACCGCAGTCGGGCCGTCGATCCAGTTGCCCGGCACGAACGCGAATTCCTTGGCGCGCTTGGGACCGACAAGACTGACCCAGGTCGGCGCGATGAAGCCGCCGCCGATAGGGATCGTCGGCTCCCCGATGCGCACGTCGTCCGCCACGATCGTGATGTCGGTAAACACGCACATCTGCGCCGCCGCAGCGAGGCAGAAGCCGTGCACCGCAGCGATCACCGGCTTGGGATGATCCCACATCAGCAGCCAGCGATCGACATTGGCACGCAGTCGCGCATGGTCGCCCATCGGATCGGCAGGGCCGCTGTCGCCCGCGCCGTAGCTGCCCAGATCCATGCCCGCGCAAAAGCCCTTGCCCTCGCCGCGAATGGCAATGACCGGCGCGCCTTCGTGCTTCAAACGTTCAAGCGCGTGGGCGAATTCGTCGAGCAGTTGCGGCGACAATGCGTTCGCCGCCTCGGGCCGATCGAGCACGATCCAGCTGAGCGCCTCTTCGTGCTCGATCCGGATCGTGGCATATTCGCCCGCCATTGCGATTACTCCACGCGGCCGATGGGGTTCGATGCCCGGACGTGATAATCCGTGGTCATGACGGTCTTCAAGATACGCTTCTTGAACTTCCACTGGCCGTCCTGCTTGACCACGACATCGTGGTACTGGCCATAGAGAATGCCGTCTGGACGCTCCTTGGTGTAGCGGTGTATCGCCAGCACGGCAGCGCGCAAGGTGGCTTCGCTGTCGCTCACCCAGTCGATCACGATGTTCGATACATGGTGCGATGTGCCGCGGAAAAAGGTGCCGATGCCGTCGAGCGTCTTGGCATAATCCTCGATGCCGGTAGCGCCGAAGTTGGGCGCATAACTGACTTCACAATCATCGACGAACAACTCGATCATCTTCTCGGGCATGTTCATGTCGAGATAGTAGGCATAGTCGAACACGATCCGCTCGATCGCGCGTTCCTCGACGATCCGGTCCAAAGCGTTTGCATGATCCACGATGTCTCTCCTGTTGCATTGGCCGGGTTTCCCCTGCCGAACTCGCGCTTCGCAGCGCTCAATAATTCAACGCAAGCGTTGACGATTCACTCAAAAAAAATGTCACCCGTCCCGCGCTCTCGGAAAGTCCGAAGGCAACGGATCGGCACCCGGCCACCGCACGTTCAGCGCAGTGGTCAAGGAACTGGTGGCTTCGGACCACGGTGCAATGTGCACGACCTTCATCGCCCGCACTGCGATCCGCCACCGGCCATCCTCGCGCTCGTAACGGTCGATATAGCGGACGGCGCCGAAATAGGTCGCTTCGCCCAGCCCGAGCTCCAGATGCGCGCACACCATGCCGTCGGCTGTGTCTGCGCCGGTAAAACCAATGTGCACATAGTTGGGGGTATGCACCGTCTGCCCCATACCGGCCCGTGCCGCCTTGATCAGCGCCACAATGCCGTCCCGGCCTGCAGCATCCTCGAATCCTGAAGCTTCGAACCGCGCATTGCGCGTGAAACACTGCGCCATCAAGGCATAGTCATCATCGTCAGACGCGCGGAAGTACACCGCGACCAGATCCTGAATGGCGGCTCTGTCTTCAAGTATTCCGATGCGCTCTTCCAGCGTCGACACGTTCCGACTCCCTCTCACACAATCCATATGAGCAACGGCCACGATCCAGTCAACACATAAGTTGACAGAAGCGCAATGCTTGGCCAAAGTCCGGGAATGACCGCAATTTCCGTCGCCGCATTGCGCGCTGAAGCCGAAGACCTGACCCGTGGAATTGCCGATGGCGAACCACTCGATGCGCTCAGTGCGGCGCTGGTGACACTCGCCGTGAGTGCGTCTGTAACCGCACTTGGCCGCGCCCAGATCGATGCAGCAATTGCCGAGTGTTTCAATGCCGGCGCGGCAGTCGCGCAAGTGCAGGAAATTCTTGCTCTTACCTCCGGCCTTGGCGTCCACACCCTGATGGTGTCGGCATCCTCAGTGCTTGCAGCCGCTAGCGCACGTGGCCTGATCGATGGCGAAGCCCCGTTCGATGCCGTACAGAAGGCGCTGTGGGACCGCCACGTTGGCACCGATCCTTTCTGGACCGGCTTCTCCGCCGAATTACCGGGCTTCCTCGAGGCCATGCTGCGGCTTTCGCCCGACATCTTCACCGGCTTCTTCGAATATTGCGCGATCCCCTGGCGCAGTGGTACGGTCCGCGCACGTGTCAAGGAACTGGCAGCGCTCGCCTGCGACGCTGCGCCGAGCCACCGCTTCCGCCCAGGCTTCCGCGTCCACCTCCACAACGCCATCGCACTGGGCATCGGCCGCCGCGCGATCATGCAGGCACTGGATATCGCCGCCGCGGCACCGGAGCACCGCGGCACCGATTGATCAACCAGCCTGCGGGACATCCCACACCAGTGGAACGTTCTCCACTGCCGCGACAATCCCCGAATGATAGACCGGATTGGCCCCAGGCGCGAGGCTGAACTCCGGAATCTGGCGGATCCATTCCTGCAGCGTGACCGTGGCCTCCAGCCGGGCCAGATGCAGACCTGCACAGCGATGCGGCCCACCGCCGAACGTGCTGTGCTGCGCCGTCTTGCGTTCCCAATCGAGATCCCACGGATCGACATGCACATCTGCGTCCAGACCGTGGAGCGCGGTGGGCAGCAGGATCATGTCGCCCTTCTTGAGGTCCACGCCGCAGAATGTGAGGTCGGTCGCAACCATCCGCGCGTCCGACACCACCGGGAACCGGCGGAACAGTTCTTCAACGCCGCGACGCAATTTCAATTCGTCCTCGCGAATTTCCGCTACCTTTTCCGGGTGCCGGGCAAGGTAGATCATCGAGAAGCTGAGGAAATTGACGACCGTATCAAGCCCGCCCAGCAGGAGCAGCGAGATCAGCCCCACCGCCTTTTCGTGCGGCATGGGCTCACCGTTGATCGACCCGTTGACCATGACCGAAATGAGATCGGTACCATCCTTGCCGCGCCGTTCACGAATGATCGGATCGACATAGGCATCGAAGCCCTTGTTGGCGGCATCAAGAGTTGCGGCCATTTCCTCGGGCGAATTGCCGGCAGGACGAGTCATGTCCTTGGCGAAGACGGCCAGCTTGGGCACGTCCGACATCGGCAGGCCCGCCATCGCCATGAACACCTTGACCGGAAACACGTTGGCGTATTCCGCAGCAAAATCGCACTGTCCCTTGGCAACCAGCGGTTCGATCAGGTCGATCGCCGCCTGGCGCACCTTCTCTTCCATCTTGCGGATCTGTGCAGGGTTCAGTCCTGTATCGAGTAGCTTGCGATAGGGCGTGTGCTCGGGCGGATCCATCCGCGTTGGCACCATGCCATACTTCTCGCCGGCTTCCTTGGGCAGGAAGATGACCTCGCTCGAAAACCTGGAAGGATCGCTGTAGACCTCCCTGATCACTTCGCCGCGAGTAGCCACCCAATGCCCGCCCGTCAGCGGGGTCCAGACCAGCCCGGGGGTGTCGGGCGTCTGCAGGGCCTTCCACGCTTCGTGAAAGCCCTGTTCGATGCCATCGAGGGCATACATGTCGATGTCCCGGACTCGCGCCTCGGGGACATGGACCGGGCGTTCTGCACGAACGCGGTTATCGGCGACAGTTGCTTGAACCATGGGTCGTCCTTCGTTCAGTCAGTTGATTTCGGGGTCGATGACGGCCTTGATCACCGCACCCGCTGCTGTTGCCTCCAGCGCCTCCAGCGCCTGCCCGACGCCGAAGCGATGGCTGACGATCTCGGCCAGCGGGTACTCGCCGTTCAGCCGCGCCGCCAGATGGAGCGCCTGATGGTAGTGTTTGGGCTTGGGGAACGTCGCCCCGGCAATCGTCAGGTTCTTGAGCGTCAGGTCGCGCGGGGAAATAGGCTGCGTGCCAATGGCGCCCCACAGCCCGAGGATGATGTAGCGTCCGTGATTGCCGGCAATGTCCACGCCTTCGGGAAATGCCTGGAGCACGCCTGCCGCTTCGACAACGACGTCGGGACCGTTGACCGAAACGCGGTCATAGATCTGCCTGCGCCGTTCTTCTGCCGGATCCTTGAGTGAAACGGTTGCCGTCGCACCCAGCGCCTTGGCAATCGCAAGGCGGTTCTCGTGCATGTCCACCGCGATGATCTCACGCGCACCGGAGAGCTTCGCTACAAGGATTGCCGAAAGACCGACCGGCCCCGCGCCCTGCACTACAACCGTGTCGCCCATGCGGATTTGTCCGCAGCGATCAAAGCCGCGCAGCACCGTCGGCAGCGCGCAGCCAAGCGCGATCACTGCATCGACCGACGCACCATCGGGCAGGCGGAAAAACGCTAGGCCGTTGGGCAGACAAGCAAAATCGGCGTAACTGCCCCAGTTCGGCTTTTCTGCGTGTTCGAAGAACTGCGAATTGTCGCACGGCGTCTCGTCCAGCACGGTGCAACTGTGGCAGCGATGGCACAGCGCGATCGGCGCCCAATAGACAAGGTCGCCCGGCTTTACCGCAACGCCCGCATAGTCGGTCGTGACACCCGGCCCCAACTTCTCGATCCGGCCGACGCCTTCGTGGCCCAGGATGATCGGAAAGGGCATTATCCCTGCTTCGCCCGACAAGATGTGGACATCGCTGCCGCACACCCCGCCCGCCACGATACGCACCAGCGCGCCGCCCGGCTCGGGATCGAACACCGGAACATCCCAGGTTTCAATCCGGTTGGGTTCAACCAGGACACATGCTCTTGCACTGCTCATTTCTCAGGTCCTCTCCACGGTCCGGCGATGAACAATCCGGCGCTCTTCAAGGCACCGTCATCGGGCATCGCCGGCAGGGCTTAGTTCGGCATTCGCACGTTGGGACAAACCTCGGTCGCCAGTCGGCGCAGCGATTCTTCCCACGGCTTGGGATCGTCGAGGCTATCATGCTGATTGGCCACGATTTGCCCCCAGCCGCCTACCGCATCGGCGAGCTTTTCCAGCTTTTCGATGACGGTTTCAGGCGATCCGCACAGGATCACGTGTTCGATCAGAAAGTCTTCGTCGATAGCGTCTGGGGTTATGTCGATACCACTGTCGTAGATGATCCCGTCAAACAGCCCGAACTTGACGTAGATCTCTTTCAGATACTTGTGCCAGGTCTGCATCATCCCGGTCTGGCGGACCAAGCGCTTTGCCTCGGCATCAGTGTCGGCAATGAAGATGTCGCGACACACGCGGTAACGCTTGCGGTCGGGCGTGTGGCCCTTCGAAATCATCGCGTCGGACCAGGTATCCCAGTGCGCCTTCATCTGCGGCGTGCCGCCGAAGAACGAAATCGGCGAGTAGTCGCGTTCACCCGCAAACTTCATCGACGACGACTTCTGCGAAAGGCCCGTCACTGCAATTTCCAGTGCCGCACGCCCGCCATATGGTCCGTTGTTCGCGATCTCGACGTTGTATTCGGGCATGGTGTCTGGGCCGGGGAAGCCTGCCTGATAGTACTTGCCCTTTTCGAGGAAAGGCTTGCCCTCCCATACGCGCTCCATCAGTCCGAGCGCTTCAAGCTGGCGGGGCGGCAGTTCGAAGATGTTGTCAAAGCCGTGCAGGATCGCGTCGGTGTGGTGCCCGCCCGGAGCCACGCCAAGGAAGTAACGACCTTCCATGACCTGACTGAGCCAGCCGATCCGGATCGCGAGCGTTGCCGGATCATGGTAGGGCAGCAAGTGGGCCATCGGGGCAAAACGGATCTGCTTTGTCGTCTGCGCACAGGCCGCGATGATCGCTTCGGGCATGGGAATGTTTTCCCAGCCAAGTGTGTAGTGCTCACCGATCATGAAATCGGCGAAACCCGCCTCGTCAGCGATACGCGCAATATCGACCGCCCAGTCGAACACCTGACGCGGCGTCCGGCTAGGGGGATTGTAGGGCGTCATGAAGATACCGCACTGCATGGACATTACATTCTCTCCCGGAGATTGTGTCTTCTGACTCATCCAGTCAAATCAGACGTACACGCCTTCTGCGTTCTTCGTGGAGAAGCGCGGCGCTACCTTGCTGATGAACTGATCCAGTTCTTCCTTGTTTTCCTCGGGCTCAAGGTGGCCCTGCCCGAACATCAGGAACAGTTCGTCGAAGCCCAGACGGTCCTGCGCCCGGGCGATCTGGTCAGAAATCTCGTCAGCCGATCCGATCAGCACGTTTGGCGGACGCTGGCCCAGCGGGATGAACCATTCGTCCCAGAACCACATGTGCTCTTCCATCAGCTTGGCCGCACGATCCTTGTCGTCGGTCAGCATCAGGAAACCGCCCCAGGCCGATGCCTGCGTGTTGGTCACCTCGCGCTCTACCTTTGCGGCAGATGCGATGTACCGGTTGTTCAGCGATTCACAGAAATCGAGATTGTCCGACAGCACGATCAGCTTGCCGCCCTCTTCCGCCCAGAAATCGATGGTCCGGCCCGAAGCGGCAAAACCGCCATAGATCGGGGGATGCGGGTCCTGATAGCATTTGGGAGCAATGCCGATCTGACGAACGATGCCGTCGGCGTCCTGCCCCTTGCCATACTTGGCATAGGCGGGGTGCCCGGTTGAACCACCGTTCGGCGGGAATTCCCAATTTTCGCCCTTGTGGCTGAAAACGTCGCTGGTCCAGGCCTTCTTGACGACGCGAACGCCCTCTTCGAACATCGAGCGGTTGCGAGCATCCTGCTCGTCACGGGCTTTGACATTGTCGGGGGTCGTCGCGCTGACGCCTTCCTTGGCGGCGTAACTATCAACCCAGCGGGCATGATAACCGCGGGTGAAGCCGCAATACATCCGGCCTTGCAGCATGTGATCGAGCGTTGCGATCTCTTCAGCCACGCGCACCGGATTGTGTGTGGTCATGGTGTAACCCATGATTCCGGCTTTCATGCGCTTGCTGTTCTGCCCCACAAACAGGCTGAACATCCCAGGATGGTTGTTAGCTTCAAAGCCCTCGATCTGAAGGTGGTGTTCGGGCTGGCAATAACCGTAAAATCCAAGGTCGTCGGCCAGCTGAACATATCCCCGAACTTCTTCGAGAAACCGCTGATACAGGTCATTGCGCTGCCCGGCCATGCCGGCCTCGATCTCATGGCGGCGCCCCACGACACCGGTCTGCATCAGGTGGAATTTCATCGCCTCAATCCCCATCACTCTTATCAACACCAACGTTGATACGTGGTCGGAGCTCGGCTTGTCAATGGCGATCCGGGACGCCGCGCAACTTAATCAACTTTAGTGTTGACGCAGCGTCACAAGGCTTGCCTCGCAGCGCCAACCGTCGCAGTTCATTGGCTATGGAAATCTCCGGAATCGATCACGTCGTCGTCAAGGTTACGGACCTTGAGCGTTCCATAAGGTTCTACTGCGAGATTCTGGGCTGCATGCTCGAATGGCGCAGGGACGAAATCTCGCTGGCGCATCTGCGAGTCGGGCAGTCCTTCGTCGATCTGCTGGCGGGCCCGCCCCTGCCCGAAAGCCCTGCGCGCAACATGGACCACCTATGCCTGACCGTGAAGGATTTCGACGTCGACACGGTGCGCGCCCACCTTCTTGCCCATGACGTCGAAATCGGGTCCGCTGCCGAACGGTTCGGTGCGTCAGGTTGGGGCCAGTCGCTCTATCTCGTCGATCCCGATGGCAACGGGCTCGAACTACGCGGCTAGTTGGATATGACATTATGCCTGAATCAAAAAATGCTGCGGTGAAAGCCGCAGCATTTTTGTTTCCGTAGGCTCTATCATCACCGGCACTTTCATGCCGGTGATGATAGTCTTTCAAGCGATCAGAACTTGACCGAGAGTTCAGCACCAAACGTGCGTGGTTCACCCGGATAGGCGGTGTTGACGCCATTCGATGCACCAAGCGCGTACCCCGAAACATAGTAGGTATTCTTGGTCAGGTTGCGCACGAACAAGGCAGCGGAAACCTGGCTTTCCATGATTTCCTTCCAGTTCAAGCGCATCGCCAGCGTCGAATAGCCCTTAAGCTTCGTTCCCGGAGTCGACGTACCGTCGGTGTTCGAGAAGAAGAAGCTCGACTGCTTGTAGTAGTCGGCGCGCAGGCTGATCTTGCCGATATCTGCCGGAACCGGGAACTTGATCTCGGCATTGGCAGACCCTGCCCACTTCGGAGCGTCCGGGTAGGAGTCAACCAGCAGCGTGCCCACGAACGGAATTGGCACAGTGCGCTTGGTATACCGGGCGTCGGTATAGGCAAGGTTGAACCCGACATCGAGCCAGGACGTCAGACCGGCAAAGGCGTCGACTTCGAAGCCCTTCGTCTCGGCCTGCGGCACGTTGACGGTGAAGCCCGCCGGTGCACCGCCGACGATCGCGTAAAGCGCGCGCTGGGCGTCCTTCACGATGATCTTGTACGCCGCCACGTTGAACTGGACCGGCATCGACCCGAGCCTGCCGTTGAACTTGTAGCCCAGTTCGAAGTCATGGACCTTCTCGTTCTTGAACAGGTTGGCCGCCTTACCCGTCAACGGATCGGTGAACGGAGCCACCGTGCCGTTGAGATTGCCCGAACGGAAGCTGCCGCGCTGGTTGAAGTAGACCATGTTGTTCGGATCGATCTGGTACTGCAAGCTGGCAGTCCATGCCGGAGCCGAAAGCTTCGTGCTCTGGTCTGCCGCTGCCGAGTTTGGATCGACGCCGAAGACATTGCCTGCTGCCTGCCGGATGCCCACCGTTTCCCAAGTGTAACGCCCGCCGAGCGTAGCGGTGAGCTTGTCGGTCACCTCGTAGCTGAACTGCGCAAAGACGGCCTTGGATGTCTGCCGGTTGCGATAGGCGTAGGAGATGTCGGCAATGCCGCCGGGAACGACGTCTGCGCCGATGTTGATCGGGATGATTTCGAACCGCTTCTGGTTCGAATAGAACACACCCGCCGTGTAGTTCAGCCTGCCATCAGCCGTTTCGCCCTGCAATTGCAGTTCGTTGCTGTAGGTTTCCGACTTGAAGGTCTGGCCGCCCGGCGCACCGGTTGCATTGATCCCGGCCAGCTTGAACAGCCACAGCGAACCGAAAGGACCGCCTCCCAGATTGCCCGGGGTGCGCGAATTGCCCTTCATGTAGCTGAAGATGTTCTTGATCTTCGCGTTGCTGCCAACTTCGATTTCGGTCGTGTTGGAAACAAACGTGTTCTCGGCGCGGTGCGGGAGATCGTACTGCAGGAACACCTTGTAGGGGTTAGCGCGCGAGAACTTGGTGTAGCCCTCGACAGCACCCGGGAAGAAGCCGGGACCAGCCGGACCGTCGTTCGCACTGTAGATCGCAGCCAGCGTGTTGGACAGCATCGTGCCCGTGGTATTGGGTGTATGCGTGGTGCCATCGCTGATGAACTGGGTCGACGGATCGCCCGGTGTGGTCGGCAGCGAGTAGTAGTTGAAGATGCCGCCGACGCCTTCACTGCCCCGGACCCGGTCATGCTGGAAAACCGTGACGTTCTTGATCGTCTCGGTCGGCGTGAACAGGATGGTGGCGCGGCCCGAACGGCTGTTCTTGTCGCCCAGCGTGTTGCCGGTGTTGATGTTGGTGACGTAGCCGTTGCCGCGGGTGGCATCGAATGCCAGACGGATGGCCAACTTGTCCTTGACGATCGGCAGATCGACGGCAGCCTGCATCTGGCCAAACTCGCGCGAAGCACCGCGCAGGATCACATAGCCGCCAAAATCGTCGCCCGGCATCGGCGTGGTGTAGAGCACCGCGCCGCCCGTTGCATTGCGTCCGAACAGCGTGCCCTGCGGCCCCTTCAGGACCTGGATCGAGCCAAGGTCGAAGAACGCCGTTGCGGTGTTGCCGGGGTTATAGGGCGCTTCATTGAGATATGGCAGAACGGCGGGGCTGGTGCCCGAGAACGGATCAAGCGACTGCCCGCGCATCGAGTAGCTGAGCTGGTTTGAATTCTGGCCGTTCTTGACCTGAAGGCCCGGAACCAGCGTGCCGACGTCCTGCTCGCTGGCAATGTTGCGCGTCTGCAGCGCTTCTGCGCCATAAGCAACGACCGACACGGGGACCTTGGACAGTTTTTCCTCGCGGCGCTGCGCGGTCACGACAATGTCCTGCGTGGTGACTTCGTCGGCGGCCTGTTCCTGCGCTGCCTGCGCGAAGACCGGCGTGGCCAGAGCAGCAACGATTACTGCAACCGCACTGGCGCTCCCGCGCAACAAGCCACTTTTCCGCGCGCCAAACGCACGGACGCCATCTGAAAACCGAACCATATCCCTTCTCCCATTTTATGTTATCGAAAAACTCAGCTTCCGATGCGTTTGCTGCGCAACACTCGCGCAGCAAACACACAAGATCTTCAATTGGACTTCAGCAGATCACCTCAGGCGTCGACCAGCTTGGCGCCAGGAACCTTGACGCGAGGCGCCACTTCCTTCGAAATCAGTTCAAGCGATTTGAACCACGCCGAAGGATCGTCGTAATAATCGTGCGCTTCGACCTGAAGCGTGCCCCAGCCGCCAGTCTGTTCGAACAGATGGTTCAGCTTGTCGACCACCGTGTCAGGCGATCCGACAACAAAGACCTTGTCGACCAGGAACTCGAGATCGATGTCGAGCGAGTCGACCCCGTTGTCCTTGGCGAAGCCGTCCATCATGCCGAAGCGGCGCCAGATCGGGATGAGATAGCGGTCGAAACAGTAGCCGATCGGACCTTCCATCACGAGCCGCTTTGCCTCGGCATCGGTGTCAGCGCAGAACACCGTCTGCGACACAGCGTGGCGCTGGCGGACGGGCGTGAAGCCAGCCTTGATGTTGGCTTCGGAATAGATTTCCCAGTGACGCTTCAGAGCATCAAGTCCGGAATAGATCGATACAGGCTTGAAGTTGCGCTCACCCGCCAGCTTCATCGACGGCGAGTTGGCACTGAACCCGGTCACGGCAAATTCGGGGAAGCCCCCGCCGTAAGGCGAATAGTCCGCGAGCATGTGCTGCTCGTCCTCTTCAGTCACCGCCGGTTCTTCTTCAGGGAAGCCCGCGCTCCAGAACTTGCCTTCATAGAAGAACGGTTCGCGCTTCCAGATCTTTTCCATGATGAACAGCGATTCACGCACCATCTCGTTGAGGAAGGTGGTTTCGGTGTTCTTGATCCCGTGGATGTACGAAGCGAGCGGATAAGCGCCTGCCCCGATTCCCATGAAGTAGCGGCCTTCAAGGATCTGCGAGAGCCAGCCCACGGTCATGGCGAGCTTGGCTGGATGCTGGTGCGGCAGAATGTGTGCCATCGGCGCAAAGCTGATGGTTTCAGTCTGCAGCGCGGCCGCAGCAATGATCAGTTCGGGGTTGGGAATGTTTTCCCAGATCTGCGAGGCGTGCTCGGAGATCATCATCGACGTGAACCCGATCTTGTCGCAGTGAACCGCGCTGTCCACGCCCCACTGGAACGTCTGACGCGCTGTGCGACCCGGGCGCATGTAAGGGTGAAAAATGAGGCCGGTTTCCATCGTCATTTCAACTCTCCCAAGGCTTTTGATTTAAGCCATGTGGCTTAGATGCCTCTGGTGGGCTCTTTCGTCAAGCCCATTCAACACAGCCGTTGACGAAAATCAACACTCTCGTTGACCACTTTCGCGAATTCTCCCCATTCACCACTGTCTTGACCTGCATGTCACTCTATCCCAAGTGGCTTAAATGACCGTACGAACTGCACAAACCCACACTCCGGCCATCAGCCCTGCACCCGACGGGCCAAAAGTGGCTCTCATCCTTGCAGCAGAAGTAATTTTTGCACGCGACGGAATTGAGGGCGCATCATTGCGGGAGATCGCCGCGCAGGCTGGTCAGCGCAATCATCACGCCGTCCAATATCATTTCGGATCGCGCGATTCGCTCGTCCAGGCCATCTTCGATTACCGCATGGACCAGATGGAAAGTGCCCGCGGCACCATGCTGGCAGCCGCCAACGCCAACAACCGCTTGTCGGATCTTCGCACGATCGCCGAGATCATCTTTCGTCCACAGATCGAGCTGATCGACGAGTTCGGCGATCATTCCTATGCCGGTTTCCTCACCGCTTACCTGTTACGGTATCAGACCCGGCGGTTCGGCCAGTTCGGGGAACGGGTGGCACCCAACCTGGCCCGCACGCTGGTTTTGCTGCGCGCTTGCATCGGTACCTTACCGGAAATTGTGGCGCAGCGCCGGCTGGTCACCGCCTGCTTCATGTTCCTCAACATCCTCGTGATCCACACCCGTGACAGTGCGGCCCAAGGTGAGCCGTTCGAAGACGCCGTGCAGGATACGCTGGGCCAGATCGTCGCCGCATTGGCAGCACCAACGCAGGCAACCTGAACAACCTCAACCGAAAAACGTGTCCTTGGCGTGCTGCGTGTCCATATATTCGCGCACTTCACAAACCTTGCCGTCGCGAACGCTGACGAGAAAATGATACTGCGGCTCGTAAGTGCGGCCATCGGTCAATTCGGCAAATCCGGTGGCCTCGACCGCCACCTTGTCACCTTCCGCGATCATGGAAACGGGGGTGATGGTCAGGCTGCCTGATTTATAGATGGCCTTGGCGCCTTCTACCAAGGGACCGAAGCTCGCCTTGTCATAGCGGCCCGACATGCCTTCCAGCTTGCCCGACACCCACCAGCCGCCATCGTCCGCCATGGCGTTCAGCAGCGCTGGCACGTCTCCACTCGAAAAAATCTCAAAAAATCGCGCTACGACAGCCTTGTTCTCATCAGCCACCAATTGAGTCATCGTCCTGCCTCTCTTATTGGGACATGTCCGGTCAGAGCCTGTCCGAACCTCTCCAAACCCTTGTTGCGCCAGCGTGCTAACCCAGCGCCTGCCATATTGTAAACGATAGTGTTGACTACACAGCCGCCTTTCAACAATAACGTTGACTGCAACGCGAAGACCGACGGCCAGAGATGCTCGACGGCTCGCAACACCGGAGAGACTGAAATGGGTAAACTTGATGGCCGCACCGCGATTGTCACCGGCGCATCGCGCGGGATGGGATCATCACACGCACGCCGCTTCATCGCCGAGGGCGCAAAGGTCGTTCTGACCGATCTGCGGTCCGACACCGGTGACGCTCTGGCGCGTGAACTCGGCCCCAACGCAAAATTCATCGAACACGACGTGACCAGCGCAGCAGACTGGGAGCGGGTCGTCGCCGCTGCCGAAGATTTCTTCGGCCCGATCAACGTGCTGGTCAACAATGCCGGCATTCTCGGTGTGATGGCCAAGACAGCCGATGTTTCGGAAGCCGATTACCACAAGGTCTGCGAAGTGAACCAGCACTCGGTCTACCTCGGCATGCATGCGGTGATTCCCTCAATGTTGAAAGGCGGTCGCGGTTCGATCGTCAACATTTCGTCCATCGCAGGCCTCGTTGCCAACTACGGCTTCCCAAGCCTCGCCTATGTCGCCAGCAAATTCGCCGTGCGCGGCATGACCAAGGCTGCCGCTGTAGAATACGGCCCTGACAACATCCGCGTGAACTCGGTACATCCGGGCTTCATCATGACCCCGATGATGGTCGAGGCAACCGACGAAGGCGGCGGCGACGCGCTGCAGCAGATCCCTCTGCGCCGCATTGCTGAGCCGGAAGAAGTCTCGAACCTCGTCCTGTTCCTGGCGTGCGACGAATCCAGCTACATCACTGGCGCAGAGCACGTGATCGATGCCGGAATGACCGCACAGTAATTGCGGAGACAAATCTGATCAAAATCGGCAATGTGGCGGTGGGGCAATACTGGCCTCGCCGCCATATCTGCCTGCCTACATGCGTCATCTGTCTGCAGATCTAACGCGGTTTGCGATCGCCTTGCGCAGCACCAGTTTGCAGCCTTCGAGTAACAGCAGCAGCGCCCCGCCAAGGCCTGCAGCCAGGGCCATGTCGCCCCACGAAATCGAGCCGAACTTCAGCAATGCTTGGGCCTGCGGAAGGTACAGGATCAGCGCCGTCACCGCGGCGATGGCCACCAGCACATAGAGCAGTGCCGAATTGCGCCGAGCAACCGCTTGTACCAGCGATGCGCCGAACGACCGGTTGACCAGGATCAGGCTGACGATCTGAGCGATCAGTGCAAAGAACATGAGCGCGCGCAGCTCCGCTTCCGGCATGCCCGCAAGTGTCTTGAGCCAGTAAACGGCGCCCAGAAGCGCGAATGCGACGCCCCCCTGAAACACGCTCCATGCAATCATCGAGAATGAAAAAAGCGACTCATCGGGATCGCGCGGGGGGCGTTCCATGATGTCGCGCTCCTCGCGCTCCGCTTCGAATACCAGCGCGCAGACCGGGTCGATCACCATTTCCAGCAACGCGATATGGATCGGCCCAAACAGGATCGGCAGGCCGAAGAACAGCGGGAGGAGCGCCAGCCCGGCAATCGGCACGTGCACCGCAAAGATGAATGCCATGGCCTTTCGAATATTGTCGTAAATCCGCCTCCCAAGCCGGACGGACTGGACGATCGAACCGAAATCGTCGTCGAGCAACACCATGGCGGAGGCTTCACGCGCCACATCTGTTCCGCGTTTGCCCATGGCGATGCCGATGTGCGCCGCCTTGATCGATGGCGCATCGTTGACGCCGTCGCCGGTCATCGCAACGATATCGCCGTTGGCCTTGAAGGCCTCGACGATGCGCAGTTTCTGGTCGGGCATGATCCGCGCGAACACGGTCGCGGAATTCACCTGCGTTGCCAGTTCTGCATCGCTCAGCGAGGTGATATCAGCGCCTGTGAGCACCTCTCCGTCGGCAATGCCCGCCTGCGCCGCGATGGACCGCGCCGTAGCGGCATGATCGCCGGTTATCATCACCACGCGAATGCCAGCGGCGCGGCATTCCGCCACTGCAGCGGGCACACTGGCACGGATCGGATCGGCGAGGCCCACCAGCCCGGCAAGCTGGTAGTGATAGTCCCGCTGCGTCTCGGGCCAGTTCCGGTCTGCAGGCACGCCCGTCGCCACGGCAAGCACACGAATGCCCCGCACCGCCATTGCCTCAACGGCGCCGTTCACGGCGGCGAGCGCTGCGGGCGTCAGGTTGCACAGCCCCGCGATGGCCTCCGGCGCGCCCTTGGCGGCAAGGCGCAACGCCCCGCCTTCATCCCATATGTTCGCCATTGCCAGCAGGTTGGGATGCAGGGGATAAGTATGAACCAATGCACCCTGAACCACTGCAATCGCCGGTCTGGCCGCGCGCGCACGATGCAAGGCCAGGTCCATGGGGTCGGTCGGATCGGGCGCACTGGCCATCGCTGCCGTCTCGATCAGGCCGTCAAAGGCGCCCGGTATGGCACTGCCGGGTTCAACGTCGCACGCCTCGCCCGAGGGCAGCCACACCGCGCTCAGCGCCATGCGGTTTTCCGTAAGAGTACCCGTCTTGTCGGTGCAAAGCACGGTCGCCGATCCGAGGGTGTCGATCGCCGAAGCCCGCCGCGTCAGCACGCCGACTTTGCCGATGCGCCAGGCCCCCATGGCCAGGAATACGGTCAGGACCACCGGAAACTCTTCCGGCAGCATCGACATGCCAATGGCGATTCCGGCAAGCACCGCCTCGATCCAGCCGCCGCGCAGCAGCCCGAACAACAGCACGACCAGCAATGCCACTGCACCGCCACCAATCGCGCACCACCGCACGATCCGCACCGTCTCGCGCCGCAAGCGCGGCACTTCGCTATCAAGCGAAGCCAGCGATTGCCCGATCCTTCCGATTGCACTGCGAGGGCCAGTCGCCACCACTAGCGCAATCCCGCTGCCGCGGGTCACCAGAGTCCCGGCGAAGACCTGATCCGGCGTTGGCATTTCCGCGCCCTTGCCAACGGCGAGCGATTCACCGGTCAGCAGCGATTCGTCGACTTCGAGCTCCTTCGCTTCGCTCAATTCCGCATCGGCAGCGATACGGTCACCCTGCTCAAGCACCAGCATGTCGCCAGTCACGATCTCCCGCCCGGCAACGCGCAAATGCTCGCCATCGCGGATGACCAGTGCGCGGGGGGCAGACAGATCGCGCAGGGCCTCCAGTACATGTTCGGTGCGGCTCTCCTGAACCACCGTGACGATGATGGAGAAGCTGGCAAAACCCAGCAGGATAAGCGCTTCGGCAAGGCTGCCGAGCAGGAGGTAAGCGATACCGCCCACCAGCAGCAACGCCAGCATCGGTTCGCGCACCACTTCGGCGGCTATGCGCCAGACCGGGCGTTCCGTAGCGCGCGGCAACTCGTTGGGACCGTCGGCCTGCAAGCGCGACAGGGCTTCGGCGGCGGTAAGGCCGCGCTGCCTGATGGTGTCAGGCACCGTCGTGCGGAGCATGAATGGGCAAGTTGTCGATGGCGTCGATACCTTCTGGTCTCCCGCACTCGCGCGGCATGGCGCTGATCCCATTCATAACACGGATGTGCCGGAAGGTTTGGCAACCAGCTACAGAACTATCGGCGCGCGCTATCGGCGCAGGACTTGCAAATCATTTTCCTACACGAACCGATATGGTTATCTGAATGGGCGTCTCCAACACCAAGGACGCCTGACCCATGGCTATTCTCGAAGCTCTTATCTCGCCCATCTCGTCGATCATCGACAAGATCATCCCCGACAAGGAGGCGCGCGACCGCGCCAAGCTCGAACTGCTGAAGCTGGAAGGCACGCAGGAACTCGAACATTTGCGCACCCGCATGTCAGCCATCGTGGCCGAGGCGGAATCCGCCGATCCCTGGACCAGCCGCGCCCGCCCCGGCTTTCTCTATGTGATGTACGTGATGATTCTCTGGGCCTTGCCGATGGGCCTGATCGGCGCGTTCCGTCCCGATACCGCGCAAGGCATCGCCGCTGGCATCAATGCCTATCTGAACGGCCTGCCCGAACCGCTCTACGCGCTCTTCGGCACGGGCTATCTTGGCTACACCGCCGCGCGCCAGTGGGGCAAAGCGAAGGGCACCGATCGTTGACGCCACGGTGATTGCCGCAAGGTTTGGTTAGTTTCTGGTAACTTCCGGGTGCTATTGACTCGCCTGCAAATGATCAGGTCGTCCAAAACCATGCAACACCGGGCTTACGCCAAATCAGCCGCTTTCATGGCCCTGCTGCCCGCCCTGTTTCTGGCGGGGTGCGGGAGTGCCGCCTCGGAACGGGCCATGGAAGCGCGCATTGCCGCTGCCGAAGCCAAGGCAGAAGCGGCCGACAAGCGCTCGCGCGCAGCGCTTTCGATGGCGGCGTCGGGCTCGGGCAGCCAGTCCATGCCGGTCGATGACTCCGTGGTCGACGCTGGCGACGCGCCGATGGACAGCGGGGTAACCGACGATTCGCCCGATAGCGCGATCTACGACAACCAGATGGAATCGCCCCCCTCGCCCCCCATCGGCCCGGCTGGATAATCGCGCCCGGCTTGCGTCACGCCCCGCATTGGCTATCAGAGCGGGCAATCGAGCGCTTCCGGGGATCTGCCATGACCGACACCGCCACCGCCAGCACGACAGTCTTCGTGCTCAACGGCCCAAATCTCAATCTGCTGGGCCTGCGTGAACCGGCAATCTACGGGTCACAGACGCTCGATGATATCGCCGGGATGCTCGAAGACCGCGCGCGCGAACTCGGCCTTGAAGTCGATGTGCGCCAGTCCAACCACGAAGGCCATCTGGTCGATTGGCTGCACGAAGCACAGGCTAGCGGCGCAAAGGCCGTGCTGCTCAATGCCGGCGCCTATACCCATACGTCGGTGGCCATCCATGATGCGATCAAGGCGATCAAGGTGCCAGTGATCGAGGTCCACCTCTCCAACCCGCACACGCGCGAAGCCTTCCGCCACAAGTCCTATGTCGGCATGGCGGCGAAGGGCTCGGTCGCCGGATTTGGCGCAAACAGCTATATTGTGGCGCTGGAAGCCGCTGCCCGGCTGTAGAAACCGGCGTTTTTCCACCTTCAAGGCCCGCCACCCCTTGCCAGCCTGCTGGCATGAGGGCATGGCGCGTGGCCTGATATCACCACCCGCGAGGAACGATAAATGGGGCACGACCGCGGCGAAAAGGCCGACAACATGGCAATCGACAGCGCTCTTGTGCGCGAACTGGCGGAATTGCTTGCAGAAACCGGGCTCTCCGAAATCGAAGTTGAAGACGGCGAGCGCAAGATCCGTGTAGCGCGTCAACTCACCGCAGCGCCGGTTGCACAGCAGGTTGCGCTCGCAGCCCCCGCTCCGGCACCCGTGGCAGCGCCCGCTGCAGCAGTGGCGCCCGCACCGGCACCGGCCCATGCCGACGCTGTGAAGTCACCAATGGTCGGCACCTGCTACCTCGCGGCTGAACCGGGTTCGCCAAACTTCATATCCGTCGGCAAGACGGTCAAGGAAGGCGAGACGCTGCTGATCATCGAGGCAATGAAGGTGATGAACCCGATCGTCGCGCCCACATCGGGCACGGTCACCGCTATTCTGGTCGAGAACGCGCAGCCGGTCGAATTCGACCAGCCACTTGTCGTGATCGCGTAAGGACCGCCCATGGCCATCAAGCGCCTGCTGATCGCCAACCGCGGCGAAATCGCGCTGCGCATCCATCGCGCCGCGCACGAAATGGGCATCGAGACGGTCGCGGTGCACTCCACCGCCGACGCTGACGCGATGCATGTGCGCCTTGCCGATCACGCGGTCTGCATCGGTCCGCCTGCGGCCAAGGACAGCTATCTCAACGTCGCGGCGATCATCTCGGCCGCCGAGATCACCCATGCCGACGCGATCCATCCCGGCTACGGCTTCCTTTCCGAAAACGCCAAGTTCGCCGAGATCGTCGAAGCCCACGGCATCACGTGGATCGGGCCAAAGCCCGAACACATCCGCACCATGGGCGACAAGATCGAGGCCAAGCGCACCGCAGGCGCGCTCGGCCTGCCGCTTGTTCCGGGGTCGGACGGCGCAGTCTCCGATCTGGCCGAAGCCAAGGAAATTGCCGAGAAGGCTGGCTACCCGGTGATCATCAAGGCCGCATCAGGCGGCGGCGGTCGCGGGATGAAGGTCTGCAACGGCCCGGACGAGCTTGAAACGCTGATCCAGCAGGCTGGCAGCGAGGCGAAGGCCGCGTTTGGTGATGCCACCGTCTATATCGAGAAATATCTCGGCAACCCGCGCCACATCGAATTCCAGATCTTCGGTGACGGCAACGGCGAAGCGATTCATCTGGGTGAGCGCGACTGCTCGCTCCAGCGCCGCCACCAGAAGGTCCTCGAAGAAGCGCCCTCGCCGGTCATCTCGGCGGCAGAGCGTGACCGCATGGGCGGCATCGTCGCCAAGGCCATGGCCGACATGGGCTATCGCGGCGCGGGCACCATCGAATTCCTGTGGGAAAACGGCGAGTTCTACTTCATCGAGATGAACACCCGCCTGCAGGTGGAACATCCCGTCACCGAAGCAATCACCGGCGTCGACCTCGTGCGCGAACAGATCCGCATTGCCGATGGCAAGCCGCTCTCGGTCAAGCAGGACGAGATCGAGTTCAAGGGCCACGCGATCGAGTGCCGCATCAACGCGGAAGATCCGTTCACCTTCACCCCCTCACCGGGACTGGTGAAGAGCTATCACGCGGCGGGCGGCATGCACGTGCGCGTCGATTCCGGGCTCTATGCCGGGTACAAGATCCCGCCATACTACGATTCAATGATCGCCAAGCTGATAGTCTATGGCCGCACCCGCGAAGGCTGCATCATGCGGCTGAAGCGCGCGCTCAAGGAAATGGTGATCGAAGGCCCCAAGACCTCGATCCCGCTCCACCAGCGCCTGCTCGAACAGCCCGACTTCCTCAGCGGCGACTACACGATCAAATGGCTCGAAGATTGGCTCGCCAAGGACGCCTGACGTAAGGTCCTCCCCATTTTCGCGCAGCGCAAATGGGGAGGTGGCAGCCCTCAAGGGCTGACGGAGGGGCAATTACCCACGCGGCTTCCATCTGACCACCCGCCAGACATAAGCCGCCACCACGATCACAATCGTGGCCGTGGCAACCGGCCCGGTGTATTTCTCCAGATCACCGAAATTACGCCCCAGGTAATACCCGGCGCCCGCCAGAATGGCGTTCCATATGGCCGCGCCGGCAAAGGTGAACACCAGAAACCGGCCATGCCCCATCCGCGTCAGTCCTGCCGGCAGCGAGATCATCGTGCGCATGAATGGCGCAAAGCGAACCGCAAACACCACCCATTGCCCGTGCCGCCGGAAAAAATGGACGATCCGCTCGATGTCGTCCCAATCCACCGTCAGCCACCGCCCGAAGCGCTCCACAAACGGCCGCAACCGCTCATAACCGAGGCTTCTGCCCAGCAGATACCAGCAGTAATTGCCCATGGTGGATCCGACTGTCCCGGCCAGCATCAGCGGCCAGAACTCCATGCGTCCGCGCGCCACGGCAATCCCGCCCAGCCCCATGATCAGTTCCGACGGGATCGGCGGAAACACATTCTCGATGACCATCAGGAAGGCGATGCCCCAATAGCCCCCGCCTTCGATCAGGTGGATGATCCAGTCATTCATGGATGGGGTAACGCGCCGCCAGTGCCTTTCGATCCACCAAGTCCGTTCGTGTCGAGCGCGGTCGAGACACTACGCGCGGTGCGTCGAATACGCTGGGCACGAACGGACACAGAGAACAATCGACTTAAAGCCGCCCCTCGATCGCGTCCCAGATCATGCCGGGCGTATCGGTCCCGTTGAACTTGTCGATCGCCACGATCCCGGTGGGCGACGTCACGTTGATCTCGGTCAGCCACTTGCCGCCGATTACGTCAATGCCGACGAAGATCAGCCCCAGTCGCTTCAGTTCCGGCCCGAGCGCAGCGCAGATTTCCTGCTCGTCTGCCGTAAGCTCGGTCTTCTCGGCATAGCCGCCAACCGCAAGGTTCGAGCGGAACTCGCCCTCGCCCGGACGGCGGTTGATCGCGCCTGCAATCTCGCCGTCGACCAGCACGATGCGCTTGTCGCCCTTGGCCACTTCGGGAAGGAACGCCTGCACCATATGTGGTTCGGGCCAGGTCTGGTTGAACACCTCGAACAGCGCGCCCAGGTTTTCGCCCTCTTCAGAAACGCGGAAGATCGCCTTGCCGCCATTGCCATGGATCGGCTTGATCACGATGGCACCGTGGCGTTTCTGGAACGTGCGCACTTCCTCGACAGAGCGCGTCACCAGCGTCGGCGGCATGAACCGGCGATAGTCGAGGACCATCACCTTTTCCGGCGCATTGCGAACGCTGCGCGGATTGTTCACCACCAGCGTCTCGCTCTCGATCCGCTCCAGCAGGTGCGTCGCGGTAATGTAGCCCATGTCGAAAGGTGGGTCCTGCCGCATCAGCACCACATCGATGTCGCGCCCCAGATCGAGCCGCCGCTTCTCGCCCGCCTTGTAGTGATCGCCCGCCACGCGCTGCACGGTAACCGGAACGGCATGCGCGATCAGCCTGTCGTCCTCATCAAGCGACAACGAACCAACGTCGTAATGGTAAACCTCGTGCCCGCGCTCCTGCGCTGACAGCATGAGCGCAAAGCTCGAATCCCCGGTGATGTTGATCGAATGGAGCGGGTCCATCTGGACCGCGACGCGAAGAGTCATGCTTGCACTCTGCCTCAGGGGTTTATCTCACCCGCGCCTTAAAGCCGATTTATGCCCTGCGCGACCAAATTCGCCGGAGCGCCACGACGGCGTCAAACCGAGATTCTCACGAGGAGCCTACCCCTATGCGCAAACTGATCGTCACCGCTGCGGCCGCCGCTACTGTTCTGGGCTGGACAGGCATGGCCGTTGCCAACCCCGACACACACCCCACGCAGGCCCCCAAGGATGGTGAGCACAAGAAGGACGAGCACGCCGGAGATCACAAGGACGATCACCACGCCGAAGGTGAGCACAAGGAAGAGCACAAGGCTCACTAAGCCATTCAGGTCACGCGCCGGGTTGCCACGCATTGGCAATCCGGCGCGGCCATTGGCCGGGCGCTATCAGGATCACATCGATCTGCATCGTGTCACCGCTACGCACGAATTTCGGCGCAACCGCCTCTGAGGCCCGCGCGACCCGCCGCAACCGGTAAGCGTCGATCGCCCCCGCCAGCGCACCACCATCGCGCCGCCATTTGACCTCGACGAAGGCCACCGTCCGACCGCGCCGCGCGATCAGATCCACTTCGCCCGCCGCCAGCTTCACCCGCCGCGCCAGAATGCGCCATCCGGTAAGCCGCAGATACCACGCCGCCAGCGTCTCGCCCTTGCGGCCCCGCTTCTCGGCCTCGGCGCGGTTCACGATTTCAGCGTCATCGCCAGCGCATAGAGCGTCTTGCGGTCCAGCCCATGCGCTTTGGCAACCTTGCCCGCTGCCTGCGATGTCGACATCTCGGCCAGCGCGTTTCGCAATTCCGCCTCGATCACATCGTCATCCGGCGCCTCCTGCGCCAGCGGCGGCCCGACCAGCAACACGATCTCGCCCTTGGGCGGATGTTCGGAATAATGCGCCAGAAGTTCCTGCGCGCTCCCGCTGCGGCATTCCTCGTGCAGCTTGGTCAATTCGCGCGCCACCGCAACCTCACGCCCCGGCAGACACTCCGCCAGCGCCTCCAGCGACGCCACCAGCCTCGGCCCGGTTTCATAGAACACCAGCGTGGCGGGCACCGCCGCCAGTTCTGTCAGCACATCCCGGCGCGCCTTGTCCTTCGATGGCAGGAATCCCGCAAACATGAATCGGTCGGTCGGCAGTCCCGCCATGGAAAGCGCCACCACCAAAGCGCTCGGTCCGGGCACCGACGTAACCGCAATACCGCGCGCCCGGGCTTCGCGCACCAGCTTGTATCCGGGATCCGAGATCAGCGGCGTCCCGGCATCGGACACCAGCGCCACGGAATTTTGCGCCATTTCGGACAGCAGCGCCTCGCGCGCCGCATCGCTCGCATGATCGTCATAGCGGCGCATCACCTTGTGCAGGCCAAGCAAATTCAGCAACTTGCCAGTCACCCGCGTATCCTCGCACGCAATCACCGAACAGCGCTCAAGCGTTTCCAGCGCGCGACGGGTCACGTCTCCAAGATTGCCAATCGGGGTGGCTACAATATACAGGCCGGGTGCAAGTGGTGGCGTATCCATGGCCTTTCCATGGACCGGGTAGCGATGAGCGACAAGAGGGTGGACCTGCAATGATCAACGCGCACGAACCGCGCCATTCACGGCGCTGGCTGGTAAAGGGTGTGGCTATAAGCACATTGACCCTTGTCGCAGGCTGCGCCGTGATCCCCAAAGGCGCGCCAGGCCCCGCGCCCGAAGCGACCGAAAACGCCCCCGATGCCAACCAGCTGCCAACCGACGCCGGACGCCACCGTGTCGCGCTTCTGGTCCCGATGAGCGGTGCCAGCGGCGCAGTCGGCCAGTCCATCGCCAACGCGGCGACCATGGCCCTGCTCGATACCAACGCCGCAAACCTGCGCATCACCACCTATGATACCGCAGCAGGGGCAGGCGCCGCCGCATCGAAGGCCATTTCCGACGGTAACAAGCTGATCCTCGGACCCTTGCTGGCCGATGACGTCGCGATCGTCTCCAACGTCGCGCGCGCCGCAAAAGTACCGATGATTTCCTATTCGAATGACAGCGCCGTCGCCTCGCGCGATGTCTTCGTCATGGGTCAGGCGCCCGGCCAATCCATCGCCCGCGTCCTCGGCTTCGCCAAATCGCGCGGGCTGAAATCCGTCGCGGCGATCATCCCCACCGGCGATTACGGCCAGCGCGCCACCAGCGCTGTCATCGAATCCGGCCGGGCCATGGGCATGACGGTCACCGCCGTCGAAACCTATGATCGCGGCAACACTTCCATCGCCAGCGCAGTCCGCCGCGCCAAGGACAAGGGCCGCTTCGATGCCCTGCTGATCGCCGATGGCAGCCGCATCGCGCTGTCCGCCGCCACCGCCGCAGGCAAGGGCACGAAGCTGCTCGGCACGGAATTGTGGAGCGGCGAAGGGGCGATTGCCAATTCCCCCGTCATGCGCGGCGCTTGGTTCGCCGCAGTTTCCGATGCCCGCTTCGGCAAGTTCGAAACCTCCTACCGCACCCGCTTCGGCGCCGTCCCCTCGCGGCTGGCAACACTCGGCTATGACAGCGTGCTGCTCACGCTCAACGTTGCCCGCACGTGGAAGCCGGGAACCACCTTCCCAACCGCCAAGCTTTACGATCCGCAAGGCTTCATCGGCCTTGACGGCGTCTTCCGCTTCACCGCCTCGGGCATGGCCGAACGCGCAATGGAAGTGCGCGAAGTGGCGGTGGGCACATTTACGACCGTTTCGCCTGCTCCGGCGAAGTTCTGACGCGCCAAGACCGGGGATTTCGCCGGATAAGGCGGCATCCCCGCTTGCGCCCGGAATCACGGGCGTTCTATACCCGTTCGCATGTCAGATGACCTTTTCGACAAGCTACCCGCTACCAGCGCTTCCGAAAGCTACGACGGTTCCGCAATCGAGGTTCTCGAAGGCCTCGAACCTGTCCGCCGCCGCCCCGGCATGTACATCGGCGGCACGGATGAGCGCGCGCTCCACCACCTCGCTGCCGAGGTGCTCGATAATGCGATGGACGAAGCGGTCGCAGGGCATGCCAACCGCATCGAGGTCTATCTCGAAGACGAGCCCGGCGCTGCAGGACGCCTGACCATATCGGACAACGGACGCGGCATCCCGGTGGATGAGCACCCCAAGTATCCGGGAAAATCTGCGCTCGAAGTCATCCTCACCACGCTCCATTCGGGCGGCAAGTTCTCCGGCAAGGCCTACGCCACCTCGGGCGGCCTACACGGCGTCGGCGTTTCAGTGGTCAACGCGCTGTCCTCGCTCACCCGCATTGAAGTGGCCCGGAACAAGGAGCTTTACGCGCAGGAATTCTCGCGCGGGCTACCCACCACCAAGCTGCTGAAAGTCGGCAACGCCCCCAACCGGCGCGGCACGCAGGTCACCTTCGTCCCCGACAGCGAAATCTTCGGGGCGGACGCGAAATTCAAGCCCGCGCGCCTGTTCCGGCTGGTCCGCTCGAAGGCCTACCTGTTCGCGGGCGTCGAAATCCGCTGGAAATGCGCGCCCTCGCTGGTCAGCGAGGATGTTCCCGCAGAAGCCGTGTTCCAGTTTCCCGGCGGTCTGGCCGATCATCTCGCCGAACAGGTATCGGGCCGTGAATGCGTCACCAGCGTGCCCTTCGCCGGCAGTCAGGACTTCCCGGCTGGCCCGGAAGGGCAGGAGATGGGCCGCGTCGAATGGGCCATTGCCTGGCCGCTGTGGTCCGACGGCTCCTATAGCTGGTATTGCAATACCATCCCCACCCCCGATGGCGGCACCCACGAACAGGGACTGCGCGCCGCGCTGACCAAGGGCATCCGCGCCTTCGCCGATCTGATCGGTCAGAAAAAGGCCAAGGACATCGCGCCCGAGGACATGATCACCGGCAGCGAAATCATGCTTTCGGTGTTCGTCCGCGATCCCCAGTTCCAGAGCCAGACCAAGGACCGCCTGACTTCGCCCGAAGCCGCGCGCATGGTCGAGGCCGCAGTGCGCGATCACTTCGATCACTTCCTTACTGGCAACATGGAGCGCGGCAAGGCGCTGCTCGGCGCGGTGATGGAGCGCATGGATGACCGGCTCCGCCGCAAGGCCGAGCGCGAGGTCAAGCGCAAGACCGCCACCAATTCGCGCAAGCTGCGCCTCCCCGGCAAGCTCACCGATTGCACGGGTGAAGGCGGCGCGGAAACCGAACTGTTCATCGTCGAAGGCGATAGCGCAGGCGGCAGCGCCAAGCAGGCGCGTGACCGCAAGAGCCAGGCGATCCTGCCGATCCGCGGCAAGATCCTCAACGTCGCCAGCGCCACGGCTGACAAGATCCGCGCCAATCAGGAAATCGCCGATCTCGCGCTCGCGCTGGGCTGCGGGATGCGCAAGGACTGCAACGCCGACGCGCTGCGCTATGACCGCGTGATCATCATGACGGACGCCGACGTTGACGGCGCTCACATCGCCACGCTGCTGATGACGTTCTTCTTCCAGGAAATGCCCGACCTCGTCCGGCGCGGCCACCTCTACCTCGCCCAGCCCCCGCTCTACCGCCTGACCCACGGCAGCACCTCGGCCTACGCCAAGGACGACGCCCACCGCGCCGAGCTGGAAGCCACGAAGTTCAAGGGCAAGAAAGTCGAAGTCGGCCGCTTCAAGGGCCTTGGCGAAATGAACCCGCAGCAGCTGCGCGAAACCACCATGTCGCCCACCACCCGCAGCCTGATCCGCATCACCCTGCCGCCAGAATACGAAGGCCGCGCGGCGGTAAAGGAACTGGTCGACCGCCTGATGGGCCGCGACCCGGCGCAACGCTTCATGTTCATTCAGAACCGGGCGGGCGAGCTGGATCCTGAGCTGATTGACGCGTGACCCAGTGCACCGGGGTCAGGCCAGATATTGCCTGACCTACGCGCGACTGTTGCCTGCGCAAATGATGAATCAGGGGGAGGCGACAACTACTACCGCGTCAGTTACAACATCGGTTTTGGAGCAGAACGGGTCCCACACCCTGAAAGCGCTATTCCGGGTTAAAGGCTGACAATACCGGCTTTGTACATTGGCGCGTCCAAATGCTGCAGCCGTCTCCCGAAATAAACGGCCGGTCATTGCTTGAACCGGCAGCGCCTGCTCATTCGACCGAAGATAGAGCATAACCGAGGTCGCGGCATTATCAGACCGAAACGAATTCAACTGGTCTGGAGCACCTATCTTTCGTTCATTATGCCAACAGGCCATGAGTATGGCATGTCGAAAACCACAGACCCTGATTGCCGTCGTCACCCAGCAACGGTCGGGCTCGAAGTGGGTCGGATCGCTAATCAGGCACCGCTACAGGACCATCGCACTGGGCGAAATTTTCAATCCGGACGACACCTCGATCCTGTCATTTCGATCATTTCTGCGCGATAAAGCCATGGGTGATCTGGTTGGATGCGATATTTCGCATCATTTGAGCCGATATTTCAATGAAATCAGGACATACCTTGGTATGTTTTACACCTTTGACGCCATGTTCAACCAATTGGACTGGATCGATTTCGGCTGGCGTAACAGCAATAACAGCATTTATAACTACCTTCTTGGCAACGACGACATCGTTGTGTCACTAATTCGAGATGCACGTGACATTTTCATATCGATGAAATCGCTTGAAATTACGAAGACCGCCCACTTTACAAGTTCAACCGCTCAGGATTTTTATGTGGATTTGCGTGCTGATCACAGGATTGTCGTCAAACATGACGAATACGAGCGCTTTCGGAAGCAGCTGCAAGACGACAGGGACAGACTGTCGCTGACGTTCGCGGGCCGGGACAATTTCATAGAGTTGCAATACGAAGACCTGGTGCTTGACCCGGAAGCCGCATTCAAACCGCTGGATCAGGCGCTGCGCAATTTTGGTGACAGCATCGGACACCCGTTGGTGGACGATATCTCTCCCTTCTCAAACTTGATCAAAACCCCGGTGCAATACAGCAAGCTCATACAAAACTACGATGAAGTGCTTTCCTGGCCGAGTTGATCCGGTTCACAACCAAGGTAAGACGCTTATCCGGACAGGAATGCGGGTGTCTCGCCCGGACGTACCGTCACAGATCGACTTCACCCTCGCCCGCCCCCTTCTTCGGCGCCCGGAAATCAAACCTGATCCGCACCCACTCGCCTACCTGGCTCTTGCCGTTCACGCGTGGTGGGCGAACCAGAAACTGCCATGAGGCCTGCCGCAGCGCGCGGGCCAGGCCCGATCCGGGCGGGGATTCACCCAGTTCCTGGCAGTCCTCGACGTGGTATTTCTCGATCGTCTTGCAGGCAATCATCGCCCATTCGCCGGGCATGCGGTTGCGGGGCATGTAGGGTGCCATTTCGGCGTCGGTCGGCTCACGATACCACTGCGCATTATAGAGCCGCACGCCGCCCGGACCATCGCCTGCGCCCTCCCCGCCAGCGCTCCCGCCTGCCGCGCCAGCGTCGCCCGATCCCGAACCGCGCTTCATCTTGGTGATGTCGGCGGCGGCGTAGTCCTTGGACGATAGCTCGATGAACCCTTCGGGCCATTGCACTTTGCCGGGAATGGGCACGCGCGGCGGTGCGACCGGAGGTGTTTGCACCTGCGCGGCCGTGCTATCGGACTTCTGCTCCACTTTTTCCGGCTGGGCGCTGTCCTTCGCGCCCTTCTCCGCCTCGGTCCCCAGATCGATCGCCACAAGTCGCCCCCCGCCCGGCTCGCCGAACTGGGTGAACGCGCCCATGCGGATCATGATCACGAAAACCAGCGCGCTCGTAACCAGCGCCAGCACGAATGACATGGCGCGACTACGCGTGGAGGCCCGGTAGCCGTCAGTGTCGGGAGCCTGCTGCAGGGAAAACATCGCGCGGGGCCTACACGCCCGCGCCGCGCCCCGCAATTACGCCGGTGGCGCACGGCCAAGAATGCGACACTTTGTTACTCCGCAGCCAGATTGACACTGGCGTCAGAAACACGATGCAAACCTGACACCTGCGTCATCACAGCATTTTATTGATGACGCAGGCGTCAGAAACGCACAGCCTCTTGCGCTGGCCATCTTGCCGACTTAACGCCTAACCGCACGATTAATCACACGGGACATACCGATGCGCTTCGAAGGCACCAGCAATTACGTCGCAACCGATGATCTCAAGGTCGCGGTCAACGCCGCCGTTCTGCTGCGCCGCCCCCTGCTGGTCAAGGGCGAGCCCGGCACCGGCAAGACCGTGCTGGCCCACGAAATCGCCAAGGCCGTCGGCGCCCCGCTGATCGAATGGAACGTGAAATCCACCACCAAGGCGCAACAGGGCCTCTACGAGTACGACGCCGTCGCCCGCTTGCGCGATGGCCAGCTCGGCGACGAGCGCGTCCACGACATCGGCAACTACATCAAGAAGGGCAAGCTGTGGGAAGCTTTCACCGCGCCCAAGCTGCCCGTCCTCCTGATCGACGAGATCGACAAGGCCGATATCGAGTTCCCGAACGACCTCCTGCAGGAACTCGACCGCATGAGTTTCGACGTTTACGAAACGCAGGAGCGCGTCGAGGCAAAGGAACGCCCGATCGTGGTGATCACCTCGAACAACGAGAAGGAACTGCCCGACGCCTTCCTGCGCCGCTGCTTCTTCCACTACATCAAGTTCCCCGACCGCGAGACGATGCAGGCGATCATCGACGTCCACTTCCCCGGCATCCAGAAGACACTGATAAACAAGGCGATGGAGATCTTCTACGAGGTCCGCGAAGTCCCCGGCCTCAAGAAGAAGCCTTCAACCTCCGAACTGCTCGACTGGCTCAAGCTCCTGCTCAACGAGGACATGCCCTTGGACGTTCTGCAGAACCGCGACCCCACCAAGGCGATCCCCCCGCTCCACGGCGCCCTGCTCAAGAACGAACAGGACATCATGCTGTTCGAACGCCTCGCCTTCATGTCGCGCCGCCCGGGGAACTGATCCCCGGACGCACAGCGCGCCATCAATCGCGCGGCCCGAGCTTCTCCAGTTCCACCTGCGCGAACATCTCCTTCACCGCAGGCCGGGCGTTGATCTGTTCGATCCAGCGCAACAGGTGCGGCGTCTCGTCCTTGTTCACGAGGTCGGAGAAGCCGTGCTGCATGCCGTTGGCGATGGCGAAGTTGCAGATGTCGGCCAGCGTGTACTGCCCCGGCACCAGCCATTCGTGATCGGCCAGATGGTCGTCGAGGCGGCGGACCGAATAGGCGATCTTGCGCATTTCCTCGTCGAGCATGTCCTGCGGAAAACCTTCGCGGGCACGCCGCCATTTGACCTGCTGTTCGACCACCGGGATCGCCGCGACCTTCTCCTCGAACTCGGCGTCGCTGTAGCCCTTGACCATGTTGCCGATGTAGCGGTGCCAGCCGATGGTCGAGACGCACCAGCAGAAGTATTCGTCTACCCACTTGGTCCACACCCGCATTTGCGCGCGGCCATAGCTGTCTGCCGGACGCAGCGAGACTGCGGTGGGGTATTCGTCCTCAAGGTACTCGCAGATCACGGTCGATTCGGTGATCACCTTGTCGCCATCCACCCCGGAGTCCACAAGTGCCGGAACCTGCCCGCGCGGATTGATCGCCTTGAACCAGTCGGTATGATGCTCGAACTTCGACGGGTCGAGCCGGTGCTTCTCCACCGCCAGACCCTTTTCGAACACGGTCAGCAGCGGCTTCATCGAGTTGGCGGCGGGTCCGAAACTGTAGAGCTTGAGCGTCATTATGATATCCTCTCCGAGTGGACGCACCATAGGCAATTGTTCGTGCACCTAACAATACCCAATCGGAGTTTGCATTGATGGCCTACACCGGACGCTGCGCTTGCGCGGCAGTAACCCTTGAAATCACTGGAGAATCCGTCGGCACGCGCCAGTGTTGGTGCCGCCAGTGCCAGACCATTGCTGCAGGCGGGCCGACGCACAACGCCATCTTCCCGGCCGAATCCGTCGCCATCGCAGGCACCCTCGCCTCCAGCACATGGACGGCAGCCAGCGGCAACACGCTTACCTTCCACTTCTGCCCGTCGTGCGGCACGCAAGTCTATGCGCAAAGCTCGGCCCGCCCGCACCTCAAGACCGTGCGCTTTGGCGTGCTCGACCAACCGCACACGCTCGTCCCGCAAGTCGTGATCTGGACCGCCGACGCCCCGCACTGGGCACAAATCAACCCGGCTCTCGAAAGCTGGCCACAGCAGCCGCCTGCGCCGCCGCCTGCGTGATCAGGTGACGTTGAAGCAGTCCTGCCCGGCGCGTCTGAGCGAGGCGCAATAGGCATAAGCACCGGGTGCACTTGCGCGCAGGCGATAAAACCGCCGCGCGCCGACGACAGCCGGGACCACAGATTTGCGGAACGCCCCCAGTTCAGGATGGGCAGAGACAAGGTCCAGCCAGTGCGCCTCGGCCTCGGCAGGCGACATCGCGGCGGCAAGCTGGATGGTCTGCCCCGGTCCAGCCAGTACTGGCGGCGCAGCGGCTGCCGCAACCGTAACCCGCGGCGGCACTTGCATTCCCGGAATCACCGGGGGCGGTGCCTGGGTATCCAGCGCCAGCGTCAGCGCGCCCTGATCGCTGCGCAGCGGTTCATTCGTCACCACAACCGTCGTCGCATCGGCCCGCGTCAAGGAAAACAGCGCGCGCGCAAAACTGTATGGCAACCGGATGCAGCCATGCGAGGCGGGATAGCCCGGCAACCGTCCCGCGTGGATCGCAATTCCGCGCCACGTCAGCCGCTGCATATAGGGCATCGGCGCGTTGCTGTAGATGTTCGAGCGGTGGAACGCCTTCTTCTGCAGGATCGGGAACACCCCCGCCGGTGTGCCATGGCCGCGCTTGCCGGTGGACACGGGCGAGGAATCCCACAGCGCGCCATCCTTGAACACATACATCCGCTGCGAGGCCTTGCTGACCACGATCAGCACGCCAGAGCGCACGACATCGTCAACGGTTGGCGGCGTTTTCACCACCAGCTTGGGCACTGCAATCTGCAACAGCGGCACTTGCGTAACCACATCTTGCGCCTGCGCACGCTCGGCACGGCCCAGCCAACCGCCCGGCACGACCGCGATTCCCAGCACCAGCACTGCCGAAATGAAGGCCACCGCGCCTGCAAGCCGCTTCATGGGTAATTCCTCTTAACCATGTTTGGTGGTGAATAGACTGCCGGGGATTGCACTCAACCGCTTTTTGGGCCGGTCCGGGCCTTGTCCAACCCGCTTTCACAGCTTAACCCCTCGCTTAAGCCAAAGGAGCGGCACCGGTGTTTTTCAATTTCGTCGACGAACTGCGCGCGGCCGGCATTCCGGCCAGCTTCAAGGAGCATCTCGT
Source organism: Novosphingobium sp. MMS21-SN21R (assembly GCF_031846015.1). Classification (GTDB taxonomy): domain Bacteria; phylum Pseudomonadota; class Alphaproteobacteria; order Sphingomonadales; family Sphingomonadaceae; genus Novosphingobium. Next base: position 1,614,123 of record NZ_JAVRDU010000001.1, on the reverse strand, counting down.
GCTTCTGGAAGCTCTGGAAAAGGACGTGATCGAGCAGACGCCCGAGGCGTTCTATTACCTGTCTCGCGCCACCTTCGTGAAGGACGAAGGCCTGCTCGACCGTTTCGACCAGGTGTTCAACAAGGTCTTCAAGGGCATCCTCACCGACTATGGCCAGCGCCCGGTCGATATCCCCGAGGACTGGCTCAAGGCCATCGCCGAGAAGTTCCTTTCCGAAGAGGAAATGGAAAAGATCAAGGCGCTGGGCAGCTGGGACGAGATCATGGAGACGCTCAAGAAGCGGCTCGAAGAGCAGGAAGCGCGCCACCAGGGCGGCAACAAGTGGATCGGAACCGGCGGCACCAGCCCGTTCGGCAACGGCGGTTACAATCCCGAAGGCGTGCGCATTGGCGGCGAGTCCAAGCACAAACGCGCGATCAAGGTCTGGGAAAAACGGGAATTCCAGAACCTAGACAACACCAAGGAACTCGGCACCCGCAACATCAAGATCGCGCTGCGCCGTCTGCGCCGTTTCGCGCGCGAGGGTGCGGCTGACGAACTCGATCTGAACGGCACGATCGAAGGCACCGCCCGGCAGGGCTGGCTCGACATCAAGATGCGCCCGGAAAAGCGCAATGCGGTCAAACTGCTTCTGTTTCTCGACATCGGCGGATCAATGGACCCGTTCGTCCGGTTGGTGGAAGAGCTGTTCAGCGCCGCCACCGCCGAATTCAAGAACATGGAATTCTTCTACTTCCACAATTGCCTCTACGAAGGCGTGTGGAAGGACAACAAGCGCCGCTGGACGGACCGCACCAATACCTGGGACATCCTCCACAAGTTCGGCCATGACTACAAGGTCGTGTTCGTCGGAGACGCGGCGATGAGCCCCTATGAAATCAGCCATCCCGGCGGCAGCGTCGAACACTTCAACGAGGAAGCAGGCGCCGTGTGGATGCACCGCGTGGCGCAGACCTACCCCGCCACCGTCTGGCTCAATCCCGTGCCCGAAAAGCAGTGGGCCTATTCGCAATCCACCAAGATGCTCAAGGACTTGCTCGGCGGATCGATGTATCCGCTGACCCTCGAAGGCCTCGACGGCGCGATGCGCGAGCTCACTCGCAAAAAGCATTGAGCGCCGGATTTCGCGTGGTTCCGGGATCAAATGACAGAGCTGGGGATTTGTGCGAATTCACGCAGCGATGACATGTGCGGCAGCGCTTCCGGAGGTCCGGGGCTGCTCAGGGAGGGACAATGATCGATAGACAGCGGGTGGAGAACGGCGGCCTGATCCTGCTGCTGGCGCTGGTGACCATTGGGCTGGCGCTGGTCGTTTCGAGCTTTGCCAGCGCCATGCTCTGGGCAGCGCTGGCGGCAGTCCTGTTCCAGCCGCTGTACCGACGCCTGCTTGAGCGCTGGCCCGGACGGCGCAATCTTGCTGCCGCGATGACCCTGCTGATCATCACTTTCGCGGTCATCATCCCTGCCTTCATCATTGGCAGTCTGGTGATCGAGCAGGCCAGCGGTGTCTATGGCCAGATGCGCAGTGGCCAGATCAATTTCGCGCAATATTTCCAGCAGGTGCACAACGCCCTGCCCGACCGGCTGCAGAACCTGCTCGGCAACGCAGGCCTCGGCACGTTCGAGCGCGTGCAGCTAAAAGTCTCCGCCGCCCTGTCCGAAAGCGCCAGCATGTTGACCCAGCGCGCGCTGGCCATCGGCGCCAACGCCGCTGCTTTCCTGCTGGCGTTTGGCGTAGGGCTCTATGTCACCTTCTTCCTCGTGCGGGACGGGGACGAACTGGGATCGAAAATCGTCAGAGCCCTGCCCCTTGAACAATCGGTCGCCGAACGAATTTCAACCGGCTTTGTCACCGTCGTCCGCGCCACGCTGAAGGGATCCGGGCTGGTCGCCCTCGCACAAGGCGCTCTCGGCGCGATCACCTTCTGGATCGTCGGACTTCCCGCCGCCCTGCTCTGGGGCATGCTCATGGCCATTGCGGCGCTGCTTCCCGCCATCGGCCCGGCGATCATCTGGGGGCCGGTCGCGATCTACCTCTTCGCCATTGGTGCTTTCTGGCAGGGCGTGGTCGTCATCGCGTCTGGCGTGATCGTGATCGGCCTCGCCGACAATATCCTGCGCCCGATGCTGGTCGGCCGCGATGCAGGAATCCCCGATTGGCTCGTTCTGGTCACCACCCTCGGCGGCATCGAGCTCCTCGGCCTCAGCGGCATCGTCGTCGGCCCGCTGGCTGGCGCGCTGTTCATCACCAGCTGGCAAGTCCTGACCGAACAGCGGTTGGGGGGTGAAAGTCAGCTATCGCAAAACGAGCCGACACCGCCATAAGTGACACGCACGTCACGTATATGCAAAAACCACTTTCCTACACGAAAGCGGAATCATAGCCTCCTGCCCAGCTCCTTGAATGCGTTAAAACCGTGGCCGTGCAGCGTTTCTCCGCTGCGGAAACCACCATTCACACCCGAAAAGGCTTAGCCTTACCGGCCTCTGACAACGCCCTCTAGACACTGTAAACTGTGTAAACCTTGTCAGGGAAACCGCGCTCAACCTGAACGGAGATCAGTAGAGCAGGAATCGCTCGCGTTCCTGCACCCAAGCCGCCTCATCCGGTCCGGCCACCGAATCGAGATCGCCGGCCACGCTCCCCGCATCATCCACCCATTCGCGTAAAGCAGGCCCACCGTTGATCACATCGATCGCCAGTTTGTCGAACACGTACTCGTAAGGAAAATCGCGCCACAGGGCGTAGTCGGGATAGAGCCTGCGGATCGCCTTGAACGCCAGCGCCTGCAAGCGCCATGGGCGGAAGGCGTGATGGTCGTAAAACGCGCCCTCGGCGTGAATCATCAATCCGTTGCAAAGCGTCTTGGCGTGCTTGTGGAAGGTCGGTTCGAACCAGCATTCGCGGATCGCGCAGCCTTCCATCCACTTAGGCGCAAAGCTGCGCATTTCGGCAAGCACAGCCTTGGCATCGATGTCAGGCGCGCCGAACAGCACTTCGAGCGGGCGCGTGGTACCGCGCCCTTCGGACACGGTCGCGCCCTCGATCATCACCGTTCCGGCATAGGCGCGCGCCATGTTGAGGCTGGCAGCGTTGGGCGAAGGGTTTATCCAGATGCGATTCTCCGGCCAGCCAAAGCCCGGCCCTGCCTCAGGCTGCCAGCCCTCCATCGCAATCACGCGGTAGTCCACGTCCAGCCCGAACTGCGCGATGAACCAGTGGCCCATCTCGCCCAGCGTCATCCCGTGCCGCATCGGCATCGGCCCTGCTCCGACAAAGCTTTCCCAGCCAGGCAGCAGCGTGGTCCCTTCCACCGGACGGCCCGCCGGATTGGGCCGGTCGAGCACCCACACCGCCTTGCCGGTGCCGCCATTTCTGTTGGCCTCAGAGGCGGCTTCAAGGAGATAGAGCAGCGTGGTGACGAAGGTATATATCCGGCAACCCAGATCCTGCAGGTCGAACAGGAACATATCCGCGCTGTCCATCATCCGCGCCGTCGGGCGGCGGACCTCGCCATAGAGGCTGAACACCGGGATGCCATAGGTCGGATCAAGCTCGTCCGCCGTCTCGACCATGTTGTCTTGCTTGTCGCCCTTCAACCCATGTTGGGGACCGAAGGCGGACGAAAGCGTGATGCCGGGGCAAGCCGCCAGCGCGTCGAGCGAATGGACCAGCCCCTCGGTCACCGAAGCAGGATGGGCAACGAGGGCAACGCGCTTGCCTTCGAGCGGTTTGCGCAGGGCGGGGTCGGCCAGCAGCCGGTCGATACCGAATTTCATGGCGCTGTCGGTGCCGCAAGCCGCGCGGCGAAGCAAGTCTCGCTGTGGAAATCCGGACGGCCTTCCGGGTGAGCGATGGCCCAGTACGATTTGCGGCCGTCCTCCTCCTCGATCACAGCACTGAGCCCGTAAGCCCAAGGCAAAGGCGGCAGCGCGGACGCGGGAATGGCGGCATCGAAGATCAGCACCGACTGCCCTCTGCGCGGCGTGGACACCGGATCGCGCGGGACCTGGCGCTCGGCCATACCCTCCCGGTACGCGGTGAAGTCATAGGCTGCCCAGCGTTGCGACGGCGACAGGTTGAACTCGGCATAACCTGCGCCGCCATCAGGCTGCACAAACAGTTCGAAGCACGTCGTCTGCCACAGCCCGTCCGCCCTGCCCTTGCCAGCGAACGGGGGCACGACAAGTTGGCCCGCCCCCTCGATCCGCCAGCGCAAGGTCAACCAGTGCGCATCAAGCCCAAGGATACGCGCCTGAACCGACGTGATGGCCAGCGGCGGGTTCGCAGGGTGAGGGGCAAGCTCATACGTTTCCAAGCGCAAGACTCCGTGCTAGGCGCGCCGCCACAGGAAAGAAGGCACCGATGACCCAGTACCAGTCCACCCTCCTCCGCCTGCTCGACGAGCGCGGCTACATCCACCAGCTTACCGATGCCGCAGGGCTCGACAAGCTGGCCAGCGAGGGCGTGGTGCCGGGCTATATCGGGTTCGATGCAACCGCGCCATCGCTGCATGTTGGCAGCCTGGTGCAGATCATGATGCTGCGGCGCCTGCAGCAGGCGGGCCACAAGCCGGTTGTGCTGATGGGCGGCGGCACCACGCGGATCGGTGATCCGACCGGGCGCGACGAAAGCCGCAAGATGCTTTCCGACCAGACGATCGAGGACAACATCACATCGATCCGCCAGGTCTTTGCCAAGCTGCTGAAGTTCGGTGATGGACCGACTGATGCGATCATGGTCAACAACCACGATTGGCTGGGCAAACTCGGCTATATCGAACTGCTTCAGGAAGTGGGCACGCACTTCACGGTCAACCGCATGCTGACGTTCGATTCGGTCAAGTTGCGGCTCGACCGCGAACAGCCGATGACGTTCCTCGAATTCAATTACATGATCCTTCAGGGCTACGATTTCCGCCATCTCAACAAGGCGATGGACGTCCGCTTGCAGATGGGCGGCTCGGATCAATGGGGCAACATCATCAACGGCATCGAGCTGACCCGCCGCAAGGACGGGCGCGAAGTGTTCGGTCTTACGACCCCGCTGCTGACCACCGCTGATGGCAAGAAGATGGGCAAGAGCGCCGCAGGCGCTGTCTGGCTTAACGAGGATGCCCTGCCCGCCTGGGACTTCTGGCAATACTGGCGCAACACCGATGACCGCGACGTCGGCAAGTTCCTGCGACTGTTCACCGACCTGCCGCTCGATGAAATCGCGCGGCTCGAATCGCTCGAAGGCAGCGACATCAACAGCGCCAAGATCGTGCTGGCCAACGAAGTGACAAAGTTGGTGCGCGGGGAAGAGGCCGCCAAAGCGGCCGAAGCGACCGCCGCGGCGACCTTTGCTGGCGGGGGACTCGGGCAGGATCTCCCGACTTTCGTTGTGTCGGAAGTTGGGATCGGCATTGTCGATGCGCTGGTCGGACTTGGATTTGCGGCAAGCCGTGGTGAGGCCAAACGGCTGGTCGCAGGTGGCGGTGCCCGTGTGGATGGGGTGGCAGTGACCGATGAGGGTTACCGCATCACATTGGAAGGAAACGAAATTCGTGTTTCTTCCGGCAAGAAGAAGCACGGCATCCTCCGCCGCGCCTGAAACAAGTTGCGCGTTCTTTAACGGCAATTGCTTGCCACTTCCGGCAAGCAATTGCCGGAACTTTACCAAATATTCGCCAATTCGGACCTAGTGCTGTGGCTTCCACACCGGACGCTACAGGAGGAACGATGCGCGGCGGAGCACAGCTTTCAGTCACCGACATGCGTCGCTCGACTCGTCATCCGGTCAATCTCCCGGTCATTGGCGAACATCGCGCGCGCGGCGACATTCTGCTGAAACTGTCCAATGTGTCGACAACGGGCTTCATGGCCGAAGGCGTGGAAGGCCTTGGGCGCGGCGAGCGCGTGACTATCAGGCTGCCCCAGATTGGCCGGATCGAGGCTTTTCTGGTGTGGGCCGATGGCGACCGCGCCGGATTCCAGTTCGAGCGGATCGTGCGGCTTGATGACTTTGCCAAATTGATCAAGGCGCTTCAGCCCAATCTCAAAACCCGCAGCAACTGACCCGGCAGTGGGCCTCGAAGCCGGGGCCTCCCAAATTTTGCTTTCTTGGCAACTGGTGACACGGCTGGCATTGCCTCCGGGTGAATGAACCAGCTTCGACCGGGACCATGCCGGCATCACCACTTGCCATTCCGGACTACCGGCGTTTCTGGATCGCCCGGTTCTTCTCGGTCGTAGCCACGTCGGGCATGGTGGTCATTCTTGGCTACCAGCTCTATGATCTGGCCCGCAGCGATTATGGCATGTCGATCACGCAAGCGGCGTTTCAACTAGGCCTGCTCGGGCTAGCACAGTTCCTGCCGCTGTTCCTGTTGACGCCAGTCGCCGGTGTCGTGGCCGACCGGTTTGACCGGCGGTCCGTGGCTGGATTCTCGCTCTGCATCGACCTCTGCGTCGCCCTGACCCTCGCGATTGTCACGCAGCTTGGACAGTTGACGCTGCCTCTGCTGTTCGGTCTGGCAGCCTTGCACGGCACCGCCCGAGTCTTCATCGGACCCGCGCTTTCTTCAATAGCGCCCAACATCGTGCCTGCCGAGTTGATGCCGAAAGCCGTCGCGATCAATTCGATGGCGTGGCAGACTGGTTCGGTCGGCGGCCCGGCCATTGCCGGGCTGCTGTTTGCAGGCCATCCCTCACTGCCTTACTGGACATCGACGGCGCTGCTGGTGCTGGCGGCGTTCTGCATATTTGGCATTCGCCGCCTGCCCCCGCCGGCAGGCAGCCGAGACACGCATCCTGTACGGCAGATCCGCGAGGGCTTGTCGTTTGTCTGGAATGACCGCTTTCTGCTGGGCTGTGTAACGCTGGACCTCTTTGCCGTCCTGCTGGGAGGTGCGACCGCCCTGCTCCCGGTTTTCGCGCGCGACATCCTGCTCGTGAACGGTCAGCCGGTTGGCGCGGACGGCCTCGGCATCATGCGCGCCATGCCCGGCCTCGGCGCAGCGCTCGTCGCAATCGTCCTCACGCGCAGGCCCATCGCCAGCAATGTCGGGATCAAGATGCTGCTGGGCGTGGCCGTCTATGGCGCTTTCACCATCGGCTTCGGCCTTTCGCACAACTACTATCTGTCGTTGCTGCTGCTGGCCGGTATCGGCGCGAGCGACATGGTGTCGGTATTCATCCGCAACACGCTGGTCCAGCTTCACACCCCGGACGCCGTACGCGGACGAGTATCCTCAATCTCCGGCCTGGCCATTTCGGCATCGAACGAACTGGGCGAAATGCAATCCGGCCTTGCCGCTGCGTTGCTGGGTGCGGTTGGTGCAGTCGTCTTCGGCGGTGTGGGCGCGATTGCGGTGACCGCGATTTGGTTTGTGCTGTTCCCGGAACTGAAGAATGCGCGATCCTTTGCAGCGCGATACAGATCGTCCTAGAGTTTCCCCAATTCACCAGAAGGAGCCAAGCGAAATGAAAGCGGAATCCATTCTTGCCACCATCGGCAACACCCCGCACGTTCGCCTGTCCCGCCTGTTTCCCGACCACGAGGTATGGGTGAAGAGCGAACGCGCCAATCCGGGCGGTTCGATCAAGGACAGGATCGGTCTCGCCATGATCGAGGCCGCCGAAGCCGACGGCAGCCTCAAGCCGGGCGGCACGATCATCGAGCCGACGTCAGGCAACACCGGGATCGGCCTGGCCATGGTCGCCGCCGTGAAGGGCTACAAGCTCGTCCTCGTGATGCCCGAATCGATGTCGCTCGAACGCCGCCGCCTGATGCTCGCCTATGGCGCTTCCTTCGATCTTACCCCGCGCGAAAAGGGCATGAAGGGCGCCATCGAGCGCGCGAAGGAGCTGGTCGAGCAGACCGAAGGCGCGTGGATGCCGCAGCAATTCGACAATCCGGCGAATGTTGCCGTCCATGTCCGCACGACCGCGCAGGAAATTCTCAAGGACTTCGCCAACGATCCGATCGACGTGCTGATCACCGGCGTCGGCACCGGCGGCCACCTGACAGGGTGCGCCGAGGAATTGAAGCGCCACTGGCCGACACTGAAGGCCTATGCGGTCGAGCCGACGCTGTCGCCAGTGATCTCGGGCGGACAGCCTGCGCCCCACCCGATTCAGGGTATTGGCGCCGGGTTCATTCCGGGCAACCTGCACACCCAGTCGATCGACGGCGCGATTCAGGTCGACCCGGCGGACGCCAAGGAAATGGCGCGCTTGTGTGCGTCCAGGGAAGGGATGCTTGTGGGCATTTCGTCGGGCGCTACGCTCGCCGCAATTGCCCAGAAGCTGCCGAGCCTGCCCGCTGGCAGCCGCGTGCTCGGCTTCAATTATGATACGGGCGAACGCTACCTTTCAGTCCCCGACTTCCTGCCGGAGTGAGCGCAGATGCCGGTTGAGCAGGTCGATTACGCAGACGGCGAGGTAGCCCTGACCGGCTTCCTCGTCCGGCCCCAGAGCAAACCAAGGGCCGCGGTTCTGGTGATGCCGACAATTGCCAACTGCAACACGCCGATGATCCGCCGTGCGCACATGCTGGCGCAGGCGGGGTGTCTGGCGATGGTTGCGGACTTCTACGGCGTGCAAGTGCGCGATTTTGACCACGCGCGCGAATTGGCCGGACCGCTGCGCGCCACCCCTGAGGGGTATCGCGAGCGGTTGCGTGCGGGCCTGGATGTCCTGACCGGACTTGCCGAAGCCCAGGGGCTTCGAGTGGCCGTCATTGGTTATTGCATGGGCGGGCAAGCCGCGCTTGAACTGGCGCGAGACGGCGCGGACATCGTCCTCGCCGCCAGCTTCCATGGCCTGCTCGATACGGCCAAACCCGCTGAGCCGGGGGCGGTCAAGGCGCGACTGCTTGTCTGCCATGGCGACGCCGACCCGATGGTGCCACGCTCGCAAGTCATGGCATTCTGGGAAGAAATGGACGCCGCCGGAGCCGATTGGCACTTCCACAGCTATAGCGGGGTGCGCCACGGCTTTACCGATCCAGGCAGCGATGCGCGTGGGCTAGCCGCGATTGGCTACGACGAAAGTGCTGATCGCCAAAGCTGGGCCGCACTCATGGAACTGCTCGACGAAGTTCTCGGCTGACAGGCGGGCAGGCCATCACCAGCCCGCCTGTCACTATTCAGGCAATCGCCATTTGCTCGGGCGTGAGCGCCATGATTGATTCACAACCGGCCTCGACCTGACGGCGCAGCGCGCCAGCCTCGGTGGTGTAGCGCGTGGCCCAGTGGCGGGCGCAGGCGAGCTTGGCTTCGTAAAAGGCCGGGTCCTCGGCACCTGCGGCGATTGCCGCGCTTGCGACCTTCGCCATGCGCAGCCACATCAGGCCGAGCGAGACGATCCCGGTCAGCGTCATGTACGGATAGGCGCCTGCGCCGAGATTGTTCGGGTTGGCCATGGCGTTCTGCATGAACCACATCGTCGCCGCCTTCATTTCGCCCGCGGCCTTGCCCAGCCGTTCGGCGACGAGCTTGACAGTTTCATCGGCGCTGTCTTCGGCACACTCGCCATCGATCAGGGCGAACAGGCGCTGCACCGCGCGGCCGCCATTGAGCGCCAGCTTGCGCCCGGCAAGGTCCATCGCCTGCACGCCGTTGGCACCTTCATAGATCATCGCAATACGGGCATCGCGCACGAACTGATCCATGCCATTCTCGGCGATGTAGCCGTGCCCGCCCCAGATCTGCTGCATGTCGGTGGCGGTCTTGTAGCCCATGTCGGTCCCATAGCCCTTGATCACCGGGGTGAGCAGGCTGATGAGATCATCCGCTTCCTGGCGGTCGGCTTCGGTCGCGCCCTTGTGTGTCAGGTCGACCTGCAGCGCGCCCCACAGACACAGCGCCCGCATACCTTCGATGAAGGTCTTGGCATCCATCAACATGCGGCGCACATCGGGGTGAACAATGAGCGGATCGGCGCGTTCCTGAGGCTCTGCCGGTCCCGTGAGCGCACGCCCCTGACGCCGGTCGAGCGCGTAGGCAAGACCGTTCTGATAAGAGACTTCCGCCTGAGCCAAGCCCTGCATGCCGACACCAAGGCGGGCGGCGTTCATCATGATGAACATGGCTGCAAGGCCCTTGTTTTCCTCACCGACGATCCAGCCCTTCGCACCGTCGTAGTTCATCACGCAAGTCGCATTGCCGTGAATGCCCATCTTCTCTTCGATCGATCCGACCGACACCGCATTGCGCTCACCCAGCGAGCCATCTGCGCTCACGAGGAACTTCGGCACGATGAACAGCGAGATGCCTTTGCTCGATTCCGGGGCGCCGGGCGTCTTGGCCAGAACAAGGTGGATGATGTTCTCTGTCAGATCCTGATCACCCGCCGAGATGAAGATCTTGGTGCCGGTGATCGCATAGGAGCCATCCGCATTCGGCACCGCACGGGTACGGATCAGGCCGAGGTCTGTGCCACAGTGCGGCTCGGTCAGGTTCATGGTGCCGAGCCATTCGCCGCTCACCATCTTGGGCAGGTAAGTCGCCTGCTGCTCGGGCGAGCCCTTCTCGCGGATGGCGGAAATCGCGCCATTTGCAAGGCCGGGGTACATCGCAAAGGCCTGATTGGCGGTGGCGAGATACTTCTCCATGATGAAGCCCATCACGTGCGGCAGGCCCTGCCCGCCAAACTGTTCGGGCGCGGACAATGTGCCCCAACCGCCTTCGACGTATTGGCGATAGGCTTCCTTGAAGCCGGCCGGCGTGGTCACGCTTCCGTCGGCGTGGCGCGTACAGCCTTCCTTGTCACCGGACAGGTTGAGCGGTGCGATCACTTCGGACACGAAGCGGCCGGCTTCCTCGATGATCGCGTCGGTCATGTCTTGGGTCGCACTCTCGAAGCCCGGCAGATTGCCATACGTTTCGAGGCGCAGCAGTTCGTTGACGACAAAGCGGGTGTCGCGCGTTGGCGCGTTGTAAATCGGCATCGGGTCCTATCCCTTGTTGTTTGCTTCGGGCGCACGGCCTTCGGCCCGCTCCCGCTTGATGACGAGGTCGACGAAGCTGGTGAGTTCTTCGATGGTCGCGTTGATATCGGCCTGCTGGCGCCGCAAGTGCTCGATCCGCTCCCGGCACTTGGCGATGGTTACGCGGCGTTGTTCGGCGCGACCATCACCCATATCGTAGAGGTCGATCATGTCGCGAATTTCGCCGAGGCTGAATCCGACATTCTTGGCACGCATTATCCATGCGAGACGCGCGCGGTCACGCTTGGAATATATGCGTGAAAGCCCCACCCTTGTGGGCGCGATCAGGCCTTCGTCCTCGTAGAAACGCAAGGCCCGGGCGGTGACGCCGAATTCGCCCGAAAGGTCCGAGATCGTAAACTGGTCACGCTTGAGCGCATCGGGTTGCTCAAGGTGCCCGGTATGGTCGCGAGTCGCTGCAGCTTGTTCCTGTGACATGCAGCCAAGTTAACTGCCCTTTACGTAAGCGTCAACCTTCGATCCGTTCCAGCGAACCCTCAGCCGTCATGCGGCGATAGAAGCACGTGGGTGCCAGCGTGTGGCAGGCAGGGCCCGCCGCTTGCACGCGCAATTCAAGCGCATCCTGGTCACAATCCACGCGAATCTCGATCACGCGGAGCACGTGGCCCGAACTTTCGCCCTTCATCCACAGCTTTGCGCGCGACCGGGAGTGAAAGTGTGCGAAACCGGTTTCACGAGTCCTGGCGATGGCCTCGGCATCCATGTGTGCAAGCATCAGCAAAGCGCCGCTCACATGGTCGACGGCAACCGCCGTGACCAATCCATTGGCATCAAATTTCGGCATGAATTCAGCGCCCTGCTCGCGCAAAGCAGCCTGTGCTCCGGTATCCAATTTTGTATCGCCTTCCCGCCCCAACAAACCCCTCGGGACTTGTTGCATGATAACCACAATTCAGTCGCAAAATCCATGTTCCTGACACATGGGACTTCCCTCGTGCGCATGAATGAACGATTAAGTCCCCGTGGTTTGAGGGAACCGCAGACTGAACAGCCGCAAGGCATGGACGAAGCGCCAATGTTCAGGGAAACATATGAGGGGCCGGGAAATACCTCAGCAGCAGGCCGAAGCGGTCGCGCAGGGAATTCTCCGGTTGGTGAGGGAAAATGGCGAGGCAGTCGGGGGGCTGTCAATAGCGCGGAATTCGCGAACGCCCGCAGAAATTCGTCACGAGGACGCCCGGAGCCACTGGTTCCGGGCGTTTGCGTTTGGGCGTTCAACCCCCGATTGCAGCCTGCTCACGCAGACTGTCCAGCGCCTCGTCGAGGACGCGCGCGAAGCAGGCGATGCGCACACTCGCCGCACCCGCTTTGCGCAAGGCGACTATGCACGCATTGGTGGTCGCCCCGCTGGTCATGACATCGTCAACCAGCAGTACGTTTGCACCGCGTAATGTGCCGGACCTCGCAGGGTGCGGCACGATTGCTCCGGACAACATCCGCGCCCGCGCCTTCCGGTTCAAACCGCCAAGGGACGGCGTTGCCTTTCGCCGCACCAGTCCATCTACAACCAGTCGCTGGTCTGTAGAACGGGCAATGGCTTTGGCCAGCAGCGCGGACTGGTTGAAACCGCGTTTCAGAATGCGCCAGCGGTGCAGCGGCACCGGCACCACCAACCACGGCCCGTCCAAAACAGGCAGCCGCGCCGTGATCATCCGCGCCATCATCGGCGCAAGTCCGACGCGCCGCCCGTGCTTCAGCGCCAGAACCAGCGCGCGCGACGTTTCGTTGTAGAGCGTCGCCGCTGCGATCCCGGCGTGGCGCGGCGGATCAGTCATGCACGGCGCGCAGATGAGCTTGGCGGCGGCGTCACGCCCCTCGCCCAAGGGCCGTTGGCATAGGGAGCAACACACGCCCGATGGCACCGCCAGCTTCCCCCAGCAATCAAGACACATTCCGCCATGCTCGGCTACCGGGACGCCGCACAATGGGCAGCGCGGCGGAAAAACGAAGTCGATCACGGGGGCGATAACGTTGAGGCGCATGATGCTACCGTTGTCCGCGTCACGTCGGCCCTTGGCAAGTGAGCGGCGGACGGGCAATGCCCTGAAATGGCCACTTCGCCCCCGACTATTTTCGCGCCAAATCGGCGTAAAGCGATGCGCCGCCGCATGGCGCGCCTCCAAATGCAGCCCGGCGCCCCGCGCTACATTGCCGACGACATGGCCGATGATGTTCTCGAACGGCTATCCTTCCTGCGCCATGCCCCCGCACGCGCGCTGGTGATCGGGGATTGGTCCGGGGCGCTCGGATCAGCGCTTGGCGCAAGCGGCACCGCCGTCGATGCGCGCGATCCCGCTCTCGGCACGCACCCGCTCGATGAGGAAGCGCCTTTCCCGGCGAGCGGCGGCTACGACTTCATCGCAAGCCTTGGTACGCTCGATACGGTCAACGACCTGCCCGGCGCACTGGTCCATCTCCGCCGGGCGCTGGCCGATGACGGGTTAATGATCGCAAGCTTCATGGCGGCAGGCTCGCTACCCGCCTTGCGCGCGATCATGCTTGAAGCCGACGGTGACCGTCCTTCACCGCGCATCCACCCACAAGTCGATGTGCGTGCAGGCGGCCAGTTGCTCCAGCGTTGCGGCTTTGCCGACCCAGTGGTCGACAGCCATCATATCGACGTGCGGTTCAGTTCGTTCGAGCGGCTGATTGCCGACTTGCGCGCGCAAGGTCTTGGCAACTGCCTCGCAAGCTACGGAGCACCGCTGGGCAAAGCCGCCTTCGTCCGCGCCAAAGTCGCCTTCGAAGACCGCGCAGATACTGACGGTAAAGTTCTGGAAAGGTTTGAAGTTCTGACATTGAGCGGGTGGGCGAAACCACTTCGCCCACCCAAGTTCTGAAGCCTCAGCCCAGCGCCGCTTGCGCCGCTGCAAGGCGGGCGATCGGCACGCGATAGGGGCTGGCAGACACGTAATCGAGGCCCGTTTTCTCGCAGAACGCGATCGAGGCGGGATCGCCGCCGTGTTCGCCGCAGATGCCGAGCTTCAGGTCGGGCCGGGTCTTGCGCCCGCGTTCCGCCGCCAGTTCGACGAGCTGGCCGACGCCTTCGATATCGAGGCTGACAAACGGGTCACGCGGGTAGATGCCCTGCTCGACGTAAGGATTGAGGAAGCGCGAGGCGTCATCCCTCGAAACGCCCAGTGTTGTCTGCGTCAAGTCATTGGTTCCGAAAGAGAAGAATGTCGCTTCCTCGGCGATTTCACCCGCCATCAGCGCCGCGCGCGGCAACTCGATCATTGTGCCGACGAGATATTCGAGCGTGCGGCCCTTCTCGGCGAAGACCTCGAGCGCGACCCGGTCCACCAGCGCGCGCAGGATCTCGACCTCCTTGCGCGTGGCGACCAGCGGGATCATCACTTCGGGGATCGGGGCAAGGCCGGACTTGTCTGCGACGTCACAGGCCGCCTCGAAGATCGCGCGAGCCTGCATCTCGTAAATTTCCGGGAAGGTGATGCCAAGGCGGCAACCCCGGTGGCCGAGCATCGGGTTGAATTCATGCAATTCCCCGGCACGCCGCTTGAGATGCTCGACGCCAAGGCCCGTAGCTTCAGCAAGTTCGGCGAACTCTGCATCGGCGTGAGGCAGGAATTCATGCAGCGGCGGATCGAGCAGGCGGATCGTGACCGGCAGGCCCGCCATGACCTCGAAGATGGACTGGAAGTCGCTGCGCTGTTCGGGGAGCAGCTTGGCCAGCGCGGCGCGGCGGCCAGCTTCGTCTTCGGCCAGGATCATCTGGCGCACAGCGCTGATACGGCTGGCTTCGAAGAACATATGTTCGGTGCGGCACAGGCCGATGCCTTCGGCGCCGAACTGGCGGGCGACCTGGCAATCGAGCGGGGTTTCGGCGTTTGTGCGCACTTTCATGCGGCGGTGCTTGTCGGCCCAGACCATCAGTGTGCCGAAATCGCCAACCAGTTCCGGTTCGACCGTGGCGACCTTGCCCGCCATCACGTCGCCGTTTGAACCGTCGAGCGTGATCACATCGCCTTCGCTAATTTCGCGGGTGCCGATGCGCGCGGTCCTGTTCGCCATGTCGATCGACAGTGCCGATGCGCCCGAGACGCAAGGGCGCCCCATCCCGCGGGCAACAACCGCTGCGTGTGACGTCATGCCGCCACGCGCGGTCAGGATGCCCTTGGCGGCGTGCATGCCGTGGATGTCCTCGGGACTGGTTTCAACGCGGACAAGGATCACCGCTTCGCCGCGTTCGGCGCGGGCCTGGGCGGTATCGGAATCGAACACGACGATGCCCGATGCCGCGCCCGGCGATGCAGGCAGGCCCTTGGTCAGCACATCGCGGACGGCTTTGGGATCGAGCGTGGGGTGGAGCAACTGGTCGAGCGCCATCGGATCGATGCGGCGAATTGCGGTCGCCTCGTCGATCAGGCCCTCACCCACCATGTCCACTGCCATCTTGAGCGCGGCCTTGGCTGTGCGCTTGCCCGAGCGGGTCTGCAGCATCCACAGCTTGCCCTGCTCGACGGTAAACTCGATATCCTGCATGTCCCGGTAGTGCTTTTCGAGCAACTCGAACACGGCAGCCAGTTCGCCATAGGCACCCGGCATCGACTCTTCCATCGACAGCGGCTTGGCCCCTGCCCGCTCGCGCGCGGCCAGCGTCAGGTATTGCGGCGTGCGAATGCCTGCCACAACGTCCTCGCCCTGCGCATTGACCAGCCATTCGCCATAATAGGCTTTCTCGCCGGTCGCGGGATCGCGGGTGAAGGCAACGCCGGTGGCCGAGGTATCGCCCATGTTGCCGAAGACCATCGCCTGCACGTTGACCGCAGTGCCCCAGTCGGCCGGAATGTCGTTCAACCGGCGATAGACCTTGGCGCGGTCGCTCTCCCAGCTGTCAAACACGGCGCCAATCGCGCCCCACAGTTGTTCATGCACATCCTGCGGGAACGGGCGGCCGAGCTGCTCTTCGACAATCGCCTTGTATTCGCCGACGAGCGCCTGCCAATGTTCGGCACCCAATTCAACATCGTTGAAGAAACCATTGTCTTCCTTGACGATTTCTAGCGCATCCTCGAACCGGTGATGATCAAGGCCGAGCACCACATCGGAATACATCTGGACGAAGCGGCGGTAGCTGTCCCACGCAAAGCGCGGATCGCCCGAACCTGCGGCAAGGCCTTCGACTGTCAGATCATTCAGACCGAGGTTGAGCACAGTGTCCATCATGCCCGGCATCGAGACGCGCGCGCCCGAACGCACCGAAACGAGCAGCGGATTGACCGGATCGCCGAACACGCGGCCCGTCGCCTTTTCGACATGAGCAACGCCATCTGCAACGCCTGCGCGCAGGGCATCGTCAAAGGTCTTGCCACCGGCATTGTAAGCCGTGCAGACTTCGGTGGTGATAGTGAACCCTGGGGGGACTGGCAGACCGATCCCTGCCATCTCGGCCAGGTTCGATCCCTTGCCGCCGACAATCGTCTTGTCCTTGGCCCGCGCTTCGGTTGAAACTGCACCACCGCCGAAATGGAATACGTATGCGCTCATGCCTGAACGAGGCTCCCTGCGTGTGTCATTTTTGCCGGATACGGCCCGGATTCGGGCCGACCCTTACCCCTCGATGCGTGAGAAGTCCGCAACTTTGTGCACTGCAGCACGGAAGCGGTCAAGCAGCGCGAGGCGACTTGCACGTTTGCCCGCGTCCGCATCATTTACCGTCACGGATTCGAAAAATGCATCAATCGGCGCGCGCAGGCTTGCGAGCGCGGCCATGGCGGCGGTGAAGTCCTCGGCGGCAATGGCGCTATCAGCCAGTGGTTCGGCCACGTTGAGCGCATCGACCAGCGCCTGCTCAGCGGGTTCTCGCGCGTAATCCGCCTCAACCGGCGTGAATGCCTCCTTCTTGAGGATATTCGCCGCACGCTTGTAGCCCGCGAGGAGGTTAGTGCCGTCCTCGGTGGTGACAAAGGCCTGCAGCGCGTGGACGCGAGCGAGCAGGCGGACGAGATCATCCTCTCCGCCGAGTGCAAACACGGCGTCGATCAGGTCGTGGCGGACGCCCGCTTCGCGTTGCTGGACTTTGAGGCGGTCGGCGAAGAAAGCAATCAACGTGTTATAGCCGATTACCGCCTTGCGAGTAACCAAGCCTACCATCTCTACTGCCTGGTCCCCGATAGGTTCTCGCAAATCAGAAACAGCCTGCTTTATGGCCAATTTTGTAAGTGCCTCAGACAGGACTTGCTCATCCCTTCTGTTCTCAAGACCAAACCGTCCCGCGAGACCGACTGCCATCTCAAGGATTGTCAGGTCTCTAAGAGGTAAGCGGAGCGAACTGTTTTGAATAATCGAAAGCACGCCAATTGCTTGTCGACGAAGCGCGAATGGATCCTTCGACCCAGTAGGAGTTAGACCCTCAACAAAGAATTGGTTGAGGCTATCCAGCTTATCCGCCAGCGCCACAGCGACCGTTACCGGCGCGGTCGGCACGTCATCGCCCTGCCCGACCGGCTTGTAGTGATCGCGGATGGCGTCGGCTACGGCGGCGGGCAGGCCTTCGGCGCGGGCGTAATATCCGCCCATAAGGCCTTGGAGTTCGGGGAATTCTCCGACCATTTCGGTGACGAGATCGGCCTTGCACAGACGCGCGGCTAGTTCGGCCTGGTCGGCTAGTTGCTCCACACTTCCGTTCGCCTCGAGCGAAGTCGAGAGGCCGGGCGCGGTGTCTCGACTACGCTCGACACGAACGGAGGTTTGGGGCGTTACGATGCCCTCCTCCACCAGCCACCGCGCCAGCTTGGCTACGCGGTCGACCTTATCGGCCACGGTGCCCAGCTTCTCGTGGAACGTGATGCGCGCCAGCTTTTCGGCGTGGACCGAAAGCGGCTTCTTCTTGTCCTGCTCCCAGAAGAACCTCGCATCTGACAGACGCGCGGCGAGGACCTTGCGGTTGCCATCGACAATGGCCACGCCGTGGTCCTTGGCCTCAATGTTGGCGGTGCAGACAAACGCGTTGGCCAGCTTGCCCGCCGCATCACGGCAGATGAAATATTTCTGGTTTATCCGCGCAGTAAGCTGGATGACTTCAGGCGGAACCTCGAGAAAGCTTTCGTCAAATCGGCCCAGCAGCGGCGCGGGCCATTCGGTCAGGCCGGCGTTCTCGATCACCAGTCCTTCGTCCTCGACCAGCACCAGTTCCGCAGCTTCAGCCACGGCCTTGGCCTTGTCACGGATCAGCGCTTCGCGTTCGGCGTGGTCGACGATGACGTGGCAGGCGCGCAGCTTCTCGGCATAGTCGTGCGCACTGCCGATGGTGATCTCACCGGGGCAGTGGAAGCGGTGGCCGCGCGTGGCGTAGCCCGAATGGATGCCGCCGATCTCGCATTCGACGAGGTCTTCACCAAGGATCGCGACGATGCCTGACAGCGGGCGGACCCAGCGCAGGCTCTCGGTCGAGAGCGAGGCCGCGCCCCAGCGCTGGCTCTTCGGCCAAGGGAACGCGCGGATGATGGCGGGAATGGCTTCGGCGAGCACGTCCGCAGTCGCGCGGCCCGGCTTTTCGGTCACCGCGAACCAGACACCGTCGCGCTCGGTCAACTGGTCCTTGGTCAAGCCAGTCTTGCGCAGGAAGCCTTCAAGCGCCTGTTCAGGCGCGGAGGTCTTGGGGCCTTTGGTCTCTTCGGACACCGCCTTGGTCGCCATCGGCAGATCGCGCGCGATCAGGGCGAGGCGGCGCGGGGTGGACCAGACGGTCACCTCCCCCGCGTTCAGCCCGGCAGCGCTGAGTTCCCTCGCGAACAGCTTGGCCAGATCGGCGCGTGCGCCTGCCTGCATGCGCGCAGGAATTTCCTCGCAGCGCAGTTCCAGAAGGAAATCGGTCACGACAGTGAACTCCGTTCGCTTCGAGCGAAGTCGAGAAGTGGGGCGCGGCGTGTCTCGACTTCGCTCGACACGAACGGGTTGAGGTTGGCGGGTCTCACTTGCTCCACTCCGGATACTTGGCAGTCCACTGGTCTTCGAACTTGGCCATGTAGGCCTCGCAGCTTCCGCGCGCGAGATCGCGGACGCGGCCCATGTAGCTGGCGCGTTCCTGCACCGAGATCACACCGCGCGCCTGCAACAGGTTGAACAAGTGGCTGGCCTCGATCGCCTGCTCATAGGCGGCAATCGGGACATCGTTGACGAGGGAGAGTTGGCACTCGGCCTCGGCGCGGCGGAAGCCTTCGAACAGGCTTTCGGTATCGGCCACCTCGAAGTTCCACTTCGACATCTGCTTCTCGTTTTCGAGAAACACGTCGCCGTAGGTCACGCCGTGATTGTTGAAGGCGAGGTCATAGACGTTGTCGACGCCCTGGATATACATCGCCAGACGCTCCAGCCCGTAGGTCAGCTCACCTGCCACCGGCTTGCAATCGAAGCCGCCCATCTGCTGGAAATAGGTGAACTGGGTGACTTCCATGCCGTCGCACCACACTTCCCAGCCAAGGCCCCACGCGCCCAGAGTCGGGGATTCCCAGTCGTCCTCGACAAAGCGGATATCGTGGACCAGCGGGTCGATGCCGATCACGCCCAAGGATTGCAGGTAAAGCTCCTGCAGGTTCGCCGGACTGGGCTTCAGGATGACCTGATACTGGTAGTAGTGCTGCAGCCGGTTCGGGTTTTCGCCATAGCGGCCGTCGGTCGGGCGGCGGCAGGGCTGCACGAAGGCGGCGTTCCACGGTTCCGGCCCCAGCGCGCGCAGGGTGGTGGCGGGATGGAAGGTCCCTGCCCCCATTCGCATGTCATAAGGCTGGAGGATCAGGCAGCCGTGCTCGCCCCAGAAGGCGTGCAGGCGCAGGATCATGTCCTGCAGGCAAAGGGGCGTGTTCGGTGTATCGGCCATGGTGGCGGGCTTTGGCCGATGAGCGCCCCCAAATCAACCTTTTCGGGCGCGCCTGCGATACCGAAACTGTATGGCATTGCATGGCGAAAAGGGTTCGTTCATCCCCGGCGGCTAAGGATATGCCCATGACTCTTGCAAAGACCTTCGCAGGCGCGCTGACGCTTGTCGCCATTGCCCTTGCCGGGCCGGTTCATGCGGGCACGCGCCCTGCTAAACCGGCCGTGGCCACACCAGCGCCGAAGCAATTGAAGCCCGCGCTGTGGAAAGTGGCCGACGCGGACACCACCATCTATCTGTTCGGCACGATCCACGCGCTGCCCAGGAACCTTGCGTGGCTGGATGGTCCGGTGGCGAGTGCGCTCGATGGGTCGGACCAGCTTGTGACCGAAATCGCCGATTCGCCTGCCGCCGAACAGCAAAAGGCCATCGTTTCGCTCGGGCTTTTGCAAGGCGAAACCTTGCGTTCGCTGATGAAGGACGAAGACCTGGCTGCCTATGAAGCGCTGCTCGTTCGGCTCAAGCTGCCGCCCGAAGCCTTCGACAAGGCCGAGCCGTGGCTGGCGGGGCTGACCATCGGCATGATGCCCTATGCGATGTCCGGCTATGGCAAGGATGATGGCGCGGAGGCCGTGCTGCGCAAGGCAGCAGCGGCCAAGGGCAAGAAGGAAGGTGCGCTGGAGACGCTCGATTTCCAGCTGGGCCTGTTCGACAGCCTCCCGCGTGAGGCGCAGCTGACGTTTCTGGCGCAGGCGGTGCGGGATTTCGACAAATCGTTCGGGCTGATCGGCACAATGACCGACCAGTGGGGCGCAGGCGATTCCGACGCGCTGGCCCGCTTGCTCAACGATGAGATGGACGACCCGGAGCTTGCCGAAACGCTGCTGTTCCAGCGCAACCGCAACTGGACGGCGTGGATCGCCAAGCGGCTGGATCAGCCGGGGCAAGTGTTCATCGCGGTGGGCGCAGGGCATCTGGCGGGCGCGAACAGCGTGCTCGATCTGCTGAAACGCCAAGGCGTGGAATCGGTGCGCGTGCAGTGAAACTGCTGCTCCGCCTCCTGCTGGCCGCAGCGCTTGGCATGCTCGTCACCTGCATGGGCAAGGACGACGACAAGCCCAAGGCAGACGCGCGCGTGGCACTGTGGCAGGTGGTGGACAAGGCCGGTACGGTGCGCGGGCATCTGTTCGGCACGGTCCACGCGCTGCCGCCGGGCACGCAGTGGCTGCGGCCCGAGATTACCGATGCGCTGGCCACGTCTGATCGGCTCGTCCTCGAAATTGCCGAGCCGCTCGACCAGACGGTGGCGGGCGAGGCGCTGGCAAGGCTTGCCGGGACGGCTGGCCTACCCCCACCCTCGCAGCGCCTGCCAGTGGCGTACCGCGATGAACTGGCGTCGGTCTATCGCAAGCTCGGCCTGTCCGATGCAGACTTTGCCGATACCGAAAGCTGGGCGGTGGCGCTGCAACTCGCCGCGATTGCCGGGCAGAAAGCCGGGGCCGATCCGATGAGCGGCGCGGAACCGGAACTTCGCAAGCTGGCGGGCGCCAAGCCGATTGCCGGGTTCGAGACGATCGACAGCCAGTTCGGCATCTTCGACGCCCTGCCCGCCCGCGAACAGCAAGTGCTGTTGCAGGAAGTCGCCGTGGAAGTGGCGAGCGACAAGGACGAGGAGGCTGACATGGTTACGCTGTGGCTGCGCGGCAACGACCTCGGCATCGCCAAGGAAAGCGACAGCGGCTTCCTCGCCGATTCCGGCCTGCACGCGGCCCTGCTCTCCAACCGCAACCGCGACTGGGCCGATCAGCTTGATGCGATGCTGAAGGCGGGCGCAAAGCCGTTCGTAGCCGTGGGCGCGGCGCATCTGGCGGGGTCCGACAGCCTCCAACGCCTGATGATGGCGCGGGGGTGGACGATCAAGCGGGTGCCTTGAGCGGTGGGCTTCCGGTTGCGAAGGTCCAGTGACGTAGAATGCACTAGGTTTCCGTTGCAATGACCGTCGGCAAAGGCGTTGCGCGTTCGCCACGATGGTCACGCAATCGATATTGGCTCTGATATGCACGCCGTTGCTTTGTGATCTCATACAAAACTATACCGGAGCTAGTCCCAAGATTCAGGCTTTCGATCATACCAAACATGGGAATCGCTACGCACATTTTGCTTCGCTCAACGGCTAAATCGCTGATTCCTCTGGTCTCGTTTCCAAACCAAACAGCAAGTTTGGCGTGCTCTGTAAAATCGCCTTCATGAAGGTAGATGCTGGATTTCCCTTTCACATGGGGAGAGGTCGCTATGGAAACAAAGTGGTTCTTTTCGAGATGAGCCAAACACTGCTCAGTGCTATCGAATCGCTTCACAAACGTCCATTTTACCGCTGATACGGAGAGCTTCGACAGCTTTGGATCTTCGCGTAGTTCCTGCCAATCCTCAGGCAAAATACCGCGCGGATCGATCACATATACCTTGTCCACACCTAGCGCGTTCACATTGCGAATAGCGGTCCCTATGTTGCGAGGGTTTTGAGGATCTTCGATCACCGCGATCAAATTCTTGCAGCGGAAGTCTTGAATTTGATCTGCGCGCTTCCGCGCCGAACTTTTTGTTTTCTCGTCCGTCGTCAACGAAGCTTCTCCGCCAGTCATCTTGACCTGATAGTACAAAGCCAGACAACTACCAATCGCCTAAGGAACGCCCACAACCCTTGCATTTCGCGGCAAACCCGCTAAGGGCCGCCGCTTCCCTGTCATGGTCATCCCTGGAGGCGTGGCGGAGGAAGATTTGAAACATAGCATTCCTGGAAGGTACTGACACATGAGCGAGACGCTTACGCTGTCGGCTGAGACGCGCGATCGGGCAGGCAAGGGAGCCTCCCGTGCACTGCGTCGCGAAGGCCGCACCCCCGCCGTGATCTATGGCGGCAACGAAGAACCGGTTGCAATCCACCTGGAAGAAAAGGCGCTCAACAAGGCGCTGGGCACCGGCCACTTCTTCAACTCGGTCGTCGAACTCACTGTCGGTGGCAAGACCATCCGCACCCTGCCCAAGGACGTCGCCTTCCACCCGGTGTCCGACCGTCCGCAGCACGCAGACTTCCTGCGCGTTTCGAAGGACTCGGTCGTGCACGTCAACGTGCCGGTGATCTTCATCAACGAAGAAAAGTCGCCCGGCCTGAAAAAGGGCGGCATCCTCAACATCGTCCGTCACGAGCTGGAAATGATCTGTGCGCCTGACGCGATCCCCGACGACATCGTCGTTGACGTTTCGGGCTACGAAGTGGGCGATTCGATCCACTACAGCGCGGTCACCGTGGCTGCTGGCGTGAAGCCCGCGATCACCGACCGTGACTTCACGATCGCCACGATCGTCGCTCCTTCGGCGCTGAAGAGCGGTGAAGCGGAATCCGCCGAGGGCTGATCGCCTGACGGTGGCCCTGCTTCGGCAGGCACTTGAAAAAGACGCCCCTTCCGCCCTGCGCGGGAGGGGTTCTTTTTTTGAGTGGGCGTTGCGCCTGATGCTTCGACAGGCTCAGCATGAACGGGTCTGGAGTAGAGCCGCCTCCTGCCTCCGTTCATCCTGAGCCTGTCGAAGGATGGATGCGCAACATCCGGTTGGGCTTGGCAGATGTGGTGGGCGCTCTATCACACACCTCCCCAGCCAATTTTGGAGCGTATATTCAATGCAACTCTGGGTAGGGCTTGGAAATCCGGGGCCGCAATATGCACTGCACCGGCACAATGTCGGGTTCATGGCGCTCGACACCATGGCCGAGGTGCATAACTTCGGGCCGGTCCAGAAGAAGTTTCAGGGCTGGCTGCAGGAAGGCCGTATCGGCACCGCCAAGGTCCTGCTGCTCAAGCCCGCCACCTTCATGAACGAAAGTGGCCGCGCAGTGGGCGAGGCGATGCGCTTCTACAAGCTTGGGATGGAGGCGCTGACCGTTTTCCACGACGAACTCGATCTAACCCCGTTCAAGGTCAAGGTGAAGCAGGGCGGCGGCACAGCGGGCCACAATGGCCTGCGGTCTATCGACCAGCATCTCGGCGCGGATTTCCGCCGCGTGCGGCTCGGGATCGGCCACCCCGGCCACAAGGATCGCGTGACAGGATACGTTCTGGGCAACTTCGCCAAGGCCGAACAGGACGATCTGGTGGATATGCTGGGCGCCGTGGCGTCCGAAGCGCCATGGCTCGTCAAGGGCGACGACGTGCGCTTCATGAACGATGTGGCGCTGCGCCAGCAGGGCTGAAAGCACAGAAACAAACGGGAAACGCAAACCTGTCGAGCGGCTTTACAGGATGGCTACTCGTTTCCTGTCGTTAACCACGCAAGACGCTGATTTACATGAATTGGCACCGCTTTTGCTTTGTATAATGTCAACCATGAGTTTCTCAACGGGGGTTGATATGAATATCCGCAAGTTCACCGTCCTTGTCACCGCCGCGCTCGGGGCAGCAGCAGCCACCCCGGCCAATGCTGGTTGGTGGTCGACGCACACCCACTACTGCAACTGCGGCCATACTTCGGGCTCGACCATGTGCGGTGGCACCACCACGTCCACGACGTCGGGCGGCACCACCACGTCGGGCGGAACCACCACTTCGGGCGGAACGACGACGACCTCTGGCGGAACCACCACCACGACGTCCGGCGGAACAACCACGTCGACCGGTGGCACCGCGGTTCCGGAACCCGGCATGCTCGGCATGATGGCGCTCGGCCTACTCGGTGTCGGCTTCGCCCGTTCGCGGAAGATCAAGCCCCGCGCCTGATCGGCGCTGCGCAGGTTCTCAGGCGCCGTTCGGCCCTGAGAACCGTGCAAGGCTGCGTCTGAACATCGCATTGTCCGGCGCGGCCTCACAGGCCTGCCTGAGCAAGGCCAGCCCTGTCATGCGATCCTTGCCGCCCGCGAGACGCACGTACCCTGCAATATAGACCGTATCGGGATCGTCGGGCCGCAGCGCCTTCGCCCGGTCAGCGGCGACCATTGCCTGTTCGGCCTGCCCTGCATGGCTGAGCGCCATGGCCAGGCGCTTCAGCACGTCGGCGTCGTCACCCAGTTGCGCTAGCTGGCCATAGGCGTCGGTGGCGGCAATCCAGTCCTCTCGCGCCAATGCTGCCTGCCCTTTGGCCGTGAGTCCCTGCGCGGCGCTGTTGCGGGCGGTTGCAAGGCGAAGGCGCAGCCGATCGGCATCGGGGCTGCCCATGGCGCGCGCCGCCTTCTCGGCCAGTTCCAGTTCGCGCGGTCCAGCCAGCACGCTGTCCGACAGAGGCCGCACGGTCGCATAGGCCGCCGCACCGTCTCCAGTGGCAAGCTGCGCCTGAGCCAGCATCAGGCGTGAGTAGGGATTGTTCGGCGAACGGGTCAGCGCCCGCTGAAATAGCGCGCGCGCCTGTTCGGGATGGCCCAGACGGAGCATCGCCTCGGCATAAGTCAGACCATTGGCGGAAATTGGATCGAGCGTAGCTTCCTGTTTGGCGAGAAGCGAGCGGACCTTTTCCCAATCGCCCTTCATTCCTGCGAACTGCACTTTGAGGTTGGTCACGCGGGCATCGTCGGGCGCGAGCGCGGCGGCGCGAGCGGTCATCGCAATCGCTTCGTCCAGCTTGCCTTCAATGTCATAGGCAATTGCGTGGGCGATCCATGGGTCGGGAATGCGCGGGAAAAGTTTTGCCGCCCGCTCCAGCGTCGCGTGCGCTTCTGCCATACGCCCGCGCCTCACCGCGATGTCAGCAGACAGCATCAGGGCGTCGAAACCAACGGGCTGCAACTGCGCCAGCGCCGCCGCCTGCCGCGCCGCGCCGTCATAGTCCTGCGCGTCAATCAGAAACCGTGCATAGTCACGCAGCAGCAGCGGATCTGCGCCAGCCTCGGCGCCCCTCCGCAACGCATCCAGCGCGCCGTCCGTATCATTGAGCGCGCTGCGGGCTGCTGCCCTTATTCGCCATGCTGTGGGCGATCCATCGGCCCCAAGCAACGCCAGCGCCTCGTCCGGATGGCCGCGCAGGAGCGCCGCTTCCGCCCTGATTCGCGCCAGTTCTGGTTCCTTGGCGCCGATTCTTTCAAGCCGAGCCGCGGTGGCATCGGCCCCGTCGCCGTCACCAAGGCGCAGTTGCACATCTGCAAGAAGCCTCAATAGTTCGGCATCATCACCAATGTCGACCAGGGCTGCGGCAAGGTCCACGCGCGCCGCGCCCAGTTCCATAGCCGCGATCTCGGCCCGCGCCCGCGCAACGCGCGCGGCGGAATCCTCGCCGCAAGCGGACAGCAAGAGCGCCAACGGGGCCAGCGGCAGGACATACCTCATCTAGCAACCAATCGCACAAAGCGCTGAATCATTGGTGAAAGGGGCTGCCATGAAAAACGTCGGAATTGTTTACGAACGAATTGTAATTAACCATCAAGAACCACGGTTTTCCCTACTTGGCACGACGTTTGCACAGTGTGCTGTCAACCATTTCAAGACGTATTTGACGACACAGGGGACCTGCCATGAACGCTTTGAAGATGCTTACGGGAATTGCCGCCACAGCGACCCTCGCCTTCGCCGCTCCGGCGTTCGCGGATTCGATCACGCTCGGCTCGGGCGACATCGGCAGCAGCTTTTCGCTGAACTACGATGGCTTTTCAGGGGGCACCGCGATCTCCGGCCTGACCGGTTCGACCACATTCACGCTCACTGGCGTTTCGGGGAACGACTACTCCTTCGATTACAGTGTCGCCAACACCAGCTCGGCTCCAGTAACGGACTCGCGCATTTCGAGCTTCGCGTTCAATACCGATCCGACGATCTCGTCGGCCACCAGCACCGGCGCGTTTGCCTACACCACGCTCTCGTCGAACTATCCCAACGGTATCGGCACGGTCGATGTCTGCTTCAAGGATGCGCAGACCGGCAGCTGCGCCGGCGGCGCTAGCGGCGGCCTGACGCTCGGCCAGTCGGGCACCGGCTCGTTCACGCTCAGCTTCTCGGCCCCGGTCAGCGCGCTGACGCTGAGCGACTTCTACGTCCGTTATCAGTCGATCACCGGCGTCCCCGGCATCTCGTCGGCCAGCGGTGCGGGCACGATGACCACGACCAGCGGTGGATCGACGGGCGGCACGCCGGTTCCTGAGCCAGGCATGCTCGGCCTGCTCGGTGCCAGCCTCCTCGGCCTCGCCATGGCACGCCGGCGCAAGGCGCCAGCCCGCGCGATGGCTGCCTGATCTGAACGAAAACCGTGGGAGCCCAAACGCTCCCACGGGGTTCAGGCCTTTTCGGCCTTGGTCAGGTGATCGCGGATAGCGGTGTTTTGCGGAGCCTTGCGCGCCGCATCGCGCAGAAGTTCGAGGCCGCGTGCCCGGTCTTCGCCACTCTCAACCAGCAGCCAGCCCAAAGTGTCCATCACCGAGGGATTGCCCGGCGCTTCCTTCAAGGCACGCTGGGCAAAATCGATCGCTGACTTGGTATTGCCAACCTTGCCCTGGGCAAAGGCCATGTTGTTGAGCACCAGCGGATTGCGTCCGTCGGTTACCGCGAGCAGACGTTCATAGGCCGCAATAGCATTCCCCCAATTCCCGGCTCGCATCGCCGTATCGGCCTGCGCCAGCGTTGCAGCAAGCGACTGGGGCGTGGGATACTTCGCCTTTTCGGCAAGCCGCGCAGCCTCCGGATCGCCTGCCTGCGTTGCCGCCTTGGCGAGCAGTCGCAAGTCTTCCGGATCAGCGGTCAATACATTGGCAAAGGGCCGCAGCGTTTCCAGCGCGCCGGCAGCGTCGCCCGCCGCCAATTGCGCCTTGCCCAGTTCCCGCCGGATCAACCCACTTTGCGGATTGCGCGTGAGCATCGGTTGCAGCCGCGCCCGGCCCTGCTCAGGCTGGCCAAGCGCAACTAACGCCTGTGCGTAGAGCACACTGGCCTCGTCCTTGCCTTCCAGCGACCGTTCATTGGCTTGCAGAATCGTGCGGACGGTCTTCCAGTCCTTGCGCGCAGCCGCCGCGCGGGCTTGCAGATAGGCCACCTGCCCCCCGCCCCGCACTTCGGCAAGGCTGGTCAGGACCGCGTCCATCTCCTTAGTTCGTTCCAGATCGCCCAGCACTGCGGCTTTGCCTGCAAGAGCAGCCAGATTGCCCGGATAGGCCTTCGCCGCCGCGTCATAGGCTGCCAGTCCCTCGGCCAGCTTGCCTTCGGCCACGGCAACTGCTGCATCGGCCAGCAAGGCATCAATCGTGCCCGGCGCTGCGGCTTTCGCCCGGTTGGCAAGATCGCGGGCCTGCTTCACGTTCCCGCTCATCAGGCTGAAACGGGCGTAATCCGACAGGAGGCGCCCATCGGGCGCGCCCGCCAGTCCAGCGTCAAACGCCTTGGCCGCACCTTCGCGGTCATCCTTGGCGAGCAATGCCAGCGCGCGCAGCCGCGATGCAGCGGGCGATCCGTCTGGCCCAAGCGCCGCAATTGCTTCATCCGGCAATTCCCGCAAAAGTGCCGATTCCGCTAGCAGTAACGCGAAGTCCTTGGGCCGGGCGGCCTGCGGCAATTTGGCAAGCGAGGCCCCGGCAGCGATGCCATCGCCCATTGCCAGAGCATTGCGGGCATGAAGCTCCAGCAGGGCCGGATCGTCAGGACTGGCTGCCAGCGCAGCGGCGAGATCGACCTGTGCGGCGCGGTAGTCGTGATCGGCAAAGGCCTTGCGCGCACGCTCGGCCCGCTCTTGCGGACTGGCGCTGCACCCCATCAGGGCCAGCGCGACGGTCAATGCAGCAAGCTTCTTCATCGCAGACAAGGCTCCTCCGTATCGGACCTGTTTGCCGTGAAGTGTTGAATCTTCCGTGAAGGTTTCCAAATCGCCCAACCACCGCTAAGGGCGCGAACCAGACAAGGAGTGTGCATAATGGGTTTTCGTTGCGGGATCGTCGGGCTTCCCAATGTCGGCAAGTCGACACTGTTCAACGCGCTGACCGAAACGCAGGCCGCGCAGGCCGCGAACTACCCGTTCTGCACGATCGAACCCAACGTCGGCAACGTCGGCGTGCCCGACCCACGGCTTGACGAACTGGCCCGCATTGCCGGCAGCCAGAAAATCATCCCGACCCAGTTGGGCTTCGTCGACATTGCAGGGTTGGTGCGCGGCGCGTCGAAGGGCGAAGGCCTCGGCAACCAGTTCCTCGGCAACATCCGCGAGGTGGACGCCATCGTCCACGTGCTGCGCTGCTTCGAGAACGACGACATCCAACACGTCGACAACAAGGTCGATCCGGTTTCCGATGCCGATACGGTCGAGACCGAACTGATGCTTTCGGATCTCGAAAGTCTCGAGAAGCGCGTTCCAGCTGCGCAGAAGAAGGCCGCACAGGGCGACAAGGAATCGAAGGTCATCGCGTCGGTGCTCGGCCAGGCGCTTGAACTGCTTCGCGAAGGCAAGCCCGCCCGTCTGACCAAGCCCAAGGACGAGGACGAGGAACGCGTCTTCCAGCAGGCACAATTGCTCACCGCAAAGCCGGTGCTCTATGTCTGCAACGTCGAGGAAGAAAGCGCCGCTGGCGGCAATGCCTTCTCGGAGAAGGTGTTTGCCAAAGCCAAGGCCGAGGGCGCCAATGCGGTGATCGTATCGGCCGCCATCGAATCCGAACTGGTCGGCATGGACCCTGAAGAGCGTACCGTGTTCCTTGAGGAAATGGGCCTGCACGAAACTGGCCTCGCCCGCGTGATCCGCTCGGGCTACGAGCTGCTCCACCTGATCACTTTCTTCACCGTCGGCCCCAAGGAAGCGCGCGCCTGGACTGTCCATCAAGGCGCCAAGGCCCCTGAAGCCGCAGGCGAAATCCATTCCGACATGCAGCGCGGATTCATTCGCGCCGAAACAATCGCCTATGACGACTACGTCACGCTCGGCGGAGAAAGCCCGGCGCGCGATGCGGGCAAGCTGCGCCAGGAAGGCAAGGAATACGTGGTGAAGGACGGCGACGTGCTTCACTTCAAGTTCAACGTCTGATTTTCCGGCTCATTTTCCAGGCACAAATGCAGACCATGGGCGTTCGGTGACCAACTGAACGGGAGCCCTGCAAAGCATATGGTCGACAAGTCGGAAAAGGTTGCGTGGCTGGCAAGGCTTGGATTTGTCACGCGCGGGATCGTCTACATCCTGCTTGGCTATCTGGCACTGACTACCGCGCGGAAGGCCGATGTCGACGATGGTGCGGGTGATGCCTTTGCCGTGATCGGCAGTGTCCCCGGCGGTTCCCTGGCGCTCTACCTCGCCGCAGCAGGACTGGTGGGCTATGCTCTGTACCGCCTGTCCTGCGCCTTGTTCGACATTGAACGCAAGGGCTCTGACGCCAAGGGTATGGCGCACCGGACCGGCTACTTCGCCAGCGCACTGGTCCATCTGGGCATGGCGTGGACGGCCGCGCGCATTGCCATGGGCGCGCGCAAATCCGGCGAGGATCAATCGTCTGAAATGGCCGAGAGCGTGCTCGATTTCACGCTGGGATCTACGGTTCTGGGTATGTTGGGGCTGGCTCTGATCGTGGCGGGCATGCTGCAAGCCAAGAACGCCTGGACCGCATCGTTCATGCGAAATGTATCGCACCGCGCGCCCAAGGCGACATGCCCGATCGGACGCGCAGGACATGCTGCACGCGCCGTGGTGTTTGCGCTGATCGGCTGGTCGCTCCTGCGCTCTGCATGGTTCGAACGCAGCAGCGAGGTTCTCTCGCTGGGAGGCGCGATCAACGATCTGCGCGATATGGGCTGGGCGTTCACGCTGGTTGCCGCAGGCCTGCTGCTGTTCGGCGTGTTCAGCGTCATCCTTGCGCGTTACCGGATCATCCCCGACCCGGCACCGGCCTCACTGCCGACGATGCCTTGGCGGCGCTAGATTTCCCGGCACTGCGCGTCGCCAGTAGCCTCATAGACCGGGCGTTCGTAAGCGTCGGTAATTACCAGCTTGCCCTTGAATTTCTTGCCAGTGCCAAGCGGGGTGATCGGAGCGGAGGCCGTCAGCGTCAGGGCGAAGGCCTTGCCGGTGTAGCGCGACCAGCTGCCCAAGGGCATCTTCGCACTGCCGGTATCAGGCGCAAGCACGACCAGTTCGCCGTTCACCTTGATCACGCCGCGTTTGTCCTGCGCCAGCAGAACCGCGCCGATCCCACCCCCATCGGCCACGAAGGCGCAACCTGTCCCGTGCAGCTTGCCGTTGGTGATATCAGGATAGAGGATCGCCTGCGGCTCAAGCGGTTGAACTGGCGGCTTACTGTCCTGCGCGGCATTGACGGCAGCAATCGCCTGCTGGTCGGTGGGTTCTTTCTCATCACAGGCAGCAAGCCCCGACAGCAGGACGGCGACCAAGGCGAGGCGTGCGAATCCGTGCATCACTTTCTCCCGAACAGCTTTTCTATGTCGCCGTGAGCCAGCTTCACCCACGTTGGGCGGCCATGATTGCACTGACCTGAGCGGGGCGTCACTTCCATTTCGCGCAGCAGTGCGTTCATTTCCGCGACCGACAGCACGCGCCCTGCCCGGACCGAGCCATGACAGGCCATCGTGGCAAGTATCAGGTCGAGCTTTTCGCCGAGCAGCAGGGCATCGCCGTGATGGGCCAGATCATCGGCCACATCGGCCGCCAGCTTGGCCGGATCGCCCTTGGCGAGCGCCGCCGGGATCGACCGGACCAGCATGGCCGCAGGTCCGAAGCGCTCAAGCACCAGCCCGAATTCGGCCAGCTTTTCCGCCGCTGCCTCCAGCCTGTCACAAGCCACTTCCTCCAGTTCGACCACTTCGGGAATGAGCATGGCTTGCGCCGGGGTTATGCCCTGCCCGGCTCCTGCTGCCCGCAAGCGTTCCAGCACAAGCCGCTCATGCGCCGCGTGCTGGTCGACGATCACAAGCCCGTCAGCGGCTTCGGCCACGATGTAGGTGTTGGCCACCTGTCCGCGCGCCACGCCGAGCGGATAGCGCTCGCCATCCGCCACCGGCTCCGCCGCAGGTTCGGCGCGCGCGGTTGGCGGGGCCATGAGCGATTGCTCATAGCCACGCCACGCCTGTCCGGCATCAGACACGCGCGCTTCAGGCCGCCATGGTTGCGAAAAGATGCTCGCCTGGTATTCCGGAGAAGGCGCGAGCGGTTCTGCCTGCCAAGCCGCCATTGCGCTTGCCGACGGAGCCTGCGCCGACCGGCGGTCCCCGGTCGAAAGCGCGTGCCGCAGCCCTGACACCACCATGCCGCGAACCAGCGCCGGATCGCGGAAGCGAACTTCGGTCTTCGCCGGATGGACGTTCACGTCCACTTCCGATCCCGGCACCTGCAGGAACAGAGCCAGCACGGCGTGACGGTCGCGCGCGAGCATGTCGGCATAGGCCCCGCGCACTGCGCCGATCAGGAGGCGGTCTTTCACCGGCCTGCCATTGACGAACAAGTATTGATGATCGGCCACGCCGCGATTGTAAGTCGGCAGGCCGGCGACGCCGGTCAGATGATAGTCGCCGCGCTCCAGATCGACCGCGACCGAGTTGCCCGCCAGTTCTCGCGCCACAAGTTGGGCAACGCGGGCTTCAAGAGTTTCGCCCGGCTGCACATGGAGCGCGCGGCGCCCGTCGTTCTCCAGCGTGAACCCCAGATCGGGGCGCGCCATCGCCAGCCTTCGCACCACGTCGAGGGAGGCCGCCCATTCAGAGCGCGCGCTGCGCAGGAACTTGCGCCGCGCCGGGATCTTGTCGAACAGGTGTTCCACCCGGACCCGCGTTCCCGGCGGGAGCGCTGCGGGGCCCTCGCTGAGCAGCGCGCCATTGTCGACGACCCGCTTCCAGCCATCGGCACTGCCCTGCGGGCGGCTCTCTATCGTGACACGCGCGACAGAGGCGATGGACGGCAGTGCCTCGCCTCGGAAGCCGAGTGTTTCGACTTGCTCGATGGCTTCATCCGGCAGCTTGGAGGTGGCGTGGCGTTCGAGCGCCAGTTCGATCTCGTCCGGACTCATGCCGCAGCCGTCATCCGATACTTCGATCATCGCCAGCCCGCCTTCGGACAAGCGCACATGAACATGGACAGCGCCCGCATCCACGGCGTTTTCGACCAGTTCCTTTAGCGCGCTCGCAGGCCGCTCGACCACCTCACCGGCAGCGATACGGTTGATCAGGGTTTCAGGAAGACGGCGGATGACTCGCATGGCCGGACCGACCCTAGCGCCGAACCCGCCTTATTTCGAGACAAGCCGAGAAGTTATCCATCCAATGCGGCACAAGCCTATGGGTTTTAGTGCAGACCCCTGCTAATGAGCCGCCTTCCCGGGCGCACATTCTGGAGGGGTTTGGCGCGTGCCCGTGCGCCAAACCGCAGTTTATTTACGGATTCCCTGATGGCTTCGATCTTTTCCCGATTCTTCAAATTCGGTTCCCAGAACATCGCGATCGACCTCGGCACGGCCAATACCCTGGTCTACGTGCAGGATCGCGGCATCGTTCTGAACGAACCTTCTGTCGTCGCCATCGAAACGATCAACGGGATCAAGCGCGTCAAGGCCGTGGGCGACGACGCCAAGATGATGATGGGTAAGACGCCTGACAACATCGAAGCCATTCGTCCGCTGCGTGACGGTGTCATCGCCGACATCGAAGTGGCCGAAGAAATGATCAAGCACTTCATCCGCAAGGTTAACGGATCGAAGAGCCTTCTGCGCTATCCTGAAATCGTGATCTGCGTTCCCTCGGGCGCAACCTCGGTTGAAAAGCGCGCGATCCGCGATGCTGCCAGCAATGCCGGTGCCAGCCAAGTCTATCTGATCCTTGAGCCCATGGCCGCTGCCATCGGCGCCGACATGCCGGTCACCGAACCGGTCGGATCGATGGTCGTCGACATTGGCGGCGGCACCACCGAAGTTGCGGTCCTGTCGCTGCGCGGCCTCGCCTACACCACATCGGTGCGCGTCGGCGGTGACAAGATGGACGAAGCCATCGTCTCCTACGTCCGCCGCCATCACAACCTGCTGATCGGCGAAGGCACGGCAGAGCGCATCAAGAAGGACTACGGCATTGCCATGGTTCCGGCCGACGGCATCGGGGAAACCATCGCGATCAAGGGCCGCGATCTGGTCAACGGCGTGCCAAAGGAAATCACGATCACGCAGGCCAATGTTGCCGAAGCACTGTCCGAACCGATTGGTGCGATCGTCGAAGGCGTGCGCATCGCGCTGGAAAACACTGCGCCGGAACTGGCCGCCGATATCGTCGATCAGGGCATCGTCCTGACCGGTGGCGGCGCGCTGATCCGCGGACTGGACGAACATCTGCGCGAAGAGACTGGCCTCCCGGTCAGCGTGGCAGAAGATCCGCTGTCGTGCGTAGCGCTGGGCACCGGCCGCGCGATGGAAGATCCGATCTATCGCGGCGTTCTGACGACGGCTTGATGGGCTGAGGCCCTCCACGGCCTCAAGATTGACGGGTTGCAATGCGGCTTTGAGGCGGAGCCGGCTTGAAAGGGTGAACGCATGGCGCGGCCGCAGGACCGTCGCCCGGGCCATTCGCGCAGGGCGCAGTACGGGATCTTCACCGGCTACGTGATCACCCTCATTGGTGTCGTGGCCGGCCTTGTCGTGCTCGTGACCTCTCTCATCAACCCAGATGCTTTCTCGTTTGCCCGCAGTTCCGCAGCGGAAGTTGCACGACCACTTGGGCGCGCAAGTGCCAAAGGTAGGAGCGAAAGCCAGGGCATCCTCGCTGCGGTTGGTGCCTACTTCAAGGCAGGTCAACAAAATGCCGAGCTGCGCCGCGAGGTGGACGCTGCGCGTGCCGAAGCTGTTTCGATGCAGTCGCTCAAGGACGAGAACCGCCGTTTGAAGGCCCTGCTCGGCATCGTTGATCCTGCCCGCAAACCGGTAGCAACGGTGCACCTGATCGGCTCGACCGCATCGAGCACGCGCCGTTTCGCGGTGATCGATGCGGGGCACAGCCAAGGCGTACAGCCGGGCCAGCCCGTGCGTGCGGCCTCAGGCCTGATTGGCCGCGTCATCGAGGCTGGCCCATATACCGCGCGCGTGCTGCTGATCACCGATCCTGACAACGTCGTCCCTGTCCGTCGTGCCCGTGATGGGCTGGCCGCGTTCGTGCAGGGCGCATCCAATGGGCGGATCGACATTCGCCTGATCAACATGGGCGTGAACCCGGTCAAGAAGGGCGATGTCTTCGTGACGTCGGGATCGGGGGGACTGTACCCGCCCGGAATCCCCGTCGCCGTAGCGACCGAACCCCACCGTGATGGAGCAATCGGCCATCTTGCCGCCGACCCCGCCGACAATGAGTTCGTCCTGGTCGAGCCGGCTTATCAGGCGCAGGCGCGCGCGCAGCTTGAACAGATCGAAAAGGACGGCGCGGCGAGCGCTGCTCAGGAACCGTGAACTGGAGCGGCCTCGGCACCGCGTCGGATGAAGTGGTGCGCAAGCGGATCAACCGCGCGCCCCATCCGGCAGTAGCAATCGGCCTGCCTTGGCTAACCATCATGCTTGCCTCGATGGCCAGCTTCTCTCCGATCATCGCCTCTGCCCCGGTCCTGCCTCCGCTGTCCTACCTCATGCTGCTGGCCTGGCGCATGTTGCGTCCCGGCATGTTGCCGGTCTGGGCCGGC
This sequence comes from Novosphingobium sp. MMS21-SN21R, assembly GCF_031846015.1. Taxonomy (GTDB): domain Bacteria; phylum Pseudomonadota; class Alphaproteobacteria; order Sphingomonadales; family Sphingomonadaceae; genus Novosphingobium. Next base: position 1,578,700 of record NZ_JAVRDU010000001.1, on the reverse strand, counting down.
CTTCCATTGGGGCTGTTTGACGATCTCTATTCGGGGCAGACATTCGGATCGGGCATGCTGCTGTGGTCGGTCACGATGCTGGTCATGGAAGTACTCGATGAACGTTTTCGCTGGCGCGGCTTCGTGCAGGACTGGCTGGCAGCCGCAATGCTGACCACAGGATATCTGCTAATCTGCGCAACCCTTGCCGGTCTGGCGACGGGATATCCCCTGCCCGCCGTGATCCTGCCGCAATTGTTGATGGCGATCATGCTCTATCCGGCCGTCACCGGCCTTGTTGCTGTGCTTGACCGGGTGCGCTTGCTCCCGCTCAAAAGGCTGTGACGATGAATTCCCGCCTGCCGCTGACCTCGGCCGTCCTGACCAATCGCTTCGAGCGTCGGACGTTCGTGATGGGTGCGCTTCAGGGTGGTGTCGGCATCCTGCTGGCAACGCGCCTCGGCTATCTGGCGGTAGCGCAGAACGAGAAATACCAAGCCGCGTCCGAAAGCAACCGCGTCAACCTGACGCTCATTCCGCCTCGGCGCGGCTGGGTGCTGGACCGTTTCGGTAAGGCGCTTGCCGCCAACCGCGCCGACTTCCGCGTCGATCTCATCCCCGACCGGGTCGAAGACGCCGACCGGACGATGAAAACGCTGGCCGAATTGCTCGCCCTGCCGCCAGACCGGGTGCGCGACATCCGCGACAAGCTGGAAAAAGCGCGCGGATTTCAGCCCGTTGAAGTCGCTTCCAGTCTCGACTGGGAAAAGTTTGCCGCCGTTTCGGTGCGCCTGCCCGAATTGCCAGGCGTTATCCCCCAGCGCGGCTATTCTCGGTTCTATCCCACTGGCGCGGCAGTCGGTCACCTCGTCGGCTATGTCGGCGCCGCTTCTGCAGAAGAGTACGAGAAGGAACGCAGCCCGCTGCTGATCACGCCGGGCTTCAAGATCGGCAAGGACGGACTCGAAAAGCAGTTCGAGACGCGGTTGCGCGGTGTTCCCGGCGCCCGGCGTGTCGAGGCGACCGCCTCTGGGCGGATCGTGCGTGATCTCGGCACGCGGGAGGATGTGCCAGGCAAACCGATCCAGTTGACGATCAACGCTGGCCTTCAGGACTACGCCGCTCGCCGCATCGGCCTCGAATCCGGTTCGGTGGTGGTGATGGACTGCGAGACCGGCGACCTGCTTGCCATGGCATCAATGCCCAGTTTCGATCCCAACAGCTTTTCCGATGGCATCGGCCGCATCGAATGGAAGATGCTGTCCGAGGACGACCATGTCCCTCTGCGCAACAAGGTGTTGCGCGGTCTTTATCCGCCCGGATCAACCGTAAAGCCTATGGTCGCAATGGCCTTTCTCGAGGCAGGGCTCGATCCTGAGGCGACGGTCAACTGCGGGGGCGGGCTGCGCGTTGGCAACCGCGTGTTCCACTGCTGGAACCATCGCGGTCACGGCACCACCAACATGGCCAAGGGCATCTATCAATCCTGCGACGTCTATTTCTACCATTTCGCACAACAGCTCGGGATGGACGTAATCGCGACGATGGCAAAGCGTCTTGGTCTGGGCCAGGAATTCCCCATGCCCTATGCAGGCCAGTCCTACGGCACTGTTCCGGACCCGGCGTGGAAGCTGCGCAAGTACAAGAAGGAATGGGCCGTCTACGACACGGTCAACGCCACGATCGGCCAGGGTTACATGCTGGTCAATCCGCTGCAGCAAGCCGTCATGGCATCGCGCATCGCCTCCGGCCGCGAAGTCATGCCGCGGTTGCTGCTTGACCGGAAGGCTGCCCTGCCCAAATCCATGGGTTTCCGGCAGGACCACCTCGATTACATTCACGCCGCGATGAGCGAAGTCGTCAACGGTCGCGGTACGGCGGGCAAGGCCCGGCTTCCGGTCGATAACGTGCTGCTGGCGGGCAAGACTGGCACGGCGCAAGTCGTCGGACTCAACATCGGCAACGGCAAGGGTGGTTTGTGGAAGCACCGGGACCACGGCCACTTCATCTGCTTCGCACCGTTCGACAAGCCCAAGTACGCCTGCGCCGTCGCGATCGAGCATGGCGGCGGCTCGGGTTCGGCCTATCCCATCGCGCGCGACGTGATGACCTACATCTTCGCCCCCGACAAGGCGATGGAAGTCCTCGATGGCTTCGAAAAGCAGTGGGGCGGGAATGTCCAGCAGCGAATGGCGACGCGCTACAATGCCTTTGCCGAAAAGTACGGCGGCTCGGCCCCCAAGGTGGTCCCTGACGACGAGGAACTGACCGAGCGGGTCGAAGAGGCGCGCAAGCCCGACACCGAGCCTGCGGACGCACAGACCGATGCTGCCGCGCCCGGCGCTGAACCTGACGCAGCTACCGCGGCACCCGTCCCTGTTCCCGCCGCCACGCCCGCTGCGCCAACACCGGCAGGTGGGCAATGATGCCCCGCGCCTATGTTCCGGCAGCCATTGCCCGCCAGCCTTGGGGTGTTCTCCTGCCGCTCGCTGCGCTGGTATCCTTCGGCTCGGCAGTGCTATATTCTGCGGCGGGGGGCAGGTTCGAGACCTGGTCGATGTCGCACCTCGTGCGCTTCGTCGTGTTTCTGATTATGGCCATGGTGATCGCGCGCCTGCCGCAGGAACTGTTCCGGCGCATCGCCATCCCGGTTTACGCAGGGCTGTGCCTGTTGCTGGTGTTGGTCGAACTCATCGGCGGCATCGGTGGTGGAAGCCAGCGCTGGCTCAATCTCGGGTTCATGACGCTGCAGCCGTCCGAGCTGATGAAGCCGGGCATCGTCCTTGTCCTCGCATGGTTCTATTCGGTCTTGCCGGTGGGCGAGGTTCAGAACTGGCGTTCGCTCGCGCCTGCTGCGATCCTTCTTGGCATTCCGGCCGGCCTCGTCATGCTCCAGCCCGATCTCGGGACCGGGCTTGCCATTTCGTTCGGCGCGGTTGTGGTGATGTTCCTCGCCGGCCTCCCGCTGCGCTGGTTCCTAGGCGCAGGCGGTGCAGCGCTGGTCGTCGCCCCCCTCGCCTTCTTCACGCTGCTCCATGATTATCAGCGCAAGCGCGTGCTGGTGTTCCTCGACCCGGAAAGCGATCCGCTGGGATCGGGCTATCACATCACCCAGTCGAAAATCGCCATCGGCTCGGGCGGATTTTTTGGTAAAGGCTTCGGCCAGGGCTCGCAGAGCCACCTCAACTACCTGCCGGAATCGCACACCGACTTCGTTTTCGCCACGATGGCGGAAGAATGGGGCATGCTGGGCGGGCTGTTCGTGCTTGGCGTATTCGGCCTGATCTTCCGTTGGGGGCTGAAGGTCGCCACGAACGCGCCTGACCGCTTCTCGCGCCTGCTGGCTGCGGGCATGACCATGACGATTTTCTTCTACATGTGCATCAACCTGATGATGGTCATGGGACTGGCCCCGGTCGTGGGCATTCCGCTCCCTTGGATGAGCCATGGCGGTTCTTCGATGATGACCAACATGATCTGCATCGGCACGATCATGGCGGTGGAACGTTGGAGCAAGTCCGCCCCGCGCAGCCTCTCGTAACAAACCCGAAATTTGGGGCTTGGCATGGCCCAGAAAATCGTTATTGGGGCGGCTCCCGAGCGGGAATGGACGCATAGCTCAGTTGGTAGAGCAGCTGACTCTTAATCAGCGGGTCCTTGGTTCGAGCCCAAGTGCGTCCACCATTCCACGCTCCGCCGCGCACCATGCGGCACCCTGTCGGGTACGGACGCATAGCTCAGTTGGTAGAGCAGCTGACTCTTAATCAGCGGGTCCTTGGTTCGAGCCCAAGTGCGTCCACCACCGTTGCCCCCTGTTGCAAAAGCCAATTACGTCTTGCCGCGTCTGTCCCTAGCCTTGGTGCACAAGAGGCAAAGCAAAAGGATGCAGGATGGACCGGGTCACGCTCTGGGGCTGGATCGATTTCGAGGGCAAGGATGCAGCCGCGATTGCGCGGGGTGGCGCTCAATTCATCCTGCCGACATATGACGAGCCGGGCTGCATCCATTACGTCTGGAACGCTGACGCGCTGAACCCGTCGCGGCTGTGGGTCTATGAGGAATGGGAATGCATCGAAGCGCTTGCCGACCATCTGGCCGGGCCGCTCTACCGCGACATGGCGGGCTATCTTGCGGACTCCGGCATGACCGGTGCCGAAGTCGACAAATATCGCGTGGCCGCCAAGCAGCCCGTCTACGACGGTTCGGGCATGCCCCGTGCGGCGTTCGATTGACCCAGAAAGCAACGCCGGAGCCATTTGGTCCCGGCGCAAGTTTTTGTCTGATGACGAAGTTCAGAACTTGAAGCCTGCCGCGACACCGTAGCGACGCGGTTCCAGCGTGAAGATATTGGTGAACAGGCCTGACGACTGATCGGTCACGTAAAGGCCGGTCGTGGCGTTGTTGTTGGCGATGTTCTGGATATAGCCGCGCAGGAACCAGCGGTCATCCCTGCCATTGAGCTGGACTTGCGCGTTCATCACCGCGAAGCCCTTGATGCGGTTGATATTGCCGTTGAAGATCGTGCCGTAGCTTTCGCCGGTATAGTTGATGTCAAAACGCGGAACGAGCGACATCTCGCCGGCCTCGATCGTGTACTGGATGCCGGCGGACCACTTGAATTCGGGCGCCTGTGGCAACTGATTGCCCTTCACGTTCTTTTCGATGCCCGAGCTGACCCGGATTCCGCCGAACAGGTTGCCGATGGCAGCAGCTTGCGTGGCAAGAGCGCCGCAGATCGAGAACGCGCCAGTGGTGTTGGTGCCCGGTATCGGCGTCGGAGCCTTCAGCCCGATCTTTCCGTTGATTGCGCCGACGAAGGCGTTGGCCGCCGCCGCGCTCGCACCGGTAACGGCGCAGTTCGATCCCAGGGTGATATCCTTGATGATCACCGTGTCCGAACGACCCGCCGAAACGTCGCGGGTATCCACGAAGAACTGGTCTCCGGCGACCTTGGTCTTGAGGTAGCTGGCGGAGAGGTTGACCAGCAGGTTGCGGGTCGGCGCCATGATCGCTTCGGCCTCGACGCCATAGATGTTGGCGTTGATATTGTCGTTGACCGAGGTGCGCGCGGTGATGCGGCTAAGTTGCAGGTCCTTGTAGCGATAATAGAACGCCGACAGGTTAAGTTGCAGCGCACCGAACCGGTTCTTCGACCCGAACTCGAAGGCGTCGACCGATTCCGGCTTGAACGAGTCATTGACCGAACCGACCGACAGCGGCGGGTTGATGCCGCCCGACTTGTAGCCGCGCGAATAGGACAGGTAGACAAGGTTGTCCGGCGTAATCTGGTAATCCAGCACCGCACGTCCGGTCATCCGACCAAAGCTGACCGACCGTTCCTGGAAAGGCTGCACGCCCGTGGTGCCCTTGTCGAAATCGCCCGCCGAGGCATAGTTCAGCGCTTCTTCGAGCGTGTTCGCACCGATCAGTGCATAGAGCGGACCGCCGCTGGCAAATTCGCTCGACAACCCGTTGCTCAGCAACGTTGTACGTGCTCGCGTGAACTTCTTGTCGTGGTTGTAGCGCAAGCCAAGAGTCAGCTTCACCTTGTCGTTGAACTGGAAGTAGCTCTCCCCAAAGATGCCGTAGCTGTCGAGAATACCCTTGTCCGTATTGCTGCGGAAGAATGGTGAAGGACGGAACACCGCCTTGCCCCCGGTTGCACCCGTCAGTGCAGCGGCAGCCCCCAGTACACCCGATGCGTAATCGAGGCCGAAGGAATTGACGTAATAGCTGTTGTTGGTCGTTTCGCCGCGCAGATAGTTGGCGCCGATCAGGAAGTTTAACATTCCGTCGAAATCGGAATCGAGGTGCGCTTCTGCGGCATATTGCTTGTAGGACTGGCTGGACTCGTCGATGTCATACGAGGTCTTTCCGCACAGCGTTTTGCCTCCGGCCCCAAACACGCCGACGTTGTTCGGATCGATGTCGGACTGGCACACATTGCCGGTGGGGCCATTGGGTATGAGCCGGGCAGCGATCGGCGCGAAGGCAAACGCGGTTGCCGGGTTCGCAGCAAATGCCGCCAGAGCGAACAGGCCCGGGCTACCGGAAATCGCCCGCTGGGTGGCCAGGTTGTAATCGGTCCGGCTGCGGACCTCGTTGCGGGCATAGCCTGCCGTGACATTGAGCGTGAGATGCTCGCCGACTGCTTGTTGCAGCTTGGCCTGATAGACTTCTTCCTTGGCAAAATAGGTCGGAAGATAGTCGACGTTTACCGTGCGAACGTTCGCCGGGTTGACCGCGTTTGCGAACCCATCCCCGTCCGTGCCGTAGATGCTGCCGAGGCCGAGCGGTGCAAGGGTCGGCGATGCTGCAATGCCGAAAAATTCGCGCGAGGACAGCAAGGACGCTAGCGTGGAATCCCCGTTGGTGGTCTCGTTGGCAAGTTTGTCAGGCAAGCAACCGAGCACGCCGGTCGGATCACGGTGACAAAGCTGTTTCTGGACACGGCTACGGCTGTCGCTCTCGCGGAAATAATAGCCTGAAATGTCGATTGTCGTGTCGGCGCTGGGCTCCCACCGCAGCGACCCACGCAGCGCGTACATGTCGCGCCCGTCGATCCGGCTGTCGGTTCCGATGTTGTAGGTGTAGCCGTCGCGGCGGTTGTACATACCTGCGAGACGGATGCCGAGCGTTTCGCCCAGCGGCACATTCAGCATACCCTTGACGCGGACCGAGTTGAACTTGCCGTAATCGGCCTCACCCGATGCGCCGAACCCGGAAAGATCGGGCTTGGCGGTGATGACATTGACCACGCCCGAGGTTGCATTGCGGCCGAACAACGTGCCCTGCGGCCCGCGCAGCACTTCGATGCGCTCGAGGTCGAAAAACTCGGTCTCGAACAAGCGGCTTTGCGTCATCGGCATGTCGTTGAGATGAATGCCTGTCGCGGAATCGCACGAAACGCCAACGCAAAGGTCACCGATGCCGCGAATGGTGAAGCTCGACGAGGTGAAGTTGGTTTTGGTGAAGGTGACGTTTGGCAGCGAAAGTTGCAGGTCCGAAGAGTTCTGGATCTGCTGCTTTTCAAGATTTTCGGCAGAAAATGCAGAGACCGCAATCGGTACTGCCTGCAAGGATTGCGCCTGGCGCTGCGCCGTCACGATGATCTCTTCCAGCCCCACGCTTTCATTGGCGGACTGCGCAAATACGGGTGACGAAATGGCCGTTACACAAACACCGGCCAACAGGGAAAGCTTGCCCCTCATAGCTCGAACCTCTCTCCAGCGGTGCCCATCATTGATCGCGGACTACCTGAAGCGCAGGACATAACGGCGCCGATTTTTTGTCAATCGGATAATTAAAAACGCGGCTTGCCGTAGCGGAAGGTTGTTTCAAACGAGACCGAAAATTCCGGAATGGTGCGATTTTCGGCCTCTTGAATGGCTTTATCACCCCTCAAAACAGGACTTTTGAGTGATTCTACCGAATCGCCACCGACCAGATCTCCGCCCCTCAAGGCAAAGCTCAAGTCCGCCGTCACCGATGCCAGTGCCAAGCCCGCGAGACACCAGGACCCGTTCTTTTCGTGGAGAGTTACGCTATCGCGCTGATCCACACCTCATGCTGGGGATTCACAGGTCCGCATTCACAAAGATCAATCGTCAATATTGGAACCTGATAAATCCAATTTGGTCATTACAATTACATCCAGAATGATTATTTTAACACTTCTCCAAGTTTTTCATGGCGATAAGCAGATTAATCATAACAGTACGATATGCTACTTAGTAAATAAACGAATAGTTAGTCGGCAACCCTTCGACAATGGATGATCTCACCAGAAAGGTCTGCTCCGATGACCGTGCGCAGACAGGTCTTCAATGGGGGGCTATCCGATGAGCAGGGAGCAACTGAGGGCAAAAGCGCGCAGGCTGATCGCGGCGGCCAACGAACTTCTCGCCATTGCACATGAACTTGAACAGACAGACGCCGAACAGCGAAGCGACGATACGCCCGCGTCAAATGCCCCCAAGGACAGTCCAGTCTGGGCCGAAGTCGCAAGGTCTGCCTACAGGGAACGCCGCCGCCGCCACGACGTGTTCAACGACCCGAACCTGTTCGGCGAGCCCGCTTGGGACATTCTGCTCGATCTCTTCATTGCCGCCAAAGAGCGCAAGCGCCTGCCGGTGACCAGCGCCTGCATCGGAGCCGCCGTGCCTGCAACCACGGCGCTGCGCTGGCTCACCGTGCTTGAGGAAAAGGGCCTGATCCTGCGGGAGAACGACCTTTCAGATGCGCGCCGCGTATTCGTGCGCTTGTCCACCGACGGTTACGAGAAAATGGTCAGCTACTTCTCGGACATCGCCGGTGACATGCGTCAGGATGAAGAGGTCGAATTCCCCTCGCTCCGAATGGCCCACTGACCGCACGCACAGCAAAAAGGGCGGCCCCTCGCGGAGCCGCCCTCAAATTTGCCGGGTCTGGGACTATCAGAAGCCGAGGCGACCGAACGCGGCCTTGCCCGCATATCGCGCCGAAGCGCCCAGTTCTTCTTCGATGCGGATCAATTGGTTGTACTTGGCGAGCCGATCCGACCGTGCCAGCGAACCGGTCTTGATCTGGCCGCAGTTGGTCGCAACCGCGAGGTCTGCAATCGTGTAGTCCTCGGTTTCGCCCGAACGGTGCGACATCACCGCAGTGTAACCGTTGCGCTGTGCAATCGATACGGCTTCGAGAGTCTCGGTCAGCGTGCCGATCTGGTTGACCTTGACCAGCAGCGAATTCGCCAGTCCCTTGCCAATGCCCATTTCCAGACGCTTCGGGTTGGTCACGAACAGATCGTCACCTACCAGCTGCACGCGCTTGCCGACCTTGGCAGTGAGCGCAGCCCAACCTTCGAAATCGTCCTCGCCCATGCCGTCTTCGATCGAGATGATCGGATAGGCATCGCACAGCGCGGCGAGATAGTCGGCCATGGCGTCGGGCGAAAGCGAAAGGCCCTCGCCGCTGATTTCGTACTTGCCGTTCTTGAAGAATTCGGTCGCAGCGCAATCGAGCGCGAGCATCATGTCCTCGCCCGGCTTGAAACCTGCCTTTTCGATGGAAGCCATGACGAAATCGAGCGCGTCGCGCGTGCTTGCAAGGTTCGGTGCGAAGCCGCCCTCATCGCCCACTGCGGTTGCCAGGCCCTTCTCGTGGAGGCCCTTCTTCAGCGTGTGGAACACTTCTGCGCCCCAGCGCACGGCTTCGGCCAGGGTCGGCGCGCCGACCGGCATGATCATGAATTCCTGGAAATCGATCGGGTTGTCGGCATGTTCGCCGCCGTTGATGATGTTCATCATCGGCACAGGCAGGACATGCGCCGAGACGCCGCCGACATAGCTGTAGAGCGGAAGCCCTCGTGCATCGGCAGCGGCCTTCGCCACGGCGAGGCTGGTGCCGAGAATGGCATTGGCGCCAAGGCGGCTCTTGTTCTCGGTGCCATCGAGTTCGATCATCGCAAGATCGATATCGCGCTGGTCTTCGGCATCGAGACCGACGAGCACTTCGGCAATGTCGGAGTTAACGGCAGTAACTGCCTTGGTCACGCCCTTGCCGAGATAGCGCGCCTTGTCACCGTCGCGCAGTTCAACCGCCTCATGTGCGCCGGTCGACGCGCCCGAAGGCACTGCCGCACGGCCGAAGCTGCCGTCTTCGAGCAAAATATCGACTTCGACGGTCGGGTTGCCGCGGCTGTCGAGAATTTCGCGTGCATGAATGTCAATGATCGCAGTCATGGTCTGCTCCCTGCAGTGTGGCTACAAGGATTCTTGCACGCCACGGTTTGGCGCGGCTCCTATCGGCTGGAACCCTCGCAGGCAAGCCGCGTTGGCACTCCGACATACCTATACGGGCTCAAGTCCTGCATCATCACTGCTTGCCTTTGTGAAAAAGGGTCTGGCAAGATGGCGCGGACCGCCCATATCGTTACGGCAACTGCCGTGCGACATGCCGAAGGGAATACGAAATGGCCGATACGACTATGACCCCCGACAACGCCCCGAAGAACTCCGCTGCTGTCAAGGCAGGCGATCTTGCCGCGGCTGGCGCGCCGGTCTCGGCATCGACCGAGGAAACGAGCGCAAAGGGCCGCTTCACCAAAGCCATCGAGGAAGCCAAGGCCGGCGCCGAAGCACTGAAGGGCGAAGCATTGGAAAAGGGCTCTGCCTACAAGACCAAGGTCAGCGACACGGCGACCGACTGGGTCGGCGAAGCGAAGGTCTATGCGGGCCAGGCCAAGGAAAAGGGCGCTGAACTGGCCGTACAGGGCAAGGCCAAGGCCAGCGACGCGCTCAGCACGCTGGGCAAGACCATTTCCGACACCGCCACGACCATCGATGAGAAGCTGGGCGTGCAATATGGCGACTATGCCCGCACCGCTGCGCGCTCGATCCAGGAAACCGCCGCCAAGCTCGAAGCCAAGGATCTTGGTGAACTCGGCGACGACGTGAAGGAATTCGTGAAGAAAAGCCCGGGAGTCGCAATCGGTGTTGCCGCTGTCGCGGGGTTCGCCATCGCAAAGCTGCTCTCGTCAGGTGGGTCGGACGACTGACGGCGCGCCCGGTCTAGTGGTCCAAACCGCATGACGGATAACCACAGCGACGCCGTGACGGCGGACAGGCCTGAGCAACCCTCGATCGGCGACGCGCTGCGCGCGCTGGTCGAGGACGGGCAGACACTTGTCGAAGCGGAAATTGCCTATCGCAAGGCTCAGGCTGCTTATGGCCTTGGCGAGGCGAAGGCGATTGCCATCCTGCTCGTGCTTGGCCTCGCCTTCGGCTTTTTCACTCTACTTGCCATCGTCGTCGGACTCCTGATGGGTCTGGCAGCCTATGTCGGCGTATGGGGCGCCCTGGCCATCGTCGGCGGTGCCTTGCTGCTGCTGACCGGCTTGTGCCTGTACCTCGCCTCTGCCCGGATGAGCAGGGTCAAGGCGGGCATTGGTGGGGGATCTGAACCCAAATGAGCACTCCTCACACCATTTCACAGGCGCGTTTTCTGCGCGACGAAGCTCTCGCCATCGTCAAGGCGGACCTCGATCTGGCCAAGGTCGAAGCAACTCCCGCGCGCATCAAGGAACGTGCGGTGGGTGAAGCCGTTGAACTGATGGAAACCGCCCGCGACATCGCAGGCGAAAACAAGGCCGTTATCGGCGCAACCGCTGCAGCGCTCGCGGCATGGTTCCTCAGGGGGCCGCTGCTTGAGCTGGCAGAGAAGTTGCGCGATGCGGTCAGACCCGGAGATTGAAATGTCGACCAACACCCCGACCGAAACCAAGCCGGACCTTCACGACAAGGTCAATGCGGCCAAAGCCCGTCTTGCCGAGCGGACCGACGGTCCATCGGCTGCGCAACGGGCGAAAACTCTGATCGAAGAACACCCTGTAGCTTCGCTTGCTGCGGGCATTCTGCTTGGCGCACTGATCGCCAAGGCGCTTCCGTCGTCGGGACGAATGCGCAAAGGCGCTGCCGGTCTCGCTTCAGTCGCGGGCAAACTCGCCGTGGATTATGCCACGAAAGCCGCCGACGCGGGCCGTGAAGGCTTTCACAAGGTTGAGGAAGTTGGCGGCTCGCTGGGCGAAAAAATTGCAGATGGCAGCAGCGATGCCAGACGCAAGGCCGTTGATCTTGCCGAAATCGCCCGCTCCGCAGCCGCCGAAGCCAGCGAAATCGCGATCCGCAAGGTCACCGAGTTCGCCTCACGCATGAAGCATTGAATCAAGGTTTGCGTATAGGGTGAAATACGAGTTCCGACGACTTGCCTTGGCCTCCACTTTTTGTCAGTGGCGGATCTGAATACTCCCCAACGGAAAGTCGCCAATGCAGAAACTCCACCTTGTGATGGGCGGTCGGGTCAAGGACCCGCAAGGCCTCGAGTTCGTTGATCTGAAGGCCATCGATGTGGTCGGCGTTTTTCCCGATTATGCCAGCGCCGAAGACGCCTGGCGCAGCGCCGCGCAGCGCACGGTTGACGACGCAGAAATGCGTTACGTGATCGTGCATATGCACCGCTTGCTTGAGCCGGACCTGCCCAAGGCCTGAGCCGCGCAAAACAAAAAGGCCCCGGATCACTCCGGGGCCTTTTTCGTTGTCCATCAGACGATTGTCAGATGAACTCAATCTTCTGCACGAGGTAGAACTTGTCGCCCGCAGGGACGGTAACTTCCACTTCCTCGTCCACCTTGCGGCCGATCAGGGCCTTGCCCAGAGGCGAGTTGTAGCTGATCATGCCCTTCTTGGCGTCCGCCTCGTAAGGTCCGACGATCTGGTACTTCACCGGCTTCTCGTCTTCGTCGAGCAGTGTGACGGTCGCGCCGAAGATGATCTTGTCACCCGACAGCGTCGATGGATCGATGATCTGAGCGCGGCTGACGCGGTCTTCCAGATCGCCAATCGAGGCTTCGACTTGCCCCTGACGCTCCTTGGCGGCGTGATACTCGGCATTTTCCGAAAGATCGCCATGGGCACGCGCTTCTTCGATGGCATCAACGATCAGGGGGCGCTCCTCGCGCAGCGCCTTCAGCTCTGCGGTCAGGCGTTCATAGCCCGCTGCAAGCATCGGCAGCTTTTCCACACTCGCCATCGTCAAGTCTCTTTCCTGTACTGCGCCCTGCCTGCCGCTAGGGCATTCAGGGAAAACCTGCCCCCGCCGACCGACGCCGCATGCGTCAGGCCGGACCTTCAATGCCGTGATGCCGGGAAGCTTTCACTTGGGTTCAGCTATAATAGTCCTGCAACGAACGCACTTCAAGTTCGGCCGAGCGCAAGGCTTCGATTGCCTCCACCGCCGCCACTGATGCCGCCGCCGTGGTGAAGTAAGGCACGCGCGCGCCCAACGCCGATGCGCGGATCGATTGCGAATCCTTGTGGCTCTGCCAGCCTTCGGTGGTGTTGAAGATCAGCGCCATGTCGCCGTCGATGATCCGGTCGACGATATGCGGGCGCCCTTCGGCCACCTTGTTCACCCGTTCGACGATCACGCCCGCATCGGTGAGATAGCGCGCGGTCCCACCGGTCGCCACGATCTTGAAGCCAAGATCGGTTAGCTTGCGCACGGCGGGCAGGATCACCGCCTTGTCGCTGTCCTTGACCGAGACGAACACCGTGCCGCCCTGCGGCAGCTTGGTCCCTGCTCCCAGCTGCGATTTGGCGAAGGCCATCGCGAAGGTGCTGTCGAGGCCCATGACTTCACCGGTCGACTTCATTTCGGGCGAAAGCACAGGGTCGATGCCGGGGAAGCGTGCGAACGGGAACACCGCTTCCTTGACCGCCATGTAGTCGATCTCGCGCTTGATCGCGGGCAGGTTCGCCAGCTTCTCGCCCGCCATGATCCGCGCGGCAAACTTGGCAATGGGCTGACCGATCGCCTTTGCGACGAACGGTACGGTGCGGCTGGCGCGCGGGTTCACTTCGATGAGGTAAACCTCGCCGTCCTTGATCGCGAACTGGATGTTCATCAACCCGCGCACGTTGAGGCCGCGTGCCAGAAGAACCGCCTGCCGCTCCATCTCCGCGATGATATCTGCGGGCAGGCTGTAGGGCGGCAGGGTGCAGGCGCTGTCGCCCGAATGGATGCCAGCCTCCTCGATGTGCTGCATCACGCCTGCAACGGTCACTTCGTCACCGTCGGCCAGCGCATCGACATCGCATTCGATGGCATCGCGCAAGTACTGATCGATCAGCACCGGGCTGTCGCCCGATACCTTAACCGCGGTGGCGATGTAGTCGTCTAGCTGCGCAAGGCTGTCGACGATTTCCATCGCGCGGCCGCCGAGCACATAGCTTGGGCGGATCAGCACCGGGTAACCGATGCGGTTGGCCACGGCGACGGCTTCATCGCGGCTGCGCGCGATGCCGTTCATCGGCTGCTTGAGTCCGAGCTTGCTGACCAGCGCGGCAAAGCGTTCACGGTCTTCGGCAAGGTCGATGGAGTCGGGCGATGTGCCGAGGATCGGAATGCCCGCATCCTGCAGCGCCTGCGCCAGCTTGAGCGGGGTCTGCCCGCCGAACTGCACGATCACCCCGACCAGTTCGCCGTTCGACTGCTCCAGCTCAAGGATTTCCAGCACGTCTTCCGCCGTCAGCGGCTCGAAATACAGGCGGTCCGAGGTGTCGTAGTCGGTAGAGACGGTTTCCGGGTTGCAGTTGATCATGATCGTCTCGAACCCGGCGTCTTCCAGCGCATAGCACGCATGGCAGCAGCAATAGTCGAACTCGATGCCCTGCCCGATGCGGTTCGGGCCGCCACCGAGAATGACCACCTTTTTGCGATTGGTCGGCGCGGATTCGTTCTCCGGTTCGCCAAACAGTCCGCTTTCATAAGTCGAGTACATGTAAGGCGTCACCGCCTCGAACTCGGCGGCGCAGCTATCGATGCGCTTGAACACCGGGCGCACGCCCAGCTTATGCCGCAGCGCGCGCACTTCGGCCTCGCTCGTGGCGCCGGCCATGGCACTCAACACATCATGCAACAGACCCGAACGCTTGGCCTGGGTTTCGCCCATGCCGCCCGCAACGCCGACCGACCGCACGGCCAGCGTGGCAAGGCGCTTGTCCGAAAAGCCCATGGCCTTCAAGCGGCGCAGGCCAGTGGCGTCGTTGGGCAACCCGTTTTCGGTTATCGCCTTTTCCTCGGCGATGATCTCGCAGATATGGCGCAGGAACCACGGTTCGTACTTGGTAACCGCCTGAACCTCATCGACCGAGAAACCCTCGCGGAAAGCCTGGGCGATCACCAGAATGCGGTCTGGCGTGGGTAGAGATAGCGCAGCAGTGATCTGATCTCGGCTCGCGCCTTCGAGTTCGACCACGCGGTTGAAGCCGTCCAGCCCGGTTTCGAGGCCGCGCAGCGCCTTCTGCATCGATTCCTTGAAGTTGCGGCCAATCGCCATCACTTCGCCGACAGACTTCATCGCGGTGCCCAGCAGCGGCTCGGCACCCTTGAACTTTTCAAAGGTGAAGCGCGGGATCTTGGTCACGACATAGTCGATGGTCGGTTCGAACGCGGCGGGCGTTGCGCCAGTGATGTCGTTCATGATCTCGTCGAGCGTGTAGCCCACGGCCAGCTTCGCCGCGACCTTGGCGATCGGGAAGCCGGTGGCCTTCGATGCCAGCGCGGACGAGCGCGACACGCGCGGGTTCATCTCGATCACGATCATCCGGCCATCGGCGGGGTTCACCGCGAACTGCACGTTCGAACCGCCGGTTTCCACGCCGATCTCGCGCAGCACCGCGATGCTGGCGTTGCGCATGATCTGGTATTCCTTGTCGGTCAGCGTCAGCGCCGGGGCGACGGTGATCGAATCCCCGGTGTGGACGCCCATCGGATCGACGTTTTCGATCGAGCAGATGATGATGCAGTTGTCATTCTTGTCGCGGACAACCTCCATCTCGTACTCTTTCCAGCCGAGTAGCGATTCATCGATCAGCACTTCGGTGGTGGGGGAAGCTTCGAGGCCGCCCTTCACGATCTTGACGAATTCGTCCTTGTTATAGGCAATGCCGCCCCCGGTGCCGCCCATCGTGAAGCTGGGGCGGATGATCGATGGCAGGCCGGTGCGCTCCAGAATGACAAGCGCTTCTTCTACCGTGTGGGCCACGCCCGAACGCGCCGATTCCAGCCCGATCTTGTCCATCGCATCGCGGAAGCGCTGGCGGTCCTCGGCCTTGTCGATCGCATCGGCATCGGCGCCGATCATCTGCACGCCGTACTTAGCCAGCGTGCCATCGTTGAACAGCGCCAGCGCGGTGTTGAGCGCGGTCTGCCCGCCCATCGTCGGCAGCAGCGCATCCGGGCGCTCCTTCTCGATGATCTTGGCGACAACCTCGGGCGTGATCGGCTCGACATACGTCGCGTGCGCCATGTCCGGATCGGTCATGATCGTCGCGGGGTTCGAGTTGACCAGAATGATCCGGTAACCCTCCTCCTTCAACGCCTTCACCGCCTGCGTGCCCGAATAATCGAACTCGCAAGCCTGGCCGATGATGATCGGCCCGGCGCCGATGATCAGGATCGAGGAAATGTCAGTGCGTTTGGGCATTTAGACAGACTTCGCTATAAAAGCCCTCCCCCTCAAGGGGGAGGGTTGGGTGGGGGTGTACAACGTATGAGCGATAAACGCCTGACGCCGCTGGCGCGCAAGTTGCGCAAAGATCCTACGGAAGCGGAAAAACGAATGTGGTCGCGGCTTCGCGGCGAACAACTTGGCGTCAAATTCACGCGCCAGTTTCCGATCGGAAACGCGATCGTGGACTTCGCCTGCCGCCGTTTGAAACTCGTCGTCGAACTCGACGGAGGCCAGCACGCTGACAGCAACACCGACGACGCCCGCACCCGAATGATCGAGGCGCACGGCTATCACGTCGTCCGTTACTGGAATAACGACGCCCTCGCCAACACGGAAGGTGTACTCACCGCTCTGATAATCGAAATCGAACTCGCCCGAAACCGAACCTGAAAAGCCCTCCCCCTCAAGGGGGAGGGTTGGGTGGGGGTGTGCCACGCCGATAGCTGGACGCGAGGCTGCGCCTCGCTCCCCCACCCCCGGCCCCTCCCCGCTGGGGAGGGGGACAGAGTTGGCTATCGCCAATTTGTTCTTCCCCTTATCCATCAGCGAGTAACCAGCAATCCCAACTTCTCAAAATGATCGTAGATGCACTGCTCTTTAAGTTCATGGTCGGTAACACTTGCCGACACGTAAGCAGCCCATGCATCACCCGCCTTTGTCGGTACAAAGTCAGGCACCCCACAAGCGGCAGCGGCCTCAACAATGTCGTCTCGGCTAGCCCACTGCTCGCCGTCATCAAACGCAAAGCAACCACCAAGTCCTAGTAGAAGCAGTGCAGGAAGATACTTCACCCCAACATCCCCACAAACTTCTCGAACAGGTAGAAACTGTCCTGCGGCCCCGGCGATGCCTCAGGGTGATACTGCACGCCGAACGCCTTCTTGCCCTTCACCGCGATGCCGCAGTTCGAGCCGTCGAACAGCGAGACGTGGGTTTCTTCCACGCTGTCGCCCAGCGCGCCGGGGGTGTTGTCCACCGCGAAGCCGTGGTTCATCGAGGTGATCTCGACCACGCCGTCTTCCATGCGCTTGACCGGGTGGTTCGCGCCGCGGTGGCCTTGGTGCATCTTGGTGGTCCGCGCGCCTGCGGCGAGCGCCAGCATCTGGTGGCCGAGGCAGATGCCGAACACCGGCATATCGGCCTCAAGCAGCTTCTGGATCACCGGCACAGCATAAGCGCCGGTCGCCGCCGGATCGCCCGGACCGTTCGACAGGAACACGCCGTCGGGTTTCAGTTCGAGGATCGTTTCGAGCGAGGTCTGCGCCGGGACCACCGTCACCGCCGCGCCTGCCGCCACGAGGCTGCGGAAGATGTTGTCCTTCGCGCCATAATCGATGGCGACGACATGGGGCCTCTTCTTCCCCTCTCCGTTCGTGTCGAGCGAAGTCGAGACACCATCGCGCGGCTTCTCGACTTCGCTCGAAGCGAACGGGACTTTTTCAAATCCTTCACCGAGTTTCCAGATAGAGCCTTCCCACGCCTCTTGGCTCTCGCGCGTGACCACGCGGGCAAGGTCCATGCCTTCAAGGCCGGGCCATTCGCGCGCACGCTCGATCAGCGCAGGGATATCGAACTGCCCCTTGGGATCATGCGCGATCACCGCATTGGGCGCGCCCGACATGCGGATGCGGCGGGTCAGCGCGCGGGTATCGAGGCCCGAAATACCGATCTTGCCGAGCTTTTCCATCCACTTCTGGAAGGAACCGGCGCTGCGGAAGTTGGCGGGATCGGTCACGTCTTCGCGCACCACGCAGCCGACTGCGCCCGGAACGTCATGGCTTTCCATGTCTTCCGGGTTGGTGCCGACATTGCCGATGTGCGGGAACGTGAATGTCACCACCTGCCCGGCATAGGACGGGTCGGTCATCACTTCCTGATAGCCGGTGATCGCGGTGTTGAAGCACACTTCGCCCACGGCGGAACCGGTCGCGCCGAAGCCGCGTCCCCACGCCACAGACCCATCCGCCAGCACGAGGACTCCCGTAGCGCCGTCTGGTTGAGGCGCGTGCGAAAGTGCGGGGTCGGCCATGATTGGGGGCGCTCCGTTGGCAGTGGTTCTGGCGATGTTGCTAAGGGGCGGCGGTTAGACCTGAGTCCCCATTGCGTCAACCTAGCGATTCCCGAAAGTTTCGCTTACATGAGGCGTTTCCCGCATTTGCGGGCGCCATACTCACAGGAAATACGTAACCCATGATCCGCGATACCCTCAAGGCCGCGCAGGTTTCCGCCATGAAGGCAGGGGACAAGCCGCGCCTCGCCGCCGTCCGCCTGATCCTTGCCAAGATCAAGGACAAGGACATCGAACTGCGGACCGCCGCATCGCTGCCCGACGATGACGTGCTGGTTACCGACGTTTTGCAGAAGATGGCAAAGCAGCGCCGCGAATCGATCACGCTTTACGAACAGGGCGACCGTCAGGAACTGGCTGACATCGAGAAGGCGGAACTCGCCGTGATCGAGGAATTTTTGCCAGCACAAATGGGCGACGATGAAGTGAAGGCCATCATCACCGCGCTGATCGCGGAAACCGGCGCTGCGGGGATGAAGGACATGGGGAAAGTCGTGGCGGCGCTGAAGGCGAAGCACGGCACGCAGCTCGACATGGGCAAGGCCAGCGGGCTGGTGAAGGCTGCGCTGGCGGGGTAAGTTAGTCTGCGCTGGCATGTCTCGACTACGCCATACGGGCTACGCTCGACACGAACGGACTTTTGGATAGGATAACCTTTTCCTTCCCCCGTTCGTGTCGAGCGAAGTCGAGACACGCTGTGCCAAGGTTTGATGTCATGGCCTTCTGGACCTACATCCTGCGCTGCGCCGATGGGAAGTATTACACGGGTCATACTGATGATCTGGAAAGTCGGATAGCGGAGCATACGCACGGTGGGTTCTGCGGGTTCACGTCAAAGCGCCGACCGGTAACATTAGTTTGGAGCGAAACTTTCGCCACCCGCTATGAAGCGCTCACCTGCGAAATGCAGGTTGGGAAATGGTCCCGCGCCAAGAAAGACGCGCTAATCGCTGGGAACTGGAAGCTCCTTTCCCACTTTGCCCGACCGCCGCATGAGCGTGTCTCGACTACGCTCGACACGAACGGAGTTGGGTGCGAAGGGGCTGAGCCATGAGCCTTACCCCGCAATGGATGGACGAACTGCGCACGCGGATCTCGCTTTCGGGCGTGATCGGGCGGAGCGTGCGCGTCACCAAGGCGGGGCGCGAGTTCAAGGCGTGCTGCCCGTTCCATAACGAGAAGACGCCCAGCTTCACCATCAACGACGAGAAGGGCTTCTACCACTGCTTCGGCTGCGGCGCGCATGGCGATGTGATCCGCTGGATGACCGACCATCAGGGCCTGCCGTTCATGGAGGCGGTGAAGGAACTGGCGCTGCAGGCGGGGATGGACGTCCCTGCCCCCGATCCGCGCGCGGCGAAGGTGGCCGAGCAGCAGAAATCGCTCCACGATGTGATGGCAGCGGCGCAGGCCTTCTTCGTCAATTGCCTTGGCGAAGATCGCGGTGCCGAGGCGCGGCGCTATCTCGCCTCACGCGGGTTTCCTGCCAATGTCGTGCGCGAATTCGGCTTCGGCTTTGCGCCCGACAGCCGCACCGCGCTGAAGGAGGCGCTCTCCGCCTTCCCTGACGCCATGCTGATCGAGGCGGGGCTGCGCATCGTGGTGGACGGCAAGGAGCCATACGACCGTTTTCGCGGGCGGCTGATGCTGCCGATCCTCGATCCGCGCGGGCGCGTCATCGCGTTCGGCGGGCGCATCCTGAGTGCCGAAAAAACCGACGCTCCGAAATACCTCAACTCGCCCGACACGCCGCTCTTCGACAAGGGCCGCACGGTCTACAATCTCCACCGCGCAGCACCGGCGTCGCGGGCCAATAACCGCGTGGTGGTGGTGGAAGGCTACATGGACGTTGTGGCGCTGGCGGCGGCAGGCATTGGCGAGGCGGTCGCCCCGCTCGGCACCGCACTGACCGAACACCAGATCGAGCGCCTGTGGCGGCTGGTGGAAACGCCGACACTCTGCTTCGACGGCGATGCGGCGGGCCAGCGCGCCGCCATGCGCGCAATCACCCGCGCGTTGCCGATGCTGCGCCCCGGCCATTCCTTGCGCATCACGACCCTGCCAAAGGGCATTGACCCCGACGACCTGATCAAGCGCGATGGCCCTCAGGCGATGGAAGCATTGCTGGACGGCGCGCAAAGCATGGTAGATGTGCTTTGGGAAGTGGAACGCGATGCCCTTCCGCTGTCCACGCCGGAGGACAAGGCGGGCCTCAAGGCGCGCCTGCTCGCCCACTGCGAAACGATCCAGCACCCCGACATCAAATCGCTTTATCGCCGCGAACTTACCGAGCGCTTCGGCGAACTTGCCTTCGCCCGCAAGGAGCGCGCCCCGTTCCAGCCGCGCCAGGGCGGCGGCGGCCAGAGGCAACAAGGCAAGGGACCATGGAAGCCCGCGCCGCTGCCGTTGGGCGCAGACGACAAGGCGAGAATGCTCAAGATCGGCGTCGGTCCAAGCACAAACCTGCTCGCCGCAGTTCTGGCAGGCTTGATCCGCCACCCCCGGCAAATTCCCGCACACGCCGAGTCCCTCGCCCGGCTTCAGCCTGACGACCCGGGCAGCGGCGCTTTGCTGGACGCGCTGCTCTCGCTGGCGGACCGTGCCCAAGTGCTTGAAAGCGCTGATCTCGATCCCATATTGGCGGAACGGCGACTTCGGTCGCCGTCGGCAAAGGACTACGCAGGGATGCGATTCGGCTTTTTGACGGGTGATGGCGAACAGTCCTCCGGCGAACTGGCCGAAGCGGTTGCCTTGCTGGTCGAACTGCCAGCCGTGGAGGAAGCGCTGGCAGCAGCCACGCTAGCCCATGAAACCGCGTTTTCAGACGATAGTTTTGCTGAACAGCAACGATTGCGTAAACGAAGGGTGGATTTGTTTGCTCGTTTGGAGCACATGAACCGCGCTCGTGCTGCGTTATAATTATACATTCACGCACTTCGGGTCAGTCAGGCCCGGCTCTAATTTGGTGGTACCGGGTTAAATGGCTTCGAACGACAAGACCGATAGCGGCGACGCTCCGCTGATTGATCTCAATGATGCTTCGGTACGGAAGCTGATCGCCCGCGCCAAGCGCAGGGGCATCATCACCGTTGACGAACTGAACGAAGCGCTCCCGCAAGACCAGATGTCTGCCGACCAGATCGAAGACGTCATGGCAGCGATTTCGGAGATGGGCGTCAACATCGTCGAGAGCGACGAAGATGCCGTCGATCCCGAGGACAAGGACGCAGACGAGGCCGATGAGGCCGAAACCGGCATGGACGACCGCCCGGTCGTCGAAAAGCGCAAGGAAACGATCGAGCGTACCGACGATCCGGTGCGCATGTACTTGCGCGAGATGGGCGCGGTCGAACTGCTCAGTCGCGAAGGCGAAATCGCCATCGCCAAGCGCATCGAAGCGGGCCGCGACACGATGATCATGGGGCTTTGCGAAAGCCCGATCACCTTCCACGCGATCATTCAGTGGTCCGAAGCGCTCAACGCCGGTGAAATGCAGCTGCGCGAGATTCTCGATCTCGACGCCATGCTTTCGAAGGAGCCTGCGCCCGAAGCCCTCACCGAAGACGGTGAAGAAGCCGGTGAGCCTGAAATCAGCGAAGCCACCGCAGGCCCGACCTTCAAGGAAGAAGAAGAGCCTGAGGAAGAGCCTGCCGAGGACGAGGACGACGAACTGCGCGAACGCCGCGCCCGTCCCGCCGAGGAAGAGGAAGAGGACAACACCCTCAGCCTCGCGCAGATGGAAGCGCAGCTCAAGCCTGCTGCGCTGGAGCGCTTCGCCGAAATCACCGCGCTGTTCCGTGCGTTCGAGAAGATCCAGGCCGAACGCCTTGATGCTTTGGGCCTTGGCAACGACTTTCCGGCAGCGCGCGAGGCGCAGTACCAGAAGCTGCGCGAAGACCTGACGGCACAAGTCGAATCGGTGCAATTCCACGCATCGAAGATCGAATATCTTGTCGACAATCTCTACGCCTTCAACCGCCGCCTGACCGCGCTTGGCGGCCAGATGCTGCGTCTGGCAGAGCGTCACAAGGTCCCGCGCAAGGACTTCCTCGACATGTATGTCGGGCGCGAGCTTGACGATGGCTGGCTGCAAAGCCTTGCCGGGCGCGACAAGAAGTGGGCAGCCTTTGCCGCCAACGAACTCGACCCGGTCGAACGCATCCGCGCCGAGATTTCGGACATCGCTTCGGCCACCGGCATGTCGCTCGGTGAATTCCGCCGCATCGTCAACATGGTGCAAAAGGGCGAGCGTGAAGCGCGCATCGCCAAGAAGGAAATGGTCGAGGCCAACCTCCGCCTCGTGATTTCCATCGCCAAGAAGTACACCAACCGCGGTCTGCAGTTCCTGGATCTCATTCAGGAAGGCAACATCGGCTTGATGAAGGCGGTCGACAAATTCGAGTACCGCCGCGGCTACAAGTTCAGCACTTATGCCACGTGGTGGATCAGGCAGGCGATCACGCGTTCCATCGCGGATCAGGCACGCACGATCCGCATCCCGGTCCACATGATCGAAACGATCAACAAGCTGGTTCGCACCAGCCGCCAGTTCCTGCACGAGCAGGGCCGCGAACCGACTCCGGAAGAAATGGCCGAGCGTCTGTCGATGCCGCTCGAAAAGGTCCGCAAGGTGATGAAGATCGCCAAGGAGCCGATCTCTCTCGAAACGCCGATTGGCGACGAGGAAGATTCGCATCTCGGTGATTTCATCGAGGACAAGAACGCGATCATCCCGGTGGATGCGGCGATTCAGGCCAATCTCAAGGAAACGGTTACCCGCGTCCTTGCCAGCCTGACCCCGCGCGAAGAACGCGTGCTGCGCATGCGCTTCGGCATCGGCATGAACACCGATCATACGCTCGAAGAAGTCGGCCAGCAGTTCTCGGTGACCCGCGAACGCATCCGTCAGATCGAAGCCAAGGCGCTGCGCAAGCTCAAGCACCCGAGCCGCAGCCGCAAGATGCGCTCGTTCCTCGATCAGTAAGCGTCCGATGAACGATCAGGCGAACACCCCCGGACCGGCTTTGATCCGGGGGTATCGTCCCGAAGCCTTGTTGCTTCGCTTGGCCCGGCGGCAGTTGCGGGATCTGCAGACGCATTTGCCTGTGCTGCGCTCCGCCAAGGCTGCCGCCTACAATGCAGCAACGCGGCATCTCGGGTTGTTCGCCGATCGCGAATTCCGTCTACTTGCCCGACTCGCCCCCGTTGGCCTGGCAATCGACATCGGCGGCAACTGGGGCCAGAGCGTCCACGCACTGAAGCGCTATGCCCGTCCGGCGCGCATCGTCACGATCGAACCGATCCCGGCGCTCGCCCGCCGCCTCGAAGCGAAATTCGCGGGCGATAGCAGCGTCGAAGTCCTCGACATCGCGCTTGGCCCTGCTCGCGGTCGCCAATTGCTGCACATCCCGAAATACCGAAATTACAGCTACGACGGACTTGCATCGCTGGATCACGGCGCGGCAGCGGGCTGGCTGACGCCGGAACGGATGGCCCGTTTCGATCCTGGCCTGATGCAGATCGAAAGCTGCGAAGTGGCCATCGAACCACTGGATTCGCTGAGTCTGTCTCCAGACGTCATCAAGATTGACGTTCAGGGCTTTGAAGCACAGGTGCTGATGGGTGGCATCGAAACCATCCGGCGAAGCCAGCCTGTAATCATCGTCGAGCGCCCTAGCGACGCTTTCGTCCACATTCTCGGAAAGCTCGGCCTGAAGCCCTACGGCTGGGGCGGAAAACATCTGATAAGCGGCGACCTCACGCGCAAGAACACGATGTTTTTAAGCGATAGGCACTACCAGCTGCTGCACGGCTGACAGTTATAATACCTTCCACACCGACAGCTTGACCATGTTGCCCACTTTGCCCCCGCTCGCCAGAAACAGCGTGCGGTTGACCCAAGCGTAAGCGGGGTGACCTGAAGCAAGACGGATTGCGGTGCGCATGTAGTATTGCTCAGGCGGAACCTGCTCACCCCCTGCGATCCTGGCGTGAACCTCGGGCGAGGCGTGGCGAATCCCTTGGCTGACGATCTCGATTACCGCACCGTCATCGGTCTCGATCGCGTAGCGCGCATCGAGATCGGCGATCCCGCCTGAAAGGACAGTCTGCCAGTCGGCACCGACATTCAGCACGCGCCCGGACAGCAGCGGGCCGCTGGCTGTCCCTCCCACGATGGGGATAATCCGCCGCGTCCCGTCAGGGCACTCGCCCATTTCATGCGGACGCGAAAGTTCGACGATCAGGTCTGTCGCATGTTCCAATACAACGGTCATGCGGGCACTTTCGCCACGCGGGCGCCTTCGGGAATGGTGCGGGGGGCACTGTTCAACCTATCCTTGGCGAAGCCTGCCGCTTGTTGATAGGCCAGCATGAAGGCACTGCGCTCGTCTGCCGGAATTACATCGTCGATGTTGTCGAACCGGCCGCCGCATCGCTCGTCCACCATGTTGAGCAGGCCGAACGGCCCTGCGCCGCGATTGCGCATGGCCACTTGCCCGATCGGTCCGCACAATTCGGTATCGAACGCGGCAAGCGCATCGGCAGTTACCCCGTGATCCAGCATAATCCGCCCGATCACGCGCGCGTCGACGATCGCTTGCGACGCGCCGTTCGATCCAGTCGGATACATCGGGTGCGCTGCATCGCCCATCAGAGCAACCGGGCCGTCAACCCATGTCGGCAACGGATCGCGATCGATCATGGGGTTTTCATAGGCTATGTCCGAGCCCTTGAGCAGCGCAGGCAGATCCAGCCAGTCATAGATGAACCCGTCGAACTCACCGGCGAACTCGCTCAAGGCCACGGGCCGGAACCAACCGGACTTCGACCAGTCATGATCGGTGTCAAAGGTCTGTTCGGCGATCCAGTTGATGTCGCACCTGCCGTCTTCGTCGGGCTGCGAAATCGGATAGATCACCACGCGGTGGCGGCTCGTCCCAAGGCCTACGAACGACGATCCGGTGCGGATCGGTACGCCCTTGGCAGTGCCGCGCCACATGATCGTGCCGCCCCAGTGAATGGGGGGCTGGCCGGGATGC
The DNA here is from genome assembly GCF_031846015.1 of Novosphingobium sp. MMS21-SN21R. Lineage (GTDB taxonomy): Bacteria > Pseudomonadota > Alphaproteobacteria > Sphingomonadales > Sphingomonadaceae > Novosphingobium. The sequence goes on along the minus strand of NZ_JAVRDU010000001.1, from coordinate 1,553,562 downwards.
ATCTGCCCGCGAACAGCCGAATGTATGCCGTCCGCTCCAATCAGCAATGTGCCCGAAAATTCGGCGCTCGTGCCGTCAGCCTTTTCGGCAAGTGCGGTGACAGTGCCATCCACTTCCTTGCGATAGCCGGTGACCTTGTGCCCCAGCTTGACCGCGTCAGAGCCAAGCCGATCAACGACCGTGCGATGGAGCAAGAGGTGAAACTCGCCGCGATGCACGGCGTACTGGTGCCAGGTATAGCCAGCGAGCTTTCCACGTGGCTCGGAATAGATTTCCTTGCCGTTCAGTCCGACCAAGGCCCATTCGCTTGCGGGAATACCCACCGCGTCAAGTTCAGCCTCACCGATACCGAGATCTTCCAGTTCGCGCACGGCATTGGGCTGCAGATTGATGCCAACTCCCAAGGGTTTCAATTCGCGCACGCCCTCGAGAACCGTGCAGGACACGCCGATCTGGTGAAGCGTAAGCGCCAGCGTCAAGCCGCCGATGCCGCCTCCGGCAATTAGTACATGTTCCTGCGGCATCTTCACCCGTCCCCGTTGTCTGCTTGCTCACGGAGCCCCAGCCCGCGAAAGCCCGCGCCGTCTACCTTCACCCGCAGTCTCGCGCAATCCGGGAGCGCCCCTGCGACTATCACAGCTGTTACAATTCCTGTCCGGATCACCCTAACGGGCAGCCCCACAGGCGCGATTTGCGGTGGCTTGTTGCGATGTGACAGCTTATGGGGCCGCCAACGATTCCCGTATAACCGCAATCGAAACGGATCCCATGCGTATCGCCATTGCTTCCGATCACGCCGCTGTCGACCTCAAGGCGACCTTGCGCGAGTATCTGATCGAGCAGGGCCACGAGGTCGCCGACCTTGGTCCTGAAACCGCCGACCGGGTCGATTACCCGGATTTCGGCTACAAGCTTGCCTCGGTTGTTGCCGATGGCACCGCCGAATTTGGCGTGGCGCTGTGCGGCTCCGGTATCGGCATTTCCATCGCGGTCAACCGCGATCCCGCCTGCCGCTGCGCACTTGTTTCCGAGCCGCTCTCTGCAGAACTTGCCCGCGAGCACAACAATGCCAACGTGATCGCCATGGGCGCCCGCCTGACCGGCGAAGACATGGCCAAGGCCTGCCTCGACGCATTTCTTTCGACTGAATTCGGCGGAGGCCGCCACGCAGGCCGCGTCGAAAAGCTTTCCAATCCTGTTTTCTGAAGGAGCCCCATACGATGACCACTGCAACCGCAGCGCCGGAAATCCGCAAGGCCGGCTTCTTCACGCAGCATCTGGAACAGTCGGATGCCGAAGTCTTCGCGGCAATCCGTGGGGAACTGAACCGCCAGCAGACCAAGATCGAACTGATCGCGTCGGAAAACATCACCAGCCTCGCCGTGCTCGAAGCGACGGGCTCGGTCTTTACCAACAAGTACGCTGAAGGCTATCCGGGCAAGCGCTATTACGGCGGCTGCGAATATGCCGACGTGGTCGAGACGCTGGCGATTGAGCGCGCCAAGCAACTGTTCGGCTGCAACTTCGCCAACGTCCAGCCCAATTCGGGCAGTCAGATGAACCAGGCCGTGTTCCTTGCGCTGTTGCAGCCGGGCGACAGCTTCATGGGTCTCGACCTCAACTCGGGCGGCCACCTGACGCACGGCAGCCCCGTCAACATGAGCGGCAAGTGGTTCAAGCCGATCCCTTACGGCGTGCGTGCCGACGATCACCAGATCGACATGGACGAAGTTGCCCGCCTTGCTCGCGAGCACAAACCCAAGCTGATCATCGCAGGCGGCACCGCCTATTCGCGCACGTGGGATTGGGCTGCTTTCCGCGCCATCGCTGACGAAATCGGCGCATGGCTGCTGGTCGACATGTCGCACATCTCGGGCCTCGTTGCCGGCGGTGCGCATCCCTCGCCGATCCCGCATGCCCATGTGGTCACCACGACCACGCACAAGTCACTTCGAGGCCCGCGCTCGGGCGTGATCCTCACCAATGACGAGGATCTGGCCAAGAAGTTCAACATGGCCGTCTTCCCCGGCATGCAGGGTGGCCCGCTGGTCCACGTGATCGCGGCCAAGGCGGTCGCTTTTGGCGAAGCGCTGCGCCCCGAATTCAAGGCCTATGCTCACCAGATCGTCGCCAATGCCAAGGCGCTGGCCGAGAGCATCACCGAAGCCGGCCTCGGCATCGTTTCGGGCGGGACTGACAATCACCTCATGCTGGTCGATCTCACTGCAAAGGACGTGACCGGCAAGGCAGCGGAAAAGGGCCTCGATCGCGCCTGGCTGACCTGCAACAAGAACGGCGTGCCGTTCGACAAGCGCTCGCCGTTTGTCACCTCGGGCATCCGCCTCGGCACGCCTGCCGGCACGACGCGCGGTTTCCGCGAGGACGAATTCCGGGCAATCGGCAAGCTGATCGTCGAAGTGGTCGATGGCCTTGCGCGCAATGGCGAAGAGGGCGATGGTCAGGTGGAACAGCGAGTGCGCGACCGCGTTGCGGATCTGTGTGCACGTTTCCCCATCTACCCGGAGCTTTGATTCCATGGACGACAACAACGATCTCGCCACCCGCGCCAAAGACGAATTCTCCGCCATGGCCAAGCAGGGCATGTCGCACCCTTCGACCAAGCCTGTGCTGACGGGCGCTGCAATCGGCGCGGTTGCGGGCGCGCTTCTTCCGGTCGTGTCACTCCCGCTCGGTCTGGCAGTAGGCGCAGGCTTTGCGTTCTGGCAGCGGATCAAGCGCTGACCTGAGCGATGCGTTGCCCGTTCTGCGCCCATGACAACAGCCAGGTAAAGGACAGCCGGCCGAGCGAGGATAACACCTCGATCCGCCGGCGCCGGCAATGCGAGGGCTGCGGTGCGCGCTTCACCACGTTCGAGCGTGTGCAACTGCGCGAAGTGCTCGTAGTCAAAAGCGGTGAACGGCGCGAACCGTTCGATCGCTCGAAGATCGAGCAGTCCGTTTCGCTCGCATGCCGCAAGCGTCCAGTTGCGCAGGAGCGGCTGGATCAGCTTGTCTCGGGCATTCAGCGCCAGATCGAAACGATGGGCGATGCCGAAGTGCCGTCCAAGGCGATTGGCGAGATGGTGATGGAAGGCCTCCGCCAGCTCGATTCCGTCGCCTACATCCGCTTCGCCAGCGTCTACCGGGATTTCGCCGAAGCGCGCGATTTCGAGGAATTCGCCAGCAGCGTTCAGGAAGTCAGCGGACTCGGGGCCGACGACCGGTGAGCGACGCTAAAAATCGCCAGCCGGTAATCGTGCTGGTGCGCCCCCAACTGGGCGAAAACATCGGTAAGGCCGCCCGCGCCATGCTCAACTTCGGCCTCACCGAATTGCGGCTTGTTTCTCCGCGCGACGGCTGGCCCAATCCGTCGGCTGGCCCCGCGGCAGCGGGCGCCGATGTGGTGCTGGAAAAAGCACAGGTGTTCGAGACGCTGGCTAACGCTGTGTCCGACTGCGCGCACGTTTATGCCACCACTGTGCGCAAGCGCGGCGTCTCCAAGCCCGTGGTGACGCCTGAACAGGCCGCCTCGGCCATCAAGACCGCGTCTGGCCGCAGCGCCTTTGTGTTCGGGCCTGAACGTTCAGGTCTTGAAACCGAGGACGTGGCGCTGGCCCGTGCCATCGTCACGGTCCCGATCAATCCGGAGTTCGGCTCACTGAACCTCGCGCAAGCGGTGATCCTGTGTGCCTACGAATGGTCGAAGCATGCCGCCGATCTGGTTCAACCGACGGTCGAGGATATCCTCCCTCCCGCCCCGCAGGAGGAGTTTGACGGCATGTTCGACCAGCTTTGCGCCATGCTCGAACCTCGCGGCTACTTCGAACCCGAAGCCCGCGCCGCCACGACCAAGCGCACGCTGCGCTCGGTCCTGACCAAGCCCGGCTGGAATCATCTGGAAGTGCGCACCTTGCGCGGCGTGCTCAGCGTGTTGCGCCGCAGACCCGGTTCGAAGCCCGGAGATCCCCGCGATTAGAGGCGAAACGTCTGATCGCGCATCGCCAGCGATGCCTCGGCCAATCGGTCCCAGAAATCCGCCACAAGCCCCACGGGCACACCAAGTTCAAAGGCCTGTGTCCGGATCGCGGAAATGCCCTTGCGCCGCTCTGCTTCGTCCTCCCAGCCCCCTGCACCCAAGGTGCGCGCCAAGGCGAAGCGCTGGGACAGAAGCAGCAGAATTTGCCGGTCGATCGCCTCCACACCGCTGGAAGCGGAGTCCAGCGGAGCGCTGTGTTCAGGACGAGGCGGCCTCTCGTGCATCATTTTCAACAGCACCCTATATTCCGCCGCCTGTCTATGCCCGCTGCCCTTGACAATGGATTAAATGTCTGTTCTTGGCCGCGCTTCGCAATTGGCCTCGCACTCCCGGTGAAGCGGTGGCCGCATTCTGCATATCGGCAGAATGGTGCGGTTCCGGGACTTGAAGCATCGGCGCAGTTGCCGGTGCGTTGCAAATTGAAGGATAGCGCATGTCCAAGCGCAAGTCATCGAAGTACAAAATTGATCGCCGCCTTGGCGAAAACATCTGGGGCCGTCCCAAGTCGTCGGTGAACCGTCGCTCGTATGGTCCCGGCCAGCACGGCCAGCGCCGCAAGAGCAAGGTCTCGGACTTCGGCATCCAGCTCCGCGCCAAGCAGAAGCTCAAGGGCTACTACGGCGATGTGACCGAGAAGCAGTTCAAGCGCACCTATCAGGAAGCGTCGAAGATGAAGGGCGATACCGGTCAGAACCTGATCGGCCTGCTCGAACAGCGCCTCGACATGGTCGTGTACCGCGCCAAGTTCGCGCCTACCGTGTTCTCGGCTCGCCAGATCGTTTCGCACGGCCACATCTACGTCAACGGCGTGAAGTGCAACATCGCCTCGCGCCGCGTTCGCCCGGGTGACGTGATCAGCCTCGGCAAGAAGGCCAAGGAAATGGCCCTCATCGCCGAAGCGCAGACCCTGCCTGAGCGTGAAGTTCCTGACTACGTGGCCACTGCCGATGGCGACAAGGTCACCTTCACCCGCGTGCCTACGCTCGATGAAGTGCCTTACCCGGTCAAGATGGAACCGAATCTGGTCGTCGAGTTCTACTCGCGCTGATTTACGGTCCTTTCGGAACACGAGAAGGCGGGGCGCAAGCTCCGCCTTTTTCGCATTTGTGACCGCCGCGTTGTATTTTGTTTTTGCAGCATAAATTTGAAGTTTGACGGGGAACTTACGAGCGCGGTGACCATTGCACTGGCATGTCGCACTTTCGCTACGTCACTCCGCACCGCACCGGCAAATGGTATCCCGATCTGCTCACTGCCCAGCGTCAGGCATTCGCCATCGGCGCCGGATTCCTCGAGGAGCGCACGGGCATGTTCTACGCTTACAAGGACACGCGCCTTGAGGTTGGCCAGCCGGGCTTCGAGAACGACCCCGAAGGCATCGCCGCCTAGCGCGCGAAGTAGTCTCGCCGGAAATCTGCTGCAAAGCCTGCGAACCGCCCTTCGGCGATCGCCGCGCGCATACCCGCCATCAACTGCTGGTAGAACCACAGGTTGTGCTCGGTCAGCAGCATGGCACCGAGCATTTCGCCCGACTTGTGAAGGTGATGCAGATAGGCGCGGCTGTACTTGGTGCAGACAGGGCACGGGCAGCGTTCGTCCAGCGGACCCATGTCCTCGGCGTGGCGCGCATTGCGCATGTTGAGTGGCCCGTTCCAGGTAAACGCCTGCCCATTGCGGCCCGAGCGCGTCGGCAGCACGCAATCGAACATATCGACCCCGCGCTCGACCGCTCCCACCAGATCGTCAGGCTTGCCGACGCCCATCAGGTAGCGCGGCCGGTCGGCCGGTAACTGCTGCGGCGCGAAATCGAGCGTGGCAAACATCGCCTCCTGCCCCTCGCCGACCGCCAGCCCGCCGATGGCATAGCCGTCAAACCCGACGTCGATCAGGGCATCGGCACTCGTCTTGCGCAGGCCCTCGTCCAGTGCGCCCTGCTGGATGCCGAACAGCGCCGAGCGTTCGGCCTGCTCGCCCCCTGCATCGAACGCATCACGGCTGCGCTTTGCCCAGCGCATCGACATTTCCATCGACCTGGCAATCACTTCGCGCGGCTGATCGGCGCGCGGGCATTCGTCGAAGCACATCACGATATCCGACCCCAGCAACCGCTGGATCTCCATCGAACGTTCGGGGCTTAGCAGGTGCCGCGATCCATCGAGATGGCTTGCGAACGTCACGCCTTCCTCGGTTATCTTGCGCAAGTCCGACAGGCTCATCACCTGATAGCCACCGCTGTCGGTCAGGATCGGGCGGTCCCAGCCCATGAACTTGTGAAGGCCCCCCAATCGCGCCACGCGCTCTGCGCCGGGGCGCAACATCAGGTGATAGGTATTGCCGAGAATGATGTCCGCGCCCGCTGCACGCACGTCCTCGACCTTCATCGCCTTGACCGTGGCCGCGGTACCCACCGGCATGAACGCGGGCGTACGGATATCACCGCGCAACATGCGGATCGTGCCGGTGCGGGCCTTGCCATCGGTGGCGTGGATATCGAATGCAAAACGGGTCATCGGAAGCGTGCTCGGCAAAAAGAGTTTGCGGCCCTTAAGCCTATTCGCCAAGGCGCGCAAATGCTTGACCCTGCACAACTCGATCTGTGGCTTTACCCCGCGCTGACACTGGTCGCGGTGCTGACCGGGTTCATCGATGCGGTTGCTGGCGGCGGCGGGCTGGTGATGATGCCTGTGCTGCTGTCAACCAGCCTGCCTCCGCACGTCGTACTCGGCACCAACAAGATCCAGTCGATGTGCGGCACCGCGATGGCAACATGGCGCTATCACCGCGCCGGGCTGTTCAGCTTCCGCCAAAGCGCGCCGACCGCGCTCATCGTGTTCATCGGCGCCATGCTCGGCTCGCTCGCGATCCAGCGGCTCAGCGCCGATGTGCTCAAGCTGATTGTGCCAGCGCTGCTGATCGCTGTCGCGCTCTACACGGTGTTCTCACCCAACATGAGCGACGCCGACCGCCACGGCCATCTGAGCGAGCGCGGCTATATGCCGGTCGGTGCCGGTGTCGCGTTCTATGACGGGTTCTTCGGCCCCGGCGCAGGCCAGTTCTTCGCCACCACGCTGGTCGGCCTGCGCGGCCTCGGCCTCACCCGCGCGACCGGGCTGACCAAATATCTCAACGTCACCAGCAACCTTGCCAGCGTCATCGTCTTCACCATCGGCGGACAGGCGATGTGGGTGCTCGGCCTGTGCATGGGCGCAGGCGCGATGACCGGTGCGTGGATCGGATCGCACTACGCCACCAAGTTCGGCGCGAAAGTGATCCGGCCCTTGCTGGTCGTCGTCAGCATCGGCCTGACAGTGCGATTGGTGTGGGGCTGGTTCTCGGCCTGAAGCGATCTGCCGAAGGGCGCTTTCGGTGAACAGTGCAATAACAGTTGTCGCCTCGATACTCGTCGGTTACGCTAATAATAATGACCAAGTTATTCAACTTCAGCGCAACACTCGTGCTTATAGCGCTGTTTTACCTCGCCATGACCGTTACTCCACCAGAACCCACCCGTTTTGCCGTCGCAAAACTGGGAGTCCTGATCCTGGGGCCAGCACTACTTTGGAACATCTGGCGATCCCGGCGACCCGGGTCGGATGACTTTCGATATAGGTTGGCCTTCGGCTTTCTGGCCGTAATCGTGGTCTTGATCGTCATTTCCAGTCTTGTGGACATTGCCCACACGCTTCCTCAAAGTCACTAGGCGTCCCACACCAACGGGATCGCGGTACACGCCCCCACGTTGCCGCCCTTCATCCGCACTGGCTGCGACGGGTCGAGCGTGAACTTGGGCATCTGCGAAAGCCATTCGCGCAGGAACACGATCACTTCCATGCGCGCCAGTCCCGCGCCGACGCAGCGATGCGCGCCCACGCCCATGGTCGTGTGCCGGATCGGGGTCAGATCGCGGCCGAAATTCACGGCATCGGGCGCATCGAAACTCGCCGGGTCGAGGTTGTGCAAGACGCTCGGCAGATAGACCAGATCGCCCTTGCGGATCGTCACCCCGTCAATCTCGACATCGGCAACGGCATTGCGACTGACGCCAACCGTCGGGTAGCGCCGCATCAGTTCGTCGGCGGCCGCCGGGATCAGGTCCGGATTTTCACGCAGCAACCGCTGGTCTTCGGGATGCCGTGCCAGATGGAGCGCGACCATGCCGAACATCGCCGCCACCGTATCCAGTCCGCCGAACAGCAAGTTGCGGCACATCCGCCGCGCCTCGTCCTCTGTCCAGGCACGGCCCATCACGGGCTCGGACAGAATGCGGCTGAACAGGTCGTCCCCCGGCTCCGCCATACGCTTCTGAATGAACGGCCAGAGGTAATCATCGGCAGCCTGCATCAGCCCCTCGACCGTCATCGAACCATCGGGGCGAGTCAATTGCACACCCAGTTCGCGCAGGCGCGGACGGTCCTCCAGCGGCACATCGATCAGCGTCAGAAAGATGTTGAGCGGCACGACCTCGGCAAATTCAGCGACGAAATCGCAGTGCCCCTTGGGGCGCAAGCCGTCGATCAATTCGCGTGAAATCTCGACGACCTTGGGTTCGAGCGCGACAACGAAGCGCGAGGCCATGCCCTTCATCACCGCCATGCGGAAGGCCTTGTGCTCTGCCCCGTCCTGCTGGAGCGGAATGAACTGCATCACCTCGCCCAGCCCCGGCGTCACCGCCAGGCACTCGCTGGACAGGCGCTCGGCATCGCCCCACAGTTCGCGGACGACATCGCCGCGCGCAGCGATCCAGTGTCCGCCGTTGGCCGTGCTCCACACCAGCCCCGGCCCATCAAGCAGCGCCTTCCACGCCGCGAAAAAGTCGTCCTCGACGCCGGGCGGATTGAACAGATCGAAATCCACGACCCGATCGGCCGGTACGTGCGCGGGAACCATGCGCTTTCCTCTCGCTATGCTTTGCGAGGAAGCTAGCGGCGAGGCCCCTGCCCGATACTGCGCTTTATGGCAGGAGCAGGCTCGAATCGCCGTAGGAATAGAACCGGTAGCCCTGCGCAATTGCATGTGCATAGACCGCCTGCATGCGCTCCAACCCCATCAGCGCGCTGACCAGCATGAACAGCGTCGACTTGGGTAGGTGAAAGTTGGTCATCAGTCCGTCGATGGCGCGGAAGGTGTAGCCCGGCGTGATGAAGATCGACGTGTCGCCCTCAAACGCACGGATCACTCTGTCCTCGCCGGTGGCGCTTTCCAGAAGGCGAAGCGAGGTGGTGCCGACCGCGATAACACGGTTTCCGCCTGCGCGTACCGCGTTGAGCCGATCTGCCGTGGCGGCATCGATCGTCCCACACTCCGCGTGCATGGCATGGTCGTCGGTATCGTCGGCCTTGACCGGCAGGAAGGTGCCCGCGCCGACATGCAGCGTCAGCGTTTCGGTCTTCACGCCGCGGGCAGCCAGCGCTTCTAGAAGTTCTGGCGTGAAATGCAGCGCTGCAGTCGGTGCCGCCACCGCGCCGTCCTTTGCCGCAAACATCGTCTGGTAGTCGCTGCGGTCCTGCTCGTCGGTCGGGCGTTTGCCCGCGATGTAAGGCGGCAGCGGCATTCGCCCTGCCCGCTCCAGCAACACCTCAACCGGCTCTTCACCCGGAAAGAACAGTGTCCAGCTGCCATCGGCATGGCGCGTTTCCGCCTGTGCCGAAACGCCTGCTCCAAATTCGATCACATCGCCGTCCCGCAGACGCTTTGCATTGCGCACGAACGCCTGCCAGCGGCGCAAGTCGATACGCTTGTGCAGCGTCGCCCCGATCCGCGCGTCGCCGCGCATGCCGTCAAGCTGCGCTGGGATCACCCGCGTGTCGTTGAACACCAGCACGTCGCCGGGATTCAGCAGCGATGGCAAATCGCTCACGATCAGGTCACGGAAAGGACCTTCTGCATCCACGCTGAGCAGCCGCGCCGAATCGCGCGGCTTGGTGGGCCGAAGGGCAATGTTTTCAGTCGGCAGTTCGAAGTCGAAGATATCAACGCGCATCGGCGCGCCCTAGCCGCAAATACGGCTTAGTTCGACCGCGAATTGCTTAGCATGTCTGCCGTAATCGCTGCCGGAGCTGCGGGCGCGGCAGGTGCTGGCGCAGCCTTGCCATCTGCGGCAATCGAAGCCTGCACGATCTTGGTCGGATTGGCAGGCGGCTCGCCGCGCTGGATCGCATCGACATTGTCCATGCCCGCAATCACGCGGCCAAAGTTGGTGTATTTGTGGTCAAGCGCAAAGCGCGGATAGAACACGATGAAAAACTGGCTGTTCGCAGTGTTCGGCTCGTTGGTGCGCGCCATCGAAACGGTGCCGCGAACATGCGGTATCGCGTTGAATTCGGCGGTCAAATCGGGAAGCTTCGACCCACCCTGACCGGTGCCAGTGGGGTCGCCAGTCTGCGCCATGAAACCATCGATCACGCGGTGGAAGATCACCCCGTTATAGAAGCCTTCGCGCACCAGCGTCTTGATCCGCTCGATGTGATTGGGCGCCCATTCCGGCATCAGCCGGATCACCACGCGGCCGCCATTTGACAGGTCGAGAAGCAGCAGATTTTCGAGGTCAGCGGTCTGGTCGGTGTTGACCGCATAGGGAATGACCTTCTGCGGAGCCGCTGCCGGTGCATCGTCCTTCTTCGCCATGGCAGGCGAGGCGATCAGGGCAGCGCCGAGCGCAAGTGCGGAAAGAAAGCGCGAAACCATGGGACAGTCGAACTCCGGATAGGTTGCAGCGCGGATAGGCGTCTCGCGCTGTCGCTGCAATGAACGATTGCGCAAGGCGCGCCCCTCGCCCGCGTCAATAATCGCCGAGGCGGCCCATCTTCTCGACCCTCGCAGCCACCTCGTCACGGATTGTCGGGGTCACGAAGTCGGATATGTCGCCGCCGAACAGCGCTATTTCCTTGACCAGCTTGGACGCGATGGGCTGCAGACAGACGTCGGCCATCAGGAACACGGTCTCGATCTCGGCATCGAGCTGCTGGTTCATGCCTGCCATCTGGTATTCATACTCGAAGTCCGCGACGGCGCGAAGGCCGCGCACGATCACGCTGGCGCCCTGGCGGCGCGCAAACTTCATCAGTAGCGCATTGAACCCCACGACCTCGACATTGCTGACGCCCTGCTCGGCGACTTCGCGGGCAACACTGGCCATGCGTTCTTCGGGCGTGAACATCGGGTTCTTCGACGGGTTGGTCGTCACGCCGATGATCAGCTTGTCCACCAGCTTGGCCCCGCGCCGGATAATATCGAGATGCCCCAGCGTGATCGGGTCGAAAGTGCCCGGATAGACGCCGATACGTTCAGCCATCAGTGGTTCCTCTCCACGATGAACCGCGCGAGTTCGCGCAGCAGGTCCGCTTCGGGACCGTAACTTGCCAGCAGTTCCACTGCCTGTTCCACCAGACGCCGCGCCTGTTCGCGCGCGCGTTCGGGGCCGAGCAGAGACAGGAACGTCTGCTTGCCCTGATCGGCATCCTTGCGCAGCGCTTTTCCGGCAGCAGCTTCGTCGCCTTCAAGGTCGAGCAGGTCGTCGGCGATCTGGAAGGCAAGGCCGATGTCGCGGGCATACCCCCGCAAATGCGAACGCCCCTCGATCGGCGCATGTCCCAGAATCGCGCCCATCTCCACCGCCGCACCCAGCAGCGCACCGGTCTTCAACTGCTGCAACCGGGTAACGGTGGGCAGATCGAAGCTCGCCGTCTCGGCGACGATGTCCATCATCTGACCGCCGCACATCCCGTTCATGCCGCTCGCTGTCGCCAGCGTGCGGATGAGTTCGATACGCACGAACGGATCGCCGCTGGTGGCAGGATCTGACAGGACCTCGAACGCGAAATCGTGCAAGGCATCGCCCGCCAGAACGGCAGCAGCATCGTCAAACGCGATGTGAACCGTCGGCTTGCCATGGCGAACCGCGTCATTGTCCATGCACGGCAGATCGTCATGGATCAGCGAATAGACGTGGATCGCCTCAATCGCTGTTCCGACGCGCACCGCCGCTTCGCGCGAAACGCCAAACAGCGAGCCCGTGGCGCAGACCAACAAGGGCCGGATGCGCTTGCCGCCACCCATGGCAGCGTAACGCATCGCCTCGACCAGACGGTCGCGCGGGTCGCCAGGCACCGGCAGGAGCAGATCGAAGCTGTGATCGATGTCCTCGGCAATTGCCGCCAGAGCAGGCTTGAGCAGACCAGTGGACATAGGCCCCGCGCTCAAGCCGCTGATTCGTCGAACGGACGCAGGCTCTGCGGCTTGCCGTCACGGTCTGCCACGATTGCCTCGATTCGCGCTTGCGCTGCGTCAAGCCGCGACTGGCAATGCGCGCGGAGCTTGTCGCCCATCGCATAAAGCTCGATGGACTCGTCCAATGGTGCGTCGCCGCTCTCTAGCCGCCTGACGACGTTTTCGAGTTCTTTCAGAGCCTCTTCGAAGCTGAAGCTCGCGATATCCGATGCGGTTCCCATTGGGGCAGCATTGACGGGGCGCGGGGGGCGGGTCAAGCTTCGATCAGCAATTGCACGAGAGGTATTAAGGCCATGCAGTACGTCATCGCCTATGTCGCTGCCGCCGTCGTTTTCGGCGCACTCGATGCCGTCTGGCTCGGCTGGGCCGGATCGAAGCTCTACCGTCCGGCGCTCGGCGATCTTCTCGCCCCCACCTTCCGCCTCGCTCCGGCGCTGGTGTTCTATCTACTGTACCTCGTCGGCATGATGTGGTTCGCGGTCCGCCCCGGCCTGTCGCAAGGGCTTGGCGCCGCCGCACTCAACGGCGCGATTCTCGGCGCGATGTGCTATATGACCTATGATCTCACCAGCCAGGCCGTGCTCGCGCGCTGGCCGGTCCATGTCACGGTGATCGACGTGATCTGGGGCACCTTCGCCACCGCCGTTGCCGCCACGGCAGCAACGTGGGCTGCCACGAAGTTCGCGGGTTAGGACTAGCCACTTTCGCGCGGCATCGCTAAGGCGCGGGCCATGTCCGAGATCACCGCAGATGTCGTCGCCGCCCATGGGCTGTCCGAGGAAGAGTACCAGCGCGTCCTGAACGCGCTTGGTCGTGAACCGAACCTTGTCGAACTCGGCATATTTTCGGTCATGTGGTCCGAGCACTGCTCGTACAAGTCGAGCCGAATCCACCTCAAGAAGCTGCCGACCTCGGCCCCTTGGGTGATCTGCGGCCCCGGCGAGAACGCGGGCGTGATCGACATCGGAGATGGTCAGGCCGCCATCTTCAAGATGGAAAGCCACAACCACCCCTCATACATCGAACCCTATCAGGGCGCGGCAACCGGCGTTGGCGGCATCCTTCGCGATGTGTTCACGATGGGCGCGCGCCCCGTGGCGAACATGAACGCTCTGCGCTTTGGCCGTCCCGATCACCCGAAGATGAAGCACCTCGTGCAGGGCGTTGTCGCGGGCATCGGCGGCTACGGCAACTGCGTCGGCGTGCCGACGGTCGGCGGCGAAACCAATTTCCACCCGGCTTATGACGGCAACATCCTCGTCAACGCAATGACTGTGGGCGTGGCCGAGCAGGACAAGATCTTCTACTCCGCCGCAACTGGCCTCGGAAATCCCATCGTCTACGTGGGTTCGAAGACCGGGCGTGACGGTATTCACGGCGCGACCATGGCAAGCGCCGATTTCGGCGAGGATTCGGAGGCCAAGCGCCCCACCGTGCAGGTCGGCGATCCCTTCACCGAAAAGCTGCTGATCGAAGCCTGTCTTGAGCTTATGGCGACCGACGCCATTGTCGCGATTCAGGACATGGGCGCTGCGGGCCTCACCTCCTCGTCGGTTGAAATGGCGACCAATGGCAAGGCCGGCATCATCCTCAACATGGATATGGTGCCCTGCCGCGAAGAGGGCATGACGCCTTACGAGATGATGCTCTCGGAGAGCCAGGAGCGCATGCTCATGGTGCTGAAGCCCGGCAAGGAGTCGATGGCCGAAGCGATCTTCAAGAAGTGGGAACTCGATTTCGCGGTGATCGGCGAAGTGACCGATACCGGGCACATGGTGCTCACCTTCAAGGGCGAAACCGTCTGCGATATTCCGCTGGGCCCCCTCGCCGAAGACGCGCCGCTCTATGATCGTCCCGCGCTCAGCCTTGCCGATTACAAAAAGTGGGCCAACGTGCCCGCGCTGGGCGCCGTGCCGGAAAGCGCAGACATCGGCGCGGATCTGGTCAAGCTCATCGGCTGCCCGGATCTAGCCAACCGCCGTTGGATTTTCGAACAATACGATAGCCAGGTCGGCGCGGACACGCTGCAAAAATCGGGCGGAGATGCGGCCGTGGTGCGCATCCATGGCACGCAAAAGGCACTCGCGATGAGCACCGATTGCAGCCCCCGCTACTGCTATGCCGATCCCTACGAAGGCGGCAAGCAGGCTGTGGCCGAGACCTATCGCAACATCTGTGCGGTCGGAGCGCGCCCGCTGGCGATCACCAATTGCCTCAACTTCGCCAACCCGCAGCGCCCCGAAATCATGGCGCAAATCGTTCAGGCGCTTGAAGGTATGGGCGATGCCTGCCGCGCACTCGACTATCCGATCGTCTCGGGCAACGTCTCGCTTTACAACGAATCCAAGGCGACCGGCGGCGGTTCGGCCATTCTGCCCACGCCCGCCATCGGCGGCGTCGGCCTGATGCTCGACCACGAAGTGATGACCACGGTCGCGTTCAAGGCCGAAGGCGATGCCATCTGGCTGGTAGGCGGCGAAGGCACCCACCTCGGCCAATCGCTCTATTTGCGCGAAATCGCAGGCCGTGAAGCGGGCGATGCGCCCAAGGTTGATCTGGCTGTCGAACGCAAGAACGGCGAACAGATCCGCGCGTGGATCGCCGCAGGCAAACTCACTGCCGTTCACGATATTTCCGATGGCGGGCTGCTTGTCGCTCTCACCGAGATGGCGCTGACAAGCGGCAAGGGCTGCGTGCTCGACGCCGCCCTGACAACGGCTTCCGCTTTCGGGGAGGATCAGTCGCGCTATATCGTGACGACTGCTGCGGGCGAAGCACTCGAGGACGCGGTCCGCATCGGCACTGTCGGCGGCAGCCAGATCGCAGGCGTGGAACTCGCCACCTTGCGCGACGCCAACGAAGCCTTCTTCCGCGACTGGATGGAAGCCTGACCCCACCCGGAAACGCTTTGCGCCCTCGCGAAGGCGGGGGCGCATTCAAGCTGTCAAAGCCCGGTCAAGCCGCCAGCCTGGCGCTCTTTCCGAGCAGGTCATAAGGATCGACGCCACAGCTCCGCCAGATCGCGTGCGCGTGATGGTAATGCACCGCTGAGGTGATATTGAGCCGCTTGCGCACCTCTTCCAGCGGTAACGGCAGCAGCTCGGTAATCGACTGCTCGCACAGCCGCGGGCAGGCCTTGCCCAACCTTTGCCCTTCGCGCACGGCGCGCAGCACCGGCGCGCTGCGCTGTGTCTGCTTGTTGATGTTCAAACCAGCAAGATAGCCGATGAACAGATTCGCCAGCGACGGCTGCTGGCTGTAGGTAAACGCCAGCACGCAGGCTTCGCCCAGCGCATCGCGGCCATAGCCAGTCAGCACATGCAGCATATCGTGCACGTCGCGCATGCGGTTGAGATACCATGTGAACTGGTCGTCGAACTTCTTGCGGTCGCGCGCGAACTTGTCGAACTCATCGACCAGCCCTTGCGCGGTCAGGCCCTCGCGCTCCATGAAATCGCAGTACGCGTGCGCCAGCGAGCCTTCCGGCATTTCGCGCAGCGCCGCATGATCATCGAGAATCGCCGGAAGATACGGCTCTTTTGCCCGCACGGCCTGTCCCGCGTCAGAGCGCAGGAAACGCTGCCCGGTTTCGCGCAAGTTCCGCCACGGCAGGGACTCGAAGATATGAAACACTTCTTCGGTGTTTTCCTTGTCCTTCAAAAGGTTATGGAAGTGTCGCCACGCCTTGACCGGACGCAGGCGCAGTTCGGGACGGCGCGCGTCATAGATGGGCAAATCGGCCTGCAGCGCGCCGGTCATGGCATTCACGGCGTAATCTCCCGAATAACTTGTCCGCTTATACTAACAGGCATGTAAATATGCCGTCAATCCAGTACCCAATCGGCGCGGCGAATGCCCAAAAGCGAAAGAATCGAGGTCAGATCGCCCTTGTCGATCCAGCCATCCGCGGCATCGCGCGCCTTGGGCTTGGCGCGGTAGGCTATGCCGAACGTGGCCGCTTCGATCATCGGGATGTCGTTCGCGCCATCGCCGGTTGCGAGGCTCAGCGCGTCCTCGCCGAGCCGCGCGGCTTCTTCCAGAAGCACCGCCTTCTTGACCGAACTGTCGACGATCCCGCCGACCAGCCCACCCGTCAACACGCCGTCGTGAAGCCCGAGGCGGTTGCCGACCACGCGGTCAAAGCCCAGCAATTCCGCAACAGGATCGGCGAAGGAATGGAAGCCCCCGGTCACCAGCACGGTATGACAGCCGCGCGCCTTGAGCGTCGAAACCAGCGTGCGCGCGCCGGACATCGGACGAATCCGCTCGTCCAGGCATTGCTGGATCGCGCTCTCCGGCAGGTCCTTGAGCAGGCCCACCCGCTCACGCAGCGCCGATTCGAAATCGAGTTCGCCCTGCATCGCGCGTTCGGTAATGGCGGCGATGCGGTCCTTGAGGCCGGCAAAATCGGCCAGTTCATCGATGCATTCCTGCCCGATCATGGTCGAATCCATGTCCGACACGAACAGGCTCGGCACGTCGATCAGGCCTTCACACAGCAGCAGGTCGCTCTCGGGAAAACACTGGTCGAGGATCTTCCGGATGCCCGCCGGATTGCCTTCAACCACTTCGAGTTCGAGTACGTCCTCGCATGTGTCGAGCATGCCTGCGCCCGCCACTTCCCAGTCGCGCGCCTCGATCATTTCCATGGCGAGTGCAAGATTGTCACCAAGCGTCTCTTGGTCTGCTATCAGCCGGGCAATGATCACCGGGAATTCCTTTGAAGGCGAAAGCGTGAGTCCAGCGGCCGGACGGCCAAGGCTCGCGCTAATCGCAGGGCCGACGGCCAGCGGCAAGAGCGATCTGGCGGTAAAACTCGCCCTGCGTGCAGTGGCGCACGGGCAAGAGGCCGTGATCATCAATGCCGACAGCGCGCAAGTCTACGCCGACTTGCGCGTGCTCAGCGCGCGTCCCTCAGAGGACGAAATGCAAGGCGTACCGCATGTCCTGTTCGGCGCATGGGACGGCGCACAGGCATGCTCGGCGGCCGACTGGGCCAATGCCGCCAAACGCGAGATTGCGGTGGCTCACGCGCGCGGCGCGCTACCCATCCTCGTCGGCGGCACCGGCCTTTATATACGCACGCTGCTCGATGGCATCGCGCCAGTGCCCGAGATCGATCCGGAGGTGCGCGCAGCCATCCGCGCGCTGCCGTTGGAACTGGCCTATTCGGCGCTAAAAACCGAAGATCCCGAACGCGCAGCCCTGCTCGCGCCCGCAGATACCCAGCGCATCACTCGCGCTCTTGAAGTCGTGCGCTCGACCGGCAGCCCCCTCGCCCACTGGCAACAGCGGCTGAGCGGTGGAATCGGCGCGCACGTCAACCTCGCGCCCCTCGTCCTCCTGCCCGAACGGCAGTGGCTGTACAGGCGCTGCGACTTGCGCTTCGAACTGATGTGGCAGGGCGGCGCGCTCGAGGAAGTCGAGGCACTGCTCGCGCGAGATCTGCCCGATGAGATGCCGGTGATGCGCGCTATCGGTGTGCCCGAGATCAGAATGTTTTCCCGGGGAAACATTAGCCAAAATGAAGCGATCGCCGCCGGGCAGCAGGCCACGCGCCGTTACGCCAAGCGGCAATATACTTGGGCAAGGAACCAGAATCCAGGTGACTGGCCCCGGCTCGAGTACGAAAATTCCATTGACAGCCATCATGCAGCAAGTTTATTGCGCATATAGCCGCTTGACATAGCGTTTTGTGTTAAGTAGCAGGCCGTCAATTGCCTGATCCATGTCGCATGTCGATCAAGCACCCGAAAGGGAGAGACGGCCCGGCGCAGTTCGCTGCAGCCGGGCCGATATTTTTGACGGTTCAGACTGGCCCAATTCATATCGGCTGGCCTGAATTTTTTTGTTTTTCCTGCGTGGCATCGGGGGTATCGGCCCCGACACGCGAAGAAGGATGAAGTAACGTGACAAGCGAGCGCAGCGGCGCCGAGATCCTGGTCGAAAGCCTGGTCGCCAAGGGAGTCGAATTCGTGTTCGGCTATCCGGGCGGTGCAGTCTTGCCGATCTACGATGCGCTGTTCGGTGACGAGCGTCTCCGCCACATCCTCGTCCGCCATGAAGCCGGCGCTGCCCATGCGGCCGAAGGCTACGCGCGCGCTACCGGCAAGCCGGGCGTCGTGCTGGTCACTTCGGGTCCGGGCGCGACCAATGCCGTCACCGGGATTGCCGACGCCTTCATGGATTCTATTCCGATGGTCGTCATTACCGGACAGGTCCCCACCGGCCTGATCGGCACCGATGCGTTCCAGGAAGCTGATACCGTTGGCATCACGCGCCACTGCACCAAGCACAACTATCTGGTGAAGGACCCGTCGCAGCTCGCCGCGATCATCGACGAGGCGTTCCGCATTGCCACCGAAGGCCGCCCCGGTCCCGTCGTGATCGACATTCCCAAGGACGTGCAGATCGCCACCGCAACGTGGACAGGCGGCGCTCCGCAGCAGCGCAACCGCTACAATCCGCAGACGGAAGGCGGCGCAAAGGAAATCGCCGAAGCCATCGAGATGATCGCAAACGCCAAGGCACCGGTGTTCTACACCGGCGGCGGCGTGATCAATTCCGGGCCTGAGGCCGCGCGCCTGCTGCAGGAACTCCAGTCGCTGACCGGCGCGCCGGTCACCTCGACGCTGATGGGCCTTGGCGCATTCCCGGCTGACCATTCCGCGTGGCTCGGTATGCTCGGCATGCACGGCACGTATGAAGCGAACATGACGATGAACCGTGCCGATCTGGTCGTGTGCATCGGCGCCCGCTTTGATGACCGGGTCACCGGGCGGCTCGATGCCTTTGCGCCGAACAGCAAGAAGATCCACATCGATATCGACCGCGCGTCGATCAACAAGACGGTGCGCGTCGACCTGCCGGTGATCGGCGATTGCGGCAAGGTTCTGGCCCAACTGATCGAAGCCTGGCTCCAGCGCGGCTACAAGGCGCAGGATCTGACCGAATGGCACAGCCGCATCGACGGCTGGCGCGCGCGGCAGAGCCTATCCTATCCGCGCAAGGCTTCGGAAATCATGCCGCAACTGGCGATCGAGCGTCTGTATGAGCTGACCAAGCACCGCGAACCGATCATCAGCACCGAGGTTGGCCAGCACCAGATGTGGGCGGCGCAGCACTTCCACTTCATGAAGCCCAACAAGTGGCTGACGTCGGGCGGGCTCGGCACGATGGGCTACGGCCTCCCGGCTGCCATTGGCGCGCAGGCGGGCTTCCCCGATGCGCTGGTGATCGACATTGCCGGCGATGCCTCGATCCAGATGAACATTCAGGAACTGGGCACCGCCACGCAGTACCGCCTGCCCGTCAAGGTCTTCGTGCTCAACAACGAATGGATGGGCATGGTCCGCCAGTGGCAGGAACTTACCTACGAGAGCCGCTTCTCGAACTCCTATTCCGACAGCTTGCCCGATTTCGTGAAGCTGGCTGAAGCCTATGGCTGGAAAGGCATCCGCATTTCGGACGAAAGCGAACTCGATGCTGGAATTCAGGCCATGATCGATCACGATGGTCCGGTTTTCGTCGATTGCCTCGTCGCCAAGGAAGCCAACTGTTTCCCGATGATTCCATCGGGCGCCGCGCACACCGAAATGCTCCTGTACGGAGACGAGGTTGCCGGCACGATGGACGACGAAGCCAAGGCGCTCGTTTGAGAAAGCCCCTGACATGATGCACATTTCCCCCGAGGCGCAGGAGCGCCACGTTCTCACGATCACGGTCGACAACGAAGCCGGCATTCTTGCGAAGATTGCCGGCCTGTTCACCGCGCGCGGCTATAACATCGACAGCCTGACCGTGGCCGACATCACCGACGGCCACGATGTCAGCCGCATCACCATCGTGACGCACGGCCCGCCCGAGATCATCGACCAGATCCGCGCGCAGCTGGAACGGCTGGTGCCCGTGCACAAGGTTACCGACCTTACCGAGGTCGGCCCTTATGTCGAACGCGAGCTGGCGCTGGTCAAGGTATCGGGCAAGGGCGAGAACCGAGTCGAGGCGCTGCGCCTTGCCGATGTTTTCCGCGCGAAGGTGGTTGATACCACCACCTCCAGCTTCATCTTCGAACTGACCGGCGCGCCGGACAAGATCAACAGCTTCGTCACGCTGATGAAGGAACTCGGCCTCGTCGAGGTCGGCCGGACCGGCATCGTCGGCATGATTCGCGGCGCATCTGTCGCCTGAAAATTTCACAATCCATCCAGTTACGGTTTCAATAGGCCCCGAGCGGCTGCAACAAGATTGGGAACGACATGAAGGTTTATTACGACGCCGATTGCGATCTTAACCTGATCACGGACAAGAAGATCGCCATCCTCGGCTATGGTTCGCAGGGCCACGCCCACGCACAGAACCTGCGCGATTCGGGCGTCAAGGACGTGGCCATCGCGCTTCGCCCCGGTTCGGCCAGTGCCAAGAAGGCAGAAGCTGCAGGCTTCAAGGTCCTCGCCAACGCCGATGCGGCCGCATGGGCCGACGTGCTCATGATCCTCGCGCCTGACGAACATCAGGCCGCGATTTATGCCGACGACCTTCACGCCAACCTGAAGCCGGGTTCGGCCATCGCGTTTGCCCACGGCCTCAACATCCATTTCGGCCTGATCGAGCCGCGCGCCGACATCGACGTGATCATGATCGCGCCCAAGGGCCCCGGCCATACCGTACGCAGCGAATACCAGCGCGGCGGCGGCGTGCCTTGCCTGATCGCAGTGCATCAGGATGTCACCGGCAACGCCCACGACATCGGCCTTGCCTACGCTTCGGGCGTTGGCGGCGGCCGCAGCGGCATTATCGAAACCAACTTCCGCGAAGAGTGCGAAACCGATCTGTTCGGCGAACAGGCCGTGCTGTGCGGCGGCGCAACCGCGCTGGTGCAGGCTGGTTTCGAAACCCTGGTCGAAGCTGGTTACGCGCCAGAAATGGCCTATTTCGAATGCCTCCACGAACTGAAGCTGATCGTCGACCTGATGTATGAAGGCGGCATCGCGAACATGCGCTATTCGATCTCGAACACCGCAGAATACGGTGACATCACGATCGGGCCGCGCATCATCACCGAGGAAACCAAGAAGGAAATGAAGCGCGTTCTGGCCGACATCCAGTCGGGCCGCTTCGTCAAGGCCTTCGTGCTCGACAACCGCGCCGGACAGCCCGAACTCAAGGCTGCTCGCGGTCTTGCCCGCCGTCACCCGATCGAGGAAACCGGCGCCAAGCTGCGTGCGATGATGCCCTGGATCGGTGCAAACAAACTGGTCGACCAGACCAAGAACTGATCCTCCGACGGCTCAAGGGAAAAGGCGGCTCCATCCGGGGCCGCCTTTTCCATGAACGGCATAGTGCACCCGTCGAAAGCAGTAGACGCAACCGCTGCCGGTGTTACTCCTCCAAATTGGAGATAAAATTCCAAAAAGGGTTCGCACCTTGCTCAAGTCGTCGGCTTGCACCGCCATGTTATGCGCAGCGTTTGCTGCGCAACCGGCATTGGCGTCGGTGCGCGATGCAGCATCACAGAACGTCCCACCGGCGCAGACCTTGCAACGCAATGAGGCTGCCCAATGCGGCGCCAGCGCAGTGTCCCGCTTCATCGGCGCGAGCGCTGCTTCCGGAGTGCGCGCTGCCATCGCCAGTTCGGTAGGACATGATCGCATACGTTGGATCAAACCAGGTGTCGCAGTAACGCAAGACTACCGCCCGGACCGCCTGAATGTGATCGTCGGGAGTTCTGGACGTGTTGTGACAATGCGCTGTGGCTGACGCTGTCAGACGCTACTTGTGCGGGAATGCTGGCTGAGGCATTCCACGACAGCATCAAAGATTCAGGAGATCCCGATGACCGTCCTCCCCAAGCTTCCCCGTGCTTTGAAGATCGCCATTCCCTTCGCTCTCGCGGCAGCTGCCGCGCCAATGCTGGCGCAGATGCCCGAAACACCGGGCAAGGCCGACAAGTCGCGCGTCGTAGCTGGCACTTACGCGGCTGACGCAGCGCACTCGCTGGTCGGCTGGAAGGTCAACCATCTCGGCTTCAACGACTATTTCGGCCTGTTTGGTGATGTCAGCGGCACGCTGGACATTGATCCCGCCAATCCTTCGGCCGCCAAGGTCTCGGTCAAGATTCCCGTCTCGAAGATCATCACAGCCAATGCCGGCCTCACCGCGCACCTGCTCAAGCCCGCCGCTGACGGCAAGCCTGCCGATTTCTTCGGCGCCGCCCCCGCCGACGCGACATTCGTTTCGACCAGCGTTGTGCCCGCCGCTGACGGCATGTCGGCGACGGTCAATGGTGACCTTACGCTCAACGGCGTGACCAAGCCGGTCGCCATTGCCGCCACCTTCTCGGGCGCTGGCGCCAGCATGATGACCAAGGCCCCCACCCTCGGCTTCCACGGCATGGCCACGATCAAGCGTTCGGACTTCAACGTGAAGTACGGCGTTCCCTTCGTGAGCGACGATGTGAAGCTCGACATCACCATCGCGTTCGAAAAGAAGTAAGCTCTATCGCATCAGGGAAAATGCAGTCCGAAGCTCCTTCACGAAGGCTTCGGGCTGCTCCCATGCTGCAAAATGCCCACCCTTTTCGAGTTCGCCCCAGTGCACCAATTGGCTACAGTTGCGCTCGAACCACCTGCGCGGCGCGGGGATGATTTCCTTGGGGAATATGCTGGCTGCCACAGGAATATCGATCTGCGCCGGGCCGAAACTGCCGAAGCTTTCCCAATAAAGCCGTGCTGACGAGGCCCCTGCGGCAGTCAACCAGTAGAGCATGACGTTGTCGAGAATATCGTCGCGGCTGAGCGCGTCTTCCGGCGCGCCGTCATTGTCGGTCCAGGCCCACATCTTTTCGTAGATCCACCCGGCGAGGCCAATCGGTGAATCGACCAACGAATAGCCCACCGTCTGCGGGCGCGTGGCCTGCTGCTTGGAATAGCCCGAATCCCAGTCCTGATAGTGCTGCAGCGCCGAAAGCGCCTTGAGTTCTCCGGGTTCCGGCGCTGCCAGATCCTCGGGCAGTGGCCGCGCGATCGGCATGTTCAGATGGACGCCGATGCAGCCCTCGACCTTCATCGCCGCGATAGCAGTCGTCACCGCGGCGCCCCAGTCACCCCCTTGCGCGAGCCACTGATCGTAGCCAAGCCGCGCCATCAGCTCTCCCCACACACTCGCAATCTTCTGCACGCTCCACCCCGTGACCGTGGGCTTGCCGGAGAAGCCGTAGCCCGGCAGGCAGGGGATCACGAGATGGAATGCGTCATCGGCGGTGCCGCCATGCGCCAGTGGATCGGTGAGCGGCGCGATACAGCGGCGGAACTCCAGAATGGACCCGGGCCAGCCGTGCGTCAGCAGCAGAGGCCGCGCTGATTCGTGGGCCGAGCGCACGTGCAGGAAGCGGATCGCAAGGCCGTCGATCTCGGTTTCGAACATGCCCCAGCCATTGAGCAAGGCCTGGCAAGCGTACCAGTCGTAACCATTGCGCCAGTAGCCCGCGAGATCCTGCAGCGCCGCCAGCGGGGTGCCTTGCGACCAGTCGCCAACCGGCTCGCGCTCTGGCCAGCGGGTGATATCGAGCCGCAAATGCAGGTCGGCTATGGAAGAGGCGGGAATATCGACAACGAATGGCTTGACCTGCATGACTTCCAGCTCTCCCGGACATGTTTTCGTGCATTCATTCTGGACAATCGCGCGGCAAATCACCATAGGCTTGAGCCATGACCACTCGACTGGATCTTACCCTGCGACTTATCCGCCCTTGGGCGTGAGCTGACGTGTCGCACTGGCGGCGCGGGACGGCGCCCAAGGGAAGCTGAACCCCAAGTGCAGGAATTGTGGCCCTCTGGCCCGGCAGATCGAGTAAAATTCCATGACCATGCTGAAAAACCCTTCGGCCAAGTATCGCGCGTTTCCGCAGATCAACCTGCCTGACCGCCAGTGGCCATCGCGCGTGATCGAAAAGGCCCCGCGCTGGCTGTCGACCGACATGCGCGACGGCAACCAGTCGCTGATCGATCCGATGGATGCGGAGAAGAAAGCGCGCTTCTTCGACCTCCTGGTCAAGATCGGCCTCAAGGAAATCGAAGTCGGTTTCCCGAGCGCTGGTGCGACCGAGTACGATTTTATTCGTGGTCTGGTCGATCAGGGCCGCATCCCCGACGACGTTTTCGTGCAAGTACTGACCCAGTCGCGCGAAGACCTGATCCGCTCCAGCTTCGAAAGTCTGGCAGGCGCGAAACAAGCCATCGTCCACGTCTACAACGCTGTCTCGCCGCTGTGGCGTCAGGTCGTGTTCGGCATGGACAAGGCTGACGTGCGCAAGATTGCCAGCGACGGGGCAAAGTTCCTGCGCGATCAGGCCGCACGCTTCCCGCAGACCGACTGGCACTTCGAATATAGTCCGGAGACATTCTCCACCGCCGAAGTCGATTTCAGCATCGAGTGCTGCGAAGCGGTGATGGACGTGCTGCAGCCGACGGTCGATCACCCGATCATTCTCAACCTGCCCGCAACGGTCGAGGCTTCAACGGCGAACATCTACGCCGACCAGATCGAATATTTCTGCCGCAACCTGCCGAACCGCGACCGCGCGGTGATCTCGCTGCATACGCATAATGATCGCGGCACCGGCGTCGCGGCGGCGGAACTGGGCCTGATGGCGGGCGCTGACCGTGTCGAGGGCTGCCTGTTCGGCAATGGCGAGCGCACCGGAAACTGCTGCCTGGTGACGGTTGGCCTGAACCTCTACACGCAGGGGATCGATCCCGAACTGGACTTCTCGAACATCGACGAAGTGATCCAGACAGTGGAATACTGCAACCAGCTGCCTGTCCATCCGCGCCACCCCTATGGCGGCGAACTGGTGTTCACGGCCTTTTCCGGCAGCCATCAGGACGCGATCAAGAAGGGCTTTGCTGCGCAGGAAAAGCGCAACGACGATCTGTGGTCGGTGCCCTACCTGCCGATTGATCCGGCCGATCTTGGCCGCAGCTACGAAGCAGTGATCCGCGTCAACTCGCAGTCCGGCAAGGGCGGGTTTGCCTGGGTGCTGGAGCAGGATCAGGGCCTCAAGCTGCCCAAGAAAATGCAGGCACACTTCTCGCGCCATGTGCAGGAACTGGCCGACGAACTTGGCCGCGAACTGCAGGCGGCCGACATCTGGGGCGTGTTCCGCAAGACATATCGCCTCGATGCTCCGCAGCATTACCAGCTCGTCGATTACGAGGAAACGCGCGGCAACGACGGCGCACGCATCTTCGCGGGCAAGATCGAAGTGGATGGAAAGGTTCGCTCGGTCAGCGGACGCGGCAACGGGTTGATCTCGTCTGTCGTCGCCACGCTCAAGGACGGGTTCGCCGTCGACATCGACGTCAGCGATTATTCCGAGCACGCGATGGGATCGGGCAGCAATGCCCGCGCCGCCGCTTATGTCGAATGCGTCCTGCCCGATGGGCGAACGATCTGGGGCGTCGGGATCGACGAGGACGTGGCCACCGCCAGCGTCCGCGCGGTGCTGAGCGCGGCCAACGCGGCTTCCTGATCCACGGCGTCGGGCGGAACGATCCGTCCGATTGTCGCGCATGGTATTGCGCAATTCGCGCAACGACGACGCTTGGCCAAGGCTCACCTTTGACAAGAGGGTTCCAGCCGCTTAGGCCTTAATCAATCAATTAATATCCAGCGCGAGGATTCGAGCCGCATGTCCCTGCCCCCGCTTTTCGCCAATCTGCGCCTGCCGGTCATCGCATCGCCGCTGTTCATCATATCGTGCCCTGAACTCGTCATCGCACAATGCAAGGCGGGTATCGTCGGGTCGTTCCCATCGCTCAACGCACGCCCGCTCAGCCAGCTCGACGAATGGCTGCATCAGATCACCGAAGAACTGGCCGCGCACAACCGCGCCAATCCAGACCGTCCCGCAGCGCCGTTTGCGGTCAACCAGATCGTGCACAAGACCAACAACCGGCTTGATGACGACATGGCCATGTGCGCGAAATGGCAGGTGCCGATAATGATCACCTCGCTGGGCGCGCGAGAGGATGTCTACGCCGCCGCGCATGGCTGGGGCGGGATCGTGCTGCACGACGTGATCAACGACCGCTTCGCGCGCAAGGCCGTGGAAAAGGGCGCAGACGGACTGGTTCCGGTCGCTGCGGGTGCAGGCGGACACGCCGGGGCGCAATCGCCGTTCGCGTTGATGCAGGAAATCCGCGAATGGTTCAGCGGTCTCGTCGCGCTTTCGGGCGCGATTGCGCATGGTCGGTCGGTGCTGGCGGCGCAGGCGCTGGGGGCAGACTTCGCCTATATCGGCTCGGCGTGGATCGCCACCGAGGAAGCCCGCGCGGACGAAGCCTACAAGCAGGCCATCGTCGATGGACGCGCCGACGACATCGTCTATTCCAACTTGTTCACCGGCGTCCACGGCAACTATTTGCGCTCATCCATCGTCAATTCGGGCCTCGATCCCGAAAATCTGCCGGTCAGCGACCCCAGCAAGATGAACTTCGGATCCGGCGGCAACACCGGTGCCAAGGCATGGAAGGACATCTGGGGTTCGGGTCAGGGCATCGGTGCGGTCACTGCGGTGGAGCCAGTTGCGGCGCGGGTCGACCGGCTGGAGCAGCAGTACCGCGAGGCAGCGGAAGCACTTTCCGCAAACAGCGCGCCCTTCCTCAAATAACCGGCATCAGGCGGCTTGCGAGGTCCAGTCCGTGGCGGACCAGAGCAAGTCCGCCATGTTGTCGAGATGCGTATAGTCCAGCGCCGGATCACGCGCGTTGAGCGGCTTGCGCGTCCATGAGCGCGAGTCCAGCAACTTGCGGCGCAAAGCGCGCTGGAGAAGATCGAAGCGCATCAGGGCTTCGTAATCGGCATGAGCCGCGCCTGTGCTCCGCCCCAGAGTCCACTGCGCCTCGATCTGCCCAGCCCGCTGCATGACAAGTTCATTGTAACTTCGGTGCGGACCGCGATGCAGTGGAAGCCCGATCCGCATCGCCGCAACCTCTGATGCTGGAAGCAACAACCCGTTGCGGCGGAAGTCGTGGAAACCCAACCGGTCCAGCCCAAGCCGGGCAATCATCCGGCCCAGCGCGAACGAGCCAAGAATCTGACGAGGGATCAGATGATGGCGCTGCAGCCCTGGGGCATAGCCGGGCTGGTGTGGAACGTTGACGCTGCCAAACCGCAGAGTGGCGCGCTTGTCCAGGTCATGTCGTTGATTCAGTGGCACCTTGCAACGATACGTTCGCTGCATTCCGCCTCAAGAAAGACTGCGCCCGTTCCGGCAAGAACTGCCTCGACCGGCTTGGAAACCGGCCCGTGCGCGACAAGCCAGTCGATCAGGCGGATGGCAACGCGAGACAAATGCTCGCGCCCCCGGCCAAGCCCATCCGCCAGTTGAAACTCCTGCCCGATCAAGAACTTGAGACCTTCAGACACGAGCATACCCTCTGCATCGAGACGCAATGAAACAAGCGCCAGAGCAGGAAATGGTCCTCCATCAAGCCAAGGCAAAACAGCTTGCTCGAACATGGCAGGAGATACCGCGCTTTTCGCAGGATTCCAGCAAATCGCCCGCGGCGACGCGATTCGCGCGAGGGTGACCAGAAGCGCGCAGGCAACGCGAATCACCGGCAGGAGATGCTCTGCACCGGCTAGATGTGGTCCAGGGAACAACAGGAGCGCGGACGAACCTTCGATGTCGCTTCGCTGGACGCCCAGAAGCAGCTCAACCCCGTCAAAGGCTGCGATGGGCCCGCCCGACAGGCCGCGCACGTCGAACGTCAGACCGTCGCGCAGGACTTCGGCCCATCCTTCCGCGCCCGGCGGCATGTGGGTAACCGCAAAACCGCCATCACGCTGTGCAGCGCCCGCCAGACTTTCCGCGTTCGGGACCGATCCCGCGTCATAGAGAATGGCAGCGAGAGGCGCGCTGGCCGAGGACTGGTCACTTGGGTCCACAAACACCCCGGCTGGTTTCATTCGGAATTGGCACAATCGCCCCCCTGCCGTCGAGTCTGCCGAACATCCGGCCAAGCTCACAGACCATATAGGGGCAGAAATCTAGAAAATGCCTAAAGCGATGCCTCCGGAAAGGCTCTGTCCCAGATTGTGACACTCACCCAAAGGGTCGGCTGCAACGGTCTTGGGCGCGAGAATCGCCTCTGGAGTCTGCGCGCCAGTACGCAGAATCAGCGGATCGGCCACGCGCCGCAGCCGCCAGCCCGTGACGATCCGGTCAATCTGCCGTTCGGCCCCGGTTCCATCCAGACCGGCTGCGATCATCGTGGCGTAGGCCCGCCCCTCGATCCGGCCAAGGAGCGGATAATAGGTGCGGTCGAAGAATTCCTTCATCTCCCCGCTCATCGTCGCGAGGTTTTCCGGACAGCAGAAGACATAGCCGCTCGCAGCCAGCAGATCGTCGGGCTGGACTTCACTGGCGCGGACCATCCGGCAGTGGCCTTCGATCCGCGCACCGTCCAGCGCAGCGCGCGCCATGGCCTCGGCAGTTCCGGTACGGCTGTGCCAGACGATCAGCAACACCGGGCGTCAGCAGCCGTCGCCCGCGACGGGAACACCGAGCGCGCCGCCGATTGCTCCACCCAGTAGTCCGCCAAAGCCTTTCTTCTTTGGCTTGCACTGGGGCTGCTCGGGCACGTCTGCCTGCTCCGCGCCCATTCCGAAGCCCTCCATTCCCACCAGAAAGCCTGTAGTCGAGCGATGCCTTATCCGCGCGGTCCATTCGAGCGCCCACTTTGCCTTGGGATCGGCGGGCTTTGGCGGATAGGCGAATGATTCCTCCGGACCGTAGGCGTGGAGCGTTCCGAACATGAAGTCCGGCGCAGCGGCCTTGACCTCGGCAGGTACTGTGCAAGTCGTCGTCTGCGGCGACAACACCGTCTTTGCCGTGACCAGCCGGGCGACCGTGGCGGGCGCGAGCCAGTCAGACAAGCCGCCGCCGAACTCCCGCGTGGCGCTCGACGTCCACCAGACGATGTCTTTCATGTCCTGCCCTTTGGGCGCCTGCTTGCCGCCAATGATCATGGCATAATAACCCGTCGCACCGGGAACGGGACCCCATCGCACCAGCGTTGCCCCACTGGGCTGCGCGCTGTTTGTCGCATTCAGCGGCGCCATGAAGTCTTTCGACAGCTGGAAAGACATCTCCGGCGAATAGTTGCCGGCAACGCGGTGCGCACCGATCAACGAAGTGTCCGGCTTGGCCGCCTTGCCATCATCCGACGGCCAGCGGCCGTAGGTCTTGCTTGACGCTGGCGAGACCCAGCGATCCATCGGCACGGCGCTGGTGAACAACCCCGGAGGCACCTGCCCGGCAGCAAGCTTGGTGAAATCGATCACGACCGGCTGGCCCTTTGGCGCGTGTTCGCCGCAGCCCCAGAAGATCAGCATTCGGCCCTTGGGCCGCTGGAACTCGGTCGTTCCTGGTTCGCGCGGCAGGGCCGCCGGCGTCTTGAGCGCAACCGATTTGCCCAGCTTTGCGCCCGTAGGCATGAAATGATCCGCCTTGGGCTTGCCGTCAGCCGCTGCGCGGGTCGAGCCCAGATCGAGCCAGAGCGCGTGCTGCGCCTTGGGCGTCCCGCCCATCGCCATCGCCATGGCCGCGCCTGCGCCGCCCTGCCCTCCGCCAAAGCCCGACATCGTCTCGGCCCGCATCTCGTAGCGGGCAACCGGTCCGCTCGCCTGCTGGGCAACAACGGCGGCTGTTCCCGCCCCGGCCAGCCCCAGGCCCAAAAGGGCCAGTTGCGTGGTGTTCCTGCGCATAATTCCATCCTCCTGACGGACAGCGGCACAAACCCTTGCCGCCTGCTGAATCGATGCGACCATATGGACCGGGGACAAGTCTTTGATCGTGCGCAACTGCACTGACGCCTGCCCTTTCCGGGACTCGCTGCATGGTATAGCGCAAAAGTATGATTCCGGTCACTGCCATAACCCGATCGCTCTCCGGCCAGGCCTGGCGCTGGCGCGGGGGAAACATGGACCTCGGCGGGGGGGCAGGCGCTGCGGGAGATGATCTGGTCACACAACTGCTGCTGTCGCGCGGTGTTGCGCGCGACGATCTTGACCGCCACCGCCGCCCCACATTGCGCGATTTCCTGCCCGACCCTTCGATTTTCCGCGACATGGACAAGGCCGCACGACGCCTGTCCGACGCCGTCGAGGCTGGCGAGCACATCACGATCTACGGTGATTATGATGTGGACGGTGCCACCAGTGCAGCACTGCTGATCCTGCTGCTGCGCGACCTCGGCGTGAAGGCGGGCCATTACATCCCTGACCGCCTGCTCGAAGGCTATGGCCCGTCAGGCGAGGCTTTGGTGAAACTGGCGCAGGGCGGCTCAACGCTGATCGTGACCGTCGATTGCGGGGCGATGGCCCACGAAGCGCTGGCCGCCGCGCATGGTGTGGGCGTCGACGTCATCGTCGTCGATCATCACAAGTGCTCGTCCGAGCTCCCGCTGACGGCGGCACTGGTCAATCCCAACCGGCTCGACGAGTGTGACGAGGCCGCTGCCCACGGCCATCTAGCCGCTGTTGGAGTGGCGTTTTTGCTGGCCATCGCCACGGTGCGTGAACTGCGCGGGCGTGGCTACTTCGAAAAGCGCACCGCGCCCGACCTCATGCGCCTGCTCGATCTGGTGGCGCTGGGCACCGTGGCCGACGTCGCGCAGCTCAAGGACCTCAACCGTGCGCTGGTCGCACAAGGCCTCAAGATCATGGCTCGGCGCGACAATGTCGGCCTTGCCGCCTTGATCGATGCCAGCCGTCTCAACCGCGCGCCGACCTGCAGCGACCTCGGCTTCGCGCTGGGGCCGCGCATCAACGCTGGCGGGCGCGTGGGCGAAGCCACGCTCGGCGTGCGGCTGCTGACCACGCAGGACCCGGACGAAGCCCGGTCTATCGCCGCCCAGCTTTCCCTCCTCAACGAGGAGCGCCGGGCAATCGAGCAGGAAGTGCAGGAAGCCGCCGAGGCGCAAGTCGCTGCCCAGCACAACCGCTCGGTTCTGTTGCTCGCGGGGCACGGTTGGCACCCCGGCGTGATCGGCATCGTTGCCGGACGGATCAAGGAAAAGACCGGCAAGCCCGCCGTGGTCATCGCACTGGATGCAGACGAGGCAGGGCACGGCAAGGGATCGGGCCGCTCGATTGCCGGAGTCGATCTTGGCGCTGCCATCATCGCCGCGCGCGAGGCTGGCCTGCTCATCGCGGGCGGCGGGCACGCCATGGCCTGCGGGCTCACGATGGACCCCGCCCGGCTCGAAGCGCTGGGGGATTGGCTGGACGAACGGCTCGCCCGCGACATCTCTGGCGCAAGGCTGTCGCAGTCGCTTGCGCTGGACTTGTCTCTGACCCCCGGCGGATTGACACCCGACCTGGTTGAAACACTGGAGACGGCAGGGCCATTCGGCATTGGCTGGCCAGGCCCGCGCGTGGCGGTGGGTCCGGTGCGCTTGGTCAAATGCGATCTGGTCGGCACCGATCACGTGCGCATGGTTGCCAGCGGAGCAGACGGAAAGTCTTTCAAGGCAATCGCATTCCGCGCCGCAAATTCCGAACTGGGACAAGCTTTGCTCCACGGATCGAAAGGGCGTCAATTCTGGTTGGCCGGACGCGCGCGGATCGACGATTGGGCGAGCCGACCCGCAGCGGAACTGCATGTGGAAGACGCTGCCTTTGCCGACTGACTTTTTTCACGATTAGCCGCTTGACGCTTCGCCATACTCCCCTTAGAGGCGCGGACCTGCCCAGCGGCGCAAGCCCAGTGGCCCCATCGTCTAGCGGTTAGGACGCGGCCCTTTCACGGCTGAAACACGGGTTCGATTCCCGTTGGGGTCACCATTCTTTTCCCGTATTGCCGGGATGGTGATAGCAGCGCAAAGCACGGCTTCTTTTCCAAGCGGCCCCTTCGTCTAGCGGTTAGGACGCGGCCCTCTCACGGCTGAAGCACGGGTTCGATTCCCGTAGGGGTCACCAGGAATTTTCCCGATATTCCGGCACTTCTGTGTTCTTGCCGATTTTGACGACAGCGCAGCGCGCTTGCGCTTGGCCGTGATGCTCGCCTATTCGGGCGCAGCATCACCCGCCGATCCGGTTGGCGATTCGCATAGCGCAGGCAGACCACACGGCATTATACGATGAAGGGCTTGTCGCTGCCTCTTCCCAGCATTGTCGTTGCGCTGTGCGCGGCGGTCATCATGTATGTCGGCGGCGCGGGCTTCTGGCTGTCATCGTCCATTCTGGTTGTCTGGCTGGCCACCTTGTGGCTGGCGCGCCCCGAACCCACGGTCGAGACGATCACCCGCGACGACGGCAGCGTTTCGCGCCAGACCATGATCGAACTGGTCGAACCCTTTGGCCTTCCCGTACTCATGCTTGATGGCCAGCGTATTGCTGCGGCCAACGCTGCAGCACGCGAGGAACTCGGCACGCATCTGGTCGGGCAGGACGCCCGCGTCGCCTTGCGCCACCCCGAGGCAATCCGCCTGCTGGCAAAACCCGCAGGCCGCGCGCTGGTCCGCGGCCTGACCGGCGCGCGCAGCATCTGGCAGGTCAGCCGCGTGCCGATCGACGAACGCTTCTCTCTGATCGAAATGGTCAACCGCACCGCCGAAGCCGACATCAGCCGGGCGCATACCGATTTCGTCGCCAACGCCAGTCACGAGCTGCGCACCCCCCTTGCCTCGATCATCGGCTACGTCGAGACGCTGGCCGACCCGGACGCGAAAGTGGACGCAGCAACGGCGGCCCGTTTTCATGCCACCGTCCTGCGCGAATCAAAGCGGCTCCAGAGCCTCGTCGAAGACCTCATGTCGCTTTCGCGGATCGAAGCGGAAAAGCACGAAGTGCCGCGCGACAGGATCGATCTCGGACAGCTCGTCGGCAGCATCGGCAGCGAAATTGCGATGTCCACAAGCGAAAGCCTGCTCGAAGTCGAGACGGTCGATGCGGTTGTCGCAGGTGACCGTCAGCAGCTCGATCAGCTGGTGCGCAACCTGATCGACAATGCCTTCAAGTACGGCCACCCGGGCGCGCCGGTAAAGGTCAGGATCACGGCGGCCGACGGCGAAACGGTGCTGACGGTGACAGATCAGGGTGATGGCATTCACCCCGATCACCTGCCTTATCTGACGCGCCGGTTCTATCGCACCGATCCGGGCCGGAGCCGGACCGCTGGCGGAACCGGCCTTGGTCTTGCCATCGTCAAACACATCGTCGAGCGTCATCGCGGCAAGCTTGACATCACCAGCGCCCTGGGCGTCGGCACAACTGTAACTGTGCGTATTCCGCTGGCCGGACCCGCGGTCGAGACAGTCGGCCTTCCATTGTCATAAAGCTGTCACGCAACAGTCGCATTGCGCCCTCAGCCAACAGGGACGAAGGTTCTAAACATGTCGATGATTCGCACGATCGCTCTTTCCGCCGCCGCTCTCGGCGCCCTTTCACTCGCTGGGTGCGGAAGCCAGGAAGCGGGCACCCGTGACCAGGTCCGCGCCGTCGGCTCATCGACGGTTTATCCTTTCGCCAAGGCCGTGGCTGAATCGCTCGCCAAGTCCGATGCTTCGCTCAAGTCGCCGATCATTGAATCGACCGGCACGGGCGCTGGCATGAAGCTGTTCTGCGCCGGCGTCGGCTCGCAGTTCCCCGATATCGAAAACGCTTCGCGCCGCATGAAGAAGTCGGAATTCGAGGATTGCGCCAAGAATGGCGTGAAGGACATTGTCGAAATTCAGGTCGGTCTTGATGGCGTGGCCTTTGCCGAAGCCCAGAACGGCCCCGGCATCGCGCTGACGCAGGAAGACGTCTACAAGGCACTGGCCAAGACGCCGTATGGCAAGCCGCAGACCGCCAAGACCTGGAAGGACGTCAATCCGTCGCTCCCGGCCGAACCGATCCTCGTCTACGGTCCGCCTTCGACCTCGGGCACGCGCGACGCGCTCAAGGAACTGATTCTGGTCAAGGGTTGCGACGAGAACGCCGAGATGAAGGCGCTCAAGGACAGCGACAAGGACAGCCATGACAAGATCTGCGGCGACGTGCGCGACGATGGCGCCTATGTCGACGCTGGCGAGAACGACAACCTGATCGTCCAGAAGATCGAAGCCAATCCCAAGGCCATCGGCGTCTTCGGCTTCTCTTACCTTGAAGAGAACAACGGCCGCATCAAGGGCCTGACGATGAAGGGCGTGACCCCGACTTACGCCACCATCTCTGACTTCAGCTATCCCGGTGCTCGCCCGCTCTACATTTACGTGAAGAAGGCGCACCTCAAGGCCATTCCCGGCCTGCAGGGATTTGTCACGGAATGGTCAAAGCTTTGGGGCAAGGATGGCGCGCTTGCGAAGCTCGGCATGGTCGTTGCACCTGACGATGTGCTTGCAGCCAGCGCCAAGGCTGTTAACGACCTCCCGGTCCTTGACGGTTCGCAATTGAAGTAACGGAGAATACCGCAGACATGTCGCCAGTCATCCTGATTTTGCTCGCCTTCGGGCTGAGCCTGCTCGGTTGGCTGGCGGCACGCTCGCGCGCCTGGGCATTCCGCCGTGCGGATCCCAAGGCACGTTTGCATTCGCTTCCCAACTTTCACGGCTGGTATGTCGCTCTGTGGATCGGCGTGCCAGCGTTGCTGTTTGCGGCGCTATGGAGCGTGATCAGCCCCATGCTGATCACCGCTCACGTCATGGCAGACCCTGCCGCGACAATGCTTCCCGCCTTTGGTTTTGAACGTGAGACCTTGTTGGCAGAAGCCCGCTCGGTCGCCCAAGGCAACGCCTTCGGCGTCTTCAACGCCGATGCCCAGGCGCTCGTCGGTCCGTATCGCACCGCCATTACGCTATACGATTCGATCGGCCTCGTGGTCACCATCCTCGTCGCATTCGCAGGCGGTGCCTTTGCCTTCCTGCGTCTCAAACCGAACTTCACCGCCCGCACTCGTGTGGAACGCTCGGTAATGGCGCTGTTGTTGATCGCCTCACTCGTCGCCGTTTTGACGACCATCGGCATCATCGCCAGCCTGGTGTTCGAGACCGTGCGCTTCTTCGGCATGGTCTCCCCGATTGATTTCCTGTTCGGCACGCACTGGTCGCCCGATCCGATGAGCTCGGGCCTGCCCGACGGCAAGGACTACGGCGCGATTCCGCTGTTCTGGGGCACGATCTACATTGGCGCGATCATCGCCATGCTCGTCGCGATTCCGCTCGGCTTGATGAGCGCGATCTTCCTGACCCAGTACGCCAGTAACGGCGTGCGCAAGGTGGTGAAGCCGCTGCTCGAAATTCTCGCCGGTGTGCCCACCGTGGTCTACGGCTATTTTGCCGCACTGACCGTAGCGCCGCTGGTGCGCGACGCGGCGCAGGCCATTGGCATTTCCAGCGCATCGACCGAAAGTGCGGTTGCCGCTGGCCTTGTCATGGGCGTGATGATCATCCCGTTCGTGTCATCCATGGCTGACGATTCCATTGCAGCCGTGCCGCAGGCGATGCGTGATGGCAGCCTTGCCATGGGCGCTACCACCGCCGAAACGATCCGCAAGGTCCTCGTTCCCGCCGCCCTGCCCGGCATTGTCGCCGGCGTGATGCTCGCCATCAGCCGCGCCATTGGTGAAACGATGATCGTCGTCATGGCTGCAGGTGCATCTGCCAACCTCACCGCCAACCCGTTCGAGAGCATGACAACGGTCACTTTCCAGATTGTCGCCATGCTGACCGGCGAAGGCAGCTTCGACCACCCGGCCACGCTGTCCGCGTTCGCGCTGGGCATGGTCCTGTTCCTTGTCACGCTGACGCTGAACTTCATCGCCCTGCGCGTGGTGAAGCGTTACCGCGAAGCCTATGAGTGAGGCTGTAATGACCGACGCTGCCCCTGTGGGCGAAAGAAGCGAAGTGCAGGCGCGCCGTCACGCGATGATGGAGCGCGGCCTTGCCAAGCGCCGCTCGGCGGATCGCAATTTCCGCTGGCTCGGCTTCATCGCCGTGGCCTTCTCCGGATTGATGCTGCTGTTCCTGCTGGTCAACATGAGCTCGGCCGGTCTCGCGGGCTTCCAGCGAAGTGAATTGCGCTTTGCCATTCCCATCGCCGGAGCGATGCAGATCGACGCCGGTCGCATGAGCCAGCCTGACCCGATGGGAGGGCTGGAACTGGCCGGTCTGCCCCGGGTGGTCGATGATGCCGCCAAGGCAGCTCTCGGCCCCGATGGCGCTGACATGGTGGCTGAAGGCGCCTGGCGCGAAGTGGCCCAGAAGCTCATCGACAATCCCCAACTGGTGAACGGCTCCATCGACGTATCACTCCCCGCCAGCGACGACCTGGCCAGCGCTCAGCGCGGAGAAGGCGATGCGGCCGACAGGCAGGTTGCCAGCAAACTCGTCGCCGAGGGCAAGCTGGTCCGCGCTTTCGACGAAGGCTTCCTCAGCCGCTCGGACGCGACCAGCCCGCAGACGGTCGGCATCTGGGGCGCGCTCAAGGGTTCGATGCTGACGATGTTCATCACGCTGATCCTGGCCTTCCCGGTCGGCGTGTTGTCCGCTCTCTACCTTGAAGAATACGCGCCCAAGAACCGCTGGACCGACTGGATCGAGATTTCGATCAACAACCTCGCAGCGGTCCCGTCGATCATCTTCGGCCTGCTCGGTCTGGCGGTGTTCCTCGCGCTTTTCCCGAACCTTCGCTCGGCTCCGCTGATTGGCGGTATGACGCTGGCACTGATGACCATGCCGGTTATCGTGATCTCGGGCCGCAACGCGATCAAGGCGGTGCCGCCGTCGATCCGGGACGCCGCTCTCGCCATCGGCGCGAGCAAGGTTCAGGTCGTGTTCCATCACGTCCTGCCGCTGGCCCTCCCCGGCATTCTGACCGGCACGATCATTGGCATGGCCCGCGCCTTGGGCGAAACCGCGCCGCTCCTGATGATCGGCATGCGTGCATTCGTCGCCAGCCCGCCAAGTGGCTTCACCTCGCCATCGAGCGTGCTGCCCGTGCAGATCTTCCTGTGGTCCGACGAGATCGACCGCGGCTTCGTCGAGCGCACCAGTGCCGCGATTGTCGTGTTGCTCGTCTTCCTGCTCCTGATGAACGGTCTTGCGATCTACTTGCGCAACCGCTTCGAAAAACGGTGGTAAAATGAACGCTGAAGCGATCCAGACTGCAGTGAAGGTGGACGAAACGCCCTACTTCGACGCGCCGCTCAAGATGAGCGCGAAGAACGTCTCGGTGTTCTATGGCGACAAGCGCGCCATCGACGATGTGTCGATCGACATTCCGCAGCGCTATGTCACCGCATTTATCGGTCCGTCGGGCTGCGGCAAGTCGACCTTCCTGCGTTCGCTCAACCGCATGAACGATACCATCGCCAATGCGCGGGTCGAAGGCGAAATCCTGCTCGACGGCGATGACATCTATCGTTCGGGGATGGACGTGGTGCAACTGCGCGCCCGCGTCGGCATGGTGTTCCAGAAACCCAACCCGTTCCCCAAGTCGATCTATGAAAACATCGCCTATGGACCGCGCATCCACGGCATTACCGGATCGAAGGCAGAACTTGACGAGATCGTCGAACAATCGCTGCGGCGCGCCGGTCTGTGGGATGAAGTGAAGGACCGGTTGAACGACAGCGGCACGGCGCTTTCGGGCGGGCAGCAGCAGCGCTTGTGCATCGCCCGCGCCATCGCGGTCGATCCCGAAGTGATCCTCATGGACGAGCCGTGCTCGGCGCTCGACCCGATCGCCACGGCACGCATCGAGGAACTGATCGATGAGCTTCGCGGGCGCTACGCCATCGTCATCGTTACCCATTCGATGCAGCAGGCCGCCCGCGTTTCGCAGCGCACCGCATTCTTCCATCTTGGCAAGGTGGTGGAATACGGCAAGACTTCGGATATCTTCACCAATCCGCGCGAAGAACGGACGAAGGACTACATCACCGGGCGCTACGGATAAGGATCGAGACGTGGCTGAACATACCGTCAAGGCATTCGACGACGACATCACCCGGCTTCGCGGCATCGTTGCTGAGATGGGCGGGCTGGCCGAACTTTCCGTGTCCGAAGCGATGGACGCGCTCGTACGCGGCGACCATGACCTCGCTGCAGGTGTAATTGCGCGAGACAAGCGCATCGACCAACTTGAAGCGGAAGTCGACAAACTGGCGATCCGAGTGCTGGCATTGCGCGCGCCGATGGCGGATGATCTGCGCGAAGTTGTCGCGGCTCTCAAGATCGCGGGCGTGATCGAACGCATCGGCGATTATGCCAAGAACATTGCCAAGCGCGTCGGGATTATCGAAGGGCGCAAGCGGTTCGAACCGCTGACCCTGATCCCCGCGATGAACGACCTCGCATCCGAGATGGTCCATGATGTGCTGACCGCGTTTGCCGCGCGCGATGCCGCAGCCGCCGTCGAAATCGTCCAGCGCGATGCCAAGGTCGATGCCTTCTACGATTCGATCTTCCGCAATCTGATCTCGTTCATGGTCGAAGACCCGGCAACGATCAGCACGGCGGCGCAACTCATGTTCGTTGCACGCAATATCGAACGCATCGGCGATCATGCCACCAACATTGCAGAAATGGTGTACTACGCCGCTACCGGCGCGACCTTGCCCGAGCGCGAGGAAGTCATTCCGCCGGCCTGATGGCACGCCTGTTACCCCCGACGAAATGCCATGATTGGCGAATCGTCATAACGGGGTAACATCCGTCGTGTTTCAGCAAACTGACTGTCATGGAGGTTTGCGTGCCTGCTCCGAAACTGCTGCTGGTAGAAGACGATACGGCTCTGGCCGAGCTGGTCGAATACCGCTTTCGCGGTGAGGGCTACGACGTTCGCACCACCGACGATGGCGACGAGGCATTGCTGCTCGCCGCCGAAGACGCGCCCGACCTTGTGCTGCTCGACTGGATGATCGGCGGCACCAGCGGCATCGAAGTATGCCGCCGCCTGCGCCGCAACAAGGAAACGGCGCACGTTCCGATTATCATGCTCACCGCCCGTTCGGACGAGGACGACCGCATTCGCGGGCTCGAAATCGGTGCAGACGATTATGTGACCAAGCCTTTCTCGCCGCGCGAACTGATCGCGCGCGTTGGCGCAGTGCTGCGCCGGGTGCGTCCAGCGCTGGCGGGCGAAACGATCACTGTGGGCGACCTCTCGCTCGATCCCACCGCCCACCGCGTGATGCGGCGCGGCACGCCGATGAAAGTCGGCCCCACCGAATTCCGCCTGCTGCGGCACTTCATGGAGCATCCCGGCCGCGTATTCTCGCGCGGACAACTGCTCGATGCGGTCTGGGGTAGCGGCAGCGACATCGAACTGCGCACGGTCGACGTCCACATCCGCCGCCTGCGTCAGGCTGTCGCCATTCCCGGCGCAGCTGACCCGGTGCGCACCGTGCGTTCCGCTGGATACGCGCTGGAAGGCGTCTAGCGATCCATCCGCCGCAGGGCGGTGTTGTATTCAAGCAGGCCCGGCCTCCCGGTGCAGGGCCCTTCCCGCACCGCCACGCAATACTGCTGCTCGAACAAGGGCTTGCCGCGCGACGCACAGCCCTTGAAGCGGAAGGTTTTCGGCAGTTCGGCCAGATGCTCGGCGGGTGTGACGACCACGTCGAAGCGCTCTGAAGTGGCGAGCATCGCGGCCTTGGTATTGATCAGCATCACCGGCACATCGCGGTTCAGCACCGCGCGCGAAACGAACGGCACGTCACGGATCCGGTATGTGGCAAACCCACATAGTCCCGGCTGATTACGCACAGTGCGCATCGCCCGCAGCGGCGCCTTGCCAACCCCCCAGTTGATGCTGAACGGCTCTGTCGCCGCCACCTGCACCGATGCCGCCAGCCAGATCGCCAGAATTGCCGCCAAGGTCTTGCGGGGTGCAGTCCCTCGACCCAGCCATTGCGCCAGATCGACCGAGCCGATTGCCGCCAGCAAAATCAGCAACGACACGCCAAGCAGGACAAAGCGATATTCCTTGTGGCCAATGGCGGAATGCACCGCAATCACCGCGATCGCCGTTGCCAGTAGCATCGGATAGCGCCGCGCCCCCAGCACCAGCGCAGGAACCAGCGCAACTGCGATGTATTGCCACTCCCATACCAGAACGCGCAAATACCAGTCAGCCGTCTCCACGCCAAAGGCATGGCTGCGGTCCTGCACCACGTTGGCCATGACATTGCGGTATATCCACAGCAGCGGCGGCTGGCCCATCACGGCGTTGGCAATTACATCGCACAGCACCGCCAGCAGCGCGCCGCCCAGCAGCGGCAGCCAGGCCTTGCTAAACTCCGCCCTGCCCGCCCACAGAAACGGAATGGCGAGCGCAGGCCCCAGCGGAAAGCGCGTGATGAAGCCAAGGCCCAGCAGGAACCCTGCCCCCAGCGCCAGCCTCGCCCCGCCATGCGCGCGGAACCGATATACCAGCGCCAGCCCCGGCAGGACCGCCAGCACAGACAGCGTATCGCTCGACGTCCTCGATGCAAAATAGGCGAAATCGACCCACACTGCCGCGACAAACGCAGCGACAATCGCGTGTCTGCGGCTCAACCGGCTGCCGAGAGACCACCCCGCCCATACCGCCCCGAGCGAGGCCACGGCCATCACCAGGCGCGGCAGGATCAGGTGCAATTCCCCCG
This sequence comes from Novosphingobium sp. MMS21-SN21R, assembly GCF_031846015.1. Classification (GTDB taxonomy): domain Bacteria; phylum Pseudomonadota; class Alphaproteobacteria; order Sphingomonadales; family Sphingomonadaceae; genus Novosphingobium. The sequence continues at coordinate 1,512,664 of NZ_JAVRDU010000001.1, read as the reverse complement.
CCGGGTCAAGCAGATGCCCCAACAAAACCGGCGGCAGCATAACCATCGGAATCAACCAGCTGCGGATGCCGAGACGAATGTCCCAGGTGCGGATCCAGTCGCCCGTGACCATGCCGTAAGCCGGCTCGATGTACTGCCAGACCTCGTCCGCGTGATGATAGACCGTGAACAGCGCGATCGGCACGCGGCACGCCAGCGCCAGCGCAAATATCGCCAGCAGTGCCGGATCAATTCCCGCCCGGCGGATCGCCTCGCGCAACACCGGCGCCCGTCAATGGCCGAAGTAGGTCGTCAGGTCGAGATCGGCGACCGTGATCCATCCGCGGAAGTAATTCACATAGAAAAAGCCGAACATCAGTGCCGACAGGATCGTCGCGCGGATGACGATCTTGCGCGGCGAAAAGTTACCCGGCGCGCTATCGGCCTGCCCGTTGACCTTTTCGGTGCCGAGTTCATCATGCGTGCGCACCCCGAACGGCAATACCACGAATGCGGCCATGACCCAGAACAGGCCGTAGATGGCGATGATCGACGTCCACTTCATACGGCTCAGCTTTCCCGCAACAGGACCTGGACGACCGGCTTCTTGCCGCACCAGCGCTGGCCGCAGCGCCGAACCGCAAGCCGCACCGCCTCGGCAACGGCCAGACGGTCGCGCTTGCGGTCACCCTTGACCTTGCGCACGGCTTCGGCAGCCTCGACTTTTGCGTCGGCAACGAACGCTTCCATGTCCTCGTCGAGCGGAATGCCGATTGCTCCGACATCAACGTCAGACACAAGCTGCCCATCAAGCCGTACGGCCAGCGCCACACTGATCAGCCCGCCCTGCGATAGCTTCCGGCGCGCCACCAGTGCTTCCCCGTCGGCAGGCGAGATGATGTCGCCATCGAGAACAAGGCGCCCCGCGCGCTCTTCCGACAGCTTCTTCGGGCCATCGGGCGCAAGACGGATAAGATCGCCGTTCTTCTGCATGATCGCCTTGGGGATACCTTCGGCCAGACCCAGCTGCGCCTGCTCAGCCATATGGCGAATTTCGCCATGCACCGGCACGAGAATTTCCGGCCTGATCCAGTCATAGAGCGCGACCAGTTCCGGACGCCCCGGATGGCCCGAAACGTGGATCATCGACTGGCGATCCGTGACAATGCGAACCCCCTTTTCGACCAGCGAATTCTGGATACGCCCAATGGCGAGTTCGTTGCCGGGGATCTGGCGGCTGGAAAACAGCACGACATCGCCCTTCTCGAGCTTGATCGGATGCTGCTCACCCGCGATCCGACCAAGCGCCGCGCGCGGTTCACCCTGACCGCCGGTGGCCAGCACCAGCAGTTCGCCGCGCGGAATGTCCATCGCATCATCGGGATGGACAAGGTCAGGCAAGTCCTTGAGATAGCCGCACGACTTAGCCACGCGAATGATCCGGTCGAGCGAACGCCCGGCCACGCACAACTGCCGCTTCGTGGCGACGGCCACTTCGCCCAGCGTCTGCAGTCGCGCGACGTTCGACGCAAACGTGGTGACGACCACGCGCCGCCCCTTTTGCGCGGCCACCGCCTCCAGCAACCCGGCCCGCACTTCACCTTCCGATCCCGACGCCTTGGGATTGAAGACGTTGGTCGAATCGCAGACGAGCGCGAGGATGCCTTCGTCACCGATTGCGGTCAGTTCTTCTTCCGTCGCAGGGGTTCCGATGCGGGGCTCGTCGTCGAGCTTCCAGTCACCGGTATGGAAGATGTTCCCATGCGGCGTATCGATCAGCAGGGCGTTGCCCTCGGCAATCGAATGCGCCAGCGGCACATAGCGGATGCCGTATGGTCCGAGTTCAAAGCGGTCGAGATGGTCGATGACGTTAAGCTCGACCTCCTTCTCGATCCCGGCCTCGACCAACTTCTCGTGAACCAGCTTGGCCGTGAACGGCGTAGCGTAAAGCGGCACGCCAAGGTCCTGCGCAAAGTAGGGCACTGCGCCGATGTGATCTTCGTGCGCGTGGGTCAGTACGATCCCGACAAGATCGTCGAGCCGGTCCTCGATGAAGTCCAGGTCTGCGAAAACAAGATCGATGCCGGGATAATGCGGATCGGCGAACGTCATGCCGAGATCGACCATCAACCACTTGCCGTCACAGCAGTAGAGGTTGACGTTCATCCCGATTTCGCCCGAACCACCCAGGGCGAGAAACAGCAGTTCCTTTTTAGACTTCACGAGACGGCCACCCGCTCGGCAAGGATGGCGAGGCCATCAAGCGTCAGGTCGGTATCGACATGATCGAAAATGTCGGTGTGGTCACCGAACAGGATGGCCAGCCCGCCAGTCGCCACGACCTTCGCAGGCCGTCCGATTTCAGCGCGCATGCGGGCGATCAGGCCCTCCATCATCGCGACATAACCCCAGAAAACGCCAATATGCATCTGATCCTCGGTGTTGCGGCCGATCACGCTTTTGGTGCGGGTCGGCGCTTCGATGGCGATGCGCGGCAGCTTGGCCGCAGCGTTGACAAGCGCATCGAGTGAAAGGTTGATGCCGGGCGCAATGATCCCGCCCTTGTAGGCACCGTTGAAGTCTACCACATCGAATGTGGTAGCCGTGCCGAAATCGACCACGATCAGGTCGCCCGGGTATTTCGCATGGGCCGCAATCGCGTTCACGGCCCGGTCTGCGCCAAGCGAGCGCGGCTCGTCCACATCCGCCTCGAAACCCCATTCCACCGGCGGCTGACCAGCGATCAGCGGATCGAGGCCGAAATACTTTTGCGCAAGCACGGTCAGGTTGTGCAGCGCGCGCGGAACGACCGTCGAGACAAGAATCTGCGTGACCGCATTGCGATCCACACCCTCAAGCTGCATCAGTTGGAGCAGCCAAACGGCGTATTCATCGGCCGTGCGGCGGGCATCGGTCGCCACACGCCAGCGCGCCTTGATCGACCGCCCTTCGAACAGTGCGAAGACGATGTTGGTATTGCCGACGTCAACCGCCAGAAGCATGGGAACCCACCATTTCTATATCGCCCGCGTGGATGGCATGGACCGCCCCATCCGCCAAGCGCAGAAGGGCAACGCCGTCATTATCAATCCCGCCGAACGCACCGATGATCTCGCCATGGTCCCGATCCTTGACCGATACAAGCGTGCCGAGGGGCAACGCCCGCGAAAGCCATTGCGCTCGCAGCACGGGCCATTCCCCCAAATGCCAGCGTGTCAGCGCATCTGCAAAGCGAGCAGCCAGATGCTCCGCAAACGTGTCACGCTGAACATCGAACCCCAGTGCTGAGAGCGAAGCCGTAGCACGGCCCGGCACTGATGGTGCCTGCGCAAGATTCACGCCGATGCCGACGACTACCGTATCACGCTGGCGTTCAAGCAGGATGCCGGCAAGTTTGGCGTCGACCACAAGCAGATCGTTCGGCCACTTGAGGACCAACCGGGTCAACTCTGGCGCGGAGTCCATCAGGGCCTGATGCACGGCCACGCCTGCTACCAGCGCCAAAGTCTGCGGCATGGGGTCAGAAGTGCGCAAGTGCACCACGGTCGAACCCATGAAGTTGCCGAACCCATCGGTCCAGACCCGCCCGGCGCGGCCCCGACCGGCGCTTTGCCGGTCAGTGATCAGCCAATGGTTCTCGAACACGCCCTCCCCCGCCCCAACGCGCGCCAGCAGCGCACCGTTGGTCGAGGGGATTTCGGCGACGGTTTCGATCAAGTCAGTACGCGAAGAACAGCGCGGCGGCCGCAGTGTCAGCCAACGAACCCAGGCACTTGGTGCCGAGATAGCCAAGCGGTGAGATTGCCAGCACCGACAGCGCCAGCAATACGGTGTGCGACAACTCGCCCTCGCCCTTCACCTTGTCAGTCGCCTCGTCAAAATACATCACCTTGACGACCTTGAGGTAGTAGAACGCGCCGATCACCGAGGCCGCAATACCGATGGCGGCAAGCACGATCAGATCCGCCTGAACCGCAGCCTGGAACACCACGAATTTGCCCCAGAACCCGAACAGCGGCGGGATACCGGCAAGGCTGAACATCACCGAAGCGAGCGAGAGCGCGATCCACGGGCGGGTCTTGGACAGACCGCCAAGGTCCGAAATCGCTTCGACCTGATCCCCATTCTCGTCGCGTAGAAGCAGCACGGCGACAAAGCCCGCAACCGACATCGCGACATAGATTGCAAGGTAGACCAGCATTGCGGAAGCGCCGGCCTTGGTCGCCGTGGCAAGACCGATCAGCATGAAGCCGACGTTGTTGATCGACGAATAGGCCATCAGGCGCTTGATGTTGTTCTGGCCAATCGCGCCCAATGCACCGATCACGATCGATAGCAGCGAGGCAAAGATCACGATCTGCTGCCAGGCGAAAACCTGTGCGCCGAAGGCTTCGAGACTGACTCGCATAAGCAGGCACAGCGCAGCAACCTTGGGCGCGGTGGCGAAGAAGGTCGTCACCGGCGTCGGTGCGCCTTCATAAACGTCCGGCGTCCACATATGGAACGGCGCAGCGCTGATCTTGAAGGCGAGGCCTGCCAGCACGAAGATCAGGCCGAACAGCGCGCCCGTCGCCATCTCGCCGGAAAGCGCAGCATGGATGCCGGCAAACGCAGTAGTGCCGGTGAAGCCGTAGAGCAAGCTCATGCCGAACAGCAGGATGCCCGAAGCGAGCGAACCCAGCACGAAGTATTTGAGGCCCGATTCCGCCGAACGGTCGTCAACGCGCAGGAAAGCGGCCATGACATAAGCCGCGAGGCTGTTGAGCTCGAGGCCGATGTACAGCGTCAGCAAGTCAGCGGCCGAAACCATCATGCCCATGCCGAGGGCGGCGAACATGACGAGCAGCGGGAACTCCGCGCGCATCGCCTTGAACTTGTCGAAGAACGACGGCGCAACCATCAGGGTCACACCGGCACCCACATAGATCAGCAGCTTGGCAAACGATGCGAAAGCATCGGCGCGGTACTGCCCGCCGAATGCCACCGTGTCCGGCCCCATCGCCCCGCCCCACAAGGCGGGCGCAACGAGGAAAGCACAGGCTGTCAGTGCAGCTACAGCGGCAACCGAGATGGCACGCGAAGCCTTGTCACCGCTCCATGCAGCAACCAGCAAAAGCACAAGTCCGACAACCGAAAGCAGCGTCTCGGGGGCGACAAGCCAGAGCGAACGGGCGAAATCCATCAGTGCGCCCCCCCATGGGCAGTATGTTCTTCAGCGGCGGGCTTGGCGCCACCGGCCTTCACGTCAGCGTCACCCTTGGGCTTGGCTTGGGCAAGTCGGGCATCAAGTGTGGCAATGTCCTTGCGCATCGGCGCGAGGAAACTTTCGGGATAGACGCCCATCCACAGCACGACGGCAGCCAGAGGCACCATCATTGCCCACTCGCGCTTGTCGAGGTCGAGCATCGCGGCGGCATCGGCGTTCTTTTGCACGCCATAGGCCACGCGGCGGTAGAGGTAGAGCATGTAGGCCGCGCCCAGAATGATCCCGGTCGTGCAGACCAGCGCCACCCAGCTCGACATCTGGTAGATGCCAATCAGCGAGAGGAACTCGCCGACGAAACCGCTCGTGCCCGGAAGCCCGATCGAGGCCATCGTGAACAGCAGGAAGAAGATCGCGTAACGCGGCATGTTGATCGAAAGACCGCCGTAACGGTCAATCTCGCGTGTGTGCAGCCGGTCGTAGATCACGCCCACGCAGAGGAAAAGCGCGCCCGCCACCAGACCGTGGCTGAGCATGACGATCATCGAGCCTTCGAGCCCCTGCACATTGAACGCGAACAGGCCGACCGTGACAATCGCCATATGCGCGACCGACGAATAAGCGATCAGCTTCTTCATGTCTGACTGCACCAACGCGATCAGCGAGGTGATCACAACAGCTGCCATCGACAGGCCGAAGATCAGCGGCGCGAATTGCGCCGAGGCTTCGGGGAACATCGGCAGCGAGAAGCGGATGAAGCCGTAGCCGCCCATCTTCAGCAGCACACCAGCCAGGATCACCGAGCCGCCGGTCGGCGCCTGAACGTGCGCGTCGGGAAGCCAGGTATGCACCGGCCACATCGGCATCTTTACCGCGAAGCTGGCGAAGAATGCGAGCCACAGCCAGGTCTGTGCATGGACAGGGAAGTTGTAGGCCATCAGCGTCGGGATGTCCGTCGTGCCGGCTTCATTGACCATCCAGAACATCGCGATCAGCATAAGGACCGAGCCGAGCAGCGTGTAGAGGAAGAACTTGTAGCTGGCGTAGATCCGGTCCGCCCCGCCCCACACGCCGATGATCAGGTACATCGGGATCAGGCCAGCTTCGAACATGATGTAGAACAGGAACAGATCCTGCGCCGCAAACACGCCGATCATCAGCGTTTCCATGATCAGGAACGCTGCGTAATATTCGCCCTGGCGCTTGTCGATCGACTCCCAGCTGGCCCCGATGCAAACCGGCATCAGGAACACTGTGAGTGCGATCAGCATCAGTGCAATGCCGTCAATCCCGAGCTTCCACGAGAAGCCTGCGAACAACGCAGCGCTTTCAGTGAACTGCCACTGCGCGCCGCCTACATCGTAGTTCGCCCAGAGGATCATGCCCAGCGCGAAGTCGATCAGCGTCGCAATGATAGCGACATTGCGCGCCTGCTCGCGCGGGACGACGAGGCAGGCTAGCGCAGCCACCAGCGGCACCAGCAGCATCAGCGAAAGGATAGGGAAGCCCATCATTGTGCGATCACCCAGCTGATCGCGCCGACAAGTCCGACGAGCATGACCAGCGCATAGCTATAGAGATACCCCGACTGGAGTTTGGCGGCGGCGCGGCTACCCTGGGCAACGACCCATGCCGCACCGTTGGGACCGAACCGGTCGATGATCCCTTGATCGCCGACCTTCCAGAACACCCGGCCAAGCCACATCGCGGGCACCACGAAGACATAATGATACAGCTCGTCGAAGTACCACTTGTTGAGCAGGAACTTGTAGAGGAACCCGAACTGGTCGACGAACGCCGCCGGGAACTTCGTGTTCTTGATATAGGCATACCAGGCGATCAGCAGACCAGTGGCCATGACCGCGAACGGCGCCCACTTAACCCACAGCGGCACGGCGTGCATCGCGTGGAGCGTATGCTCAGCAAAGACCAGCGAGCCCTTCCAGAACTCGCCCGAGCCTTCGCTGATGAAGGCATGGTGGAACACGAAGCCTGCGAATACCGCACCGAGCGACAGAATGCCGAGTGGGACCAGCATGTTCAGCGGGCTTTCGTGCGGGTGATAGCCCGCCGTTCCGTCGCCATGTTCGTCGTGATCCGCGTGATCGTCATGTCCGTGAGCATGATCGTCATGCCCATGGGCGGCATGCACCGCGTGCTGGATATGCTCGGACTGCTCCCAGCGCGGCTTCCCGAAGAATGTCAGGAAGATCAGTCGCCACGAATAGAAGCTCGTCAGCAGTGCCGCGAAGATACCGAGGAAGAAGGCGAAATGCCCCAGTTCGGTGCCCTTGGCATAGGCCGCCTCAAGGATCGCATCCTTCGAATAGAACCCGGCAAAGCCGAACACGTCGACAATGCCCACGCCGGTAATCGCCAGCGTGCCCGCCATCATCGCCCAATACGTCAGCGGGATCTGCTTACGCAGGCCGCCATAGTACCGCATGTCCTGCTCGTGGTGCATCGCGTGGATCACGCTGCCTGCGCCAAGGAACAGCAGCGCCTTGAAGAAGGCGTGCGTGAACAGGTGGAACATCGAGGCGCCATAAGCGCCGACGCCCGCCGCGAAGAACATGTAGCCCAGCTGCGAACACGTCGAATAGGCGATCACGCGCTTGATGTCGGTCTGGGTCGTGCCCACGGTAGCCGCGAAGATACAGGTCATTGCGCCGATGAAAGTCACCAGGCCAAGCGCCGTCGGGCTGACTTCGAACATGGGCGACAAACGGCAGACCATGAAAACGCCTGCGGTTACCATGGTGGCCGCGTGGATCAGCGCCGACACCGGGGTCGGGCCTTCCATCGCATCCGGCAACCATGTGTGCAGCCCGAGTTGCGCCGATTTGCCCATCGCGCCGATGAACAGCAGGATGCACAACACGGTCATCGTATCGAAGCGGCCGCCGAGGAACCCGATGGTCGAGCCGGCCATGCCGGGTGCGGCTTCAAGGATCGCCGGGATCGACACGGTGCCGAACACGAGGAACGTGCCGAAAATGCCCATCATGAAGCCGAGGTCGCCCACGCGGTTGACCACGAAGGCCTTCATCGCGGCGGCATTGGCCGAGGGCTTCCGGAACCAGAACCCGATCAGCAGGTACGAGGCAAGACCCACGCCTTCCCAACCGAAGAACATCTGCACCAGGTTATCGGCGGTCACCAGCATCAGCATGGCGAAAGTAAACAGCGACAGGTACGCGAAGAAACGCGGCTGGTCCAGCTCCTCGCTCATGTAGCCCCACGAATAGAGGTGCACGAGCGCCGAGACGCTGGTGATCACCACCAGCATGACCGCCGTCAGCGTATCCACGCGCAAAGCCCATGCGAAATCGAGCGCGCCCGACTTCACCCAGCTCAAGACCGGCGTGACGCTCGCTTCAGCCGTGCCGCCGATGAACGACAGAAAGATCGGCCACGACAGCGCGCACGAGATGAAAAGCGCGCCGGTCGTAATGACCTTTGCGGGCACCATGCCCAGTTGCTTGTTGCCAAGCCCTGCGACGATCGCTGCCAGCAGCGGCAGGAAAACAATGATCAGGATGGAAGACATCGCGCCCAACTCAGCCTTTCATCCGGTTGACATCGTCAACAGCAATCGTGCCGCGACCACGGAAATAGATGACCAGAATGGCGAGGCCAATCGCCGCTTCGCCCGCAGCCACCGTCAGAACGAACATCGCGAAAACCTGTCCGACAAGGTCGTGCAGGAACGCGCTGAACGCGACGAGGTTGAGGTTCACCGAGAGCAGGATCAGTTCGATCGCCATCAGGATGATGATCACGTTCTTCCGGTTGAGGAAGATACCGAGCACGCCCAGCACGAACAGGATCGAGCTGACGACGAGATAATGTTCGATGCCGATCATCGTCCGCCCCCCTGAATAACCGAGATCCGTTCGCTTCGAGCGAAGTCGAGAAGCCGCGCGCACAGTGTCTCGACTGCGCTCGACACGAACGGGACTGGGAAAATCCCGCCAATCACAGCACAACCCCTTTGCCCGTTTCCGGCTGCATGTTGATCGTCGCGTCCTGCGGACGGCGCGCGTTCTGCTTCGCAACGTTCTGCCCGCGCGTGCCGCTGCGCTCACGGTGGGTCAGCACGATCGCGCCGATCATGGCGACCAGCAGGATGATGCCCGCCGCTTCGAACAGGAACAGGTAGCGCGTGTAGAGCAGCGCACCAATGGCCTGAATGTTCGACATGTCGGCAGCTTGCGTGGCCGTCCCGCTGGCAACGCCCAGTTCCACCCCGCCCGCGCCATGCACGACAAGGCCGATGAACAGTTCGACGAACAGCACCACCGCCAGCGCAATGCCGAGCGGGAAGTTCTTGATGAACCCCGCGCGCAGTTCGGCAAAATCGATGTCGAGCATCATCACCACGAACAGGAACAGCACCGCAACCGCGCCGACATAGACGATGACCAGCAGCATCGCGATGAACTCCGCGCCCACCAGCACCATCAGGCCGGCAGCGTTGAAGAACGCGAGGATCAGCCACAGCACCGAATGCACCGGATTGCGCGCAAGGATCGTCACCGCACCACTGAGGATGCAGAGCGTGGCGAACAGATAGAAGGCAAATACCTGGATCATGATTCCCTACCTCCGTTCGCCTCGAGCGAAGTCGAGAGGCCGCGCGCAAGTGTCTCGACTGCGCTCGACACGAACGGGTCTTGGTGCCTGTTGGTCACGTTGATCGGCCCCCTAGCGATACGGCGCATCGGCTTCAAGGTTCGCGGCAACGGCCCGCTCCCACTTGTCCCCGTTCGCGAGCAGCTTTGCCTTGTCGTAAAGCAGCTCCTCGCGCGTTTCGGTCGCGTATTCGAAGTTCGGTCCCTCGACGATCGCATCGACCGGGCAGGCTTCCTGGCAAAAGCCGCAGAAGATGCACTTGGTCATGTCGATGTCATAGCGCGTCGTCCGGCGGCTGCCGTCGTCACGCGGCTCGGACTCGATGGTGATCGCCTGCGCCGGACACACCGCCTCGCACAGCTTGCACGCGATGCAGCGTTCCTCGCCGTTGGGATAACGCCGCAGCACATGCTCGCCACGGAAGCGCGGCGAAAGCGGGTTCTTCTCGAACGGGTAGTTGATTGTCGCCTTGGGCTTGAAGAGATACTTCAAGGTCAGCCAATGCGCCTTGAGGAACTCCCACAGCGTGAAGCTCTTGATGATTTGGGCAGCGTTCATTGGACGAAAGCCTTCCGACGTCGAATATACTTGAGCCCAGAGGCTATCGAACAAGTGCCACGATCAAAGGAATGTCCTGCCGCGTCAGGGTATTCCAATTTTTGCGAAAGGTACGAAATCTTTCCATCCTTGATGCGAAAGTTGGACGGCTCCTGGACCTTCAGACGACGTCCTTCGAAAGAAAAGTTTCGGCTAGACACGGTCAGCGTCTCAGCACGTTTGCGCAACACGCTATCTGCCTTGAACGTGGAACAATCCTGCGGCGGCCCCCCGAAATTCAAACCACCTCCGCAGTTAAGGTGCACGACGGTTTCGAGAAAGCAATCGAGCGTTACCTTACCGTCACGACCGGCCATCTCCGTGGGGACACAGGACACGAACGTTCCAGCGGTTAGAACGGATATAGCGGCGTTTCCAACTCTCATCCTGCCGCCCCATACCTCGTCAGCATCAGCCAACCGCTCACCAGCACCACAAAGCCCAGCGACACTGGCAGGAAGATCTTCCAGCCCAGGCGCATCAGCTGGTCATAGCGATAGCGCGGTACGGTCGCCTTCACCCAGCTGAAGATGAAGAAGAAGAACAGGATCTTGAGCAGCAGCCAGACGAAGCCCGGGATCAGGTAGAGCGGCGCCCAATCGAGCGGCGGCAGGTATCCGCCCCAGAACAGCACGGCGTTCAGCGCGCACATCAGCAGCACGTTGGCATATTCGCCGAGCCAGTAGAGTGCGAAGGCCATCGACGAGTATTCGGTCTGATACCCGGCGACGAGTTCCGATTCCGCCTCTGTAAGGTCGAACGGCGCACGCGCGGTTTCGGCCATCCCCGAGATCAGGAACATCACCCACATCGGGAACAGCAGCGGGTTCGCAACGAAGCCGTTGATGATCCAGACGTGCGATTGCTGCGCCTTGACGATGTCGTTCAGGTTGAACGACCCCGACCACAGCACCACGCAGATCAGGATGAACCCGATCGAGACTTCATACGAAATCATCTGTGCCGAAGCGCGCATCGCCGAGAAGAACGGGTACTTCGAGTTCGACGCCCAACCCGCGATGACCACGCCGTAAACGCCGAGCGACGAGATCGCGAGGACATAGAGCAGGCCGACATTGATATCCGCCAGCACCGCGCCCGAATTGAACGGGATTACCGCCCATGCCAGCAGCGCGACCGTAAACGTGATGATCGGCGCGATCACGAACAGGCCCTTGTTCGCCGCCGTCGGGATGATGGTTTCCTGCAGGAACACCTTCAACCCGTCCGCGAACGACTGCAGCAGCCCCAGAGGCCCGACCACGTTCGGACCACGGCGCAGCGCCATCGCTGCCCAGATCTTGCGGTCGGCATAAATGATCATCGCCACGCCGAGCATCAGCGGCAGCGCGATCAGCAGGATGCCCGCAATCGTGGAGATGCCCCAGGCCCAGTCATACGACAGGCCAAGACCCATGAAGAACTCGGTCATTCCGCGGCCTCCGCAAAGGTTTCACCGTGGATCAGTTCCGCCGAGCAGCGCTGCAACGTCGGGCTGGACCGGGCAATGGCATTGGTGAGGTAGCGATCCTTGATCGGATAGCCCGCGATCACGCCTTCGGCCTTTGCGCCAGATGGAGCGGCAGGCAGCGCGCCGTAATCGGCCAGACCTTCCACGCCCAATGCCAGAACTTCGGCAACCATTGCGGCGCGAAGCTGTTCGAAGCTGTCGAAGCCAACCGACACGCCAAGCGCATCAGCCATCGCACGCAGGATCGTCCAGTCCTCGCGGGCATCGCCCGGTGCGAACACGGCCTTCTCGGCATACTGCACGCGGCCTTCGGTGTTGACGTAAGTGCCGTCCTTCTCGCTGAATGCAGCGGCAGGCAGGATGACATCGGCAGCATGCGCCGCCTTGTCACCATGATGGCCGATGTGGACGATCATCGAGCCTGCAAACTTGGTGAAGTCCACCTCGTCCGCGCCCAATGAGATCACCATCTTGGGCGCGGCGGCGACCAGATCGGCAATGCCGCCCTTCTGCGCATAGCCGAGCATCAGCCCGCCCATGCGGCTTGCGGCCATGTGGATCACATTGAAGCCGTTCCAGCCCTCACGCACCAGATTGAACTGCTCGGCGAATGCCAGACCAGCTTCCACGCCGCCCTTGGCAAGCCCTGCCCCGCCGACGATGATCGCCGGACGTTCGGCCTTGCCGAACACCTCGGTCACCGCGTCGGGCAAGTTCGACATCACACCAGCATCGTCACCGATGAAGGTCGCGGCGTAAGTCGGTTCCCACTGCGGCCCGACGATGAATACCTTCGCGCCCTTTTTCACCGCCTTGCGCAGGCGGGTGTTGAGCAGCGGGGCTTCATCGCGCACCATCGAGCCGAGGATCAGGATTGCGTCCGCGTCCTCGATCCCAGCCAGCGTCGAATTGAAGTTCACCGCCGCAAGGTTGGAAGCGTCATACGACATGCCGGTCTGGCGGCCTTCGAGCAGCGTCGAGCCCAAGGCCCCCGCCAGCTTCTTGGCCGCAAACATCGTTTCGCAATCGACCAGATCGCCCGCGACGACCGCCACCGAAGAACCCGGATTGATTTTGGCCACAGCCTCGAATGCTTCAGCCCAGGTGGCCGCAACCAGCTTGCCATCACGGCGCAGCCACGGCTTGTCGAGGCGGCGGCGCGTCAACCCGTCGACCATGTAACGCGCGCGGTCAGACAGCCATTCCTCGTTCACGTCGTCGTTCACGCGCGGCAACGCGCGCAGCACTTCGCGGCCACGGCTGTCGAGCCGGATGTTCGAGCCAATCGCGTCAGAAACGTCGATCGACAGCGTCTTCTTCAGTTCCCACGGACGCGCTTCGAAGGCATAAGGCGCGCTGGTGAGCGCGCCGACCGGGCACAAGTCGATCACATTGGCCGACAATTCGTGCGCCGCAGCCTTTTCCAGATACGTGGAAATCTGCATCGTTTCGCCGCGATAGAGCGCGCCGATTTCGTCAACGCCCGCCACTTCCTCGCTGAACCGGACGCAGCGGGTGCAGTGGATGCACCGCGTCATCGTCGTCTTGATCAGCGGGCCCATGTACTTCTCGGTCACCGCACGCTTGTGCTCGTGATAGCGCGAGGCACCGCGGCCGTAGGCGACCGACTGGTCCTGCAGGTCGCACTCGCCACCCTGATCGCAGATCGGGCAATCGAGCGGGTGGTTGATCAGGAGAAACTCCATCACCCCCTCGCGCGCCTTCTTGACCATCTCGGAATCCGTGCGGATTTCCTGGCCCTCGGTGGCCGGAAGCGCACAGCTTGCCTGAGGCTTGGGCGGCCCCGGCTTCACCTCGACCAGACACATCCGGCAATTGCCCGCAATGCTCAGCCGCTCATGATAGCAAAAGCGTGGAATTTCCTTACCGGCCAGCTCGCACGCCTGCAGGACGGTAGCGCCTGCGGGGACTTCGAGCTCAACGCCGTCGACTTTGACTTTAGGCATTAGTCTTCTGCCTTTCGCGCATGACGCACACCCATCGCCATCGCACCGGGAATGTTCGGGTTTTCAGGATTGGGGATCAAAACCTGCCTGCGCGGGTCAATCAGAAGGTCCATCGATTCCATGGGGATAGCGCCGAGGAGCACCGTGTCACCCATCACCATCGCGCCCGTGTAAGCCCTGCGACCAAATACTTCGACAAGGATCGGCCCGACATAATCGACAACCTGCTTGTTGCCGTCCGCTGTCGTCACTTCGCGCTGCTCAAGCACTTGCAGCTTGAGTTGATTGACGACGTGCTTGGGGATGCACAGATCGATGGCGCCTGAATCGACGAGCGCCTTGGCGTCCACCTCTTCAAGTTCCGGCCTTGCCGCATTGGCAATCCTGATCCGCTGATAGACGAGGCCCATTACTCCGCCGCCTCCGACAATTCTGGCCGCACGTTCTCGGCAATCCGGCGTTCGATCTCCGGGCGGAAGTGCTTGATCAGGCCCTGGATCGGCCATGCGGCGGCGTCGCCCAGTGCGCAGATCGTGTGGCCTTCGACCTGCTTGGTCACGTTGAACAGCATGTCGATTTCGCTCACGTCGGCATCGCCGGTGCGCAGGCGTTCCATCACGCGCCACATCCAGCCGGTGCCTTCGCGGCACGGCGTGCACTGGCCGCAGCTTTCGTGCTTGTAGAAGTACGACAGGCGGGCAATCGCGCGGACGATGTCGGTCGACTTGTCCATGACGATCACAGCGGCAGTGCCGAGGCCCGACCCAACGGCGCGAAGGCCGTCGAAGTCCATCGGCGCGTCCCAGATTTCGGACGCGGGCACCAGCGGAACCGACGAGCCACCGGGGATGACCGCCAGCAGGTTGTCACGCCCGCCGCGAATGCCGCCGCAGTGCTTCTCGATCAGCTCGCTGAACGGGATGCTCATCTCTTCTTCGACCACGCACGGGCGGTTCACGTGGCCCGAGATCTGGAAGAGCTTGGTGCCCTTGTTGTTGTCGCGCCCGAACGAGGAGAACCACGACGCGCCGCGCCGCAGGATCGTCGGCGCAACCGCGATGGATTCCACGTTGTTCACAGTGGTCGGGCAGCCATAGAGGCCTGCGCCTGCCGGGAATGGCGGCTTGAGGCGGGGCTGGCCCTTCTTGCCTTCGAGGCTTTCGATCATCGCGGTCTCTTCGCCGCAGATGTAAGCGCCCGCGCCGCGATGGACAAAGACGTCGAAATCATAGCCCGAACCGCAGGCGTTCTTGCCCACAAGGCCGGCGTCATAAGCCTCCTGCACGGCGGCAAAAAGCGTCTCGGCCTCGCGGATATATTCGCCGCGAATGTAGATGTAGGCGGCGCGCGCGCGCATCGCATAGCCTGCCACCAACGCGCCTTCGATCAGCTTGTGCGGATCGTGGCGGATGATTTCGCGGTCCTTGCACGAACCCGGCTCGGATTCGTCGGCGTTGATCACGAGGAAGCTGGGACGACCGTCCTTGCTTTGCTTGGGCATGAACGACCACTTCATGCCGGTGGGGAAGCCCGCCCCGCCACGCCCGCGCAGGCCTGAAGCCTTCATCTCTTCGATGATCGCGTCCTGCCCGCGCTCCATCAGGGCCTTGGTGTTGTCCCAATCGCCGCGCGCTTGCGCGGCCTTCAGGTTCCAGGGCTGGAAGCCGTAGACGTTGGTGAAGATGCGGTCTTTATCTTGGAGGCTCACAGGGCACCTCTAAATGCAAAAGTCCGTTCGTCCTGAGCTTGTCGAAGGACGCGCGCCAAGGCCTGCCGTTGCGTGTGTGCTTCGACAAGCTCAGCACGAACGGGGGTGGGAAAGCGGTTCATCTTACCACTCCCCTCGATAGTCATGGTTGGCGTCAACCATCGCGGTCAGATTGCTCAAGGCCCCCGCCGGTTCCACCGTATGACGGCCGGCAAGCTGCGTACCCGTCTTGGGCTGCTTGCCTGCGGCCAGTTCGTCAAGGATGCGGTCCATGTCGGCGGCGGTGAGGTCTTCGTAATTGTCGTCGTTGATCTGGACCATCGGTGCCGAGGCGCAGTTGCCCATGCATTCGACCTCGGTCAGCGAGAACATGCCGTCCGCCGTGGTGTGACCCTTGCTCAGGCCCTTGGACTTGCACGCCGCCATGATCTCGTCCGACCCGCGCAGCATGCACGGCGTGGTGCCGCAGACCTGCACGTGGAAACGCCCGATCGGCGCGATGTTGTACATGGTGTAGAACGTCGCCACCTCGACCACGCGGATCACCGGCATGTCGAGATACCTGGCCACGTATTCCATCACCGGAATCGGCAGCCAGCCTTGCGTGTTAAGCTCGGCCCCGACCTGGCGCTGCGCCAGATCGAGCAGCGGCATCACCGCCGACCGCTGACGCCCCTCGGGGTAGCGCCCGACGATGACCTTGGCCTGCTCGGCATTGCCCGCAGCCCATTCAAAACCGCCCCAGCGCGCGCGCAAGGCGGGGCTGTCAGGTTCAATGTGACGATCAGCCATTAGCGAATAAACTCCACCCGAGAGCACTTGTCGCCCTCGAAAGAATAGACTGCGACCACCTCGAACGGTTCGACCAGCGCCGAACCATCGGTCGCCTCGCCGCGCGTCACATGTTCGCGCATCAAAACATAATTGCCGATGGCCTGCCCCTCGACGATCTCGGCATGGTTCTGCGGCCAGCGCGCGAACGCGGCAGCAAGCCCGGAGCGCGTGCCCTCCTTGCCCTCGCGCACCACATCCCCACGATAGTTCGCCTCGCAGGCGTCGTCGGTCATGTACGAGACGTAACTTTCCACGTCCTGCGCATTATAGGCAGCGATCATCGCCTTGGCGGTTTCGAGGTTGCTAGACATTTGGCACCACCTTCGACCGCTTTGCTCTCACTACCTTAAGCAGCCCGCCAATCACTGCTACACCAACGGCTGGTACCCACGTTACGGTCAACATTAGTATCGTTACGACCAACACATCATTGAAATCAATTGGCCCTCTCGGGGTTGGCAGGCCCATCCGCGATACGACGTAGCCGCCGACTGCAAGTGCTGGGATAACAAGGACCGCCAGCGACACACTGGCGATCCTGCTCCATGACGCGAGAAGCCACCTCACCGGTCACACTCCCCGAACACCACGTCGATGGCGCCGATGATCGCGGTGACGTCGGGCAGCATGTGGCCGACGCTCATGAAGTCCATCGCCTGAAGGTGCGAGAACGCGGTCGGGCGGATCTTGCAGCGGTACGGCTTGTTGCTGCCGTCCGAGATCAGATAGACACCGAATTCGCCCTTGGGGCTTTCGGTCGCCACATAGACTTCGCCTGCCGGAACGTGGAAGCCTTCCGTGTAGAGCTTGAAGTGATGGATCAGCGCTTCCATCGACTGCTTCATCTCGGCGCGCTTGGGCGGCACGACCTTGCGGTCAGTGCTGGCGATCGGGCCTTCGGGCATCTGCGCGATGCACTGCTGGATGATGCGCGCCGACTGGCGCACTTCTTCCACGCGGACCATGAAGCGATCGTAGCAATCGCCGCTCGTGCCGACCGGAATGTCGAAGTCCATGCGGTCGTAGACGTCGTAGGGCTGGCTCTTGCGCAGATCCCACGCGATGCCCGAACCCCGGATCATCGGGCCGGAAAAGCCCCAGCGCACGGCGTCTTCCTTCGACACGATACCGATATCGACATTGCGCTGCTTGAAGATGCGGTTGTCGACGACAAGGCTCATCGCGTCGTTGAACAGCGGGTGCAGCCGCGTGTCGATCCAGTCGGCAATGTCAGCCAGCAGCTTGAGCGGCACGTCCTGATGCACGCCGCCGGGGCGGAACCATGCCGCATGCATGCGCGCGCCCGATGCGCGTTCGAAGAAGTTGAGGCAGTCCTCGCGGATCTCGAACATCCACAGGTTCGGCGTCATCGCGCCGACATCCATCACATGTGAACCAAGGTTGAGCATGTGGTTGCAGATGCGGGTCAGTTCGGCGAACAGCACGCGCAGGTACTGGGCGCGAAGCGGAACCTCGATGTTCAGCAGCTTCTCGATCGCCAGCACATAGGAGTGCTCCATCGCGAGCGGCGAGCAATAGTCCAGCCGGTCAAAGTAGGGCAGCGCCTGCAGGTAGGTCTTGTGCTCGATCAGCTTTTCAGTGCCGCGATGCAGCAGGCCAACGTGCGGATCGACGCGCTCGATGATCTCGCCGTCCAGCTCCATCACCATGCGCAGCACGCCGTGCGCCGCCGGGTGCTGCGGGCCGAAGTTGATCGTGTAGTTGGTGATGACCTCGTCACCGGTGGTCGGCGATTGTTCAAGCGAGAGGCTCATGCGCCGTCTCCATTGGTCTTTGCATCGCGCGGTTTGCGATCCGGGCGATCTTCGGTCGGCTCAGGCGCGGCGGGCGCATCCTTGGCCGAATCTGCAGGCGGCGTTGCCTTGGCGGCCTCGGCATTTGCTTTCTCGCCAGCGCCGGTATCGGCGGGCTTGTCGGTCGTCTTGGGTTTGTCCACCGAAGGCGTACCCTTGGTATCGGGAGCTGTTGCGACTGGTGCAGGCGCAGGAGGCGGAACGACCGCCTTTTCATCGCCCGGCAGCACGTAGTCCGCACCCTCCCACGGGCTCATGAAATCGAACTGGCGCAGATCCTGTGCAAGCTGCACCGGCTCATAGACCACGCGCTTGTCTTCCTCGGAATAGCGCAGTTCGACATAGCCGGTCAGCGGGAAGTCCTTGCGGAACGGATGCCCCTGGAAGCCATAGTCGGTGAGGATGCGGCGCAAATCGGGATTGCCCGCAAACAGCACGCCGAACATGTCATAGACTTCGCGCTCGTACCAACCGGCGTTGGGCCAGAGCGTGGTAACGGTCGGAACTGGCGTCGCCTCGTCCGTCGAAACCTTGACCACGATGCGGTGGTTTTTCGTCAGCGACAGCAGGCAATAACACACCTCGAAGCGGTTGGCCCGCTGCGGGTAGTCGACGCCCGCGATGTCCATCAACTGCTGGTATTCGTGGCCATCGCGCAGCAAACGCAGCGCATCTTCGGCACGCTCGCGCGCCACTTCGATCACGATCTCGCCGTGTTCCTCCTTCGAGGACACGACCATGTCGCCCAGCGCGGCAACGAGCGTGTCATGCACGCCGTCGTTCGAGGTCCAGCGCGGTGCGGGATGGAGAACGGTCATTGCCCTGCCCTCCTCAACGCTCAAGCGTGCCGGCGCGGCGGATCTTCCGCTGCAATTGCATCACGCCGTAGAGGAGCGCTTCGGCGGTCGGCGGGCACCCGGGGACATAGATATCAACGGGCACGATCCGGTCACAGCCGCGAACGACGCTGTAGCTGTAGTGATAATAGCCGCCGCCGTTGGCGCACGATCCCATCGAGATCACGTACTTGGGGTCCGACATCTGGTCGTAAACCTTGCGCAGCGCAGGGGCCATCTTGTTGCACAGCGTGCCGGCCACGATCATCACGTCCGACTGGCGCGGGGATGCGCGAGGGGCGACGCCGAAGCGCTCCATGTCATAACGCGGCATGTTCACGTGGATCATCTCGACCGCGCAGCAGGCGAGCCCGAAGGTCATCCACCACAGCGAGCCGGTGCGCGCCCACTGAAACAGCTCCTCGGTCGATGTGACGAGGAAGCCCTTGTCGTTGACCTCGGCGTTGAGGCTGTCGAAAAACGACTGGTCGGGCGCGGCTACCGCACCCTGATTTGCCGTTATGAGCGATGAAGAAGTGGTGGCCATGTTGCTCATTCCCAGTCCAACGCGCCCTTCTTCCAGGCATAGATAAAGCCGATCACCAGTTCGCCCAGGAACACCATCATCGTGATCCATCCGGCCCAGCCGGTTTCCTTCAGGCTGACCGCCCATGGAAACAGGAACGCCGCTTCAAGATCGAAGATGATGAACAGGATGGCGACGAGATAGAACCGCACGTCAAACTGGCTGCGCGGGTCCTCGAACGCGGGGAAACCGCATTCGTACTCGCTGTTCTTTTCCGCGTTCGGGTTATGCGTGCCGGTCAGCCGGGCGACGCCCATCGGCAGAAACACGAATGCCGCCGAAAGCGCGAGCGCGATCCCGAGGAAGATCAGGATCGGCAGGTATTGAGACAGATCGACCAAGGGGCTGACTCGCGTAGCTGCAGGTTTCGCAGCGCCCTAGTCCCGCCGCCGCCTCTGCGCAAGTGGTGTGCACCCCTCAATGCGCGGATTCCGTCACCCTTTTAGCGCCCCTTTGGCCATATCGGCTTTCGTCGGCGTCCGACGGATTCGTATGCAACACTTACTTCAGCTGCATCTTCAGCGTCCGCACCGTCGCCGCGCCATAGGGCGGCATCAGCCCGGCCAGCTTGCCGACGTTGATTTTCGGCTGCGTATAGACCGCGCGCGCATGGCTGAAGCTGCGGAAGCCCTCGATCCCGTGGTAGCTGCCCATGCCCGAAGGTCCGATCCCGCCGAACGGCAGATCGTCCGCCGAGACATGAAAAATTACATCGTTGATCGTCACCCCGCCCGAAATCGTGCGGCTCAGCACGGCTTCGCGCTCGGCACTGTCGTTGCCGAAGTAATAGAGCCCCAGCGGGCGATCGTGCGCATTGATATAGCCGATCGCCTCGTCGATTCCGCGATAGGTCTTCACCGGCAGGATCGGCCCGAAGATCTCGTCCTGCATGACCTTCATGTCATCGCGCACATTGCGCAAGATCGTCAGCGGCAGCTTGTTGCCATTCGATCCTGCAAAGTTCTCCCCGCCCGGATTGACGACAATCGCTTCTGCCCCCCGTGCGACGGCATCGTCGACCAGTCCCGCCAGCCGGTCGCGGTGCCGGCGGTTGATGACAGAGGTGTAGTCGTCATTCGCCAGAAGCTTGGGATACATCGTTGCGACGCTGGCCTGCAGCGCGCCAATCGCCTGCATTTCCATGTCCTCGGGGACCAGCATGTAATCAGGTGCGAGGCAGATCTGTCCGGCGTTCATCATCTTGCCCAGCGCGATGCGGTCCGCCGCCTTGGCCACATCAACGCCCTTGCCCAGAATCGTCGGCGATTTGCCGCCAAGTTCCAGCGTGACGGGAACGAGGTTGTCTGCCGCCGCATGCAGCACATGCTTGCCAATGGACGTCGCGCCGGTGAACAGCAGGTGATCGAACGCCATCCCGCAGAAGTCCTGCCCGGTCTGCGGCCCGCCCAGCACGACGGAAACCTCGTCCTCGGCAAAGAGGCGCGGGAACAAGTCGGCCATCAGTTGCGAGGTCCGCTCGGTAAACTCGCTCGGCTTGAGCATCGCGCGGTTGCCCGCCGCAAAGGCCTGTGCGAGCGGGGCCAGCGTCAGCCCTACCGGGAAGTTCCATGGCGCAACGATGCCGATCACGCCCTTGGGCTCGTATCGCACCTCCGCCTTGGCCCCCAGCAGGCCGAGCGGGAAATTGACATGCCGCTTCTCAGGCTTCGCCCAGCCTTTCATCCGCTTCTGCGAATAGCGCACCATGCTGAGCGCGGGCATGACGTCGGTCAGCATCGACTGTTCATGGCTGCGGTGGCCAAAGTCGGCACTCATCGCCCGCGCAAAATCCTCACCGTGCGCCAGCAGCAGCTTGGCAAGACGCTCGAGCCGGTCATGCCGGGTAGCAAGCGGTTCCGGACGGGCTGCCATGAACGCGGCCTTCTGGCGATCAAGCAGTGCCGTCATGGCTTCGCGCGTGGTTTCGTGCATCGCAGTCCTGCTCCCCGAATCGCTTATCCCAGTCCTTGCAGCAGGAAGATCGGCCATGCCGTAGCGGCAAGGCATGTTCCCAGAGGCAGAGCCGTGTCGGCTGCAACCTTACGCTTGCTTACAAGCATGACAATAGCCGCCGCAATCCCGACAATGCTCGCTCCGAGCATGACTTCGACCACGCCGAGCGGTCCCACCCACAGGCCGATTGCGGCCATGAACGGCGGATCGCCCGCCCCCATGCCCTCGCGCCCGCGCACCTTGAGATAGAACCGCGCAATGCCCCACAGCATGATGTAACCGATCGCCCCTCCGCTCAGCGAAACGAACAACGGATCGGCACTCCCCTCGCCCCAGCAGCGCGCCGCGACAACCACAAGCCCGCTCACGGCAAGCCAGCCTACCACCACGCGCGGCAGCCATAGATGGCGCAAGTCGAGCAGGCCGAGCAGCAGCAACTGCCATCCCAGCACCATCGCGGCCAACGCCAGTCCTTCGCGGGCGAGCACCACGCTGACCACGCCGACAATTGCACCGCCCATTTCGCAGGCCAGTTGCCAGCGGCCAATCGCACTCCCGCAAGTCCGGCATTTGCCGCGCTGGATCAGCCAAGACAGCACCGGCACCAGTTCCACCACCGTCAGTGCCTTGCCGCAGCCATCGCAGGCCGATCGCCCGGTCACCACCGAGCGCCCATCCGGCAGGCGTTCGAGCGCCGCGCCAAGAAAACTGCCGATCACCGCACCAAGCACAGCGGCACCGGCAAGCAGCACGACCAGCGACATGCCCGGAAATACGTTTGCTCCCATCGCTGCTACCTTTGCCCCATTTGCTTTCGCTGCGCTGCAACACTAATAATGGATAGGTCTGCGGGTGCCCGCGGCACTCACGCAGCGCTTAATCCATCAGGGGCAATCAAGCCATGGCACAGTTCTCTTCCGCCGATCCGGTCGTCATTCTCTCCTATGCCCGCACCCCGATGGGCGCGATGCAGGGCTCGCTTGCGGATGTCGCAGCCACCGATCTTGGCGCAACCGCCGTCAAGGCCGCCGTCGAACGCGCCGGAATCGCGCCTGACAGCATCGAGCGCATCTACATGGGCTGTGTCCTTCCCGCCGGGCTCGGCCAGGCCCCTGCCCGCCAGGCCGCGATCAAGGCCGGCCTGCCCAAGTCGGTTCAGGCGACGACGGTCAACAAGGTCTGCGGCTCGGGCATGCAAACGATCATCATGGGCGCCGAAGCGCTCGCCTCGGGCAGCGTCGACATGATCGTTGCGGGTGGCATGGAAAGCATGACCAACGCCCCTTACCTGCTCAAGAAGCACCGCTCGGGCGCGCGCATCGGCCATGATACCGCCTATGACCACATGTTCCTCGACGGGCTCGAAGACGCCTATGAAGCGGGCCGCGCCATGGGCACGTTCGCGCAGGACACCGCCAACGCCTATCAGCTCACCCGCGAGCAGCAGGACACCTACACCATCGAATCGCTGCGCCGCGCGCAGGCAGCAGTTGCGGACGGTACGTTCAAGGACGAGATCGCACCCGTCACGGTCAAAAGCCGCTCAGGCGAAATCGTGGTCGATACCGACGAAGCACCCGGCAAGGGCCGCCCGGACAAGATCCCCGGCCTCAAGCCCGCCTTCGCCAAGGACGGCACGATCACGGCGGCAACCTCGTCGTCAATCTCTGACGGTGCCGCTGCAGTCACCTTGACGCGCGAAAGCGTGGCCAAGGCTGCCGGCCTTTCGCCGGTTGCACGCATCGTGGCTCTGGCCGCCCATGCGCAGGAACCCAAGGACTTCACCACCGCGCCAGTCGGTGCGATGCAGAAGGTGCTGGACAAGGCCGGCTGGTCAATCGCCGATGTCGATCTGTTCGAAGTCAACGAAGCCTTCGCCTGCGTCGCCATGTTTGCGATGCACGATCTCGGTATCCCCCACGAAAAGATCAACGTAAACGGCGGCGCCACCGCACTTGGCCACCCGATCGGTGCATCGGGCACGCGCATCGTCACCACGCTGATCGCTGCACTGAAGAAGCACGGTCTGAAAAAGGGCGTTGCCAGCCTGTGCATCGGCGGCGGCGAAGCCACCGCGCTCGCCATCGAACTCGTCTGAATCCGGCACTTTCCCCGGCCGCAAGGCCGGGGACGCCATCCCGTTCAGGGTTTCTGCGCGCCCCACACGCTGTCCGCGCGGATAAAGCCCTTGCGGCCATCGATGTCGAAGCCGCACCATCCCGCTGCGCATTCACCCAGCTTGCCGATCACGCCCGGCGCGACGCGCCACAGAATGCGCCCGCTGCCATCCTTGTTGGCGCGGATGCCGGTGATGCTGCCATCGACGATCCCGGCGCGTTCGCGTGTCAGGAACTGCGCCAGAATCCAGCCGCGCGATCCGTCCTTGTCCTCGACCAGACGCCAGCCGCCCATCACGCGCAGCGCTTTGAGCGGCACGCCTTTGCGCGTGTAGGTCCAGCTTATGCGATAATCGCGGCCTGGCCCTACCCGCATGTTGGCCTTGTCCTTGCTGGTCGAGACCCAATATGGCCCTTCATTGTCATCGGCCTGAGCCGAAACTGGCCCGGCAAGCCCGAGCAGCAACGCCGCGCACGCCGCAAAGGCCGCTGTGTATCGATGCGCACGAATGTTTTTCATGTTCCATGCCGTCGCAAAATTGCAGCCCGAGAGCAACTCTTTGACGCATGCTGTCCACCACTGCAGGCCACCCTCGCGCTTGACCGCCTGCCCTGCCAGCGCCTAGCCTTGTCCCACGATGCCAAGTTCCGCCGAATATCGCCCGACGCGCCGCGTAGAGGGCAAACCCCGCGTGATCGTCACGCGCCGTCTCCTGCCCGAGACCGAGGCCAGGATGAGCGAATTGTTCGACGTTACACTTAGTGCCGACGACAAGCCGATGACGCGCGACGCGCTTGTTGCGGCCATGCAGGCGGCGGATGTGCTGGTCCCAACAGTGACCGACCGGATCGACGCTGCGATGCTCGCCGAAGCCGGCTCGCAGCTCGGCCTCATTGCAAATTTCGGCGCCGGCACCGAACATATTGACCTTGCCGCAGCCCGTGCGCGCAAGATCATCGTCACCAACACCCCCGGCGTGTTCACCGACGATACTGCCGACATGACCATCGCGCTGATCATCTCGGTCGCGCGGCGGCTCAACCATGGCGGGCGCGTGCTGCGCGCTGGCAAGTGGGAAGGCTGGGCACCCTCGACCATGCTCGGCCACCGCCTCGCCGGAAAGACGCTCGGCATCGTCGGGATGGGCCGGATCGGACAGGCCGTGGCGTGGCGCGCCCGCGCGTTCGGCCTCAGCGTGGCCTATCACAGCCGCCACCGATTGCCCGAAGCACAAGAAACGATGTTCGGTGCGAAGTTTGAACCGAACCTCGACAAACTCGTCGCTGAAGCCGACATCCTCACCCTGCACTGCCCGGCAACCGCAGAAACGCATCATCTGATCGACGCCCGGCGCATCGCCCTGATGAAGCCCGAAGCCTATCTGGTGAACACCGCGCGCGGGCAACTGGTCGAGGAGGAAGCGCTGATCGCCGCGCTGGTCGAAGGACGCATCGGCGGGGCTGGTCTCGACGTGTTCGAGCATGAGCCCCAGGTCGATGCCCGCCTGCTCGCGCACCACAATGTCGCCATTCTGCCCCACATGGGGAGCGCCACATTCGAAGGGCGCATTGCCTCGGGCGAAAAGGTCATGGCCAACGTCCGTTTCTGGGCCGACGGCCACCGCCCGCCCGATCAGGTTCTGGAAGGTCTGGTCTGACCGTCGCTGCCTGAACCACATTTTGGCACAACAATCGTTCGCATGCCCGCTTGTGCGCTGCTGCAATATTGCACTAGAGCCTGTCCCGGAGAGGATCTGGCGTCGGCCCTGTCGGCGCGAGGGGGAGATGTCTATGCGTAAAATTCTGGCGACGGCACTGGCCGCCGCAGCGGCGCTGTCGCCGATCCTGGCGCACGCCCAGGCCGATATCGTCAGCGTCGAGGACGTGGCGGACTCCGGCGATACCGCCTGGATTCTCGTCTCCTCGGCATTCGTGCTGCTCATGGCAATGCCGGGCCTGACGCTGTTCTACGGCGGTCTTGTGCGGGCCAAGGGCTTCCTGGCCGTGCTGGTGCAGGTTGGCGCCATCGCCGCCGTCGCATCGGTGCTGTGGATCATGGTCGGCTATACGCTCGCCTTCGGTGACGTCAGCGGCGGCTGGCTCGGCAGCGGCAACGCCTGGATGCTGCTCGACCTCGGCAATGTCCGCGCCAATACCGCCATCCCCGAAAGTGCGTTTGCACTCTTCCAGATGTGTTTTGCGCTGATCACGCCCGCGCTGATGGTCGGCGCATGGGTCGATCGCGCGCGTTTCGGCTGGGTCGTGGCGTTCAGCGCGCTGTGGGGCCTGATCGTCTATGCACCGGTCGCGCACTGGATCTGGGGCGGCGGCTGGTTATCGTCGAAGTTCGGCACGCTGGATTTCGCAGGCGGCATCGTCGTCCACACCACCGCTGGCATTTCCGCACTGGTCGTGGCGATGCTGCTGGGCAAGCGCACCGGCTTCCCCAAGACGCTGATGCTCCCGCACAGCCCCGCGCTGACCATGGCCGGTGCCGCGCTGCTCTGGGTCGGCTGGTTCGGCTTCAACGGCGGGTCGGCTCTTGCCGCCAATGACGATGCGGCTTCAGCCATCATCAACACCCACGTAGCGGCCTGCGTTGCCGCGCTGGTCTGGCTGGTCATCGAAAAGTTCTCGGTCGGCAAGCCCACCTCGGTCGGCTTTGCCACGGGCGCGATTGCGGGCCTCGCCACGGTCACGCCTGCCGCCGGCTTCATCGCACCGGGCGCCGCCATGCTGCTCGGCGCGATTGCTGCCGTGGTCTGCTACCCGATGATCCAGTTGGTGAAACAGAAATTGCATGTCGACGATTCGCTTGACGTCTTCGCCGTGCACGGCGTTGGCGGCATGATCGGATCACTGTTGCTCGCCGTGTTCATCTCGCCCACCTTTGGCGGCACCGGCTATGCCGAGGGCATGGACCTTGTGCGCCAGTCTGTCGCCCAGATCGCTGGCGTCGGCGTCGTCGCGCTGTGGAGCGCATTTGCCACCGTGGTCTGCGCCTTGATGGTCTCGATGATCATCCCGATGCGCGTCAGCGATGACGAAGAACGCGAAGGGCTCGACATCACCAGCCATGGCGAACGCGCCTGGGAATTCGACTGACGCCTTGGGCATTCACCTGATCGGCGTATTGCGCGGCAGTCCGGCTGGCCATAGGCTCCGCCCATGACTGCCGCACCAACGCTTCCCGAAGATCAGCATCTCTGTACCCGCTGCGGCATGTGTTGCGACGGGACGCTGTTCGAATATGTCGAAGTTGACGAAAGCGAACGCCCGAGCGTCGAAAATCTGTTCACGCTCCACCCCGGCACCAAAGGCCCGGTCTTCCATCAACCTTGCCCGCACGCGATCAACCAGTGCTGCATGGTCTACGAAGCCCGGCCGGAAACCTGTCGCAAATACCGCTGCAAGACATTGATCGCGCTGGATTCAGGCGAAATTACCGCACACGAGGCTGCGCGTCGCGTCGACGAGGCTCTGCAGGCCCGCGAAACCGTGCGCCCGCTGCTGCTGGATGATGAGACGATGCATCAGGCCCGCCAGCGCCGCGCCGCCATCGCTGCCGAACCCGCACGCGCAATGGATTCGATGGTTTTCGTGCTGAGGCTCACCGCGCTGGACCTGATGCTCGACAAATATTTCCGCAAACAGGGCAAGACCATGATCCGGCAGGAAAACTTTGATTAATAAAGAATCTTACTTTGGATAAATAGCCGCATCGGACCTTCCCCCATAGTGTTGCGACATGGTGCCAAATGCGGAAGAGCCGTCCCTTGCGAGCAGACTTTGCCTCGCCTGCGCCATGTGCTGCGACGGAACGATATTCGACGTGGCGGTAATGCGCGATGGCGATGCCGCCGCTGCCATTGCCTGCGGCTTTCGGACCACCGTCGCCGATGATGGCCGGGAAGCCTTCAAGTTGCCCTGCCACCATCTCAACGGCACGGCCTGCACGCGCTATGACCAGTGGCGGCCGTCCACATGCGGTAAATTTCAGTGCACCACGCAAAAACGCGCGCTTGATGGCGATATCACCGAGAATGAAGCCCTTTCGCACATCACTGCGGCATGGCAGGCGCGCGATGCGGTGCTGGCGCTGCTGCCTTCCGATGAAACACTGTCCGATGCCCGCGCCCGCTTTCAGGACCTCGCAGCATCCACCAGTTCTCTGGCGCCCCAGGACGCCCGCCTGGTAGTCCGGATGTTCGCCTTTGAACGGCTGCTCGACCAGCATTTTCGCAAGCCCGGCAAAGGACGCCTCCCCGGCGGACAGTCGCTCAACGCCTGAACCGCCAAACCAAAGTTGTTGCTCAGGGCTTGAATTTGTTACCTTTCCCCATGCAATCCGATTGCTCGTCAGGCTGACTGCCGACAAATAGGCGCGACTTCGCATCTGCGGCATAACAACCGCAATGGAGACATCTGGCGAAATTTCCCTGGCGAGCCGTCTGTGCCTTGCCTGCGGCATGTGCTGCGACGGGACGGTCCACGATTTCGCGTTTCTGCAGGAAGACGATGTCGCACCTGCCAGCGCCTGCGGTTTCCAGACCTACTACCGCAGCGATGGCACTCCAGCCATGGCGCTTCCCTGCCATTACCTCGAAGGCAATGCCTGCCAGCGCTACGGTGAATGGAGGCCGTCGATCTGCGGGGACTACATGTGCCGCCTGCAGAAGCGCACCGCCGCTGGCGAATGCGACGAAAGCGAGGCGTTGGGCATCATCGCAAACGCCAAAGCCAGCCGGAAACAGGTCGAGGAATTGCTCCGTCCCGGTGAATCCCTGGCGCAGGCCCGCGACCGGTTCGATTCACTCGCCGCCGCGAAGGAAACTCTCACGCCCGACGATGCCAAGCTCGTCGTTCGCATTTTCGTGCTCGACCGCCTGCTCGATCAGTTCTTCCGCAAGGCGGGCAAGGGCAGACTGCCCGACGCGCAAGCACGCCGGGCCTGAAGCCTACTCAATCGCCGGTCAGGATGCGGTCGACAAGCTGCTTCACCGTCGGGGTGAAGTTGTTCGAATAGAACGGGTCCTGCTTGAAGCGATAGGCCGCGTGCCCTGCAAACATCAGGTTCCGGTCGATCTCGCCGCCATGAGCGATATCCTGCAAGGTCTTCTGGATGCAGAAGCTGCGCGGATCGGCCAGACGTCCGGTCGTGTAGTCGTCGTGGTCCTTCCACGACGAGAACCCGCAGTGCGACAGGCAGCCCATGCAGTCCTTCTGGTCCTGCTGGATCACGCCGCGTTCTTCCGGCGTCACGAAAACCACCGTATCGTCGGGCGTGCGCAAGGCGTGCGTAAAGCCCGCACCGAACCAGGCGCGCGCACGGTCGAGGTCCTTGGGCGTTACCCAGAAATTCTTGCCCTTCACCCCAACATCGAGTTGAACGGTATGTTCACCCGCCTCGACCTTGGAATAGGGAATCTGCCGCTCCGACCGCGCCTCAAGCTCGCGCAGGAAGGGGTTGAGCACCGCAGAGGAATAGAAACCCGTCGGGGAGAACTTGTGCAGCAGCACATCGCCCGGCTCCAGCGTCCGCAGATGGTCCTTCCACCCCTGCGGAATCGGACTTTCCTCGGTCAAGAGCGGGCGCGTGCCGAACTGGAACGCGATCGAACCCAGCTCGGGATTGTCGATCCAGTTGTCCCATTCGCGCAGGAACCACACGCCGCCAGCCATCACGATCGGCACGTCGTCCGAAATACCTTCAGCGCGCATCGTGTCTCGCAGAACCTTCACGCGCGGATAGGGGTCTTCCGGCTTGCGCGGGTCTTCTGCGTTGGACAGCCCGTTGTGGCCGCCTGCAAGCCACGGATCTTCATAGACCACCGCGCCGAGCAGCTCGGGCACCTTGTGATAGGCCCGCTTCCACAGCGCACGGAAAGCGCGGCCAGAAGACACGATCGGCAGATAGTGCACATTATAGCGCTGCGCGATTTCCGAGAGTTTGTAGGGCATGCCCGCACCACACGTTACCCCGGTCACCAACCCGCGCGTCTGGTCCAGCACCGCCTCTAGAATCGGCTGCGCACCGCCCATTTCCCACAGCACGTTGATGTTGATCGCACCGTTGCCGCCCGACAGTTCGTGCGCACGCTTCACCTGCTCTACCGCGCCGTCGATGGCGTACTGGATCAGCTGCTCGTGCCGCTCACGGCGGGTCAGGGCATCATAAACCTGTGGAACAATCTTGCCTTCGGCGTCGTAGCTGTCGGCATTGACGGCGCTGACAGTTCCGATCCCGCCCGCTGCGGCCCACGCGCCCGAACTCATGTGGTTCGTCGCGGCGACACCCTTGCCGCCCTCGACCAGTGGCCACACTTCACGGCCACCATAGAGAATCGGCTTCAACCCCTTGAACGCAGACATTAATTCCCTTTCAGCGCCCCTGCGCGCTCATACTCTTTGCCGGTGCGACCCGGCAGGGCTTGATCTTAGCCGGTTCGGGCCGCGCCTTGGCGACAACGAACTGGGCGTAGTATCCAGCGATTTCCGGCTTACGGTGAAATTCATCCAAGCGAAAGCCCACCGCCTCCATCTCGCATTGCAACAAAGCGGGCGGAATGCCGTGACGTTCAGTTGGGCGATCAATGTCCACGACGACCACGCGGCCGCCCGGTTTCAACGCTGGCCACAAGTTCCACAGGAAGGCGTAAGGCTCGGCCACTTCGTGATACATGTGGATCAGGAAAACGCGGTCGAACCCTCGCTCGGGCAGACGCGGATCATCCGCCGCTCCCGGCTTGATCGAGACGTTGTCGAGCCGGTCCTTCTCAACGCGCGCACCAAGGCGGCTCAGCGCATCACCGTCGATGTCCTGCGCGAGAACCCGGCCTGTTGCCCCGACGCGTTCGGCAAGGCGGACCGTGTAATAGCCCTCGCCCGCGCCGATATCCGCCACGCTCTGCCCCGCCTGCACCCGAGCGAGATCCATGACCATATTGGCCTCACCGCGATTGTCGCGGTCGGCCTCGGTAGAGAAGGCATTGCTGACGACCTTTGACACGGGCCGATCTGCGCGTGGAAATTCACCCGACGAAACGGTCCGGCCATCCGTCTGCGCAGGCTTGCAGGCGGCAAGAACAAGCGGTGCCAGCGCCGCCAGCGCAAAAGAAGCGAGGGCCGCAGCCCTGCTCAATCGTCGTCCTCCACCGTCACCTTCTCGCCGGTCACCTTCTGCGACAGCGCCGCAGCCATGAACGGATCGAGCGCACCGTCGAGCACTTCGGAAGGGTTGGTCGAGACGACGCCCGTCCGCAGATCCTTGATCTGCTGGTAGGGCTGCAGCACGTAGGAGCGGATCTGGTGGCCCCAGCCGATCTCGGTCTTGGCCTGATATTCGCCGCTTGCCGCCGCTTCGCGCTTGGCAAGTTCCGCTTCGTAGATGCGCGCCTTCAACATGCCCATCGCAGTGGCGCGGTTCTTGTGCTGGCTGCGATCGTTCTGGCTCGCCACGATGATCCCGGTGGGCACGTGCGTGATGCGAACCGCCGAATCGGTGGTGTTGACGTGCTGCCCGCCCGCGCCCGAAGCGCGGTAGGTATCGATCTTCAGGTCCGACGGATTGATGTCGACCTCGATGTTGTCGTCGATCTCGGGATAGACCCAGACCGAGCTGAACGAGGTGTGGCGCCGCGCCGAGCTGTCATATGGGCTGATCCGCACCAGACGGTGCACGCCGCTCTCGGTCTTGGCATAGCCATAGGCGTTCTCGCCCTTGATCAGCAGTGTCGCACTCTTGATCCCGGCGGCTTCGCCCGCGTGGTAATCGACCAGTTCGACCTTGTAGCCGTGGCGTTCGCCCCAGCGCGTATACATGCGCTGCAGCATTTCGGCCCAGTCCTGGCTCTCGGTCCCACCAGCGCCTGCGTGGACTTCAAGGAAGGCGTTGTTGGCATCGGCCTCGCCCGCCAGCAGAGCCTGCACCTTGTCGTTATCGGCGCGGGCGGCCAGAGCAGCAAGAGTCGCCAGGCCCTCATTGATCGTGGCCTCGTCGTCTTCCATCTCGCCAAGTTCGACGAACTCGATCGCGTCGGCCATTTCCTGGCCGATTTCCTTGACGGTGCCGATCGAGGCCTCAAGACGGCGACGCTCGCGCATCACTTCCTCGGCCTTCTTCGGATCGTCCCACAGCTTGGGGTCCTCGACACGGGCGTTCAGCTCGTCGAGACGGCGCACGGCGCGATCCCAGTCGAGGAACTTGCGCACCAGCGCCAGTGCGGCCTCGATGCGGTCGATATGGGCCTGCCCTTCGGCACGCATGGCAATCACACTCCCGGATATTCAAAACGCAAACGGTCTGCCGGGCCGCTTAGCGCAGCGGGCAGGCATGTAAAGCCCAAGCGTGCCGATCAGTGCCCGCCGGGACAAATGTGCGTCAGGACTTTGCGCCCTTGAGCTTGCGTACGGCGTCGAGCGTCATCTTCACGTGATCGCGGTAATCCATGTCGGAATGGACCATGACGACCTTGCCGCTGCGCGCGATGACGTAGCTGGTGCGCTTGGTCAGACCAGTCGATACACCGTCCGGCTTCTTCAGGTCGACATCATAGGCCTTGATCACGGCCGGGCTTGCAGCAGCCACGGCAAACTTGTCGCGGCAGGCTTCGGTGGAGAACTTCTGCAGGGTGGCAATATCGTCGTTCGACATTCCGACCACCGTTGCGCCCGCCGCCTTGAACTGGTCGCTCGCCTCGGCAAAGGCATGGGCTTCCAGCGTGCAGCCCTGCGTGAATGCCTTGGGGTAGAAATAGAGTACCACAGGCCCCTTCTTCAACGCCTGCTTGAGCGAGAAGGCAAACGGCTTGCCAGCTAGCGCGCCCTTGGCCGCAAAGTCAGGCGCACGCGCCCCGCTCGGCAATTCGGCATGGACCGGGGCGGAGGACACAAGAGCGAGAGCAGCGGTTGCTGCAACGAGTCTGAGGATCATGGGCGGGGAGGCTATCAGAACCACCGCGCTCCCGCCAATGCCTTTGAGGGCAAGGGGCGCTCAGTAGATCCCGCCCTGATCCTCGACAAAGTTCTGCTCCACCGGTGCGTCATCTTCCGCAGGCGCCGCCGCGATCCCGCGCGCACCCTGTGCCCTGCGCAAGGCATCGATCACCGCCTGTTTCGCGGTCACTTCGCCCTCGCGCACCGTGCGCTTCGGTTCGGTATCGGGCTTGAACGCTTCCCAGATGATCGACGCCTTGGCTTCGTCGTTGGCAGGGGTGCCGCCGAACACGCGCTTGCCTGAAACGCGGTCGATCTTGACCATGCGCACGCCTTCGGGAACGCGGAACGGAATATCCTTCCAGCGGCCGCGCGTTTCCTGCACCAGTTGCTTGAAAACCGGCGCCGCGATCCGCCCGCCCTGCGCATAGCCGCCAAGGCTGCGCGGCTGGTCGTAACCGATATAGACGCCTGCGATGATGTCGGGCGATCCGCCGACGAACCAGACGTTGGTCGGGCCAGAGGTCGTTCCGGTCTTGCCGAACAGCGGCAGACCCAGATCGCGCAAGGTAATCGCGGTCCCGCGCGTCACCACGCCTTCGAGCATATGCACCGTCTGATAGGCGGTGCGCGGGTCGATCACCTGCTTGCCGGTTGCGTTCAGGCGCGGCATGGGCTTGCCGTCCCACTGCGCCATGTTGCACCCGTCGCAGCGGCGGTTGTCCGCGCGCCAGATCACCTTGCCGTTGCGATCCTGGACATAGTCGATCAGCGTCGGTGCGTGCTGGCGACCCTGATTGGCGAGCGCTCCATAGGCGCTCACCATCTTGAGCACGGTGGTATCCCCCGCCCCCAGCGCCATCGACAGATAGGGCTCGTATTCCCCAATCCCGACCGCCTTGATCGTGCGAACGACCTTGTCCATGCCAACGTCATTGGCCACGCGCACGGTCATCAGGTTGCGCGATTGCTCAAGCCCCCAGCGCATCGTGTGGCTGCCAGATCCGCCCTCGTTGCCGAAGTTGCGGAAGCACTTTTCGCCCAGCGCCGCGCCCTGATAGACGCAGAACGTGCCGTCCACGACCATCGAGGCCGGAGTCATCCCGTTGTCGAGTGCGGTCGCATAGACGAACGGCTTGATCGTCGATCCCGGCTGGCGGCTCGCCTGCGTCGCCCGGTTGAACGACCCCAGCCGCGCGTCGAACCCGCCCTGCATCGCCAGCACGCGACCGTTCTGCGGGTCTTCCACCACCATGCCGCCCGAAACTTCGGGCACGGTGCGCACGGCATATGTCCCGGAATTGACCGGTGCCACTGCCGTGATGTCGCCCGGCTTCATATTGTCGGGCACGCCGATCAAGTCGGCGGTCTTGCCGTCCGAAAACCCGATCTGTCCGGAGGGTCCGCTGCGCGACAGCACCACGCCGGTGCGCCAGTTCTGATACTTGATCGAGATGTTGCTGGTAATCAGCTGGGTCTGCCAATTGCCATCATCCAGATCGATCCGTGCGATCGGCCCATGCCATGCCCGCCCGCCGCCATAACGCAGCAAGGCAGCACGGAGCGAGTTCTGCGCCGCCGTCTGCAACTGCGTATCGAGCGACGTGCGCACCCACAGCCCGCCGGCATAGACACTGTGCACGCCGTCCTCGGCCTTTTCGCCGAACTTCTCGATCAGCTGGCGGCGTACTTCCTCAAGGAAGTATCCGGCGTCGGCCGTGTAATTCTCGGTATGGCGGGGCTTCAGGCCAAGCGGCATGGCTTGCGCGGCGGCGGCCTGGGCCTGCGTCGCCCAGCCATTCTTGACCATCTGGTCCAGCACCCAGTTGCGCCGCTCTATCGCCTGGCTCTCAAACTTGGTGCGGCCATAGCGCTCGGGCGCCTTGGGCAGGATAGCAAGGAACGCGGCCTCCTGCAGCGCAAGGTCGCCAACGTCCTTGTCAAAATAGGCGCGCGCCGCCGCCTGCACACCAAAGCTCTGCCGCCCCAGCGGAATCTCGTTGAGGTAAAGCTCGAGGATCTGCTGCTTGGTCAGCACGCCTTCGATCCTGCGCGCGAGGATCATTTCCTTGAGCTTGCGCGTGACCGAATATTCGTCACCGATCAGGATGTTCTTGGCGACCTGCTGGGTAATCGTCGATCCGCCGCGTGCGCGCTCGCCCGAACCGAACTTGGTCGCGTAGTCGACCACGGCCCCGGCAAGGCCGAAGTAATCGATGCCGCCATGCGTCCAGAAAGTCTTGTCCTCGGCCGAGAGGAACGCGTTGATCATAGGCTCGGGGAAATCGACGAAGCGCAGCTGAACTCGGCGTTCGCGGGCATAGCTCGACACGATTTCGCCATCGTAGCCGCGCACCATTGTCGGCAAGGGCGGCTGGTAGGTGAGCAGCTTGTCTGCCGATGGCAATCCGCGCGCAACCGTCAGCCACACCACGAACCACACTGCCAGCAGCGCCCCCAGCACATAGTTGGCAAGCCGGAACCGGCGGCTGTCATGCCACTTCGCGCGATACCACGCGGAAGCGCTGCGCCAACGGGCAAGGCCGCTCTCACGCAATGCTGCGAACCTGGACTGCTCTTGGATTTCTTCGGCCATCGTGAAGCGCCTCTAGCACGCCATTGCCGCCTGTCGCCAGTGGTCGCAGGTCCGAAACCTGTTCAGGGCGCAGGCTCGTCAGATACCTGCACGGCAGACGAGACTTCAGCGAGCGGCGGTGCCTGACGCTCGGCAAGGAATATCTCCGCCGCGCGGGCAATCGCTCCGGCAAAGGCCTTGCGCCAACCTGAATCTCGCATCGCGCGGGCATCGTCCGCATTGCTAATATAGCCCGCCTCGATCAACGCGGAGGGCAGGTCGAGAGACTTCAGCACGATGAACGCCGCCTCGCGCCGAGGCTGATCGTGAAAGGCAATCGCGCCATCGCCTTCGCGCACCACCAGTTCGCCGAAGCGCTGCGAACTTGCGCGCATCTCGCGCCGCGCCAGATCGATCAGAATCGACGAGACTGCTTCGCCCTTCCCCGCCAGCGTCACGCCATTGATGGTGTCCGCCCGGTTCTCGCGCGAAGCGAGCGCCTCCGCCACCGAATCGGAGGCCTTGTCGGACAGCGTGTAGACCGTGGCACCGCTGGCAGTCGTCGCCTCGGCGGCATCGGCATGGACCGAAATGAAAAGGTCCGCGCCCAGTCTGCGCGCTATGTCCGAACGTTCTTCCAGCACCAGAAACCGGTCACTGTCACGTGTCAGCGCCACGCGCACGCGCCCGTCCGCCAGCAGCGCGTCGCGCAGAGACTGCGCCAGCACCAGCGTCAGGTCCTTCTCGCGCTCGCCGGCCTGCCCACTCGCGCCCGGATCGTGGCCGCCGTGTCCCGCATCAATGACCACGAGCGGACGGCTGGCATCGGTTGGCCCCTGAATGACAGGAAGGCCGATGCGCGCGCCACTCCCCGGCATCGGCAGCCGCACGACATAGCGCGGCTCGATCTTGGCAAGTCCGGTCGAAAACGAAAGCAGCATCACAGCCGCGGCCAAAACGGGCGCTGCAAATACCGCAGCGAGGACGCCCCGGTCCTTCAAGCCTGCAGTATCTGGCGCGACCTCTTCCATCTGCCCCGCCTATGCCCTGCCCGCATTGCTTCGGTCCAGCGGGAAATAGACCATATGATTAACCAATTCTAAGCTGGGCAATGCCATGGGCTGCAAAGGGCCTGTGACCTCGGATGTTACCGGGCGTGTGACAGGGCAGACCCGAGATTGTTTTAATTGCCGCTTTGCAATTGCAGTGCTAGCACTTGCATACCGGGGCAAGCCAGCATCGGTGCTATTCACGCCCAGACCGCCAAAAAGCGCAGGATTGCGCCGCGGAGGGCGAGGAAAAAGCGCCGCTGGCGAAGATCCCGTCAACGTGGGGAAGATGATGCGCAAGCGCCCGCTCTCCACGCCACAAGGTTGATGCCGTAATGATGAGCCGCGTTTCGTTCCTGCCAGACTGCCCTATCCGGGCGGCATCGGCATGGACGCATTGCGGCGCGCGCATTTCGCCGCGAGTTATCATCACAGCAGACACAAACCAACCGCCGCCGGGCGGCGAGCGACAGGACATGGCAGGCGCAAAGCCTCTCGTCCCGACGCTCCGATCCGGCAAACCCGCATTTGCGCGCAACCACGAAGCAGGCCCCGTCTCCGTACGGTCCCTGCCGATTGGCGCGCGCCTATCCCACAAGATCCGCGCCAGCAACGCAGGGGAAACCCGGCGACGGCGCGGCTGGAGAAATTGTAATGACAACGCGCATGCTTATCGATGCGCGCCACCAGGAAGAAACCCGGGTGGCGGTGCTGAAGGGCAACCGGATTGAGGAGTTCGACTTTGAATCTGCTGATCACAGGCAGATCAAGGGCAATATCTACCTCGCCAAAGTAACACGAGTAGAACCCTCGCTTCAGGCGGCGTTCGTCGATTTCGGCGGCAACCGTCACGGGTTCCTCGCGTTCAGCGAAATCCACCCTGACTACTACCAGATTCCCAAGGAAGACCGCGAAGCGCTCCTTGCCGAGGAAGCTGCCCACGCCGAGGAAGAAGCCGCCCTGCGCGCCGCCGATGACGCGGAAGACGAGGAGTACGGCGACAGCGACGGCGAAGGTTACGAATCCGACGGCTACGAAGATGGCCAGGGCGTGACCGAGGTCGACACTTCCGAAAAGGATCAGGTCGCCACGATCGAAGGCGGCGTCGTCGAAAACGGCTTCGACCACGAAGCCGAGGAAGGCGAAGAGAACGCCGCCGAAAACGGCGAAGAAGGCGACGACAGCAACAATCGCGGTCGCCAGCGTGGCCGTGGTCGCCGTCAGGGTGGGCGTTCGCAGGGCAAGGAAGCCGACGAACTGCGCGCCAAGCGCATGGCGCTGCGCCGCCGATACAAGATTCAGGACGTCATCCAGCGCCGCCAGGTTCTGCTCGTCCAGGTCGTCAAGGAAGAGCGTGGAAACAAGGGCGCAGCCCTCACCACCTATCTCAGCCTTGCGGGCCGTTACTGCGTGCTCATGCCGAATTCGAGCCATGGCGGCGGCATCAGCCGCAAGATCAGCTCGGCATCCGATCGCAAGCGTCTCAAATCGATCATCACCGAGATGGAACTGCCGCGTTCAATGTCTTGCATCGTGCGCACCGCCGGTCTCCAGCGCACCAAGCCCGAAATCAAGCGCGACTTCGATTACCTCGCCCGCCTGTGGGACGAGATCCGCGAGCGCACGATGCATTCGGTCGCACCAGCCCTGATCCACTCTGACTCCGACCTGATCAAGCGCGCGATCCGCGACATCTACAACCGCGAGATCGAGGAAGTCGTTGTCGAGGGCGAGTACGGATACCGTGCCGCAAAGGACTTCATGAAACTGCTGATGCCGAGCCACGCCAAGCGGGTGAAGCAGTATGCCGATCCGGTGCCGCTGTTCCAGCGCTACGGCGCCGAGGACCAGCTCACCGCGATGTACGATCCAGTCGTCCAGCTCAAGTCGGGCGGTTACCTCGTGATCAACCCCACCGAGGCGCTTGTCTCGATCGACATCAACTCGGGTCGTTCCACCAAGGAACACGGCATCGAGGCGACCGCGCTTTCGACCAACCTTGAAGCCGCCCGAGAAATCGCCCGCCAGCTTCGCCTGCGCGATATGGCCGGTCTCGTCGTGATCGACTTCATCGACATGGAATACGGGTCGAACGTCCGCAAGGTCGAAAAGGCCATGAAGGACGCGCTCCGCAATGATCGCGCACGCATCCAGGTCGGCCGCATTTCGGGCTTCGGCCTGATGGAAATGAGCCGTCAGCGCCTGCGCACTGGCGTGCTCGAAGCCACCACGCGTGGCTGCCCGCACTGCGATGGCACCGGCCTTGTCCGCACCGCATCGTCCGCCGGGCTGTCCGCCCTGCGCATGATCGAGGACGAAGCCGCGAAGGGCAAGGGCAACGTCGTCACGCTCTACGCCAGCCAGGAAGCCGCGATCTACGTGCTCAATGCCAAGCGCACTGATCTTGCCGAGATCGAGGAGCGCTACGGCGTCACAGTCGAAGTGATCCCTGAAGGCGAGAACGAAGGCGCGAAGATGCGCGTCGCCTCACGCGGACCCAAGCCCGAATTCGTGCCCCGCTTCGAACCCATCCTCGAACCGGAAGAGGATGACCTCGACGAGGAAGAGTACGACGGCGAGGACGAAGAAGTCGAGGAACGCGATGAGCGCCGCGACCGCGGCAATCGTGGCGATCGTCCGGAACGCGCCCCGCGCCCTGAAGGCGAGGACTCCGCCGACCGAGAAGGTCGCCGCAAGCGCCGGAAGCGCCGCCGTGGCCGTGGCCGCGACCAGCGTGACGA
The DNA here is from genome assembly GCF_031846015.1 of Novosphingobium sp. MMS21-SN21R. Classification (GTDB taxonomy): domain Bacteria; phylum Pseudomonadota; class Alphaproteobacteria; order Sphingomonadales; family Sphingomonadaceae; genus Novosphingobium. Next base: position 1,473,665 of record NZ_JAVRDU010000001.1, on the reverse strand, counting down.
AGGCGGAACCGACAACGCCAACGACAACGGCTCTGAAAACGACAACGACATCGGCGATAACGGCGATGAGGAAGACGCTTTCGACGCCATCATCGGCGAAGCGACTGCCTCGGACGAGTCTCCTGCCTCGGCAGATGCCGAAGCCGAGACCGAAGCCGAACGCGGCCAGCGCAAGCGCCGCCGCCGTGGCCGTCGCCGTCGTGGTGGCCGTGATGGCGCAGAGGGCAGCGGCGCTGAAGGCAATGGCGCCGACGGCACTGATCCCGAGGGCATTTTCGACGAGGAAGGCTCGGCGGAAGTCGTCCGGGAATTCGTCGAATCGCCAGCGCCGGATGCTGCCCCTGTCGAAGCCGAAGCCGAAGCCGAAGCCGAAGCCGAAGCCGAAGCCCCGGCCAAGCCCAAGCGCACGCGCCGCAAGAAGGCCGATGCCGTGGTCGAAGCCGAAGAGGCTGCTCCGGCAGTGGAAGCCGTGACCGAAGCAGCGCCCGTCGCTGCCGAGGAAGCGCCGGCCAAGCCCAAGCGTGCGCCGCGCAAGAAGAAGACCGATGCGGTTGCGTCCGAGGCCGCTCCTGCTGCAGAGCCGGTGACCGAAGAGGCCGCCGCACCTGACGCCGAAGAGGCTCCGGCCAAGCCAAAGCGTGCACCGCGCAAGAAGAAGGCTGATGCAGTTGCGTCCGAAGCCGCTCCTGCTGAAACGGTGACGGCTGAAGCCCCCGCAGCGGACGCGACTACCGCTGAAACTGCCGAAGACGCAGGTGAACCGCGTCGCGGCTGGTGGCAGCGCACGTTCGGCGCCTGATGCGCTGAAACGCTGACATGAAAAGGCCCCGTCGGATATTCCGGCGGGGCCTTTTTCGTTGGCAAATCACACAGGCTTGATCCCTGTGCCCCATTCCATCCACGCCGCCCAGCGCGGCATGCCCGCCATGTACTGGTGGCCCGGATGCTCGATCTGGAACCCCGCCTTTATCACCGGTGCGGTCACCGCGCGCGAGAGGTGGCACCCGCCCATCAGCGGCTTCCACACCGGCTCGATCCGGCGCTGCCACTGCGCCACGCCGGTGTCCGGGCTCAAGCCGTGCTCCAGAAACAGCAATTGCCCGCCGCGCCGCAGCACACGCCGCAACTCGCTCAGCACGCGCGCCGGATCGTTCACCGAACACAGCGTGTAAGTGCAGACCACCGTGTCGAAGCTTTCGTCGGCAAAGGGTATGTCCTCGCCCACGCCCTCGCGGATATCGGCGCTCAAGCCCTTCGTCGCCGCCGCTGCACGCGCATAGTCCAGCAGCTTGCCCGACGGGTCCAGTCCCGCAAAGCTGGTCACGCGCGCAGGATCGTAGAACTGCTGGTTGAGGCCCCCGCCGCAGCCGATCTCGAACACCTTGCCTTGCGCGCGCGGCACGACGCCCGCGCGCAGTTCCATGATGCCGGGCGACGCGCACGCGCATTTGATCACGCGCGGCACGACATGCGCTTCCCAAAAAGCCTTCACACCCATCCCGCTTCCCCTGTTGTTATGAACGAAACGTGCCGCGTCCGGCCGCTGCGCGCAATACCGTTTGATCAGGATCAATGCGCCGTTCCGCCCCATGCCTCAAAACGCTAACAATTGTTATAAAATGAGAGGCACTGCGATGGCACATTTCCCCCAGCACCCCGGCTTCACTTCGGTCCTTCGCCTGATCCGCATGGAAGGCGACATCCGCGATCTCGAGGTCGAAGGCGAAATCCCGCGCGAGCTTGACGGTGCATTCTACCGCGTCCACCCCGACCCGCAGTTTCCGCCCCGGTTTGCCGATGACCAGTTCTTCAACGGTGACGGCATGGTCAGCCAGTTCCGTTTTCACGATGGCAAGGTCGATTTCCGCCAGCGCTATGCGCGCACCGACAAGTGGAAGGCCGAAAACGCCGCCGGGCGCGCCCTGTTCGGCGCCTATCGCAACCACCTGACCGACGAAGACAGCGTCAAGGGCCTGCCCCGCGGCACCGCCAACACCAACGTGCTCGTCCACGCTGGCAAGCTCTTCGCGATGAAGGAAGACAGCCCTTGCCTGATCATGGACCCGCTCAGCCTCGAGACCGAAGGCTACACCGATTTCGGCGGTGACCTGCCGATCAGCGCCTTCACCGCGCACCCCAAGATCGATCCCGACACCGGAAACTTCTGCGGCTTCGGCTATTCACTGGCAGGTCCGCTTACCCGCGAATGCTGCTACTTCGAGATCGATCCTGCGGGCAAGATCGTGCGCAAGGCCGAGTTTCTCGTGCCCTACTACACCATGCTCCACGATTTCGGCATTGCCGGGGACTATGCCGTGTTCAACGTCTCGCCTTGGACGTCGGACATCTCGGTGCTCGAACAGAACCGCCCGCATTTCCAGTATGATCGCGAACTGCCGTTCTACGTCGGTGTGATGCGGCGCGATGGCGATGGCTCGGACATGCGCTGGTTCGCCCTGGAACCGTCAATCTGCGGCTGCCACGTGATGAACGCGGTGCAGGACGGCACGAAGATCCACCTCGACCTGCCCGTCTCGGCCACCGGATCGCTACCATTCTTCCCCAACAAGGACGGCACGCCCTACGATCCGCAGGAAATGATCACCTATCTCAGCCGCGTCACCGTCGATCTTGCCAGCAACGAGGACCGGATCGCGTCCGTCACCCGCATCGGCCAGGCGCCGGGCGAATTCCCCCGCATCGACGACCGCTTTGCCGGCAAGCCCTATCGCCATGGCTGGCAGATCACCTACGATTTCACCAAGCCCTACAACGGCCCGGCAGGTCCGTTTGCAGGCGTGATCAATGCGCTCACGCACTATGATCTTGCGTCTGGCACCGAACAGTCATGGTGGTGCGGCCCCGACAGCGCGTTTCAGGAGCCCTGCTTCGTGCCTCGTTCACCCACTGGTCCCGAAGGCGACGGCTGGCTCATCGCTTTGGTCGACAACCACATCACCAACTATTCGGACTTGTGCATTTTCGAGGCCTTGAACGTTGCACAAGGCCCGGTCGCGCGCGTCAAACTGCCGCTGCGCCTGCGTCAGGGCCTGCACGGCAACTGGGCACCTGCCGACAGGCTCAAGGCTGCCTGAACCCGCTTGTCCGGCTCGGATGGCCCCCGCCATCCGCGCCGGGCATTCCGGCACCCTACTTGCCGCAGGCCTCGTCAGACAGCCCCGCCGCCCAAGCGATCCCCTGATCAAGCAGCTTGAGGCTCTCAGGTTGCGAATAGCTCTCTGGCCGGTGACCTATAGCCGTATAGAAACTGCGCCCACGCCCAAGACACCGCGTCCAGGCGATCGGATGGTCGCCCATCGCCAGCTTGCGTCCGAAGCCCTCACCCGGCGTGTAACTGCCCTCGTCGAGCGTCGCCAGAACGCGGACGTTCTTCGCCCGCGCGCTGCGGTCGAACGAATACCATTCCTCGGTCATGCGCCATTCGGAGGGCAGTCCGTGCGTCGCAGGATGCGCCTTGTCGTCCACCACGACCCGCGCTTCCTGAAACTGCGGATTGCCGGGATGACCGATGAACCGCGCGCCGATCAGCCTATCGGCGTACCAGTCCCAGAAGAACTGCGGATCGCCGCCCGATCCATGGATGCCCGCATAGCCGCCACCCTTGGCAATCCACTTCTGGAATGCCGCGCGCTGCGCCAGCGTCAGCGCATCCCCGCTGATGTTGTTCCAGACCACCGCATCGAACTTGGCGAGATCGGCAGCGTTGAACACCCCGCCCTTGTCGGTGAACGCGATGCCCCAGCCGTGCCGCGCGGCAATGCCTTTCAGCGCCACTTCCGCCGCATCGACCGACGGCGCATCGCGGAAACCGGTGATCTTGCCGAACACCAGAATGGCCGGGCGCTGCACCTTGGCCGGCAGTTGCGGGCGCTCGTTGTCATAGGTCGCACAGCGCGCGATCACATCGGCGCGCGTCAACCGCACCTGGGCCAACCCCGCATCCAGCTTCGCCACCAGCGCCGCATTGCCCTTGCCGATCATGCCCATGACCCCGCGGGGCGTGACGATCCGCTCGAACCCTGGCGGCAAGGCCTGCCCGCCGAACGGCTTCATCATTGCCTCGGAAAGCCCCGGCGACGCCGCCTCGACCACGGCTTTCGCGGCAGGAACCACCAGCACATCGCCCAGCGGGGACGTCGTCGAAAGTGGCGCCCGGCCCAGGGGGCAATCGGTCACCGGAGCAGCCATCGCGCCCGTTCCCGTCAGCGCAACCAAAGCAGCGCCCGCCAGCGCCAATGCCTTAATCCCCCGGGCCTTCACCATATCCATCTCCCTGAATTTTTCCGCAGCATGCCTTCCCTGACAACGCCGGTCAATCGCGCCGCTGGCAGCCGCGCGCAAAAGACGTAATGTCGCAGTCACGCTAAGCGCTGCCGTGAATGCGTGGTTTCCCACCCCCCGCACCTAACCCCCATCCTCCCCATTTTTCCGCAGGACAAATGGGGAGGTGGCAGCGCGCAGCGCTGACGGAGGGGTATCCTCTCCCATTTTTCCGCAGGACAAATGGGGGGTGGCAGCGCGCAGCGCTGACGGAGGGGCCAACTACCCCAAACAAGCCCGCAAAACCCCTTGGGCAACGCTGTCTGCATCCCGCAAAACATCCCGCGCCGGAACCCGCAGCACTCGCACGCCCTGTGTCAACAACCAGGCATCACGCACCGCATCCCGCTCCGGCGTTCCACCCATGTCATGCGAGATGCCATCGATTTCGATGCAGACCTTCGCCCCGGCGCAATAGAAATCGAGGATATAGCGGCCCACCGGATGCTGCCGCCGAAACTTCGCCACCTTACAAATCCGGAGCCGCTGCCACAGCATTACCTCGGGCAGGGACATAGCTTGACGAAGTTCTCGCGCCCTGGCCACATTGCGCCGCTGCCTGATCCTCGGCAAAGCACCCCTCCGTCAGCCTTCGGCTGCCACCTCCCCGTTTGTGCTCCGCAAAAACAGGGAGGATCAAGAAGAACAGCCACCAAATCAAAACAATCCTCCCCATTTTTCCGCAGGACAAATGAGGAAATCGCAGCGCAAAGCGCCGACGGAGGGGCCAATCCCGAAAAACCTCCACGGCAAAGGCCGCCCGTTTTCTTCTCTGGACTGTGTAAACAGTGTAAACCTCGTTCACATATGCGAACAAAAGCGGTCCATCGCCCACCCCGCCTAATGTGCAGTCTACGCCCCCTTGCCCCCCGCGCTGCATTCGCTAAGGACGACTCACGCAGCCGCAAACGCAATACAGGATATGACGATGGCGACCTTCTCGCTTCCGAAGAACTCCACGATCACCGGCAAGGCCCGCCACCACGCGTCGGCCACGCAAGGCAAGGTCCGCAAGTTCAAGGTCTATCGTTACGATCCCGACAGCGGTGAGAACCCTCGCTATGACACGTTCGAGATCGATCTCGAACAGTGCGGCCCGATGGTGCTCGACGCGCTGATCAAGATGAAGGGTGAGCAGGACCCCACCCTGACCTTCCGCCGCTCGTGCCGCGAAGGCATCTGCGGTTCGTGCGCGATGAACATGAACGGCCGCAACGGCCTCGCCTGCACCACCGCGATCGAGGATCTTAGCGGCGAAGTGCGCATCACGCCGCTGCCGCACATGGAAGTGATCAAGGACCTCGTCCCCGATTTCACCCACTTCTACGCGCAGTACTCGTCGATCCGCCCCTGGCTGCAAACCGTCAGCCCGACGCCTTCAGGCAAGGAGCGCCTGCAGAGCCCCGAACAGCGCGAAAAGCTCGACGGTCTCTACGAATGCATCCTCTGCGCCTGCTGCAGCACCTCGTGCCCGAGCTACTGGTGGAACTCCGACAAGTTCCTCGGCCCGGCCATCTTGCTCCAGGCCTACCGCTGGCTGGCCGACAGCCGCGATGAAATGACCGGTGAGCGCCTTGACGAGTTGGAAGATCCCTTCCGCCTCTATCGCTGCCACACCATCATGAACTGCGCGAACGTCTGCCCCAAGGGCCTCTCGCCCGCCCGCGCCATCGCCGAAATCAAGAAGATGCAGGCCGAGCGTCTCGTCTAAGGCAGTGACCGAGCAAGCCTTCCGTTACGAACCAGCCGCGGATCGCCCCGGCTGGTTCACTTGGGACCTGACCGACGACAGCCGCTTCAACGCTCAGGCGATGGGGCGGATGATCACGCGAACCGAAGACCGGCCAGATGGCGGCAAGGCAGCGCGGCTGCGGATGTTTCCCGAGCGCTGCCACTCGAACCTGCTCGACGCGGTGCACGGCGGCGTCACTCTCGCGCTGATCGACATTTCGCTGTTCGCCGCGATGCGCACCTTGCTGCAGGGCGACGCGGCGGGCTCGGTCACGCTCGACCTGTCGACCCAGTTCATCGGCGCGGGCCGACTGGGCGAACCGCTCGACGCGGTCGTGGAAGTGCTGCGTGAAACCGGGCGCCTCGTGTTCCTGCGCGGCCTCGTCGTTCAGGGAGACGACACCGTCGCCGCCTTCAACGGCACCATCCGCAAGCCGACACGGCGATGACCAGCGTTCTTCAGCGTTACCGTGAGCTCGTTTCCGCAGGCGAGTTGCGCGCTGATCCCGAACAGGAAGCCGCGGCGATCCGGCTCGACGCACTGCAGCGCGAGCTTGAAGCACCTGCCCAACCCACGGGGCTGCTGGGCAAATTGCTTGGCCGCAAAGCAACCCCTCCCCCACGCGGCCTCTATATGTGGGGCGGCGTCGGGCGCGGAAAGTCGATGCTCATGGACCTGTTCCATGACAACCTCACCATAGCAGCCAAGCGCCGCGCACATTTCCACGAGTTCATGCTCGACGTCCACGCCCGCCTGCGCGAGGAGCGCAAGAAAGAATGCGGTGACCCGATCCTGCCCGTGGCCGCAGCCATCGCCGCCGAGACGCGGGTGCTGTGCTTCGACGAAATGGTCGTCAACAACAGCGCCGACGCGATGATCATGAGTCGGATGTTCACCGCGCTGATCGTGGAAGGCGGCGTCACCGTGATCACCACGTCGAACCGGGCGCCGTCGGACCTCTACAAAAACGGGCTCAACCGCGAGCATTTCCTGCCGTTCATCGCGCTGGTGGAAAGCAGGCTCGACGTCCTGACGCTCAACGGACCCACCGATTACCGACTTGCGCGCATGCAGGGCGTCGGCACCTGGCACGTGCCCATTGGCGCAGAATCGACCAAGGCCGTGAGCGAGGCGTTCTTCCGCCTGACCGACTACCCACCGGAAGACCGCGAACATGTGCCCAGTGCGGAACTGGATGTCGGCGGCGGCCGGATAATGCACGTGCCAAAGAGCCTGAAAGGCGTTGGCGTATTCAGCTTCAAGCGGTTGTGCGGAGAAGCGCGCGGCGCTGCGGATTATCTCGCCATCGCGCGCCACTATCACACGGTGATCGTCGTCGCGATTCCGCGGCTCGGGGCTGAATTGCGCAATGAAACAGCGCGGTTCATCACGCTGATTGACGCGCTTTACGAGCATAAGGTCAAGCTCATCGCCACTGCCGAGGCGGCCCCCGCCGAACTCTATGACTGGGGCGGCAAAGGAGATGACGAGGGCCGGTTCATGTTTGACCGGACCGTCAGCCGCCTCATGGAAATGCAGAGTCAGGACTATCTGGCGCTAGGCCATGGCGAAGACTGACTGACCAAGCCTGACTGGTCCGCAAACGCGAACTGGAAATGGAAACCTGCGTTTAAGACTTACCGCGCGTTAACTGCGATTCGGTTGTTTCTGACCGCCATGTCCCAAAAACAAAACGCTGCCCGCCGGTTGGCGGAGCAGCGTTTGAAATTGCATTAGGGTGCTGATTTTCCAAGAAAAATCAGCATGCCTTCCTTAACGGAAGATCCAATCCCAAACGCCCACGATCAAAGAAATTGCTGCGAACATAATTGCCTCCATCCACGAACAGACGGAGGATAGTTAACATCAGCCTAACTGGTTAACAAGGTCTAAACACTTCCAAAACGAATTTGTCCCATTTTGAGAAGCGTTTGTCGAAAGTCCGGGAACGCCATCGGACGTCCCAGATGATAGCCCTGTCCGACGTCGCAGCCGAGCTTTACCAGCTTCTGCCAAGTCGCCTCGTCCTCTATTCCCTCGGCGACGACCGACTGGCCAAGCGCATGGGCGAGATCAATCGTGCTCTGCACAATCTTGTGCTCGCGTTCATGGGTGAGCAGCCGCGAGATAAAGCGCCGGTCCAGTTTGAGCTCGTCGCTCGGCAGGTCGGCAAGATAGGCAAGGCTTGCCTCGCCCGTGCCAAAATCATCGATCGACAGGCGGAAGCCGATGTTTCGCAGGTTCGAAAGATTGTGGACGGCGGCGGGGCGGTTGCGCACGCTCGACGTCTCGGTGACTTCGATTGTCAGCAACGCAGGATCGATACCGCGACGATTCACGATTTCGAGCAAGCTCGGCACCAGTTCGGGCTTGTCGACCAATTGCGCGGAAAGATTGACGCTCATCTGCAGACGATGACTCATGGCATTGAGGGCAAGCGCTGCCGTAATGGCTTCTTCCATAACCCAGTAGGTCAGGGCATCGATGCGACCCGCACGTTCGGCCTGCAGGATGAATGCGTCCGGCGGGATCGGTCCGCGCGTCGGGTGGTTCCAGCGGATCAGGGCTTCGGCACCGCAGGGCAGGCCACTGCGCATGTCCCACTGGCTTTGGTATGCCAGCCAGATTTCACCATTGCGCAGGCCTTCATCGATGCGCGCATGGAGTGAAAGCTCCCAGCTCGCTTCGGCAAGCCGGTCCGCTTCGAACAGTTCGACGGCACGGCCGCTTCCTAAAGCATCGTTGGCGCTGGCCAAGGCAGAGTTGACCCGCGTGAGCGCGTCCAGCCCTTCATTTCGATCAAGGCCGAAATGAATATTGGTGTCGAACTTGTATGGCCCGATTTCGAGAGGTGCGGAGAACAGCGCTCGCAATCCTTCGAGATGGTCGAGTTGCATTTCCAACGGGCGGGCTTCTTCGGTCCAAGCGAAGTGCCCACCCTCGCCGTTGTAGATGATCTCGATTCCCGACCCGACGCCAAGGCGGCGCGCGATTTGACGCGCGCATTCCCCGTGCAGGTCCTTAGGCAAGGTCGCGAGAATTTCCTCATAACGGCCGATGACCGCGACAATCACATCCTGCCCGACATCCAGAGGCTTAGCGCTGAGTGCGAGCAGATTGGGAAGACCCGATGCACTGGTAAGCTGGACGCGGCGAATGCGGTACTGCCACAGGCGCGACAGGCCATAGATCAAGACTGCGAGTATTCCCGCGCTCGCGTCTATTGTGATACCTTGTGGCACCAGCAGTGCTGGAAGCGTCGTTGCAACGGCCAAAGCAAGACCGTGACAAAAGATCTTGCTACGCTTGCGCTTGCTGCCCGCGCCTGAACGAATCAGCAGCCAGACCAGCGCGAGAAGAGGCAATGCGCCGAGAGCTAAAGAAACAGGCTTCGTAAGCGCCGATGCACCGGCAATATCCAGCGACAGCGGGAAACGGCGACCACTGCCGTAATAGCCAATTGGCGGCACCGCACCTTCGAAGGTGACCACTACCGTGCGCCCAGTCAGGAGGCCCGGTGTGAAGTTGCCATTCGTGAGGGCGCTTGCCTGAATCCTCGGCACCGTGTCCGGATCCATCAGGAAATCAGGACGAAACTTGGCTTGAAGCCCCGAGCGGACACCCGCCAGTGCAGTGGCAAAGCTGGGGAACTTCCGGCTACCTAGTTCTACCGAATAGGGGGCAGCAACCGCATAGTCGAAGAAGTTGGTGTTCCAGGCGGAGACAACGACCGGGACGGATTTGGCGATTGCAGGATCGGGAAAGCGCACATCATTTGCGTGGAGCTCGCTGGAATCGCTGACGAACCGTTCATTGCGAACCACAAAGGCAGCGTCTGGCGCAAGGGCTTGCACAGCAGTGACCAGATCGGCGTCGCCTGCATTGTCCTGGCCGAAGGTTACCGGCGAATCGATGAATACCCGATAGGGCATCTGCAGTCTGACCGACTTCAATACATCGGCCAATCGTTTGGATGAGACGGTCGATGAATCGCGACTGTTGCCTGCGCCGTCCATCGCCACGACGACCACGGAGTCATCGGCCGGGTGCTTGCCGAGTTTGGAGCGCATGTTCCAGAATGCGTGGTCGGCTGGCTCCAGCCAATTGCCGGCAAGAGTCAGCATTGCCGGGATTAGCAGCGCGAGATACAGCGGTGAGCGCAGTTTCTTCAGCATGACCATCGGCAGTTGTTTCCCCGCCTGATTAGTCCGCAATGGTGAAGATCACCTTACCGAACGCGCATGATTAACAGCGCATCAACCAAGCAGATCCAGCGATCTCCGCAACATCAGCAGTTGCCAGATGAGCCGGCTATGGTCAGCACGGCCACAGATATGATCGTCGGAAAGACTTGCAATCCGTGACGAATCGAACCAGCCGGTGCGCGCAAGAACACTGTCTGAAGCCAGCCCACGCGCCTCACCAGCCAACGGGCCGCGCAGCCATTGCGCAATGGGTGTGACGAAGCCCATCTTGGGCCGGAACAGCACATCATCGGGCAAATATCGCCGCATGGTCTGCTTGACGATCCATTTCCCGGTCGAGCCACGCACTCGCATCCGTTCGGGCAGGCGTGCGCCGAACTCGATCAAGCGGTGGTCGAGCAGCGGCTCCCGCGCTTCGAGGCTGACCGCCATGCTGGTGCGGTCCACCTTCGTCAGGATATCGCCAGGCAGGTAGAACTTGAGATCGGCATATTGCGCGCGGTCGAGGCCGCTGCGCGCGGGGGCCTTCCGCATCAGATCGACAAGCGGTTGCTCAGCCCGGTAGTCCCCGCGCAGACGCCTGAAATCCGCGCTGTAGAGCGTGTCGCGCAATTCGGGCGAGGTTACCGCCAAGGCGCGTGCATAGCCTTCCTCACCGCTTTCGGCGAGGCTGAGCAGCGTGGTCTTGGCGCGCAAGGGGCGCGGTGCCCAATCCGCCTTGGGCCAGATTCTGCCGAGCGTGCCAAACAGTGGGCGCCGGAGGGCGCCGGGCAAGAGCGCGCGCACCTGTTCCTCGCGGTGCTGGAAGGTCTGGCGGCGATATCCGGCAAAGGCCTCGTCCGCGCCATCGCCGGACAGCGCGACCGTGACGTGTTCGCGCGCCAGCTCGCAGACGCGATATGTCGGCAGCGCGGAAGCGTCGGCAAACGGTTCGTCGAACATGCCCGCGAGGCGGTCCATGAGCGTGAAATCGTCGGACGAAACCGAGCGCTTCCAGTGCTGCGTGTGGAACTGCTGCGCGATCCGGTCGGCGTATGCGGTTTCATCCAGCGCGGCGACGTCGAAGCCGATCGAGCAGGTCTTGACCGGCGCGGCGCTGGCTTCGGCCATAAGCGCGACGACGCTGGAACTGTCTACGCCGCCTGAAAGGAATGCGCCCAGCGGAACGTCGGCCAACATGCGCGATGTGACCGCTTCGCGCATGTGGTGAAGCAGGTGCGCGCCGAGATCGTCGGCATTGCCCCTGTCGCGGTCGGCAAATGAAACGTCCCACCACTGCACGGGCGCTGCAGGCAGCGCATCGTGCCGAAGCAACTGGTAATGACCTGCGGGCAGCTTATCGACGCCCTTCAGCATCGAACGGTGATCCGGCACATAGCCCCAGGCAAGATAGTCCTCGATCGCCAGCGGATCGATTTCGCGGCGCAGCGACGGGTGGGCGAGCATCGCCTTGAGTTCGGAGCCGAAGATGACCGAGCCATCAGCAAGCCGCGCGGTGTGCAGCGGCTTCACGCCCAGACGGTCACGCGCGAGCAGCAAGGTACGTTGGCGCAGGTCGTAGAGCGCGAACGCAAACATGCCGTGGAGGCGCGGCAGGCAATCGGTGCCCCAGTGCCGCCATGCCTGAAGGATCACTTCGGTATCGCCATCGGTGCGGAACTGCGCCCCGAGAGCCTGAAGTTCTTTTCGCAAGTCCTTGAAATTGTAGATTTCGCCGTTGAAGACGATGACAGCGTCACCTTCAGCAGCTGCCATTGGCTGGGGCGATCCGGCAAGGTCGATGATCGACAGGCGGCGGTGGCCGAGACCAAGGCCGGGCGCCGTCCACACCCCTTCCCCATCCGGCCCGCGATGGGCAATCGCATCGCACATGCGGCGAACGCGGTCAGGGTCGACGGGCTTGAGGCCCTCGGTATGGAAGATTCCAGCTATTCCGCACATGCGAAGGGAGCCTAGCGCGATGTGGCTATGCGGTCCATCCACGCTTCCACCGGTCCGGTGGCGGCAAGGAAAGCGCGCAGCGATTGGTCGGCGGGCGGGCGGCCTGAGACATCGTCTTCGGACGACAGGATGAGCATGGCCGTCGCGCGCTTTCTCAGAAGCAGTCGGTCGAGAATGTTCTGCACTTTCAGGTGCGTGTTGCTACCGGTCAGCAGGGTGCCCGAGCGAAAATATGTCTCGGCCGACCTGTGCACCGGACCTGCAGTCTGGATACGGTCAGCATGGCCACCAGCAATGTCGGCAGGTGAGGTTTCCCAAGACCAGCCGCTGTTCATCGGCAGCGCGCCCTGCCCGAAGCCCCCGGCCTCGCGGCCCTCTCCTTGCGCGGCATAGAGTGCGAACGAGACATCGACGATGTGGCCGGGCGCATCCTGATAGCGACCCAGCAGCACGTGGTCAGCACCGGTGTGCAAGGGCTGCCACGGTGCGAGCGGTTCGTAATCGACCTGCTGCCATCCGGGGACGGCGGGAAGGTCAATCATTGCTGGAACCTGCGCTTCCATCCGGTTTGCCAGGGCGCCCCACCCCGCAAACGTCAGCGCGAGGGCGGACATGATGGCGAGGCCACGGACCTGGCCGATGCAAGAGCCAGCAAGGCGGGCGAGCAGGGGGTCTGCCATAACGGCCTCGGCATCGATCATGCGGTCGTCGATGGCGCGATCAAAGAAGCGCCAGGCAATGGCCATGACGAGCGCCATGACCACGGCGAAGAATATCCAGCCGTAGAAGATGTGATCGAACCCAGCGGCAAATTCAATGCCGCGATGCTCGGCGATGAAGATCGTGCCCCACGCGCGAACGCCGTTGGCGAGGATCGGCATGGCAATGCTGAGGCCCATGAAAGCGGCGCGGCGGGTCCATGAGCGGAAACAGACGTTGGCGACGAGAGCGCCGTAGGCAATCATCGCGATCAGGAACTTCACGCCCGAACAGGCCTCGGCAACTTCGAAATAGCCGCCCGGCGTGGTGATGAACACGCCCTCGATGTGCGCGGGGACATTGGTCCAACCCAGCAGGACCATCGTGATACGGGCGGTGATGGTCTGAAGCGCCGGGATCAGTTCGTCGCCCGCAGGCACGAGGAACAGCATGTAGGCCAGCGGGAAAAGCAGCGCGACCGATGAACGCGGCCCGAGCAGTGTCAGTACGCTCGCCTGCGCCATAAGCACCACGCCTAACTGGGTGGCGAGCGACAGGCCCGCGAAATCGCCCAACAACCAGAAGAAACCTGCTCCGGCAAAGAGCACGAGACCTGGCCACCAGCCTTGTGGCGACACCCGCAGCACTTCTTGCCAGCGGAGCGAAATCAGCCAGCCGAGGATGAACGGAATGAGCAGAACATGGTTGTAGGTCGAACTGTCCCACCACTGCAGCGCCATGTCGCGCCAGTCGGTGAAGAACAGCGCAAGGTTGCCGACCCAGACGAGGCCGAGAAGGGCAAGCGGGCGCTGCCACTCGGCAGGAATTGCCTGCCACAACCGGGAGAACGGGGCCTTCAGGGCGAGGTCAGGCTGCGACACGCGAACCTCCGCCTTCGCCCTGCAGGCCGAGCAGCCCAGCCAGCGGGGCCAGCACGTGATTCCAGCCGCATTGATCGATGACGAACGCGCGCGCAGCCTGGCCGATGTTGGCGGCTCGTACCGGATCGTGCAGCAGCGCCAACGTCTGCTTGGCCAGTGCTTCTGCCCCATCGGCGACGGCGATTTCGAAGCCGTCGCGCGCCGGGATGCCGGTTGCGGCCTGCGGCGTCGCCAATACAGGGCGGGCCATGGCCATGGCTTCGAGCACCTTGTTCTGGACGCCGCGCGCGATGGTGAGCGGAGCGACGACGAGGTCGGCACCTGCGATCCACGGGCGAACGTCGAGGACGGCACCGGTGACCCGGGTCCCGTTTACACCGTCCAGCCCGCGCACTTGCGGCGTGGGCGCACGGCCGACGATATTGAAACGGGCGCCAGGGAAGACGCCACGGACGGCAGGCATCACCGCGTGCGCGAACAAGCCAACGGCGGCGACGTTGGGCGGATAGTCCATCTGCCCGGTAAAGGTGATCTGCGGCCCCTCCCCTGCCATTTCGGGCGCGGACGGCACGGCTTCAGGATCGAAGAATTCAGTGTCGATGCCGTTGCACAGTGCCTGCAACGACGGTTCATCGCCGGGCAAGAGGCGTGAACGCAGCAGTTCGGTTTCTTCGGGCGTGACGAGCAGGCTGGTGCTGGCGCGGCGCGCGGTCAGGCTTTCGAAGCGGCTGAGCAAGCGGGCTTCTCGCTGGTAGAGCAAACGCGCGGCGAAACCCGCCCCGGCGGCATAAGCTTCGAACTTGGCCGAATCGACATCGACGAAATCCATCACGACGCGGCCTGAGAACGAGGCCGGGACATATTGCGCCATCTGGCCTGAAAACATGTAGATCGCCGAGATCGGGCGCTCGGCCAGGACCCGCGCGACATAGGCATGTAGCGCCTTGTCGGCAAAGGCAGTGAGGCTGACCGGCTTGCCTGTGAACAGCGCTTCAACGCCCGCAAGCGGCAGAGGCTTCTCGCGGCGCAGCACACAATGGGTTCGCGAGATACCAGCCAGGTCCGGCTCATAGGCAAGATCCGCCTCATCATCGGCAAAGCAGGCGACGTGGACCGGAGCCAGAGCGGCTATGTGGCGCAGGATATGGCACGAGCGGATCTTGTCTCCGCGATCGGGCGGGAACGGGATGCGGTGCGCGATGAACAGTACTTCGCTCATGCCAACCCGTTGGCGATCAATGGACCGAGACGGTTGGCGATGCCGAGCGGGAGCTTTTGCCACAGCGCAATCTTGGCCTTGTAGCGCGGGCTGAGCGGATTGACGTCGCGTGGCGGCACGCCATCGGCGGTCCAACTGGCGTAGGATAGCGGTTGCGGTTCGAAACCCCAGTTGCGCTTGAAATGATAGGCGCCGGTATCGGTTTTCGACCGACCGAAATCGAAGCGGTCGCAGCCCCGGCCCCGCGCATGATTCATCAGCGCAAAGTACATCACATCGTTGGCGCGCATGGTCCGCGCCGCAAACACGCCGCCGCCCCAGTAAGGCATGACCGCGCCTCGGTGGTAAAGGCTGAGCACAGATGCCAGCGGCTGACCTTCGTGCAGTACGGTCAGGATATCTGCATCGTCGCCGAAAGCATCCATCACTGCGTCGAACAGCGCCTTGGGGAAAACCGGCGTACCGAGATTGCGCACGGACTCGGCATAGACAGCGTAATGCATCGCGCGGGTAGCGGCATCGCTGCCGGTGCGCACTTCCATATTATGGCCAAGTCCGCGGCGCACTTCCGCGCGCTGTTTTCGCGGTATGGCAAGCAATTGCGCGTCGTCATCAGCCGAAAGAGGTTTGACGAAGCCTGCGTGGCTGTCGGACTTGACGTGCCAGCCCTCGCCGAAAGGCAAAGGACCGCCACGCAATTCAAGGCTTGGGCAGTTGAGCCGCACCGCCAGTTCCTGCGCGGCGCGAAACAAGGCCGGGTCGCCCTCGCCCACTATTCCGCCGTCAACAGCAAATCCGGTGGAGACGAGCGCGCGCCCGAACAAGGGGCTATGCGCTTCGTGGAGTGGCAAAACGGCACGGATCGCACTGTCCTGCTCGGACAAAAGAATGTGGCTGCGGTGGCCGGTCGAACGCTCGACCGCGTCCAGCCATTCGGTGCGGTGGAACGCAGTGGAATCGGGATGGCCTCCAAGAAAGCGTGCGATTGCCGCGCGATCGCCCGGATCGGCAAGGCGCACTATTACCCGCGCAGGCACGAATGGCGCGTTCATGCGGCCAGCTTTGCAGGCGTGCGCGCAGCCTCGATGGCGGCGACTTCGTCCATGCGGCCCCAGCGAAACTCGTGAACCAGCCTCGACAGCTTGGCCGCCATGACATCGAGATTGGTATAGTGCCGCAGCCGCGACTTGAGCGGGGCGCTTGCAGGGCGCGGCTGATCAGGGTCGATTTCCCACGGATGGAAATAGAACACCGCCGGACGCCCATCGCGCAAATTGACCTGACGGATGGCCCAGCGCGAAACAGAATAGGGCAACAGCCGAAAGAACCCGCCGCCGCCAGCCGCCATGCGGCGGCCCGCGACTTCAGCGGTCGTCACCGGAATTTCGATGAAATCCACGCCGGCGACGGGGCGGAAAGCAAAGCGCGGGGCCTCGCGCCAGCCATAGTGATCGTGCACGATGGGCGCGACTGACGAGGAATAAGCATAGCCCTGCTCGGCCAGCACTTCATGCGCCCATGGCGTACGCGCGTCGATCGAGAAACTGGGCGCTCGGTAACCGGTCACGGATTGTCCGGTCGTATCCTCCAGCACCCTGCGCGCGCGGGATATGTCATCGGCGAAGGCGGTGCGGCCAAGCGTGAACACGCGCGCGTGATCCCAACCGTGGCTGGCGATTTCGTGGCCTGCATCGGCAATGCGCCGCATCATCGCTGGGTAGCGCTGCGCTACCCAGCCGAGCGTGAAGAACGTGCCTTTGACGCCAGCTTCATCAAACAGTGCAAGAATCTGCGCGCAATTGCGCTCGACCCGGCAATCGAGCCCGTCCCAGTCCTTGCGGTCGATCACGGTTTCGAACGCGCCGACCTGGAACCAGTCCTCGACATCGACGGAAAGCCCGTTGAGGACGGACGGCGCGTTCATCATTCAGTCCCCTTGAGCCGCGTCAGGCAGCGGCGCGCTGGTAGTCTTCGGTTTCGATCCACTCGATCAGCATGGTGAGGGTATGGCGGATCGCCTGCTCCTGTTCAGCCGAACGGGTTTCAAGCGCGGCAATCCTGCGCTGCGCCTCGATCAATGCGGCGACCACTTCCTCGTCGCCGTCGCGTGCTTCGAGTGCAGCAAGACGACGGTTTGCCTCTTCTAGCTGCGCGAAGATGGCGGGATCGGTTACGGGTTCGGCAGGCGCTGGGCGCATGTCGGCCAGTTCAATAATGGCTTGCTGCAGTTCAGCTATCTGCTCATCACGCTCGGCCAACGCCGCGCGCCATGCGCTGTCGTCGAAAGTGGGTGCGGCAACCGGAGCAGCATATGTCTGGACAGCAGGCGCTTCAGCAACTTGTGCATGAGCCGCAACCGGCTGCGGCGCGCTTACGGCGCTATCGCCAGCAAGGTCTGCCAAGACGTCCTGCAACATCGCCGCATCGATGTGCGGGCGCTGCTCGACCGCGCCCATCAGCATCAGGCGATTGACGATCTGGTTGATGCGGCGCGGCACGCCGCCGCTGGCCTTCGCCAGATCGGCATAGACCCGCTGGTCGAATTGCGGGTTCCCCTGCCACCCGACGCAGGCGAGGCGGTGTTCGATGTAAGTGCCGACTTCCGCAGGCTCCATTGCATCCAGATGATGCGTGGCGATCACGCGCTGGCGCAACTGCTCAAGTTCGCTGGAGGTCTGCAGCAAAGTGCGGAATTCAGGCTGGCCGAGCAGCAGGATCTGCAGCAGCGGATGCGCACCGAGCTGGAAGTTGGAGAGCATGCGCAACTCTTCGAGCGCTTCGACCGAAAGGTTTTGCGACTCGTCGACGACGAGCAGGCAGCGGCGGCCCTCGCGTGCTTCGTGGTGGAGGAAGGCTTCGATCTGGGCGAGCGCAGTGGCCTTGTCGTGACCGGCAACTTCAAGCCCGAATGCGCGCGCGGCGACGTGGATCAATTCTTCGCCATCGAGCGCCGAAGTGACAATCTGCGCAGCCGTCAGCCGCTGGCGGTCCACCGATGCCATGAGATGCGCCGCTAGCGTCGATTTTCCTGCACCGACCTCGCCAGTGATGACGATGAAGCCCTCACCCTGCGCCAGGCCATAGCCAAGATAGGACAGCGCCTTGCGGTGCGTTCCGCTCTCGAAATAGAAGCGCGGATCGGGGGTGAGCTGGAACGGGCGGCCGGTCAGGCCATAGAATTCATCGTACATCGTGGCCGTCTCCGGGCATCAGAAGGAATAGCGCAGGCCGACAAGGCCAGACGCGATTACTTCATCTTCAATCACTTTACGGTTAACAGCATCCAAACCGACCGCTGCGGTGGCTACGAGGCGGTCCGTGAGGTTTCGGAAGTAGGCAGCGTTGACGCCGACCGTGGTCACGTCGCCAAGGCTCGACGCGCCGCTCTGGAACCATGCCGCATAGGCCGAGACACCGAAGCTGGAGCGGCGGTCGATCGGGCCGTTCAGCCCTGCATCGACGTAGAAGCTCTCGTCCACTTGTCCGTTGGCGGCGCCGAGAACCGAATCCTGCCGCGCGATATACTTGCGGCGGATGTAGCCCGCGCCGATTCCCGCCTGCATCCGGCCGATCTGGCGCGAATAGGTGGCGTTGACGCCGCGCGCGCGGAAGACCGACGATGCGACCGAGGACAGCGCGTTGTTGACGCAGCCGCCGCTTTCGCTGCCGATAGCGCAACCGCTGATCTGGCCGTTGAACGGGTCGCGGTTGACCTGGAAATCGGTCGGGAGATCGCGCAGCGCGCGGCTGACCTGTCCGCCGAAGCCGGAGACGTTGTCGTAGACCGAAACGCTGAGCGAACTGCGCTCGTTCGGATTGTAGGAGAAACTGCCGTAGTAAGTCGTGCTGTCATAGCGGCGGCCGACGAAGGCAGATAGCGCGGTGCGGCGGCTGGGGCGCCACATCACGCCTGCGTCCCACGTGAGGCCATCCGTCTCATAGGCAAGCTGGCGAGCGCGCGATTTGTCGGTGACGTAGCGGCCATCCGCGCCGACGACCGGATCGCCATTGGCCGCGCGCACTGCATCGCGTGCCGAAACCTCGACGTCCTCGTATCCCACCGCGCCCACCAGCGCGATGTCCATGGTGACGGGATAGGTGACCTGAACGCCTGCCCGCATGTCGCGCACGCGCTGATCGAGGTTGGAAATGTCTTCCTGATAAAATGAACCGGTTGCGGTGATGCCGACCGGCAGGACCGTTCCGGGCGCGATCCCTGCCGAGATTTGCGCCGACTGGGCAATCGAATCGTCGAAGATGTCGGTGCGGCTCTGGCCAGGCGCGAACTGCAGCGCGTCCTTCTGCTGCACCTTGGTGTAGCCGAGCATATAGGAGCCTGCGAGCGCGACATCGCCGACATGAGTCGAGACGGCAGGCCCGGCGTAGAGCGAATAGACCTGGCTCACCGCGTCGCCGTTGGCGAGCGGGTTGAGCGAGGCGGCACCGCTCCGCTCGACCGAAGTGCGGGCGGCAAGCGCGCCTGCCTCGATTGAAAGTGTGCGCGGGATGAGGTCATGCTTCACGCGGGCGAGACCTGACAACGTATCGCCATCGGCCACACGGTTGCCTTGGGCAATGCGGCGCTCGTAGCGGACCGAGACAGCGCCCTGCGTGCGGCGACCGTTCAGGGCCACGTCCACGCCCGCCGCAATCGTGCTGTAAGTCAGGACATCGTCGCCTGGCGAAAGCTCGTAGAGGACGTTCTGCGTCGCTTCGATATAGGGCTTGATCGTAGTGCGTGCACCGCCGCCCGCGCCGCGCAGCGAAACGCCGCCACGGCTGCCACTCTTTTCCGATGGTGCGCTTTCGCCATCTACGGATTCGTAGGACATCGACTGCGCATGCAGCGGTTGGCTGCCGAGCACGGCAAGTGCCGCGCCAGTCGCCAGCGCATGGCGAACGAGGATCACAGGACGCGTCATTCCTTGTATCCGTAGTAAGTGCCGAAGCGGCGGCCCGTGGTGGAAAAGCGGGTGCCGTTAAGCAGGAGCTTGATGTCATCGCAGGCGCCGAGCAGGTGCACGGCATCGCGCAGCGCGGCCTCGCCCGTCACATCGGCACGGACGACCACCACGGTCTGGCCAACATGGTTGGCAAGGACCGAGGCGGGCGATGCGGCGAGCGCGGGCGGCGAATCGAAGATGACGATGCGGTTGGGCGCGTGGCTTGTGAGCCGCGCGAGCACGACGTCGGTGCGGGTCGATGCGAGGTATTCGGTGTCCGAGCCGGTCGCGTTGCCTGCGGGGAGCACGTAAAGCCCGGCAATGTCTGTGCCGATGATGCAGTCCTCAACCGCCATCGTCGGGTCGGCCAGCGCGTCCATCAGTCCCGGACCACCCGGCAGGCCGAGCGTCGAAAGCACCGAAGGCTTGGCGAAATCGGCATCGACGAGCAGGACTTCGGTGTCCTTCTCGGCCGCCATCGAAAGCGCGAGGTTGACCGCACAGAACGTCTTGCCCTCACCCGGATGGGCCGAGCAGATCAGGATGCGTTCGCCATGCGGCGCGCCCTTGCCTTCGCGCGATTCCGCGGCAGTGCGCAAGAGCTGCCGCTTCACGATGCGGAATTCTTCGAGAAGGCCGGTGACCGCACTTTCAGGCTCGATCAGGCACTGCTCGCGCAAATGCGCGCGGTCGATCGGGTGGAACACGCCGCGAAACGGCTGCGGATCGACCTGGGGGACGGTCGTCTCGAACTGCGCAGCCGGTTTGGGCTGAACGACCGGCGCGGACACGCCCTTCGGTGCAGGCGGCAGATCGGCAATCGGCGGACGCGTCATTGTGCGGAAATCGAAGCTGCCCGAGGCGCGCTCAATCAGCGACGGGCCTGAGGGCGGCACGGGGATCTTGCTCTGGTCGGTCATCGTCCCATTCCCCTCATGCCACCATGCCGCGCTTCAGCATCTCGATGCCGAGCAGGACGAACAGGACGACGAATAGACCGGCAAAACCACCGGCAAACCACTTGAGCCGCTTTGCCTGCAGCGTCCGCACAGGGCGTGTGATCGCTTCGGATACCGAGCCGAGTACGGGCAGACCGGTAGCGCGTTCCAACTGGCCCGTGGTCGAATAGGCAGACTTCAGCTGTCCGAGCGCAAAGGCTCCGCCGCAGCCTGCGCCGATCCCGACAATCAGCACCAGCATCAGCAGTAGCGGACGATCGGGCGCGGCAGGGCCGGTCGGCATCGTCGGCGGATCGATTACTTCGAACTTCACCGCATCGCGCTCGGTTTCCACTTGGCCGCGCAGGCGCAGCGCCTCGCGGTCGCGCAGCAGCTTGTCGTACTGCTCCTTGAGCACATCGTAATCGCGGCTGATGCGTCCGGCTTCGGCAGCAATGGCGGGTTCGCCGTATTGCTGGGCAGAAAGGCGGGCGATTTCGGCCTGAAGCGAGCCTTTGCGCGATTGCAGAGCGACAAGGCTGGCTTCGCGGTCGGCCTTGATCGAGATCAGGGAGCTGTAGGCAGGATTGGGCGTGCCGCCGCCCGGTCCTTCGGCATGAGCCGAACGCTGCAGGTTGGCGACTTGCGCCTTGGCGGCGATCACGTCGGGATGGCTATCGGTCAGGCCCCGCGCGCGCATGGACCCAAGATCGGACAGCGCCTGCGCGAGTGCACCCTTGGCACCGCCCTGCGCACCCGGAATGGCGATGGTCTGCGGCGTGCCCGAAAGCTGGCCGTTGATCGAGGCGAGCGCACTTTGTGCGGCGAGCAGGTTCGATTCGATATCGCGCATTTCCCCGCGCGCGGCTTCGATCTTGGTCGTCAGCGAACCGCTGCCGGGGATCATGTCGGCGTTCTTGCCTTCGAACTCGGTGCGCTTCAGCTCTGCGGCTTCGAGCGCCTTTTTCCGTTCGGACAGTTGCTGGTCCATAAAGGCCAGCGTATCGGTCATCTCGCCGCGGCCGCCTGCAAGGTTCTCTTCGCGGAAGATGTCGATCATCTTCTGGACGATATCCTGCGAAAGCTTGGCGTTCTCGCCATCGTTGAAGCCGCCGCCTCCAGCCACGCCGGTGATCTCGAACAGGTTGTCCTGCTGGCTGACCACGGTCACCTTCTTGCCAAGGCTGCCAACCGCCGCCTGCATCTGCTTGTCTGTGGTAACCTTGTCGCCCAGACGGGTGGCGCGGATGACCTTTTCCAGATTGACCGAGCTGGTCAGCGTTTGGCGCACCCGTTCGATATCGCGCTTGCGATCGCCGCCGATGCCGATCTGGTCGGCGAGCACATCGTCGATCTGAACGAAGATGCGCGCCTTGGATTCGTAGCTGTTGGGCACCATCGCCACGACCAGCCAGCCGAGCATGCACACGCCCCAGGCGATGCCGAGTGCGACCCAACGCCGCAGCCAGATGCCGTGTAGTGCAATGCGCACTTCTTCATAGATGTTGGTCATGGCCGCCGTGTCCCCCGCCCGCTGCTCAGAACGTGCTCTCGGGGATGATGATCACATCGCCGGGCATGAGCAGGACGTTGGCCTTGGTGTCGCCCTTGCGCAGCAGATCGCCGATGCGCACGGCATATTCCTTCTGGTTGCCCGATTGCTTGTCGAACCGCACCAGCCGCGCCTTGTTGCCGGCGGCGTATTCCGACAGGCCGCCGACCGCGATCATCGCGTCGAGCAGCGTCATGTTCGCGCGGAACGGGATCGAGGCGGGCTTTTCGGTCGCGCCGACGATCCGCACCTGCTGGCTGAATGTGCCGGCAAACTTGTTGACGATGACCGAGACGATCGGCTCCTGAATGTATTGCGAAAGCTGGAGCTTGATGTCTTCGGACAGCATCGAGGGCGTCTTGCCCACGGCCGGCATATCGGTGATCAGCGGCGTGGTGATGCGCCCGTCGGGACGGACCTGCACCGATGCGCCAAGTTCTGGATTGCGCCAGACGAAGATCGTCAGCTCGTCGAGCGGGCCGATCACGTATTCCTCGCCCGGGCCTTCCTGAAGCGCCACGAACGATGCAGGCGGCAACTGCTGCCCACCGCCAACGCCGCCGCAGCCCGAAAGCGCAAGGCTCAACATGGCCGTGCCTGCAAGCATACGGGTAACGCGCGAATTCAACGGCATGGCCTGTCCTTGTCTGCTGCGGAACCCGGCCCGGCGTCACGTGGACGGGCGCAGGACAGGAACCGCAATTCATCACCGGCTATCGCCAAAAAGGGTGAAGATTGCGTTAGCCTTGATTGCAGAACAGGCAGCGACAAGCAGGCATTTGCCCGTGTCCCGTTACGGGACTGGCGTTGCGGCAGGTGTTAACGCAGGCGCGGCATCACTCTGTTACAAAAGAATTTCCCGGGCCGGCCCCTGCCCCAGGAACATCGCAGGACTGGCGCTTGCACCATAGGCTCCGGCACAGAAAATCGCCACCACATCGCCGGTATCGGCGCGCGGAAAACCGCCCTTGTCGGCCAGCCGGTCGAGCGGCGTACACAGGCAGCCGACGATGCTCGCCTCCTCTTCGGCGGGTGCATCAAACCGGGTTGCGATGGCGCTGGGGTAGTTTCGGCGGACCACGGTGCCGAAATTGCCGCTGGCGGCGAGTTGGTGATGGAGTCCGCCATCGGTGACAAGGTAAGTTTCGCCATGGCTGACCTTGCGGTCGACGATGGTTGCCAGGTAAACCCCTGCTTCACCAACGAGATAGCGGCCAAGCTCCATCACGAAAGAAGTGCCTTGCAGCACGTCGGGCAAAGCGGCGAAGCGCTCGGCCAAGGCCGCGCCGACTTTGGCGATATCCACCTGCACATCGCCGGGAAAATAGGGAATGCCGATACCACCACCGAGATTGCACTTGGGCAGCGGCGCGCCGGTGCCCTCGGCCAGCCGCGCGGCAAGATCGAGGGTCTGCGCCTGCGTTTCGATGATTGCATCGGCAGAAAGCGCCTGACTACCGGCAAAGATGTGAAATCCGCGCCAGTCCGCGCCTTCGGCGATCAACTGGCGCGCGAGGGCTGGCACGCGCTCGGCATCGATGCCGAAAGGCTTGGCCCCGCCGCCCATTTTCATGCCCGAACCCTTGAGATCGAAATCGGGATTCACCCGGATTGCAAGGCGGGGGGTGATGCCAATACGCAGCGCAATCGCCAGCGCGCGCGCCGCTTCACCTTCCGATTCGAGATTGAGTGTGACGCCGGCCGAAATGGCCGCTTCCAGTTCGGCATCGCGCTTGCCCGGCCCCGCAAAGCTGACCCGCGACGGGTCGATACCGACCGCCCGCACCAGCGCAAGTTCTCCGCCCGAAGCAATGTCGAACCCGTCGACCAGTGCCGACATGTGCTGCAACACCGGGCCGAACGGGTTGGCTTTGACCGCGTAGTGTATCGCCAGCCGCTTCGGCATCGCGGCGCGCAAGGTCGCCACGCGCTGAGTCAGGAGGTCGCGCGAATAGACGAAGAGCGGGGTGGTTCCGGCCTCGGTGATAATGTCGCTCACCTTGCGACCGGCGATGCCGAGTTCGCCATCAATCGCAGCATAACCGTTCGGAATAGGTCCAAGGGGCTTCATCGAGACATGTCCTTGGCGAGTTCGGCGGCAAGCGCAACCCGGTCGAGCTTACCATTCGGGCTGACCGGCATTTCACCGCGCCAGTGGACATGGCGCGGGAGCATGAAATTGGGGAGCACGCGTGTGAGCGCGGGGATTAGCCCTTCCCTCGCCGCGTCGGCATCACCGGCAGCGCGGGCGACCAGATGAATCGCCTGCCCCAGTTGCGGATCGGGCAGGCCGAGCGCGACGGCTTCGGCCACAAATCCGGTAGCGACGGCGGCTTCTTCGACCTCCTGCGGGCTGACGCGGTTGCCGCTGGTCTTGATCATCGCATCACGCCGCCCGACAAAGTGGAGCAAGCCCTCCCCGTCGCGCCGCACCCGATCACCCGACCACACCGCCATGCCGCCCAGTTTCGAGAATGAGGGCGCGGGCCTGAAACGCTCGGCAGTACGATCGGCATCCTGCCAGTAGCCTTGCGCCACGAGTGGCCCGGTGTGAACCAGTTCGCCTTCCTCGTCCTGCACGGCCGCATGGCCGTCATCCTTGACTACAAGAATTTCGGCGAAGGGTATCGCCTTGCCGATGGAGGTTGGGTGCGCGTCCACCAGCGATGGATCAAGATAGGTTGAGCGGAAGGCTTCTGTCAGACCGTACATCGGATAGAGCTCGGCCTGCGCGAACTTCGTGCGCAAGGCGCGGACCAGCGATGGGGTAAGCGCGCCGCCGCTGTTAGTCAGGCGCTTCAGCGAGACGGCCGTTTCAGCGGGCCAATCCAGTTCGGCAAGCTGCAGCCAGAGCGGCGGCACAGCGGCAATGGTCGTCACACCATGCCGCGCAACCGCCTTCACCACATCACGCGCCGTCAGGTAGTCGAGCGGAACGACCGAGCCTCCCGCATACCATGTGGAGAGCAACTGGTTCTGACCATAATCGAATGCCAGTGGGAGAACCGCCAGCACCCGGTCATCGGGCGTTATCTTCAGGTAATGCGCCACGCTTACCGCGCCGAGCCAGAGGTTGGTCTGGCTGAGTATAACGCCCTTGGGCCGCCCGGTCGATCCGCTGGTGTAGAGGATTGCGGCGAGACTGTCGGACGCAGCATTGGAAGGCTGCAATTCGCAGGCCAGCGCGTCGGCCTCGGCCCACGCCGTCGCTTCATCCAGCACCGGGCAGATCGCGTCGCCCGACTCCAGCGTGTCCAGCCGTCCCTTGTTCGAAATCAGCAGGGCAGTGCCGCTGTCGGCGAGGATATGCACCACTTGCGCGCGCTTCAGCAGCGGGTTGATCGGGACATGTACCAAGCCTGCCCGCACGGCAGCGAGCGGCATCAGGCAGGCGAGTTCCGTCTTGGGCAGCCATGTGGCGATGCGCGCGCCCGGTTCCGCCGCGCGCGATTTCAGCCATCCTGCCAGCACACCTACACGC
Organism: Novosphingobium sp. MMS21-SN21R; assembly: GCF_031846015.1. Classification (GTDB taxonomy): domain Bacteria; phylum Pseudomonadota; class Alphaproteobacteria; order Sphingomonadales; family Sphingomonadaceae; genus Novosphingobium. Next base: position 1,447,733 of record NZ_JAVRDU010000001.1, on the reverse strand, counting down.
GCGTTTAACGAGTTGTAGCTATGGGTGCGGTCCTTGAGCACCAGCGCCGGAGCGTCGCCCTGCCCGCGCATGGCGAGGTGATCGAGCGGATATACGGTTGGATCGGGATCGGCGGACAAGCGGGTTCTCGGCAAAGGATTTCTCGAATTGGACGTCTATCACGCCAGTCTTAAGGAAGCGCAAGCGGACCCGCGCCTCGTTGCGCAGGCGTGCGGTTCGCCGTTCGAGCGGCTGGAATGGCTGGCGCTGCTGGCAGACGAATGCCTCGATCCGGCGAAGGCGCGCGTAACCGTGGCTGTTGACGGCAATATCGCAGCGCTGCTGCCATGGCGCGAAGCCAGTGGCCAGGTGGCGGCGTTGGCCAACTGGTACAATTTCTTCGTGAAACCGGGCGGCGACGCTTCGCTGTTTGCAGGCCTTGTGAAAGCCTTGCCATACGGCCGCGCCATGTTCGCCCCCATGGCGCATGGCGATGCACAAATGTTGGCAGCGGCATTTCGCAAGGCGGGCTGGATCGTCTTGTCGGATCCTTGCGATTCGAACCACGTCCTGCCGCTCAATGGTCGCAGCTTTGCCGAGTACTGGGCTGCACGCCCCGGTGCGTTGCGTGAGACGGTGCGCCGCAAGGGCAGGAAGGGCGATGTGGCTCTGCGCATCGCCACCGAATTTTCGGAGGCAGACTGGGCGGCATACGAGGCTGTCTACAACCTCAGTTGGAAGCCCGGCGAAGGCAGCCCGGATTTCCTGCGCAAGTGGGCACAGATGGACGGTGCTGCCGGGCGCTTGCGGCTGGGCATCGCAGAAATTGGCGGTGAACCCGTTGCTACACAGTTCTGGACCGTGGAAGGCGGCACGGCCTTCATCCACAAGCTCGCGCATGACGAGCGCTACCGCAAACAGTCGCCGGGCACTCTGCTGACGGCAGCGATGTTCGAACATGTTATCGACAGGGACCGGATAGGCATGGTCGATTTCGGTACGGGCGATGATCCCTACAAGCGCGACTGGATGGAGGCGGTGCGAACACGCTACCGCCTGCGTGCATGGAAGCCGTCAGCCGTTCGCCACTGGCCCTCTCTGGTGCGCGCCACGGCCCGGCATTTGCTCCAACCCCTTGTTTCCGCAAACCACGATGGTTAAGGGCGCAAGTGAACTCGTCCGCTTTCCTTCATTCAGGGCAGAAATGAACGACACCGACAGCACCCTGCGCGCGATCCTTCAGGACGTGCTTGGCCTCTCGGCAGAGCGCGTGGCCGCGTTCGATGCCTCGACCGGCCTGTTCGGTGACCTGCCAGAACTTGATTCGATGGCGGTCGCGGGTCTTCTGACCGAAATCGAGGACCGGCTCGACATCGTGATCGAGGATGACGAGGTCGATGGCGAACTGCTCGAAAGCTACGGCAACCTGTTGTCGTTCCTGGAAGCCAAAGTCGAGGCGTGATCGCTGGTTGGCCCTGCCCCGGCCCTTCCGGGCAGAGCGAGGAATATGCGCTGGCCTTTGACCGGGGCCGCGCCCGCCGGTTGCTGATCGTGCCCGCGCTGTTCGACGAAGCCAACCGCATGCGCCGTATGCTGGTCGAAACAATGCGCTTGCTCGACGACGCCGGGATCGACAGCTTCCTGCCCGATCTTCCGGGATGCAACGAAAGCCTGCAGGCGTTCGAGGCGCAGAGCCTGCACGGCTGGCGCATGGCGATGCAGCAGGCAGAGCTGCATTTCGGGGCGAGCGGAGTGCTGGCCGTTCGCGGCGGTGCGCTCGTGTGTCCTGTCGCCCTGCCCGGTTTTCTGCTCGAACCTACCAAGGGTTCGTCGATCCTGCGCCAGTTGCTCCGCGCCCGCACCATTGCTGCGCGCGAGGCTGGGTTGCATGAAGACAGCGCGGCGCTGCTCGAACAGGGGCGAACAGAGGGGTTGGAGTTGGCGGGCTACCGTTTTGGCGCCTCGCTGATTGCAGGCTTGCAGGATGCATCGCCGCAACTTGAGGGGCAGCGGATCATCGCGCAGTCCGAACTGGGCGGCGGCGGATTGTGGCTACGCGCCGAACCCGCCGCTGCGCCCGAACAATCTGCAGCGTTGGCAAAGCTGATCGCGGCAGGCCTGGGCGCATGACGCGCCGTCACATCACATTTGCCTGCGAAGGCTTGAGCCTCGTCGGAACGCTCGACATTGCCGAGGCCAGCGGTTCGGCCGGGCTGCTGCTTGTTTCGGGCGGCAACGAATTGCGCAGCGGCGCATGGGGTGGGCAAGCGCAACTGGCCGCGCGATTGGCCGATGCTGGCTATCCGGTGTTCCGATATGACCGGCGCGGCGTGGGGGACAGCGAGGGCGAGAATCCCACGTTTCGCCATTCGGCCATGGATCTGGCTGCAGCGCTGGCGGCCTTTCGCTTAGCAGCGCCGCACCTGTCGCGCGTGGTCGCCTTCGGCAATTGCGATGCTGCGGCGGCACTGATGCTCTACGCCAAGGACATGGCGCTGGATGCAGTCGTGCTCGCCAATCCGTGGACGATTGATGGCGAGGAAGCTCCTGAGGCGATGCCTGCGTCAGCCATCCGCAGCCGTTATCTGGGGAAGCTGACAAACCCGCGGGAAGTCTGGCGCTTGCTCACCGGCGGGGTCAACTTTGCCAAACTGATCAAGGGCCTGCGCAACGCTGCGCAATCAGCGCCCCCTCGCCCTGCAGGCCTGGTTTCCGAGATGCAGGCAGGCCTTGCCGCGTTCGGCGGTGATGTTTCGATCCTGCTTGCCAGCAGTGACCGCACCGCGCAGATGTTCGAGGCTGCGTGGGACACATCCGACCCGCGTATCGCCCGGATCGCCAGCGCCTCGCACAGTTTCTCGGACGACGCAGCGCGCGAATGGTTGTTCGCGCGCCTCATCAGGGCGCTTACGCCGGAACCGACTGACTCGCCTTGAAATCGAGATCGGCGAGGAAACGCTCGGAATCGAGCGCGGCCATGCAGCCTGTCCCAGCCGCAGTAACGGCCTGACGATATGTGTGGTCCATCACGTCGCCGCAGGCGAATACACCGGGGATAGCCGTCTTGGGCGTGCCCGGCTCAACGATGATGTAGCCACTTTCGTCCAGTTCCAGCTTGCCCTTGAACAGTTCGGTTGCAGGCGCGTGGCCAATGGCGACGAATGCGCCGTCGGTCTCAACCACAGATTCCGCGCCAGTGACTGTATCGATGACCTTGACCCCGGTCAGGCCCTTGCCCGTTTCGCCGACGAAGCTGTCGACCTTCTGGTTCCACAAAACCTTGACGTTGGGATGCGCGAACAGGCGGTCCTGCAGGATTTTCTCCGCGCGCAACGAATCGCGGCGGTGGATCAGCGTCACGTCGGGCGAATGGTTGGTCAGGTAGAGCGCTTCTTCGACAGCAGTATTTCCGCCGCCGATAACCACAACTTTCTTGCCGCGATAGAAGAACCCGTCGCACGTGGCACAAGCTGACACGCCCTTGCCCGAAAATTCCTGCTCGCCGTGTACGCCGAGCCACTTGGCCTGCGCGCCAGTGGCGATTACCAGCACATCGCCTTCATAGACATCGCCGCTATCGCCGATGGCGCGGAACGGGCTGCCGTCCATGCTGACCTCAAGGATGGTGTCCCACATCATCCGTGTGCCGACATGTTCGGCCTGCGCCTGCATTTCCTGCATCAGCCACGGCCCCTGGATCACATCGCGGAAGCCGGGATAGTTCTCGACATCGGTGGTGATCGTCAGCTGGCCGCCGGGTTGCAGGCCTTGCACCACGATGGGCTCCATTCCCGCGCGAGCGCCATAGATCGCTGCCGACAGGCCAGCCGGGCCTGAGCCGATGATGAGCATGCGGGTCTTGTGCGTCGTCGCCATGGGAATGTCCTCCAGTAGCCACGCGAAATAGGCAGCGTGGGCGCGAAAAGCGAGTCCGGCAGATGTGCTTTATCCGCAGCTATCGGGACAGAATTTCTTGGGCATGCCCTGCCCGCAATTTGTCACGCCGCCATTGCCAAAAAGGCTTTTGACAGCGGAGACTGCTCCGCCCGGCAAGTCCAGAGGACGAGCAAAGCGCGCAAATGATGCATCGCACGTTATTCGTTACGGGTTTTGCCGCGCTTGGAGGCTCGCGGGCGCTAACCGGAAAGGCGGGCGCCGTGCACCGATCAACAATCCCGAGGTGGCGAAGTTCATTCGCGGAATGCCCAAGAGCGAATACCATGTGCATCTGGAAGGCACGCTGGAAGCCCACGTCAAGCGGCATGGAAAAGGCAGAATTGATAACCCGGGTAGAGGCATAACTGAAAGTTGCCTGATCGCCGCTCAGGCCTCGACGAGATTGCGTTCCATGGCTGCAAGAACCTCGGGCGTAACGCCGAGCACATCGCGCGCATAGGCCTCGGTCGTGCCGTGGGCGTCGCGGATGACCGCAAAGGCGCCGTCGAGAAATCCGGCCTCCGCGCCCATTAGTACCCGCACGGCATCGTCACTCATTGCAACGCCAAACCCTGCACGCACGTGGCGCGCACCAGCTTCGATCCGCGCTTCAGAATCGCCGGCGGTATTTGTGAGAAGGTAATCGGCGATCATGTCGTCGTGGTGGACACCCAGCAGGGTATGGACCAGCGCAGCGGCCAGGCCGGTGCGGTCCTTGCCCGCGAAGCAATGGAGGAGGCTAGGCGTTTCCCGGCTGGCCAAGGCCTTCATGTAAAGGCGCAGTGTCCCCACCAGCACAGGCCGGAACGGCAGCGTCTCATAGAGCCTCACCATTGCAGCGCGGGCGTCATCAGCCGACCGGACACGCGATGCCACTTCCTCATGGACCGCCCTGCCCTTTTCACTGGCCGTCTCGCCGGGGTGGAACAGAACCTCGCCTGCAAATGCCGGGTGGCGCAAGCAAGGGGCTACCGCACGCTCACTGTCGCCACGCAAATCGATAATGGTCGAAATTTCGAGGCGACGGACGACGTCGAGATCGTTGGCTGTTGCTTCGGAATGTTGGCCAGAACGCCAAAGTTTGCCGCGTTTGATCCGGCCCCCACGCGCGCCATACCCGCCGTAGTCACGAAAATTGTGAATACCGGTCGTCGCGACTACCCGCTGGTCGTGTTCGCCAGTCATCGAATCTGTCCTTCTGATGCGCACTCGCCTTGGCGCAGATCGGCGGCGTGACGCAAGCGTTCAGACAGGTCGGGGTAACAAAGGTTCCAGTGCTCGAGCAACCACCACGGCGGCAGGCGTTGGTTTGGGCACCAGAGTGCCGCCGAGGCCTCGGACGGCCTCGTCCATCCTGTCAAGATCGCCCGTGTGCAGCACGTAGGGCACGCCCATTGCTGCGAGAGTCCGGGCTACCTGCTCGCAGGTCTGCCCCTTGCCCAGCGAAACGTCGAGGATGGCAGCGGAAATTGCATGAGTCTGCACAATCGTGAGCGCTTCCATAAGATCTAGCGCAGTGAGCGGCTTGCAGCCTGCATCCTCAACCGCGAATTCGAGATCCAGGAGAATCAGGGGTTCATCGTCGAGCACGAGAATGCGGCAAGGTTCGGACGGCGATGAGTTGAGCGTAGTCATGGTCAAGCCTGCCGCAAAGGAATGTTGAGGCTTGCCCGCAACCCGTCGCCAGACCACTCCCGCACAATACCTCCCTTGGCCATGTCCAGCATGCGCTCCACAATTCCCCCGCTACTTTCAGGCATTTTGTTTCTCGGCAAGCCACCGCTTTCGGCCCAGTCGATGCGGATTACCGGCTCTGAGGGCGTACCATTCCTGTGCCAGCCAACAGTTACGCGCCCATCATCGCTGGCGAGTGCACCATGTCGTATGGCATCCACTGCAAGTTCGTGCAGTGAAAGTCCGAGTACCGACACGGACGCAAAATCCGAACGCAAGCCATTGCCTTCGAACGCGATGCGCGTGCCGTCAGGGTCATATGGAGAAAGCACGGCCCGGATCGCCTGACCGACCTCAACCGTGCCGCGATGCGAATCGTCGAGCGTGGTTTCGTAAGCGCGTCCAAGAGCCTGAATGCGGTCGTTTATCTCGCGCGCCTCGACTTCGATTCCGCGCATTCTCCCGGTGAAATTGACGATGCTGCCGATCACCGCGAACATGTTTTTCATTCGGTGCGAAAGTTCCCGCGCAAGTTCGCGGGCATGGCGCTCGTCTGCCCGGGCGGCGCGCACGTCGGATACGTCCCACTGGCTGCCAAACAGATAGACGAGCTTTCCTTCGGCGTCATAGACCGGTCCAAGGTGAAGCGCGTTCCAGAAGGCGGTGCCGTCCTTCCGGTAGTTCAGGACTTCGACGACAACCACGTCCTCGCTGGCAATGGCCTTGCGCATCTTCTCGATCTGCGCGCGATCGCTGCCAGGCCCTTGCAGGAAGCGACAGTTTCGACCGACGATCTCATGCTCGTCATAACCGGTGAGGTGCCGGAACGCGCGGTTGGCGAAGATGATCGGAACGTCGGGCGCGTAAGGATCGCAAAGGCAGATCGCCATGCGGGTCTGCGCCATCGCCTGTTCGAACAACACGCCGGATGCCCCATCGAAAGTGTCTTCGGGGTGCTGCGCGCGGAAGCGCGCAACGGCGGGGTCGAAAGCAGTGTAAGCCTGATCCACTTGTCCAGGCCGGAGAGTATGTTCGGATTGTTTGTCATGCATATCAAAAGGCACCTGCCGATCGAAATGCAGCAAATTCACGTTGGTTCCTGAAAACGTTGAATTTACCTGCGGGCTATTTGCGCTCCGCCGGAATGATCGCCAGCGTCAGCCGCGAAATGCAGACAAGTTTGCCTGCCTCGTCCTCGATGCGGATCGACCAGACATGCGTTGACCGGCCAACTGCCTCAGGCCGGGCCGTGGCATAGACCCAGCCATCACGAACAGGCCGCAAATGGTTGGCGTTGATCTCCATGCCGACGCAGACAAAGCGTTCGGGATCGAGCACCATTGCGCCTGCCATCGACCCGATAGTCTCGGCCAGAGCCACCGACGCACCACCATGGAGGCGCCCGAACGGCTGGTGCGTGCGATGATCGACCGGCATTCGTGCGCGTACCCAGTCCTCGCCGCAATCGACGAATTCGATGCCGAGATGGGCGGGCATGGAATCGCTGCCCAGCCGCGTCAGCCGGTCCATCGAGGGCATTTCACCATTCCACCAGATCATGCGAAACCTTCTCCAAGAAATCGTTCGGCGCAGCCCGCCAGTACTGCGGTGCCCAGCGGCAGCACGCTTTCATCTACCATCATGCGCGTCGAATGGATCGAGCAGCACGACCGCCAGTCAGCGCCTTCATGTGCAACGCCGAGGAAGAACATGGCGCCCGGCACTTTCTCCAGCACGTAGGAGAAGTCCTCCGCACCCATGATCGGATGATCGAGCCGGTGGAAAGCGTGCTCGCCTGCCAGATCGCGGACAACGTTTTCGCCCAGATCGACAGCGCGCGGATCACAGACGGTGACGGGAAAACCAGGCGTTATGGCCAGTTCGGCGGTCATGCCGTGGGCGGCAGCGATATGGGTTGCAACACGGTCCAACGCTTCGCGCAACCTCTCGCGATTGCCCGGAGACAGCGTCCGCAAGGTGCCCTTCAGCGCGGCAACGTCGGCGATCACGTTGTGCGCCGTGCCTGCTTCGATCTTGGCGACTGTGGCAACGACCGGGTCCGACACCGGGAACTGCCGTGTCACCATCGCCTGGATTGCAGTCACGATCTCGCAGGCGACCGGCACCGGATCGAGCGCGTCATGGGGCATCGAGGCATGGCCTCCCCTGCCCCGCACCACGATGTCGAACTGGTCCGCCGACGCCATCAGTGTGCCCGCGCGCCCGGCTACCAGACCATGCGGGCTGTTGGGCATGATGTGGAGCGCGAAGGCTGCATCGGGCAGCGGATCGATCAGTCCGTCGTCCAGCATGAAGCGCGCCCCGTGATACCCTTCTTCGCCCGGCTGGAACATGAACTGGACTTCGCCCGCAAGGCGATCCGCGCGGGCGCAGAGCACTTCAGCAGCGCCTGCAAGCATGGCGGTGTGGGTATCGTGGCCACAGGCATGCATCGCGCCCGCGATGGTCGAGGAAAACGGCAGGCCGGTATCCTCGGTCATCGGGAGAGCGTCCATGTCGCCGCGCAACAGCACCCGGCGTCCGGGGCCTGCCTTGCCCTTCAGGGTTGCGACCAGCCCCGTCGTCGAAGGCCCCTCGCGCCATTCGAGCGGGAGGTGTGCCAGCGCCAGCCGTACCTTGTCGCGCGTCTTGGGCGTGTGCAGACCCAGTTCGGGCTCGGCATGGATCGCGCGGCGCAGCGTGATTATCGCGTCGGAAAGCCCGCGCGCCTGTTCTAGCAGTTCGTGATGAAGCATCAGGGCCTCGTGTCGAAATCGGATGGAACAAGGCTCGCACGCCGCCGCCGCACTGTCGACCCCGCATGATTGCACTTGCACTTACCCGCCACCACCATTAATCAAACGATTAAATCCGAGCAAGGAGTCATCGCGATGCCCGAAGCCTATATCATCGACGCTGTTCGCACGCCGCGCGGCGTTGGCAAGCCCGGCAAGGGTGCGCTTTCGCACCTTCACCCCCAGCATCTCGCCGCTACGGTGCTGAGCGCGCTGAAGGAGCGCAACCACCTCGACACCGCGACGGTGGATGACATTATCTGGTCAACCTCGATGCAGGTCGGCAAGCAGGGTGGCGATCTTGGCCGGATGGCTGCTCTGGCGGCGGGGTATGACGTCAAGGCCAGCGGCACCACGCTCGACCGCTTTTGCGGCGGCGGAATCACCTCGGTCAATCTCGCCTGCGCCTCGGTGATGTCAGGCATGGAAGACTGCGTGATCGCTGGTGGCACCGAGATGATGAGTTTCCAGACCGCGCACGGTGCGGAACAGGCGAATGCCGGTTTCCAGCCGCTCGGCATGGGCTCGGGCAACATGGCGCTCGACGCAATCCATCCGCAATCACATCAAGGCGTGTGCGGCGACGCCATCGCCTCGATCGAAGGCATCAGCCGCGAAGACCTCGATGGCTTGGCACTGGTCAGCCAGCAGCGCGCGGACATGGCGATCAAGGATGGCCGATTCAACAAGTCTGTTGTGCCCGTGTTGAACGAAGACGGTTCGGTCGCGCTTGACCGCGAGGAGTTCCCTCGCCCCGAAACCACTGCCGAAGGCCTCGCCGCGCTCAAGCCCAGCTTTGTGGGCCTTGCCGACTTTGATCTTGGCGGCACAACCTTCCGCAAGCAGATCAACCGCCGCTATCCCGACGTGGAAATCCAGCATTTCCATCACGCTGGGAATTCGTCGGGCGTGGTCGACGGCGCGGCGGCGATCCTGATCACGTCGCCCGCTTATGCGGAAAAGCACGGCCTGAAGCCGCGCGCCCGCATCGTCGCCTATGCCAACCAGGGCGATGACCCGACGCTGATGCTCAATGCTCCGGTGCCTGCAGCGATGAAGGTGCTTGCCAAGGCCGGCCTGACCAAGGACGACATCGACGTCTGGGAAATCAACGAGGCCTTTGCGGTCGTCGCTGAAAAGTTCATCCGTGATCTTGAGCTTGACCGCGCCAAGGTCAACATCAACGGCGGAGCCATGGCGCTCGGCCATCCCATCGGAGCAACCGGATCGATCCTGATCGGCACCGCGCTTGACGAACTGGAGCGTTCGGGAGGCCGCTACGGCCTGGTCACGATGTGCGCGGCTGGCGGAATGGCCCCGGCGATCATCATCGAACGCATCTGATTGACCGGCAGCAACTTGTTCGTCGGAGCAAGTATGCGATGCCGAATAGCTCACAAACGCAACCACGCATTACAAAGCGTGGTTGCGTTTGTTACTGTTTTCCGGCAAAGTCTGGAGACATGACCCTGTTGCCGCGAGCACTTTTTCAGCCCATTCGCGGCACTTGGCCCCGTTATGGAACCGCCATCCTGCTTGCGGGGTTGGGCGCTGCTGTGCGCTTTGTGGCCGACAGCATGCTGCCGCCCGGCTTCCCGTTCCTGACATTCTTCCCTGTCGTGATCATCAGCACGTTCCTTGCCGGTCGCGGCCCGGGGATCGTCTGTGCCGTGCTCAGCGGCCTTGCTGCGTGGTACTGGTTCATCCCGCCATTCCACAGCTTCCATTCCGATGGCCCGGTTGTGACCGCCATGATCTTCTACGTGTTGGTCGTGGCAGTCGATATTGCGCTCATAGACGGACTTCTCGCCCGTCAACGGCAGCTTGTCGAAAGCCAGCAACAGCTCGCGGACATGGCGGCGCACCAGACGCTTCTGTTCAAGGAACTCCAGCACCGCGTGGCCAACAATCTGGCATCGATTTCATCGATGTTGCGTCTGCAGCGCCGACGCATCGAACGGGAACCCATGTCTGCGCTGGCCGTGGTCGACAGCGCCGATGCGCGCATTGAACTGATGGGCCGCGTCCATCGCCAGCTCTATGATCCGGCTGCACGCCAACTCGCCCTGCCCGAACAGATCATTCATACCGTGCGGCAAACGCAGGAGGTGGCTGCTGCCAGCCATGTCGAAGTCATCGTCAATGCCATCGACGCAAGGATCGCAGTCGACCGCATGATGACGCTAATGCTGCTTGTCACCGAAGTGTTGACCAACAGCATCAAACACGCGTTCCAAGATGGTCAGGCCGGAGAAGTCCGGATCACGCTGGACCGGACCGACGGCAATCGTCTGCGCCTGACGATTTCGGACAACGGGCTCGGCATGCCTCTGACATCACCTGACCCGTCGGACAGATCTCGCGGCCTTGGCGCTACCATCATTCGCGGATTCGCCTCGCAGCTGGGCGGAACGGTAAACGTCGTCGGCGACAACGGCGTCACGACCATCGTCGAATTTCCTGAAGACCCCGCTTGATCGTGCTCACGGCGCGGGCGTGAGTGCTCCCGCTTCATTTGCAACGATCTTGAGCACGGCAGTCCACGCCGCCACATTCTGCGCGAGGTCTGCGGGATCGACCTTGTCGAGCGTGTCATCGGGCGTGTGGTGCAAGTCGAAGTAATAGGTGCCGTCCTGATTGAGATCGACCACGGCCAGCTTCTGCTTCTCGATCATCGGTTCCACGTCGGTACCGCCCTCGACCGGCCCCGTTCCGCGCACAATACCCATGGGCGCAAGGGCCGTAGCAATGCGGTCGGCTAGCGGCTTGTTGCTCGTCCAGAAATTGGTGTTCACGCGCCAGACGCGCCCCGCCCCGAAATCGCTTTCCATCGCCAGCGCGTGCGGCTCGCCATGCTTTTGCGCATAGGCTTTGCCGCCGAAGCCGCCCAACTCCTCCGAGCCGGCCCAAAGCACCCGGATCGTGCGCAAAGGTTGCCCACCTTCCTGCACCTTCAGGGCGGCCGCCGTCACGATCGCGCACCCAGCCGCGTCGTCTATCGCGCCGGTGCCAAGATCCCAGCTGTCGAGATGGCAGCCAAGCAGGATCGGAGGCAGGGTGGGGTCACGCCCCGGCAAGTCACCGATCACGTTGCCAGAGGGCAGTCCCTCGGTTGTCTTGCCGGTCAGCGTAAGAGCGATGCGGATTGGCTTGCCGCTGGCAGCGATGCGGGCGATCAGGTCGGCATCGGGATTTGACACCGCGCCTGCCGGGATCGGCTTCACGCCCTCCGGGAACGTCGTGCCGCCGGTGTGGGGATTGCGGTGACTGTCAGTGCCAATCGACCGGATGACCACACCCACCGCACCCTTGCCGGACGCAATTGCCGGGCCTGCCCGCCGCACCTGACCATAGGGGCCATAGCCGCTGCCATCCTGATTGCGCTTCATCGCATGGTCGATGAAGGCAATCTTGCCCGCGAGCGAACCGTCAGGCGCAGCTTTCAGGGCATCCAGCGTCGGAAAGTAGACAACATCCGCCGCGATCCCCTTGTCGGGCGTGTCGCCGCTGTACCCGAGCGCGGTCACCGCCAGCCTGAACGGGATCGGCGCGACAAGGCTAGCCTCGTCGCGCCCGCGCACATACCCCCGGATCGTGAACGGCTCGACCACAACGCTGCTGAAACCCAGCGCCTTGAGCCGCGCCTCGGCCCATACCCGCGCCCGCGCCTCGGCCTCGCTCCCCGGCATGCGCGGGCCGACTTCGCTGGTCAGCCCGGCAAGGATGTCCCACGCTACATCGCCATTGGCATGAGCGGCTGCAGGGGCGATGAGAGCTGCGGAAAGGGCGAGCGAGCGGAAGTTGTTTCTCATGAAACCTTGCCTATCTTTCAGGTCGTCCCCTGCCAAGCCCCCGTTGCCACCCTTCTGCGCCAAGCCCCGCTTGCCCGCACCGGCTTGCTCGGATAAGGGCGGCGCAACCTATTTTCGCCATTCATCCAAGGACCAGATATGGCTGCCCAATACGCCTACGTCATGAAGAGCATGACGAAGACCTTCCCCGGCGCTCAAAAGCCGGTGCTGAGCGACATCAGCCTGCAGTTCTACCAGGGTGCCAAGATCGGTATCGTCGGACCCAACGGTGCCGGTAAATCGACGCTGATCAAGATCATGGCGGGGATCGACAAGGACTACACCGGCGAAGCGTGGCCGGGCGAAAACATCACGGTCGGCTATCTCGAGCAGGAGCCGCAGCTCGACGAGAGCAAGACCGTGCTGGAGAATGTCAAGGACGGCGCGCGCGCGATTGCCGACATGGTCGACCGGTTCAACCAGATCGGCATGGAAATGGGTGAGGAGGACGCCGATTTCGACGCGCTGGGCGCCGAAATGAGCGAGCTTCAGGACAAGATCGACGCGGTTGACGGCTGGACGCTCGACAACCAGCTCGAAATCGCGATGGAAGCGCTGCGCTGCCCTCCCGGTGATTGGTCGGTATCCAGCCTTTCGGGCGGTGAAAAGCGCCGCATCGCGCTGACCCGCCTGCTGATCCAGAAGCCGTCGATCCTGCTGCTCGACGAACCGACCAACCACCTTGACGCTGAATCCGTCGAATGGCTGGAAAACCATCTGAAGGAATATGCCGGCGCGGTGCTGATGATCACCCACGACCGCTACTTCCTCGACAACGTGGTTGGTTGGATCCTCGAACTCGATCGCGGGAAGTACTTCCCCTACGAGGGCAACTACTCGACTTATCTGGAAAAGAAGGCCAAGCGCCTCGAGCAGGAAGACCGCGAGGAAAGCGGCAAGAAGAAAGCGCTTACCCGCGAACTCGAATGGATCAGGCAGACGCCAGCCGCGCGCCAGACCAAGAGCAAGGCGCGTATCCGCAAGTTCGAGGAACTGCAGAACGCACAGGACAACCGTCCCATCGGCAAGGCGCAGATCGTCATTCAGGTGCCAGAGCGACTTGGCGGCAAGGTCATCGATGTGAAGAACATCTCGAAGGCCTATGGCGACAAGCTGCTGTTCGAGGATCTGTCGTTCATGCTGCCACCGGGCGGCATCGTGGGCATCATCGGGCCGAACGGTGCGGGTAAATCGACGCTGTTCAAGATCCTCACCGGCAAGGAACAGCCCGACAGCGGCACGGTGGAAATCGGCAGCACTGTCCACCTCGGCTATGTCGACCAGAGCCGCGACGACCTGAACCCCAAGAACAACGTCTGGCAGGAAATCTCCGACGGTCTGGACTACATGACCGTCAACAAGCAGGAGATGAGCACGCGGGCCTATGTCGGCGCATTCAACTTCAAGGGCGCCGACCAGCAGAAGAACGTCGGCAAACTATCAGGCGGTGAACGCAACCGCGTCCACATGGCCAAGATGCTGAAGCTGGGCGGCAACGTCCTCCTGCTGGACGAACCGACCAACGACCTCGACGTGGAAACGCTGAGCGCGCTGGAAGACGCCATCGAGAACTTCGCCGGTTGCGCCGTGGTAATCAGCCATGACCGCTTCTTCCTTGACCGTCTGGCCACGCACATCCTCGCGTTCGAAGGCAACAGCCACGTCGAATGGTTCGAAGGCAACTTCGCTGCCTATGAAGAAGACAAGCGCCGCCGCCTTGGTGATGCAGCGGATCGTCCGACTGCGCTCGCCTACAAGAAGCTGACGCGCTGACCTGACGCTATCGGTGTTCCGCTACTGCCCTGTGCTGCGGAAGCGGAACACCAGCGTTTCTTCCTTGCCGTTGTCGCCATGGACCACGACCGTGGCAGTCATGGCGTCTGGTCCTGTGCGCTCATAGACCAGCCCTGAAAAGTCCCAACGCCCATTGGTTGCGGCGGTGAGCGGGAAGGCAACGACCTTGTCCTTCTCCTCCCAGCCGGTCAGGTCGGCGTTGAAATGCTTGAGCCGGTAAGCCAGCGACCCGCCTTCCTCGACGATGGTGATGAGTTCGTAGAACATCACCGAGCCGTCCTTGTTCAACTGCCGGAAATGGCCGACCATCTGCCCGCCTGCAGCAGGGGCATAGGCTTCAAGTGCAGGTGCACCTTCTATCCCTTCGCCTTGCCACGACCCAGTGAGCCATGACAGATCGGCCAGACGTGCGGGCGGCGATGCGGCCAATGCAGGCGAAGACATCAGCGCAGCCACTGCGAATATGATTCCCTTGATCATCATTCCATCCCTCTGGCTCGGCGCGGTGATCATGCTGCAAAGCGACGCTTCTGCCAACCGGCGCAAAATCCATTCATTTATTTCGCCACAAACCTGAACGAAAGGCTACCATGCCGGTTCAGGCAGAGGACAGCGCGACTCAGCTAACACGGCCTCATCAAGCCGCGATGGGTTTTGCGGCGATCAATCGGGAAAGGGTCGGCAATCATGTCCGGCAAATCGATTTTCAGCTCCAGCGCGCTTACAGCGCTTGCCGTTGCCCTTATTGCAACGGCCATCCCGGGCACCGCCTTTGCAGAACCGCAGCGCCGTGAAGAGCGTGGCGGACGCGCTTGGGGTGGTGGCAATGATGGCCAGCGTGGTGGCGGTGATTACCGCGCCCGCGCTACTGGCCAAGGCCAGGTTCAGGCGCAGCCACAGGTGCGTCCGCAACAACGGCAAGAACAGCGCGCTGCCCCAGTCGCTCAGGGCAATGCAGGCTGGCAGGGGCGCGGCAATGCGGAGGGTGCACAGCGTTGGGGCTCGCAGGATCGCGGCACGACGCAGCGTCCGGGGCGTGACTGGCAGGCAGGATCGGTAAACCGTCCCGCCACGGCCGATCGCGCAGCAACGCCGCAAACGCCGCAGCGCGGATGGGACGGCAATCGCTGGAACCCCACGCAAGTCGATCGCAACCGCGACGGCAACAGGGATCGTAGCTGGAACGGGAATCGCGATGAAAATCGCGGTGATAACCGTGATCGCAACTGGAGTGAAAACCGGGACCAGCGCGGGACGTGGAATGGTCGCAACTCGACTTACACCGACCGCAATCGACACGACAACAACTGGCGCAACGACAACAACTGGCGCAACGACCGCCGCGACGGCGACCGGTGGCGCGGCAACGACCGCGACGATCACCGCCGCTGGAACAACGACTGGCGCCGCGACAATCGCTACAACTGGAGCAATTATCGCAGCTCCAACCGCAATCACTACCGGATGCCGCGCTATTACGCGCCCTATCGCGGCTACAACTACAATCGCCTGTCTATCGGGTTTTTCCTGAGCTCAGGCTTCTACGGCAGCAACTACTGGATCAACGATCCCTGGTCCTATCGCTTGCCGCCCGCCTACAGCGGCTATCGCTGGGTGCGGTACTACGATGACGTCCTGCTTGTGGACACATATACAGGCGAAGTTGCCGACGTGATCTACAACTTCTTCTGGTGATCCAGCCCGTCAGGTCAGGTCGTTGAACGGCCTAGCCTGAACGCGCTGAACAACGAGAACCCCGCGCAGATTGTGCGCGGGGTTTTTCTTTGAGCAACGCTGGATTTCAATCCTGTCCTACAGACGCCATGGCGCGAAGAACCGTGCGCATCATTTCGCGCCCTTGGTCGGTCAATCGCACATAGCGGCGGCGGGCGTCGGCATTGTCGGCAATGCGGTAGATGAGCCCGTCCCGTTCCAGCCGCGCTATCCAGCGCAGGATCGTGGTGGAGGGAACCCCGGCATCAAGGCAGACGCTGGACACCTGGACCTCGGTGCGCCTGCGCTCCGCTATGTAGAGATCGAGCAGGATATCCCATCCCGGTTCGCCAAAAAGGCCTTTTCGGCCAGCTGCTGCATCGCGCTTTCGGCGCAGGCCATAGAGAGAGGCCGCGACGCGCAGGCACTCGATCTCCGGATCAACGAAGGCATCCAATTAATATTCCCTCCAAGCTGAACCGGATCATCACCAAGCCTCGGCTCGGCTGCCTGTTCATGCAACGCCGCCTCAAGCGCGCATGACCACAGCAGATTTTCCGGTCGTCAACCCAAACGATTGAACAACGGCCGCATGGTTAACCGAAACCTTCAAGAAATGCTTGATGAATTTCTTGTCATGCATCCAGTTCGGACCAATTGACTTGCCTTGCGCTGATCGAGTGGATGTCGCATGATCGGGAAAGCCATGGCCATTCTCCGCCGAAAATCCGTAAACACCGCAGAACAGCAAGCGCTTAAAAGCGTTGGCGAGATCGTGCGCACCCGTTTGTCGGGCGATCCCGGCGTCTATCGCATACCGGTAGATGATCTTGAAATATTCGGCGTGGCCGATTTCTTTTCGCAACCCGAATGCGAGAAGCTGATGGCCATTGTCGACAGCGTTGCCGTGCCCTCGCCGAGTTACAAGGGCACGGATTCGAGCGGCCGCACCAGCTTCAGCGGCGATGTGGACCCGTTCGAGCCGTTCATCATGATGCTCCAGCGGCGGATTGACGACCTCATGGGAATCGATCCCGCCTTTGGTGAGACGATTCAGGGCCAGCGTTATGCGCCGGGCCAGGAATTCCGCGCGCACTACGATCACTTTCTTCCGTCCCAACCGTTTTGGGATCTGGAACAAAAGCGCGGTGGCCAGCGTAGCTGGACTGCAATGGCCTATCTCAACGCCGTCGAAGAAGGCGGGACGACCGACTTCACTCGCATCAACCTGACGATCCCGCCACAGCCGGGTGCACTGCTGATCTGGAACAACATGAAGCCCGATGGCACGCCCAATCCCAATTCCATGCATGCCGGAATGCCGGTTGTGCGCGGGACCAAATACGTGCTGACCAAGTGGTACCGGGCGCGTCAGTGGCATTGACTCGCTGGCAGGCAAGCGTTTCCACAGCGCTTGCCGCAACCTTTGCAGCGGCGCTGCTTGCCCCAGAGTCGGCACAAGCCCGCTCACCCTTGCAGAACGATCCTGCAGCAGTCGCGCGGATCGACAGCGCACCGGCGCCTGCCAACAAGCTGGCCGCGAACGCCGCGCTCGACCGGCTGTTCGCCGAGGATGCTCGCGCAAATATCGACCTCGACCCGCTGGGCGCGCTGGAACAGGGGCGCAGGGTTTCAGTGCCGCAGTTCGAACTCCTTTTCACGCCCCGGCTCTCGGCCATGCGCCGCGATGCAAACAACCGGGCGCTGGCCGGTTTGGCCCGCATCGACGCAGCAAGACTTGACGAGGGGCACCGCATTTCCCGCGCAGTTTTCGAGGACGCGAAGCGTAGCGAGCAGGCCCTCTTAAGACCTGAAATCGCCGTTTTGCTGGACGTCCAGCCTTTCAATCATTTCGGCGGCTTCCACGTAAGCTATCCCGAACTGTCAGTACCAGGCAGCGGTGTCCCGCTTGAAACGGTTGCAGATTACGAACTGCTGATCGCGCGCCACCGGGCCCTGCCGCGTGTGATGGATCAAGCCATGGCCCGGTTCCGCGAAGGCATCGCAAGCGGGGTGACCGAGCCGAGACTCATCGTGGACAACATGATCGTGCAGATCGACGGACTGCTCGCGCAACCGGTCAAGGCCTCTCCCTTCCTCACACCTGCAAGACAGTTTCCGGAAACGTTTTCCACGTCCGACCGGCAGAGGCTTACACGCGACCTGACTCTCGTTACCCGGCATGATGTCTATCCCGCCTACCGCGCGTTGCGCCGCTTTCTGGCTGAGGATTACCGGCCTGCCGCGCGTGAACAGGTAGGGCTGTCGGCGCTTCCCGGTGGCGAACAGCTCTACCGCGTGCTTGCGCGATCACACACCACGCTCGATCTCGATCCGGCAGCGGTGCACGAGCTTGGCCTTGCCAACGTGGCGCAAATCCAGACGCGGATGGAGGTGGTGAAGCAGGAACTTGGCTTTACCGGGCCGCTGCGCCGATTTTTCGATCATATCCGCAGCGATCCCCGCTATCATCCCCGCACCGAACGGGAACTGGCCGAAGGTTTCCGCGCGACCGCGCAAAAGGTCGATGCGCTTGCACCGCGCTTTTTCCTCCAGCTTCCGCGCACCCCGCTGCAGATCCAGCCCTACTTCGCCTATCGCGCCCGGTTCGAGGCCGGCGGAAGCTATGCGCAAGGATCGGCCGATGGTGTCCAGCCGGGCGTGTTCTTCTTCAACACATACGATCTGAAAAGCCGTTTCCTGACCGGGATCACAACGCTTTATCTGCACGAGGGTGCGCCGGGACATCACTTCCAGATCAGCCTTGCGCAGGAAAATGCCGACCTGCCGGATTTCCAGCGCTTTGGTGGCAACACTGCCTATATCGAGGGCTGGGCGCTCTATGCCGAAACGCTTGGCTACGACATGGGCCTCTACAGGGACCCGATGCAGCACTGGGGTACGCTCGACGACGAGATGCTGCGGGCCATGCGGCTGGTGGTTGATACAGGCCTGCACACCAAGGGCTGGACTCGCGAAGAGGCAGTGACCTACATGCTCGCCAATTCCGGCATGGGCCGCAGCGACGCCGCCGCCGAAGTTGACCGCTACATCGCCAATCCGGGGCAGGCGATTGCCTACAAGATTGGAGCGCTCACTATCCAGCGTCTGCGCCGCGAAGCCGAAACCGCACTTGGCGACCGCTTCGACATACGCCTGTTCCACGAGCAGGTGCTGGGCAGCGGCGCGCTGCCTATGCCGGTGCTGGAAGCCAAAGTGCGTGGCTGGATCACCCGGACACGCACTTTGGCTCGTTAATCGCCTAGCGCCTCGGCAATCAGTTCGCGCGTGTTGCCGACGCCGTAGAGCGCGATGAAGCTGCCCATGCGCGGCCCCTGCGGCGATCCCAGCAGGGTTTCGTAAAGGCATTTGAACCAGTCGCGGAGCTGCTCGAACCCGTAATGCGGGTCCTTGCCGATTTCGTAGACGATGTTCTGCAGTTCCTCCGCCGTGGCGTCGTCGGAGGTGCCAGCCAGTTCTTCGTCCAGCGCCGCAAGCGCCAGTGCCTCGTTGCTCTCGGGCTTGCGACGCTGAAGCGTGGGAGCGATGAAATCTCGGTTGTAGGCGAGAGCGCGCGTCACCAGTCCGTCGAGCGCCGGATGGGCTGCGGGATCGGCGTTCTCGACATAGTTGGCAAGGTAGGACCAAACCTGCTCGCGCGTGGCCCCGGCGCCCAGCACGCCCACAAGGTTCAGCAGCAGGCCATAAGTCACCGGCAGGCTTTCGCCGTCGCCGCCATGGTAACCGTTAGTGCGCAGCAGGTGCCATACCGGGTTGCCGAGCTGCTGCTCGACCGGCTGCGCGGGCAGCTTCTCGCGGAACTGCCAGTATTCATCGACCGCGCGCGGAATGATCCCGACGTGCAACGACTTCGCGCTCTTGGGTTCGCGGAACAGGTAAAAGCCGAGCGACTCATCGCTGCCGTATTCCAGCCATTGCTCGATGGTCAGGCCATTTCCCTTGGACTTGGAAATCTTCTCGCCCTTCTCATCGAGGAAGAGTTCGTAGATCAGTCCTTCGGGACGACGCCCGCCCAGCACTTGCGCGATCCGGCCCGATTGCGTGACGCTGTCGGTCAGATCCTTGCCGCACATCTCATAGTCGACGCCGAGCGCGACCCAGCGCATCGCCCAGTCAACTTTCCACTGCAGCTTTGACCAACCGCCCAGAATGCTGTGCTCGACCGTCTCGCCAGTGACGTCCTCGAACCGCACGATCCCGGCCTCGGCATCGACTACTTCGATCGGCACCTGCAACACCTGACCGTTGGTCGGCGAAACCGGCAGGACGGGAGAATACGTCTTTCGGCGTTCCTCGCGCAGCGTCGGCAGCATGATATCCATGATGCCCTGATAATGGCGCAGGACGTTCTTTAGCGCATCGTCAAAGCCGCCGGCGTTGTAGCGGTCCGACGCCGAGACAAATTCATAATCGAAGCCGAACTGGTCGAGGAAATCGCGCAGCATCGCGTTGTTATGATGCGCAAAACTCTCGTGTGTCCCGAACGGATCAGGAATACGGCTGAGCGGATGGCCTAGGTGAGCCTCGAGAACAGCCTTGTTCTCGATATTGTCAGGCACCTTGCGAAGGCCATCCATATCATCGGAAAACGCAACCAGCCGCGTTGGGTGACCGCCGGTCAGCGTCTCGTAAGCGCGGCGCACCAGCGTGGTGCGCAGGACTTCCTGAAACGTGCCGATGTGCGGCAGGCCTGATGGACCGTAACCCGTTTCGAACAGGACCGGCACCAGATTGCCCGCGGCATCACGTTTGCCACCCGGAAACCGCTTCACGAGCTTGCGGGCTTCCTCGAAAGGCCATGCCTTCGATGTCTGGGCGGCGGTGTGGATGGCGTCTGTCATAGTGCCCGCCCTTTTGCGCGCGGGCGCGGCTTGCGCAAGCAAAAGCTGGTTTTAGGCCATACCGAAAGGGCGGAACCGCGCATCCGCGATCCCGCCCTTCCGTGGAGGCCGCTCCTGAGGGAGGCTTACTTCAGGAGCGAAAGAACATTCTGCTGGGCCTGATTGGCCTGCGCGATCATCGCGGTGGATGCCTGGCTGAGGATCTGCGCCTTGGCCATGGCGGTCGTTTCCGCCGAGTAATCGGTATCCTGAATGCGGCTGCGGGCATCCGAGAGGTTGGTGACATTGTCGTTGAGGTTGTTGACCACCGATTCCAGCCGGTTCTGCGCCGCACCGAACGAGGCACGCGCCGCGCTGACTTCGGCAAGCGAGGTATCGGCATCGGTAATCGTCGTGGTGGCGTTGGCAACGTCGCTCACGTCGAAGGCAACTGTCGAGATGCCCTTGCTGGTGATCGTCACGACGTCGGTTGTTTCCGCGCCGACCTGAATGTCAAAGGTGGTGTCAGTCGTGCCGAAGACGTTGTTGCCGTTGAATTTCACGGTTCCCAGCACATCGTTGATCTGGGTGTTCAGTTCCTGGACTTCCGAATTCATGTAATCGCGATCGGTGTCCTGATAGGTCGCCGACTTGGCCTGCACAGCCAATTCGCGGATGCGCTGCATCATCGCGGTCACTTCATTCAGCGCGCCGTCGGCGGTCTGGGCGAAGGAAATGCCGTCGTTGGCATTGCGGATGCCTTGGCCCATGCCCTTGATCTGCGATGTCATGGTGGTGCTGATTGCGAGGCCTGCAGCATCATCCTTGGCGCCGTTGATACGCTTGCCGGTCGACAGGCGTTCCATGGCCATGCCGAGCATCTTGTTGGCCGAGTTGGAAGCATTGGTAGCGCGGATGGCGCTGATATTCGTGTTGATGACTGCCATGTCCCATTCTCCACTATGGGGCGAAGCCGGGTTGCGCTCCGCGATTGGTCCCGCTGAGAAGGACGGCGGGCGGGCGGCGCTATTAAGCCCGGGGGTAAATAAACCGGCGCGCGCCGCTTTGACGCGTTCGCCCTTGCCCCTTGTTCCATTCCTGTTCTAACGCATGCGGGTGACGGACCGCCCCGCCCTCCAGCTTCCCGCCATCCACGCAAGCCACGGCGGCTGCTGGCTGCGTGACGGATTTGCCACGCGCGGCGTCGGCAAGGGCGAGGCGATCGTGGCGGCGGCAGACACGCCGCTGCTGATGCTAAACGCGCCGCTTGTGGCCAGCCGCCTGGGCTATCCTGATCTTTCGGGGCTGGACCTGCTCGAACTCTACGCCTTCGTTCATCCCGCCCGCTTCGTCGTGCCGACGCCCAAGGGGCTGGCGCATGCGCTCGGCCTCGACGAACCCCAAGGCGACGACAAAGTACCCCTTCTGCTTCAGCAAGCCGCCGAAGCGCTGCTGTCGATGTGCGAGCGCGCCGATTGGCTCGAGCGCGAGGGCGCGTGGACAAGCCTGCAATCGCTGGTGAAAATGCGCTGGCCCTGGGCCACCCTGCTCTCGCCCAGAATCGCCAAGCCGGAGCGCGCAGAGCGCTGGCTGTTCACCCGCCTGCCCGAATGGGATGAGACGCCGGAACGCCCGCAACCCGCGCAAGTGACGCTGGATGCGCAGGCCATCGCAAGCCGACTTGCCGAGCTCACCGGCGCCGGTGCCGAAGCGCGGCCAGCGCAGCAGGACTATGCGCACGAGGCAGGGCGCACCTTCCAGCCGCGCATGTCGCAGCATCACCCGCATATGGTTCTGGCGCAGGCAGGCACTGGCACGGGCAAGACCTTCGGCTATCTTGCCCCAGCCTCGCTCTGGGCCGAACGTTCCGGCGGCACGGTCTGGGTTTCGACGTATACCAAGGCGCTGCAGCGCCAGCTCCGCCGCGAAAGCCGCCGCGCCTTCCCGGCTGAGCGCGATGGCAAGCCGCCCGTCGTGGTGCGCAAGGGGCGCGAGAATTACTTATGCCTGCTCAACCTTGAAGACGCGCTGCAAGGCGGCTTCGGCGGACGCGCGGCCATCCTCGCACAGTTGGTCGCGCGCTGGGCCGCCTACTCGCAGGACGGCGACATGATCGGCGGCGATCTGCCGGGCTGGCTCGGCACGCTTTTCCGCAAACGCGGCATTGCGGCGCTGACCGACCAGCGCGGCGAATGCGTCTATGCCGGGTGCCCGCATTACCGGAAGTGCTTCATAGAACGCGCTGCCCGCGCGTCTGCCAGCGCCGAACTGGTCATCGCCAATCACGCGCTCGTCATGGTCAATGCCGCGCGTGGGCGCGATGCGGCGCAGCGCCCCACCCGTATCATCTTTGACGAAGGCCATCACGTTTTCGAAGCGGCGGATTCAACGTTCTCGTCTGCCCTGACCGGTGCCGAGACGATTGAGCTGCGCCGCTGGGTGATCGGCCCCGAAGGTAAATCGCGTGGGCGGCGGCGCGGGCTTTCGGCACGCCTTGCCGATGTCGCCAGCTATGACGAGGAAGGCGAACGGGCCATCGCCCAGGCGCGCGAAGCCGCCGACGCCTTGCCCAGCGAAGGTTGGCTTGCCCGCATCGTCGAAGGCACGCCCTCCGGCCCGATCGAAGGGCTGCTTTCTGCGGCCCGTGCGCTGACCTATGCCCGCGATGAAAGCGGCGGACAGGACGCGGGCTACGGACTGGAAACCGAAGTCGCCCAGCTTGACGGCGCGTTCATCGAGGTGGCGGGCCGCGCGCAGGAATCACTGGAGGCCTTGCGCAAACCATTGGTCCGCCTTGGTCTGCGGCTGGAGGCGCTGATCGAGGACGGGCCGGACTGGCTTGACGGCCCCGCCCGCGCCCGGATCGAGGGCGCGCGCGGTGCGATCGGCTGGCGCACCGATCTTGTCGCCGGATGGATCGCCCTTCTCGCACGGCTAGGCGGTCCGGGCGATCCCGACTTCGTCGACTGGGTGGCGGTCGAACGCTCGGACGGGCGCGAATGGGATGTCGGGCTGCACCGGCATTATCTCGACCCGATGAAGCCGTTCGCGCACAGCGTTCTTGCACCGGCGCACGGGGTGATGATGACGTCGGCCACTTTGCGCGACGGCGACGATTGGGACAGCGCGGTCCAGCGCAGCGGCGCGACACACCTCGACATTGCACCACACCTGTTTGCAGCGGAAAGCCCGTTCGATTACCAGAATCAGGCCGAAGTGCTGATCGTGACCGACGTGGCCAAGGGCGATATTCCCGCTCTCGCCGCCGCTTATGGCCGCCTTATCGAAGCCTCGGGCGGTGGCGCGCTGGGCTTGTTCACCGCCATCCGCCGGCTGCGCGCGGTCTATGGCCGCATTGCCGACAGGCTGGCGCGCGGTGGCTTGCCGCTGTTCGCGCAGCATGTCGATCCGATCGACACCGGCACACTGGTCGACATTTTCCGCGACGATCCGCGCGCATCGCTGCTCGGCACGGATGCCCTGCGTGACGGGGTCGACGTGCCGGGCCATTCGCTGCGGCTTGTGGTGATGGAACAGGTGCCCTGGCCCAAGCCTTCCATTCTGCACCGGGCGCGGCGGCTTGCGAGCGGCGGGCAGGCCTATGATGACCGCATCATCCGCGCGCGCCTTGCGCAGGCCTTTGGGCGGCTGATCCGCTCGTCGGGAGACAAGGGCCACTTTGTCGTGCTGTCCTCCGCTTTCCCGTCGCGCCTGCTCAGCGCCTTTCCTGCCGGAACGCCGATCCGCCGGGTCACGCTCGATGTGGCTTTACAAAGCGTTGCGGGCGGTGTTTCTGAAGCGGAAGCCGCGCCCACGCGAACGGAGGGGATTTCGTGAAAACAATCGCGCTTTTCCGCCATGCGAAATCTGACTGGAGCGACGCCCGCGCGCGGGATTTTGACCGCCCGCTCAACGAACGCGGCCAGCTCGGTGCACGGGCAATGGGCGCCTATATCAAGGCAAGCGGGCGACAGTTCGATCGCATGATCGCCTCGCCCGCCGTCCGCGCCGCCGAAACGGTGGAAGAAGCCAGCAAGGCCTGGGGCTGCACCTTCAAGGTTGAATGGGACCGGCGGATCTACCTCGCCAGTTCTGCCACCCTGCTCGATCTGCTCAAGGAACTCGAAGGCGATCCGGCGAGTGTGCTGATGGTTGGCCACAACCCGGGCCTCGAAGACCTGATTTTCGACCTCGTGCCCGACGACGGATCATCGCCCTTGCGAGACGTGGTCGAGCAGAAGTTTCCGACCGCAACATTTGCGGTCATCGAACTGGACGTGGAGCGCTGGGCCGACGTCACCGAAGGCTGCGGCAAGCTGGTCGAACTGATGCGTCCGCGCGACCTGGACCCGGCGCTGGGGCCGAGTCTCGTCGACTAACCGTTCAGTGCCGCGGCCAGCCGGTCGCGGATAGCACGGATCGCGTCCGCAACACCCGGAACTGCCGCTGGCAGCGTTGCGGCGACAGACGGCTCAGCGACAGACGCCTTCTTCCCGCGTAACGCCTGCCTTGCCCCCTTGATCGTATAGCCCTCATGGTTGAGGAGTCGATTGATCTCAGTCAGCAAGGCGACATCCTGCGGGCGATAGTAACGGCGGCCACCCGCGCGCGTGAGCGGGCGCAGCGCCGGGAACTGCTCTTCCCAGTATCGCAATACGTGCTGGCGAATGCCAAGGGTCTTGGCCACCTCGCCGATCGTGCGAAATGCTCCGGGATCCTTGCCGTCGCCGGCATCCGGCACGCCGTTTTCGGGATCTGGGAGAAGAGGTGTATCCATGACCAAGCCCTCAGCCTTGGCCGATACGGTCCTTCAGCATCTGGCTTGCGCGGAAGCTCAGAACGCGGCGCGGCGTGATGGGAACTTCGATCCCCGTCTTCGGATTGCGCCCGACGCGTTCTGCCTTGTCGCGTAGCAGAAATGTGCCGAAGCCGGAAATCTTGACGTTCTCGCCCTCTGCAAGCGCACCGCACATGTGCTGCAGAATTGATTCCACCATCTCCAGCGAATCCGCGCGTGAAAGCCCAACCCGGCGGTTGATGCTTTCAGCAAGATCAGCGCGCGTCAGAGTCCCGATCGACCGCATCCCCGACTTCCCCCATTAATTGATTGATCCAAGGGGACGCAGAATAACGCCGATTCTCAAGAACGCAATGCAATGCCTTGGGGACAAAGGATAACGACAGCTACCGCCCCAAATCGGTGCAGGATCACACCCGTGCGAGGCAAGCGCCCCACGTGAATCCGCCGCCCATCGCCTCGAACATCACGAGATCACCCGGCTTGATCCGCCCGTCCTGCACAGCCGTATCATATGCCAGCGGAACCGATGCTGCACTCGTGTTGGCGTGACGATCTACCGTTACGATGACCTTGTCCGGCGAAAGGCTGAGCTTGCGCGCAGTCGCATCGAGAATGCGCAAATTGGCCTGATGCGGCACGACCCAGTCGATGTCATCGGAAGTGTGGCCGGAAGCCGCAAGCACTTCGGTAAGGACATTGGCAAGATTGGTGACGGCGTGGCGGAAAACCTCGCGCCCCTTCATCCGCAGCTTGCCTACCGTTCCGGTGGTCGACGGTCCGCCATCGACATAGAGCAGTTCGTTGTGCGCGCCATCGGCGTGGAGGCGCGTGGCGATGATTCCCGGCGCTGCGGGATCAGCTTCGTCAACATCCTGCGCCTCGAGCACGACCGCACCCGCGCCATCGCCGAACAGAACGCACGTGGTGCGGTCATCCCAGTCGAGAATACGGCTGAAGGTCTCTGCGCCAATCACGATAGCGCACTTGGCCATGCCGGTGCGGATCATGGAATCGGCTGTCGCCAGAGCGTAGAGAAAGCCGGAACAGACCGCAGCGACATCAAAGGCGATACCGCCGTTGCAGCCGAGGTTGTGCTGAACAATCGTCGCGGTGGCCGGGAACGTCTGGTCGGGCGTGGCGGTTGCCAGCACGATCAGATCAACCCGTGCTGCGTCGATGCCGGCCGCAGCCAGCGCCTTGCGGGCGGCTTCGGTGGCCAGAGTCGAAGTCGTCTCGCCTTCGCCCGCGATGTAGCGATTGTGGATACCGGTGCGTTCGACAATCCACTCGTCGGTGGTGTCGACCATGGTCGCCATTTCGGCGTTGGAAACCGCACGCTTTGGCAGGGCCGAACCGCTGCCGCGAACAACCGCACGAACTGTCATGCCGCGTTCTCGCCCTTCATTGCCGCTGATCTTCCCCGCCCGGTTGTACGAATGGCCTCTGCGCCCACGCGTGCAAGGTCGGCCTTGATCCGTTCGGTCAGGTTTTCCTCAAGCAAGCGCGCGGTGACTGCCACAGCATTTGCCACGCCAACCGCAGATGCGCTGCCGTGACTCTTCACGACAATGCCATTCAGGCCGAGGAAAACTGCGCCATTGTGATTGTTAGGATCAAGGTGGTGCTTGAGCAGTTCGGTGGCGGGGCGCGAAATCAGGAACCCGACCTTGGACCGCAGCGACGACGAGAAGCTCCGGCGCAGCAGGTCCGCAACGAACCGGGCCGCACCCTCCATCGATTTGAGCGCGATGTTGCCGGAAAATCCGTCTGTCACCACCACGTCGACATCGCCGCGCGAAAGCTTGTCCGCCTCGGTGAAGCCATCAAAAGACAGGGCGAGATCACCAGCCAGCGCCTTGAGCTGGGTAGCCGCATCGCGCAGCGAATCGGTGCCTTTGGTTTCTTCGGTGCCGATGTTGAGCAGGCGTACCCGCGGCGCATGGAGATTGCTGACGATGCGCGCATAGGCAGCGCCCATGATCGCGAACTGCACGAGGTTGCGCGCGTCGCAATCGGTGTTCGCACCCAGATCCAGCATGACCAGATCGTTATCGCCAAGCGTCGGCAGCAAAGCGGACAGCGCCGGGCGATCGATGCCGGGCATCGTGCGCAACGCCAACTTGGCCATGGCCATGAGCGCGCCAGTGTTGCCCGCACTGACGGCAGCACCTGCATCGCCTTGTTTCACGGCGTTGATCGCCATGCCCATCGATGTGGTCTTGGCCCGGCGCAGAGCCTGCGTCGGCTTTTCGTCACCACTGACGATGTCCGGGGCGTGGAGAATCTCTGACGCCCCGCGCAAGTTCGGATGATTTTCGAGCGCCTGCTTGATGCGCTCCTCATCGCCGACGAGAAGGAACTTGAAGCGGTCATGGCGACGACGGGCAAGTGCCGCGCCCTCAACCATAACGCGCACGCCCTCATCGCCGCCCATCGCATCGACGGCGATACGCGGCAGGCTCATGTTCCCGAATCCCCCCCGTTGATGGGCTTAGAGCCCGACGGCGATGACTTCGCGACCGTTGTAGTGACCGCAAGCGTTGCACAGATTGTGCGGACGCTTGAGTTCACCGCAGTTCGAGCATTCGTGGAATGCATCGACGCTCAAAGCGTCATGGCTGCGGCGCATGCCCCGGCGTGAGGGCGAAGTCTTTCTTTTGGGGACGGCCATTTCGGCACCTGTTCCTGAAATTGCGTAGTTTGTTGCGGGCGCGATAGGGAAAACCGGTCCATCGCACAAGTCCAATCCCGATCATCAAACCGGAAGCTGGAACCGTACGCAGCGACGAGCGCAGCAGGAACGGGATTCGCCAAACGCAGGCGAAGGCGCGCCTATACGGATTTTCTGATGCTTTGCAAGCTTGCCCACGTTACCAAGGACGCCGGTCGGGTAGTCCCCGGCACGATATCGAGGGGGAGTACCAGAAGGCATGACAATTTTGCCCATTACGCTGTGCGCAGCCGCCGCTGCGGCAGCAATCAACATCTGGCTGTCGTTGCGCATCGGCATGATCCGCACGTCCCGCAAGATCAGCATCGGCGATGGCGGTGACATGGATCTGATCGCGCGCATGCGGGCGCAGGCAAACTTCATCGAGAACACACCAATCGTGCTCGTGCTGATTGCTACGGTTGAACTGGCCCGCACCGGAAACCCGTTCCTGCTGGGCGCTGCGGCGATCTATTCGCTCGGGCGTGTGGCCCACGGCATCGGCATGGATGGGGGCCGTCTCGGCTTCCTGCGGGCCGCAGGCACCTTGATCACCATGCTGACCCAGCTTGGCCTGGGTGTCTGGGCTGTGTCCATCGCACTGGACATGTAATGGGGTGTGAAGGCCCTGTGCTGCACGCAGAGGGCCTTCACAGACTCGTCATCGCAACGCGTAATCGCTGACGTATGCGTTGGTCTGCCGTTCCTGACCGAACGTGCTGGTCGGGCCGTGGCCGGGCACGAACGTGATGTCGTTACCCAGCGGCCACAGCTTCTGCGTGATCGAATCGATCAGGTCCTGATGATTGCCCATCGGAAAATCGGTGCGACCGATTGATCCTTGAAACAGCACGTCCCCGACAATCGCGAAGTGCGACGGCGCGTGATAAAAAATGACGTGGCCGGGCGTGTGGCCAGGGCAATGGATGACGTCGAGTTCCAGTTCGCCAATCGTCACCGTTTCGCCATCAGTCAGCCAGCGGTCAGGCTCGAAAACTTCGCCGGTGATACCCCAGCGCTTGCCGTCTTCATCGAGGCGTGAAATCCAGAAGCGGTCAGCCTCGTGCGGCCCCTCTACCGGCACGCCGAGATCACGTGCGAGAATGCCGGTCATCCCGCAGTGATCGATGTGGCCATGGGTAACGAGCAGCTTCTCGATTGTGACGCCTGACCGCGCAATCGCCATCCTCAGCTTGTCCAGATCGCCGCCCGCATCGATGAATGCGCCCTTCATGGTCTTGGTGCACCACACCAGCGTGCAGTTCTGCTCGAGCGGGGTGACGGGAATGATGGCCACTTTCATGGGCGGCTCTGGGGGCATCTGGTTCATTGCCCGGAAATGGCCATTGCGGGCTGATTTGGCAAGGCGGGTGCGATCACAACCGCCCGCCCTTCCAGACAACCCGGCCAAGGACATCGACGTCCTGCATTGGCCGCTCCATGCGGGGGTAGGCCGTATTGTCGGAAATGATCCGCAGCGTGCCGCCGGGCCCTGATTCGAGCCGTTTGACGAGCAGCACATCGTCGAGCCGGATGACGTGGATGCCGGCGCGGGTCGGGCGCGGTGTGCGGTCCACAAGGATCTCGTCGCCGTCGCGCAGGGTCGGCTCCATCGAATCGCCCTCGACCTCGATCACCGAAAGCATGCCCGGCTCCAGCCCCTGCGCCTTGAGCCAACGGTTTGAGAAGCGCAGCCGGCCGGAGGGAATTTCCTCTGCGGCGTGCGCTCCCGGCCCTGCCGATGCCCCGAGCGGCAAGCGCGGAATGTCTGCCCACTCGGCGAGTGACGCGCGCACGCCCGGCAGCGGAGATCGAATCATCCCCTGTCCTCCCTGCCCCTGTCCCTGCCCAGTCACCACCGCGTCTTCACGCAGACCCGCCCCCAACTCACTTTCGGCCACGCCAAAGAATTGCGCGAGCGTTTTTCGGTCGTTCTCCTCCAGTTTACGCGGGCTGCCCTTGCGCACGAACTGCTGCAGATAGGTCGTGTTCCGCCCGATCAGGCCTGAGAGCGCCGCGAGGCTAACCCCGCGGGCGCCGGCCAGCGTGACGAGACGCGAGCGGGCTCCGGCTTCCGTTTCAGCATCCATCCGACGTCACTCCACTTTCGAAGGACTTTTCCTAGCCTTGTAGGATTTGAACGTCAACATAGGAAAAATCCTATTTCGAGTCGTCGCAGCAAAATCCGGGAGGGTCCATACAGATGCTCATCCGCAAGATTGAAAAATTCCTAGACCAGACCGGCATGCCCGACACCAAGTTCGGCAGGCTTGCCGCACATGATCCACGCCTTGTGGGCGACTTGCGCAACGGCCGCGAGCCCCGTTCCGCAATGGTAAGGCGTGTAGAACATTTCATGAACACTTTTGGAGGCACTGTCCATGCTGCTTGATCGTCACGCGTTCGAAACCAAGTCCGAAGCTGTTACAAGCCCCCCACCCCGCCGCCTCACTTCAGCCGAACGCCTGATGCGCGCCATCCGCGAGATCGCCGGACCGCTGGCCGAAGTCCTGAGCCACCGCGAAGTGCCATGGGCCAGCATCACCTTCACCGGGGCCCGTCACGTGCTCGCGCTGCGCTTTGCAGGCGGCGAAGCGGTCAGCGATGGCGAGCGCTTCATCGCGGCCCTGCCCGAACATGAGTTTCGCGTGCGCGGCAAGCTTGTGGCTGACGCCAGCGTTGGCCGGATCGATCACGAATTGCTTCCTGCCCCCTTGATGGAAGTGGAATGCGAAATTCTGGTTCTCGACGAGGATTGAAACGGTCAGCGATCAGGCAGGAGGTTGCCGGGTGCCTGCGTGGGCACCCGGTCTCCTCTCCAACTCGTGATCCTTAGTGATCCATCCGCGAAAGCAATGGCGCTGTCTTCGCGCCCACCCACAGGCTCATGTCCACAGCGTTGGACACCCGGAAGACGTTGCCCTTGCTGTTCAGAAACAGCTCTTCCATTTCAGCGCGATTGAACGGACGCGATCCCAGACGGCCGAAGACTGCCATCTGTCCGCCGGTTTCATCGACCCCGCGGTCGCGGTCGAGGCCCTTCGACAAGGCAAGCGCTGGGGACGGTGTTTTGGCCCACGCGATCAGTTCGGGCTTGGGCTCAGGCGAGAAGCCATAGAAGTTGGGCTGGCTCGACGGTGACGTCAATTGTAGCACCTTCATCCCGTTCCGCCCATCTGCCACGTAGGCAAAGAGCGAGGCGTTGGTCGAGGCAACGATCACGTCTTCGGCATCGTTCAACTGCCCGTCAGCCGTGTAGCTTGTGTAGATCGAAGGCCGCGTGGGCGCGGTGATATCCACGATCACCAGGCCCTGCGCCTTGGCTGCGACATAGGCATATGTGCGCGAAAGGTAGACGCGACGAGCATCGGCCAATGGCAAAGCCGCGCCGACAACAGCCTTTGGCTCGGCGAGGTTGGTCACATCCATCAGTTCAAGGCCGTTGGCGGTCGTCACCCACAGATAACGGAACTGTACTGCCGTTGCGCGCGGATCGCGCAGAGGCACAACCGATGTAATGCGCGGATCGAGGCAGGTTTCACCGCCCTTGGCTGCGCTCACTTCACAAGCCTTGTCCGGGCTCCACGGCTTGGTCAGGTGGACGGTGACCAGCGCCTTGTCGGTAACCACATAGGCATAGTCGCCCGCCAGCGTGATGTGCCTGGCGCCGCTCAGCACGCCGTCCGGATTGAAGGTGAGCGCGCGGGTGAAGAAGTTGTTGCGGAACTCACCATCGGCCAGCGTATCGACATTGACCGCAATCAGTCCTTCGACCGCGTCGGTGACGAAGGCGTAGTGATAGATCGGCGAGAACGGCTGCTCCTGGTTGATCCCGCGCAATTCGGGCGAATTGCGCGTTGGCGCAATCGCCTGATTGGTCGGCAAGGCCATGCAGGTTGCGTTCGTGGTATCCACCCGCGTGTCATGCCCCATTGGCGAGAATGGCGCGGTCAAGATGCGTTCGGACGTGCCCTTATTGCCGATAGAGGCAATGTCATAGGCGCGGAAACCACCCTTGCCCTCGGCGACGAACATGTATTCGCCGCGCATCTGCAGGCAGCGGACCGCGTCCTTGGTGCCTTCTACTACGTTGGTGAACTGCTCGTGCCCGGTGGATTCGCCCGAGAGCTTGCCGTCCATCGTCTTGCCGCGTGTCCAGTTCTTGAGCTCGCGCCCATTACCTTCGACATGCTGTTTCCAGTAGTCGGGGTAGGCGTAGCGGTGGAGGTAGGAACCGATCACGGCTTGTGGTTCGTCCCATTCGGTCACGCGCACGGCCTCGAAACCTCCGTCGAGGCCAAACCACGCGTTCATGCCGACAAAGTTGACGTAGTTGGTGCCGAGCAGCAGCAACTGCGCCATCGTCGCATTGTTGTCGTCATCCTTGCTGACGTGGCAATCGGTGCACTGTTTGGTCTCGTTCTTGCGCACCGTGTGCGGGAAGTGCGGCGCGAAGGCCTGTGACGAGTAGCCGATCGATGAAATCGGCGGCTGCTGCACATAGATGCGTTCGCGGTTGATGTTGGTCGACGACAGGATCAGCGCCGAAGTCGAGCGGATGGGCGCAGTGATCGCCTTGCCGCTGACCGGGTTGCCCGACGCATCGAACTGCACCGGATCGCTGCCCGATGACTTGTTGCGCTGGTGCTTGCCAAGCTGGAACATGTCATCGCGTGCAACCTGCGGATTATAGGTTGCATAGTTGCGGGTGTAGTCTTCCTCGTACTTGTGTGTGGCCGACTTCCAGTTCGCCTCGATCGGCAAGTGGCAGCCTGCGCACGAGGTTGTCCATGACAAGTGGCAGGTGAAGCAGGCCATGTCGTCGTCGCCATGCGCGCGCTCTGCCTTGGGAATACCGGTTCCGAACTTGTATACGCCATCGTCCGAAGCCGACTTGGCCATCAACTTGGCGCGGGCGGCCTTGGGATTGAAGATCGGCTTGCCTGCCGCATCCATCTTGCCCGCAAAACGCGCGTCGACGGAGTCCTTCACCAGGCTGATTTCCCAGGAAAGCTTGGGATCGATGATCGAGCGCTGGACGAGCACACGGCGACCGCCGGCCTGATTGAACCACTCGAAGCGGCGCTGACCATCGGCATTACGCAGGAGCGAGAGGTTGTTGCCCTTTTCGGGTGCGGCCATGTTCGAGGTCAGCAGCGTCGGATAATTATCGGGCGTGCCGTGGCAATCCTTGCACCCTATCTCGACCGCATTGGCGACTTCGCCATAGATCATGCCGTTGCCGTGGCTGTCCTGCGAGAAGTGGCAATCGGCGCATTGCATGCCAAGCTGGGCGTGGATGTCCATCATGTGGACCGCCTTGCCGGGATTGTCGGGACCGGGTTCGACAAACTTGCCCTCAGCGCCTTTGCGGAATTTTTCGGGATCATCCGGCGAGATGATGTGCGCCTTGTCGGTGCCATAGGACGACATGTCGCCATCATCATCGAGCAGGTTGCCCCGGCGGTCCCGCTTCAGGATCGCGCGGAAGTTCCAGCCGTGGCCGTGGTAATCGGCGAACTGGGTATCCTTGAGCTGATCGTTCAGGTCATAGACGTTGCGCAGGAACTCGACGTCGCGCCACAGGCCGCGCGTGGACGCGCCTTCCGGATTGCGGTCGAGAACTTCGCGCTGCTCGTCGATGGTCGGCTGGAACTGTTCCCTGAAAATCCTGCTGTAATCGGCGTCCGACATGCCGGTGGGCTTGGGCGCGCGGTTTTCCGGTCCGGGCCACATCGAAGGCGCATCGGATTCGTAGTCCCACATGGTGTAGCCGAGATACGAATTCAGGAAGATGTTCGGCTGGTGCATGTGGCAGTTCATGCACTGCGCCGTGGGAATGGCGCGGGTGAAAGCGTGAACCAGCGGGTGCCCGCGTTCACGGTCTTGCAAAGCAACCGGACCGGCGGGGGCATGGTCGTCGCCGTGGCCAGCGCCAGCCTTGGCATGGCCCTTTTCATCAAGCCCGGCCATGGCATGGGCCGAGGCCTGATCCATCCTGTCATGGTCCATCGTGCCATGCGGCGCGACGCCCTTGGCGGGCGCATAGACGAGCTGCTGTGCTGACGAGATCGCATTGGCGCAATCTTCCTCCGAGGCCTCGGACTTGCCAAGGTAAGCCCCCTTCCCGCCCAGAACCGTGCCACGCACCTTGTCGTGATGCTCTTCCTTGGCGGAGTCGTAGGAACCGTAAGCGCCCTTGCGATGCTCGCCCTCGCGCAAACCATTGATCGTCGGATCGGCCGTCACCGTCTGCCCGTCGCGCCCGCACTTGGCATAGTTCAGGCTGTGGCGCGGTTCGCGGTCGTTGGCGTAGATCACGTGGCACGCAGCGCAGCCCGATGAGCGGTAATCGCCCGGCTGGTCATTGGTGCCCATCTGGAACAGGAACGGATCGTTCAGGCGCGTCTTGTGAATGTTCAGCACCGGAATTGCGACGCGCAAACCGGTAGCAGGGCCACGGTTGGACTGCTTGAGATCGGGACGGCCCGGCTCCTCAAGTCGCTGGATCAGGCCAGTCGAGTTGGGTAGGCCGATTTCAGGGAACTGCGGGTTGATCGTGCGGCCGCCATCTTCGAACACGCGGAACACGTCGCCCGGCGGGATCGTGTGCCAGCGCGGCAGCGGATACATGATCGGCAATGCGCCGCGCGCCTTCTCCTTGGGCGTGACCGTCCCCCACATCGGCTTGCCATCAGGGCCGATTTCCTTTGACCCGGACTTGAGCAGCGCAGGCTCTCCGCCACGGGTAAAGCTTTCGCCGAACATGTAGTTCTTGAACGGGACAATGCCATTGTTATAGGCCGCGCCGCCCCACAGCATCGCGCCGGTCGACATCAGCGAGCGTTCCGACGCCTCGATGATCGACATGTGGCAAGCGCCGCAGGAATCGCGCGCGACGCGGTAGTCAGACGGATTGACGAAGCGGATGAATTCCGGGCTTTCCTTGCCCATCAACGCATAGGACCGCTTCGGATTGGCCGACGACGGCCAGCCCCATGCTACCGGATACTTCGGCAGGACGTGGGCGTCCTTGAGCGCGCCCATATACTCCATGGAATTGCGATTCCACGACTTGTCCGCGACCACCTTGCTGTTACCGCCGTGGCAGTCAGCGCACGACAGCACCACCGCAGGGCTGGCGTGCATGGTGCGATGGTCGCTCTGCGTGTGGCAACTGACGCAGCCTGCGTTCTGCTTGTCGACGAAGGCCCATTGCTCTTCCGCCGTATCGCCCGGCTGGCCGCGCGGTGCGGCGGGCGCGCGGGTGTGCATGACCTTCTGCGCTGGTTCCTCGCCCGAGGCGTAAAGCGCGCTCGGCACCAGCAATGCGGCCAGCGCCGCCATCAGCCAAGCCAAAGGGAGAGTGCGTTTGCGGCGCGTCAGTGTCATGGTCTCAGTCATCAGAAGGCCAGTGTCGCGTTGGCGAGAACAGAATAGAAGCGGCTGGCCTTGCCCTGTTGCGCGAACAGATCATCAAAGCCGCCGCCCGGTTCGAGCACTGCGCCGGACAGACGGAAAACGAGGTTCTGCGAGGCATTGGGGCGCCAGATTGCCGATACCGAGGCATCCCAGCCAATATCCTTGGGGATCGAACCTTCGTTGCGCAGGACTTGCAGCACTTTGGTATTCTCGAACCACAGGTGGTTGACGTTGGTCGACACGCGCATGGTCGGCGTCAGGTCGAAGTCCGCACCCAATCCAAGCAGCATCGTGCCGGGGTTGGTGAAATTCGACTGGCCCTGCTCCTTGGACGAGCGCAGCGAATTTAGAATGCCATTGCGACCGTTGATCGAGATCGCGCGGCCACCGCCTGCGAACGGGATGGTCTGGCGGATCCAGTAGCTGGTATCGGCCCCTGCGAACTGGGGGTTCTCGAAGATTGCGTCGAACCCGCCTTCGACCTTGTCATAAGGATCGCTGTCGCCGCTGGCCCACAGGCCCGACAGGCGGATGCGTGTCCAGTCGATGTCATAGCTGAGTTCGGCGGCCGCCATGAACGCCTTGATCTCGGCAGGGCGGCTGGTCAGGAAATTGTTCCGATCCTCGCCCAGCGCGGCATAGACCTGCGCGGTGAGGTTCAAGCGCCCGATGTGGCCGTCTGCCGCATAGCCCAGATAAACCACATCATATTCGCGCCCACGCAGATCGCCCAGCAACGCAGGGCGCACCGGGAAGCCGTTGGTATCGACATGGACCTCGTTGCGCTCGCGGTTCATGTTGTAGGTGACCGAGACCTGGCTGGTCAGGCCCACCACCGGAAAGTCCTGGCGGTATAGGTTGGCCATGAACACCCAGTCATTGCGCGGTGCCTGGCTAACGTCGTTCAGCCCGGAATTGGTTTCCTTCTCAAGCCGCCAGTACGCGGCGAGATTGAACTGAAAGCGGTTGTTGTCGCGGTTGCCGAACAGGCGGATACCTAGCTGGTTGTCGTTGAACAGGAACCCGCGAAAATCGGACTGCATCGGCTGAATACCGGTGCGCAAACTGACAAAATCGTACCGTTTCGTGTCGAAACGGCCGATATGGTAGTCGATAAACGCTTCCTGCAGCCCGATGAACGCATCGGTGCGGCGCGTGCCCTTGGACGGCTCGACGAACAGCACGCGGCGTTCCGGCACCTGAACGTGATTGATGTTTGCCGCCACCGCGATGCGATATTCCACCACCGGCGGCTTGTACGCGGTCATGCCCTTGAGCAGCGAGACACTGGCGATGAAGGTCTGCGACAGCACGAGGCTGTTGCTGTGGCCAAACGTGTCGATTGCGTTCGGGTTGGTCGTTGTCTGGTTGCCGACCGGGATCGGGAAGCTGCGCGGCTCCACCACAGTATCGGAAACCGCGCCCGCCAGCAGGAACCAGTCCTCGCCCTTGAGGAAGCCCGGCCGCTTGCCCCTAGCCAGCGGTAGATCGCCCTTCAACAGGTTGTGATGGAAGGGATCAAGCTTTGAATGGCAGACATATTCAAGCTTGGGGAACAGCGTGTAAAGCGCACGGTCCTTCTTGCCCGTCGCTGCGTCCTTCTGCGGACAGAGCGACGACATGATCCGCCAGCGGTCGGGCAGACTGACGTCAAGCCCAAGATCGCCGATCGGCCCTTCGCCATCGTATTTGTCGTAAAATGCTTCGGGCGGCGGCGCGTTCACCGCGCCCGGATTGTCCTGCTCGACCCGGTCGGGGAGCGCCTTGTTGAAGCCAGGACGGCGGCGGCCGTCGATAAGGGCACCGTCGGCTTCGGTTTCGCCGCCGGGCAACGCTGAATTGGTGGTCGCCGTTTGCGACGCCGTGTCGGATTGTGGCGTCGTTGCCTCTTGTGGTGCCGCCGCGCCCGGCTGCGCAGCCTCAACCGCCGCAAGAACACGGAACGGCAAGGCCATAGGCGGCGGAGCCGGTTGCGAGAGGCCGAGAGCGGGCGCGATCAGGGCGATGACCTGCTGCATCATTTGCCCTCGCAGGCGTTCTGTTCGGACGTGTCGAGGAACGGCGCGAACGGACAGTTCACGTAGCGCAGCCTGACCCCCGACCCGACCGGCACAACAATCGTATCGGCGCGAATAGCCTTGGGCGCGTTGCCAATCCCGCCGACTTTCGCCCCGCCATTATGTGCGCCGAGGAAGGCGATCATATCGTCCTGGTCGATACCGTCGCCCGAAATGCCGATGGCACCGACCAACTGGTTGCCGCGATAGATCGGCACCGAGCCTGGGAAAATCTGGATGCCGTTGGCTAGCCGCTTCTTGCCCGTTGGCGTGTCGGGCACAGCGGTGCAGGTCTGCGCCACGTCCCGCGCGTTGAGTGAACCCTGAACGAATACCGCGTGTTGCAGCAGGTTGGCTTTGACCAACGCGATCTGCAGGCCGGTTGCGAATGGGCTGAAATCGGTGATCGGGCGGGAAAGCGGCCCATTGGGACGACCGACTTCACCATCGGGAAAGAACGGGCGCGACAGATTGCCGCCAGACCGGTCGGCAAAGGCAATCTTGCCGGTGAGCGCCGTCTGGTCACCCAGAAAGTCGCGGGTGCGCTGCACGAAAGCCGGGATTTCGGCGTCGGTATCATCGCTGAGTTGCTGCGCGGCCACGCTGCTTGAAAAGAAAGCAGCTGTCCGTGCCTTTTGTAGCGACACGTCGATGCCGAAAATCGGCGCGTCAGGCCCGCGCACCAGACCCAGCACTTCGCCGAATGTATCGACCACCGAGATCGAAACCTGAGCGCGGCTGTCGAGCGGGCGCCGGATCTGCGCGCGGGCGCGCGTCATGATGGTGAACGCCTCTTCAAGCACAGCGCGCACTTCAGCGGCTGTGAGCGGCTGGCTGATCGTGCCGCCGTCGGTCGCCGCCTTGATCGGATAACGGTTGCTGCCAGACCCGTTGCTCAGGACGTAAGCATCAGACAGCGAGAATTCCGACGAATTGGCCCGGCGGATGCCGCTCTTCTCGGTGCCATAGGCTGTGCCGGCAAGGACCGCCGAGCCATCGAAATACCCGCGTACCGGGATCAGCGTGCCGATCACATTGTTGATCGCGGCAAAACTGGTTTCGAGCGCATGCAGGCCTTCAACGCGCGCATCGGCAAAGCGCAGGGTCGAGCCATCGACCGTGATACGGTCGGCGCGGATGTCCGCCGCAGGAGCGAAGCCCTGTATGCCCGCCAGCGCCATGAACTCTTCGGGATCACCGTCAACGTCGGTCACGTTCGGATCGTAGCCATAGTCGCCATCAGCCATCACGCCGATGGCGCCCACGACCACGCCATTCTTGTAGAGTGGCAATCCGCCGGGATCGGCGGCGAGCCCGAGCGGCGAGCGCTTGGGACCGATGAACGCCGAAGAGCCCGCGTTACCGGCGATGAAACGCGCGGCAAGGTCTGAACAGGGAAGCTGGCTGAACTGCACGCCGAACAGCGGTCCAGCCTCAAGCCCCGGTGTGTTCGGCGCTGGCGGGAAATGCTCCTGCACGATCATGCTGGCGGTGCGGGTGGAGAAGGCATTGCCGCTGGATGACAGATAGGCGGCGGTTACCGCCTTCGAGATCGCGCCCATCGTCGCGTCGACCTCAAGACCCTGCGCATCGACTTCGCGCGGCGAAATCTCTCCGGTTGCCGTGCGGCGACTGGTGAACATGCGCGTGAGCGCGCCGTTCATGCGGAAAACGGCCAGCACGTTTCCGACGCGGTCCACCACCGCGATGATCGCTGGATAGTTGAGCGCCTTGGCCTCACCCACCGCCTGCGCGATGATCTGCTGCACTTCGGCCGCAGTCAGCGCTTCCTGCGCCGGATCAGCAAAGAACCGGGCGCTTGTGGTTGGCGTCGGGCTTGGCGTGGGGGTGAACGTCCCGCCCGATGACGAATCACCGCCGCCGCACCCCGCCAGTGCGAGCGAAAGCGACGCCGCGATGGCCGTCGACTGGCGCAGAACCAACGGCAACCGCATCAGCGCAGGCTCCGGATCGAACGGACCGCACTGCCGAGCGCCTTGCGGAAGGCGAGCGGCTGGAACCCGTTCGGGTCGCGGACAGCCGCGTAGGCCTGGTTGATCTGGATGCGCAGATTGCCTGCCGACGACGGCGCGACCATGCCCTGGTTCACCAGCCCGTTCAGCAGCGTATCGACCGCCATGACTGACTGCACAGCACCTTCATAGTCGGTGAAACGCTCGCCAATGGCCTCGCTCGCAATCGAGTCCATGATCGCAAAGGTCTGGTCGCGGGTGAACGAGGCCGAGGCAAAGCGCGACGAAAGCTGGTCAGCCGACTGACGCAATTCCTGCGCAGCCGCGACGGTTTCGGCGCGATTTGCCGCCATGGCGCGGTGGAAGGCCTTGCTCTTCGCATCGAATGCAGTGGCGGCATCGGGCGCGACCACGCGCGCCGCCGCCAACAGCATGATCATGTTTTCATCGTTGTACGGCGGCATGCCGAGATGGACAGGACGACCTGGATTAGGCACGGCCGTAACGTTGCCATCTTCGCCATCGTAGATCCGGCGGTGGCACGAGTGGCAGTCATAGAAGGTGAATTCGGGGAAGATGCCGTCCACCGCCCGCGCGGGCTGGCTGAACAGTTCAAGGCTGCGCTTGACCGCTTCGGCCTGCCCGACCGCCCACATCCGCATGCCGTTGGTCTTGCCGCCCTTACGCTGGACATAGTCGGCGTCTTCGTCGTGATGTTGCTGCAGCGTGGTGAACAGGTCCATCTCGAATGAAATACGCGGATGGCCTGCCGCCATGATGCGGTGCGCGATGAACTGGCCCTTGGCATCGCCCGAGAAGTGGCAATCGAGGCAGACTTGCGCCTTCACCTGTGGACGTGTGAGATCGGTCATGCCTTGGGCAACGTTGCGCGCGTGGCTCGCCCCGACGGTATAGTGCGTCGAGAGCCAGCCGCTGGATGCGCCGTGGCAGGCCTCGCAATCGACGCCATCGGAAACACGGGCGGCGCCGGGCGACGAATGGCACCCGGCACATTCACGCTGCACGCCTGCGGCATCGAGGCCCATACGCCTTACGATTGCCTGTCCTCGCGGCTCCTGAATGACGCG
This sequence comes from Novosphingobium sp. MMS21-SN21R, assembly GCF_031846015.1. Classification (GTDB taxonomy): domain Bacteria; phylum Pseudomonadota; class Alphaproteobacteria; order Sphingomonadales; family Sphingomonadaceae; genus Novosphingobium. Next base: position 1,407,099 of record NZ_JAVRDU010000001.1, on the reverse strand, counting down.
CCATGCGCGGCTGTGCGCTCCGGTGGGCGATGAGTCTTCCTGCCAGCGCATGAGTTCGTCTTGCCGGACGACGGTGCCATCGGCTGCGCTGCGACCATGACAAGTCGAACCAGCGCATGAAGCAACGCCCTGATGGCCGCGCAAGGTTGCACCCGCGCTCTGAGCCTGCACTGCAGAAGGAGAGATCAGCGAAGACGCGCCAAGCGCTGCCCCCGCCATGGCGAGGCAAGCGGCAAACGCTATTGCGCCGGAACGCGGAACAGCCGTGAGCAAAGCGCCGAGCCGCCGGATTGACAGGAAATTGTCGAGCATTGCCCCTCGTCCCCACCGGTCCCCGAACGGCCGGGCCATTGCCCTGTACCGCACGCTTGCCGGAAGTGCTGCAATGCGACCCCGATAAACCGAACCTAGGCCAGTCTGCCCCTGCGGTTCAAGTGGCTATTCATGTTTCCGACAGATTTCCGCACGCTTCCGCCCCCTTTACTGGCGGCGGATCACCAGGTTGCGGATTTCCGACATGTCTTCCATCGCAAAACGCACGCCTTCGCGGCCAAGGCCCGAATCCTTGACCCCGCCATAAGGCATGTTGTCCACGCGGTAGGAGGAGACGTCGTTGACGACGATCCCGCCGACATCGAGCTTGTCCCACGCCTCCATGACCTTATGCAGATCGGACGTGAACAGGCCCGCCTGAAGGCCGAACTTGCTGTCGTTGACCTCTTCCAGGGCAGCGTCCCAGTCGGTGAACTTCGACAGGATCACCACCGGCCCGAACGCTTCCTCGGTGTAGACGTCCATATCGCGCGAGCAGCCTTCGAGCAGCGTGGCTTCAAGCATGTTGCCCTCGCACCCGCCGCCCGCAAGCAGCGCCGCGCCGCCTGACACGGCCGAATCGATCCATGACTTGAGCCGCTGCGCTTCCTTGGCCGAGATCATCGGGCCGATGAAAGTTTCGCGCTTCTTGGGGTCACCCGAAACGAGCGTCCGCACTTTCGCCGCCAGCATGTCGCGGAACTGGTCGTAGATGTCGGCATGGATGATCACGCGCTGGACGTGGATGCACGACTGGCCGGACTGGTAATAGCCGCCGAAGATGATCCGGGCGAGCGCGTGTTCGAGATCAGCGTCCTTGTCGACGACCACAGCCGCATTGCCGCCGAGTTCGAGCACGACCTTCTTCTTGCCCGCCTTGGCCTTGAGGTCCCAACCCACGCCCGGCGAGCCGGTGAACGACAGCAGCTTCAATCGCTCGTCGGTGGTAAACAGGTCGGCGCCTGCGCGGCTGGCAGGCAGGATAGAGAACGCGCCTTCTGGAAGAACGTCACATTCGGCGAGCACCTCACCCATGATGATCGCACCGAGTGGGGTCATCGATGCAGGTTTCATCACGAACGGACAGCCGATTGCGATGGCCGGCGCGATCTTGTGCGCGGCCAGGTTCAGCGGAAAGTTGAACGGCGAAATGAAGCTGCACGGCCCGATGGGCACACGCTTCCACATCCCCATGTAGCCCTTGGCGCGCGGGGAAATGTCGAGCGGCTGGACTTCGCCGTAGTTGCGCGTAGCCTCCTCGGCGGCGATGCGGAAGGTGTCGATCAGACGCCCGACCTCACCTTCGGAATCGGCGATGGGTTTGCCCGCCTCGATGCACAGCGCATAGGCGAGCTCATCCTTGCGCTCGGTGAAGCGACCGACGCAGTGGTCGAGCACGTCGCGCTTCTCGTAACTTGCCAGCCGCGCCATCGGCTCTGCCGCGCGCACCGCCCCGGCAATCGCTTCGTCGATAACATCAGGCGTGGCCAGCGCAGTGCGGAACGCAACCTCGCCGGTGAACTTGTCGGTCACCTCAAGATCGGCGTTGGGCTGCACCGCCTTGTTGTTGAGGTAGAGCGGGTATACGTCTTTGAGCTTGATCATGGGACTCTCCCCCCTCCCGTTTGCGTGAGGGGCCGGGTGTGGGTCTTGAGGGAGGACCAGACAGGCCCTCCCCTAACCCCTCCCGCAGGCGGGAGGGGGGGCAGGACCTAAAGCGCTTTCGACAGTTCCTTGATGTCCTTGTTCAGGATCTGATCGTTCTCCGAATAATCCACCGGGCAATCGATCAGGTGGACGCCCGGCGTCGAATTGCAATGCGCCAACAGTTCCTTGAGGTGCGCAGCGCTCTCCACGCGGTAACCATTGGCGCCATAAGCCTCGGCGTATTTGACGAAATCGGGGTTGCCATAGGTCAGCCCGAAATCCTCGAAGCCCATGTTCGCCTGCTTCCAGCGGATCATACCGTAGGAGCTGTCGTTGAGGATCAGCACCGTGAGGTTCAGACCGAGACGAACCGCGGTTTCCATCTCCTGACTGTTCATCATGAACCCGCCATCCCCGCAGATCGCCATGACTTTCCGGTCAGGATAGAGCATCGCGCTCATCATTGCCGACGGCAGCCCCGCGCCCATCGTGGCGAGCGCATTATCGAGCAGCACCGTGTTCGGCTGATACGCGGCATACCCGCGCGCGAACCAGATCTTGTAGACGCCGTTGTCGAGGCAGATGATCGCGTCCTCGGGCAAGGCGTCGCGAATCTGCTGGACCAGATGCGGCGGGAAGATCGGGAAGCGCGCATCGGCGGCCAGCGGCGCGGTGTGCGCAACTTCGGCGGCGCGATACGCGAGCATGTGATCGAAGTTCCACGCCGGATTCGGCGTGATCGCTTCTTTCATCTGCCAGATCGCGTTGGCGATATCGCCGATCACTTCGATGCTGGGGAAATAGACCGGATCGACTTCTGCGGTCTTGGTCGAGACGTGGATGACCGGCGTACCGCCTTCGCGCATGAAGAAGGGCGGCTTCTCGATCACGTCATGGCCGACATTGACGATCAGGTCAGCATCCTCGACCGCGCGGTGGACAAAGTCACCTGCGGACAGCGCGGCGCAGCCCAGAAATTTGGGGTGCCGCTCGTCAATCACGCCCTTGCCAAGCTGGGTTGTCAGGAACGGAATGCCCGTCTTCTCGACGAATTCTGCGAGCATCTTGCCGGTCAGCTTGCGGTTTGCGCCCGCGCCGATGACCAACACCGGAGCCTTGGCGTTCTGCAGCGCCTCGACCGCCTGCGCGACCGACTTGGCATCGGCATTGGGACGCCGGACGAGGCTACGCTTCAGCGGCGTCGATTCGGTATGCTCGTCGGCAATGTCCTCGGGCAGTTCGATGTGCGTAGCGCCGGGCTTTTCCTCTTCTGCCAGGCGATAGGCCTCGCGCACGCGGCTGGGGATGTTGTCCGACGACTGCATCTGATGCGTGAATTTGGTGATCGGTGCCATCATCGAGACGACGTCGAGAATCTGGAAGCGGCCTTGCTTGGACTTCTTGATCGGCTTCTGGCCGGTAATCATCATCATCGGCATCCCGCCGAGCGTTGCATAGGCCGCAGCCGTCACGAAATTCGTCGCCCCCGGCCCCAATGTCGCAATGCACACGCCGGTCTTGCCGGTGTGGCGACCGTAGGTCGCAGCCATGAAGCCTGCGCCCTGTTCATGGCGGGTGAGGATCAGCTTGATCTTGGTGGAGCGTGACAGCGAATCGAGAAAATCGAGATTCTCTTCACCGGGAACGCCGAAGATGTATTCGCAGCCTTCTTCTTCAAGGCATTCGATGAACAGGTCGGAAGCCTTTTTGCCGCCGCTTGCGTGATTTGCGCTGTCAGCCATTGTTCGTCGCTCCATCGTGGAGGCGCGCGAAGTGCAGCGCCTCTCTCCCCAACTCGGATGCGACCCCCGGGATGAATGTGCCTCGCGCGCCGTATTCGGCCACGCAGAACGTCCCCTTGGAGCAAGGCCTAACAAACCGCGCGCGCAGAGTCACCCCGCGCGTTCAGTAGCCGAGAGAAAGGTCGACTTGCGGCTCCAGAGGTTCACCGCGATGGAACCTGCCCAGGTTCTGCAGGAACCGCGCTGCCGAGCGTTGGAACATCTGCGTCTGCGCGCGGCCCGACAAGTGCATCGAGATGTGCGCGTTCGGCAGGCTCCACAGCGGATGGCCCGAAGGAAGCGGTTCGGGCGTCGTCACATCGAGGAAAGCCTGCCCCGGCCGCCCTGCCTTGAGCGCCATGACCAGCGCATCCTGATCGACAACCGTGCCGCGCGCTACGTTGATCAGCGTCGCTCCCGGCTTCATCGCTGCCAGTTCAGCCGCGCCGATCATATGTTCGGTCTCGGGCGTTGCGGGCACGGCCAGGATCACCCAGTCGAACGTGCCAAGCTGCGCGCGCCATTCGTCCGGGCCGAGCGCCCCTTCCCCGCTCGAGCGCCGGACCTTGACCACCTCGACGCCAAATCCCGCGAGCCGTTGTTCGACATTCTTGCCGATCGCGCCGTAGCCAAGGATCAGCGCGCGACTGCCCAGCAGCTCTACCTTGCCCGGCGAATCCATCAGCCATTCGTGGCGGTCCTGCGCCCGCACGACCTCGCGGTAGCCCTTCGCCACCGTCAGCATCGCCATCAGGACATATTCGGCAATAGTGATCGCATTGATGCCGACCCCGTTAGTCAGAATCACCCCGCGCTCGCGCAGCAGATCGAGCGGCATGGCTTCGACGCCAGCATAGATCGAATTGAGCCACCTGAGCCGGGTCGCAAGGCGGACCGCGTCGGCCATCGGCGCCTTGTCGTTCAGGTCGAACCAGCCAATTTCCGCTTGCGGCGCAAGGTCGAGCAATTCCTCGACCGAGCGAAAGAAGCGCGGCTCGATCCAGTCTGGCAGACGAGCCTCGACCAGCGGTGCCGCCAGGGCATTCATCACGAGGACGGTCATATTCCGGCTTGCTCCCGAGGCTTCACGAGCAGCCTAACGCCAACATTGCAAAATGAAACCCGCTCAGGCCAGCTTCCATTCCCAGCCGAGCGGATCGCCGTCCATCACATCGACGCCCTTGGCGGTGAGTTCGTCGCGCAGCGCGTCCGAGCGGGCGAAGTCCTTGGCCGCGCGGGCTTCCTTGCGGCGGGCGAGGATGGCTTCAATTTCAGCTTCGGTAGTTTCGACGCCCTTGGGACGGATGCGCAGATCGGCGCGGGACAGATGTCGCAATCCCAAGCCAAGCGTCTCGTCCATCTCCAAGACAGCGACGACACGTTCGCCGCGGTTCTGCTTCTTGAGGGCGACGATCTCTTCCATGCAGGTCAGAGCGACGGCGGTGTTGAGGTCGTCTGAAATTGCATTGTCGAATCTGACAAAAGGTTCCTTCCACCATTCGGACTGACCCGGTCTTGGTTCGCTCGCGTTCGCGTTTAACTCTTCAACCGCCATCACCAGTCGCTTCAACCGCGTCAGAGCTGCCGCCAGCCCGTCCCACGAGAACTCCAGCTCCGACCGGTAGTGCGCCTGCAGGCACATCATGCGGTAGGCGAGCGGGTGGTAGCCTTTGTCGATCAGCAGTTGCAGGCGCAAGAATTCACCGCTCGACTTGCTCATCTTGCCCGAGCGTTCGACAAGGAAGTTGTTGTGCATCCAGATCTTCGCGCCGGAGTTAGCTGGAAGATCAAGGCCATTGGTGCAGCAGAACGCCTGGTTCTGCGCGATCTCGTTGGGGTGATGAATCTCGCGGTGGTCGATGCCGCCGGTGTGGATGTCGAACGGGAAGCCCAGCACTTCGCCCGACATGACCGAGCATTCGAGATGCCAGCCCGGCGCGCCCGGCCCCCACGGCGAATCCCACTCCATCTGGCGCTTCTCGCCCGGCGGCGTCTTGCGCCAGATCGCGAAGTCGGCCGCATTGCGCTTGCCTTCGACGGCTTCGATCCGGCCTTCCCCGTCATCGGTATGGGCGCGCGCCAGACGGCCATAATCGGCCACGGTCGAAACGTCGAAATAGAGGCCACTGTCCAGTTCGTAGCAGTGCTTGTCGGCTATGGATTTCGCAAATTCTATCATCTGCGGAACATAGTCCGTAGCCACTGTCCACCGCGCGGGCTGGCGGATGTTCAGCGCGCACACATCGGCCCAGTAGGCCTGCTTGTAGTGCTCGGCGATGTCCCAGATCGAGCGCGCCTCGGCACGGGCCATCTTCTCCATCTTGTCTTCGCCCGCATCGGCATCGTCGGTAAGGTGGCCAACGTCGGTGATGTTGATGACGTGAGAAAGCTTGTAGCCCTTGAAGCTCAGCGTCCGGCCCAGCACGTCGGCGAAGACATAGGCGCGCATGTTGCCGATATGCGGGTAATTATAGACTGTCGGCCCGCACGAATAGACCCGTGCCTCGCCCGCATGAACCGGCTCAAACGCCTCCAGCTGGCGGGTCAGACTGTTGAACAGCTTGAGCGAGGTGACAGGCGAAAAGGGCGCAGGTGCGTTTGACATGGCCCTGCCAATGCCCCGCGCCTGCGCGTCCGGTCAAGCCTGCTATTCCTTCGTGTCGTCCTCATCCCCCAGCAGGTCGTCATTGCCGGTGCCGGTCACCGGCTCGTCGATCAGCGGTTCGAACCCTGCTGGCGCAATCCGGTTCAATTGGATCAGCGACGTCTTCACGAAGCTGTCGGCAACCTGCAGCGCACTATCGGCGGGGTTGGCACCAAGCACTTCGGCGATCACGTCCCGGGTCTCGATCGTCTCAACCACCGGCGGCTCTGGCGGAGGCGGCGGAGGCGGAGGCGGCGGCGGAGGCGGAGGCGGAGGCGGCGGCGGAGGCGGTGGCGGTGGCGGTGGCGGTGGCGGCGGCGGTGGCGGCGGTGGTGGCGGTGGCGGTGGCGGTGGTGGTGGTGGTGGCGGCGGGGCCTGGCACGCGCTTACATTGGCAATCACGCAGCCATTCATCGACGAAAGACTGGTCGAAGTCTCGTTGAAGGCGGTCAGGGCGATAGCGTCTATCCCGGTCGCGCCTTTCACGGTTCCATTGATCACGATGTCGAGCACCCCGCCATCGCGGCTGTTGATCGCGAGGCTGTCCGCCACGAGGCCGCGACGGTCATCGAACGCGGTGCCAGTCGCGGTGTTCTGGATATAGATTTCGCGGTCAGAGCGAAGCTCGATTGCCCCGGCCTCGATCAATGTGCGGCCTGAAGCAACGCCATCGTTTTGCGAAAGGCGTTCGGTGATCAGCGCCGTGTCGGTCAGGTTCGCGATGTCTTGCAGCGCCTTACGGGAAACCATGGCGATGCCGCGTCCCGAAATGAACAGCGTTCCAGCGCGCGTCTGGCCATCGCTGAGGCGCACCGATCCGGTTGCAGCGTCAAGGTACACCCCCTGCCCGCCACTTATGGTAAGCAACTTCCCCGCTGCGCCGCTCATCGAAACCGCGCCGAGCAATGACACCAGTTCGCCAGATGCCAGCGTCAACCCGCCCTGACTGCCGACCTGGCCCGCAATCGTGCCGGATTGCCCCATCACGGAGAGATCGCCCAACAGCATGGCGGCAGACCCGCTGACCGAAAGGTTTCCGCCAGAGCGGACCCGCGCGAATTCGGCATTGCCTAGGCCATAACCGCTGACCGCCGACGGAATGTTGTCGCCAACTCGCGTCGGGCCTGTGCCGGTGTTGACCAGTGCTATCGATGTGGTCCGCGCAGCATCGCCCAGTTGCGCATTTGCGCCGATGACGATGTCTCGCGACGACAGGTCAATCGTCCGGCCAATGGTTTGGCCATTGAGCCGGATCGTGCCACCGGCATTGGCTGTGAAGCCGTTGCCTGCATCGGCGGCACCACTAAGCGCAATGTCGCCAGCAGCGTCGATCACGATATTGCTGCCAGCGCCTAGCGACCCGCCAAGAACGCTGTCGGCCCTGATATTCACCGAATTGCCAGTGACAGCATCGAAGCTCACGTCCGCCGCGTCCACCGTCAGCGCCCGTCCTGCCGTGGCGGTGCCGAGCGTCGCCGGTCCCGCGATGGTCAAGGCGAGGTTGCCCGTAGAGGCTAGCACTGGTGCGACGAGGCTGGCAGCCGCAATCGCCATATCGCTACCCGACCGGGCTGAGGCGAGGGTGGCGTTGCCGGTCGCAGTGACGGTCAGCGTGGTGCCCGCGTCCACAGTGCCGCCAGTGATCGTCGCCCCGACAAGGCTGACGGCCTTGGCTGCGGAGATGGCATCGAACGTCAGCAATATGGGATCGATCGTAACCGATCCGGCAGTCGAAGCGACAGTGCCAAGCGCTGCCGTATTGACGACCGTCAGGTTCAGGTCGCCGCCCGAACGCAGCTCCGTGGCCGAAAGATCGTCGGAGGTGATGGCAAGCGTGCCGGCCGCACGCGCGGACGAGCCGCTGACCGACCTTGCTGTCATTACCAGATCACCGCCGACATCGATCGCGCCAAAGCCGATCACGCGGGCCGACAACGTCAGATCGTCAACATCCGCCGTGCTCTCGATGTCGAGGGTATTGCCCGCAGTCAGCACCGCAGCGTGACCGCCAAGGTCGAGCAAGCCGAGCGCAATGTCCGTCGCCGCATCGATGCGGCTGTCTGCCCCAAGAGTCAGCGCGCCAACGCGCAGAGCGCCGGGTGCGTTGAACGTGCCCTCGGCGGTGCCACCAACTGCGGCTGCCGTCGTTAGCTCGCGGGCAGCTGTGATCGAATCGGCGTCGATGTCCCCTCCGAACGTCAGTCCGACATCGCTCAGGGTTGCTTCGACGTTGCCCGTGCCGGTCAGACCTCCCGTGCCTGAAAGCACCACGGTGCCGCCCTTGACCACCGAACCGCCGAGCAAGGCCACATCGCCCTGCAACGACCGTACCCTGACATCGCCCGTCGCAACCAATGCACCGGGCACTTCCGGTGCGCCCACGGTCACCGACTGCGCTGCGTTGATCAGGATACTCTGCCCCGAAACGTCACCGGTCACCCGCACGTCCAGCGGACGCGTCACTTGTCCGATTGCGACAAGCCCGGCCACATCGATGCTGCCAATGCAGATCGCGCCTTCGAGGCAGTCCGGCTCGAGCCGTCCGCCATCATTCAGGCGCGTATCGCCCACTGCCAGCAGCCGCGTTACGTCCACTTGCAGCGATGCGCCACTGAACGAGGCCTGCCTTGCATCGACCGCCGCACCGAGCAGGCTGATGCCCCCTGTGTTGGCCGCCACCGTTGTCCCGCTACCGAATGACAGCGTGGCAATATCGGCGGGATCAAGCGTGTAGTTCACTTGCAGACCGCCTGCATGGAACAGCACAGTCTGGGGATCGAACCCATCGTCGAGGTTGGCAGCGAGGCGGTCGTTCGCGCCGACGGCAATGTCGTTCCCGCTCAGGAAGCGCATCGCTCCGCCTGCGTCCAACTGGTTGCCGTCAGTGACCGCGATGCCACCGCCGCTGGTAAAGCGCATGTTTGACGAGGCTGTGAAACGGCCCCCGCCTTCCACCTCACCAAGCGTGAGCGTTGCCGGGAAGTAGAACGTCGATCCATCTACGACCGCTCCCGCTTCGACCGAGACATCGGCGCCGGTAGCATTTCGCACAGTGACGTCCCCGGCGCCGCGCACCTGGACATTGCCATTCGAGAAGTAGCCGCTACGGCTCTCACCGGTGATGTTGCCACCCGCATAGACATCGACCGAGCCCAGTCCCGCTATGAATGCAGGGCCCGCCAGATTGACGTTCTGGTTGGCATCGGCAAACAGATTGCCGCTGGCATGGACCGGAGCGCAGGTCGTGTCAGGACAGGAAACGCTTCCGATATCGATTGAACCGAAGGTCCTGAGTTCAATCGATGTGGCATCGAGTTGGCCTCCATCGGTGCCTGTAATGCTGATCGCGCTGTCGCTCGAAACTTCGGCCAGATTGCCGACGACGACACTGCCCGCACCGCTTGTTGCAATCGAGACTGGCCCGGCGGCAAGGAGAATCATGTCTGTGTCGATCTCAATCGGCCCAGTGACCACGTTGATCGTGATGCCCGACCCCTCGACCGCGCTGCCCGTACCGTCGACTGACAGACCGGCAAAGCGCAACGCCCCGGTCGGCAGTGAACTTGCTGAGGACAGCGAAACGAAGCCTGCCACGCCGGGGAAGGCGAACGAAGGAAACGCGATCTCGCTGGTCACCGTGACCGATGCGTTGCCGGTGACAATGCTTCCGCCATTGCCCGATTCGTCATCGGCCGAGGCAAACGCGACGTCACCGCCGAATGGCACGGCGTAGCTCCGCTCACCCTGAACGCCTGGCCCACCGGCACCACTGCCCGGTCCGGCAACATCAAGTTCGACGTTCGTAAGGCCCCGCGCGACAATATCGAGATTGCCCAGTGTCAACGCACCGCCCGTAGCCGAAAGGCTCACGGTTCCGCCTACGCCGGGCGCAGAAGTGCCGGTATCGCCCCCATTGCCGCCCACACCGTCCGGTGCCGTGTTGTTGCCTCCAAAACCGCCCCGGCCGCCAAAACCGCCGCTGCCCGATGCCGTAATAGCGGTTGTTCCGCCGGCCAGGATATTGACGTTGCCCAAGGTAGTGGCCGCAATTACCACTGAACCACCGTCCGCCTGACCGCCGGTTCCGCCGATGCCGCCATTGCCGCCGGTCGTGTTCCGACCCGCCGCACCCCGGCCGCCACGACCGCCGAATGCATTCGCGGTAAAAGCTACAGAACCGTTTGCCGCTGCGATGGACAATGCACCACTGTCGTCTGCCCGGACCAGAATATCGCCGCCAGACGCCCCGCCGCCTGCGCTGCCCGCTGCGCCCGTGCCGGTTCCGAAATCGTAACCGGTGCCGTCCACACCGTCACCGCCATAGCCAAGCGCATTGACGGTGAGCGAGGACACGCCGAGTCTGGATCCCTCGCCTGTAGCCACAAGGCTGATCGATCCACCTGCACCGGCCCCGCCAGCACCGCCGACGGAAGCTTTGAACGGACCGCTCGAATCGGTGTCGAAAAGACCCCCGCCTGCCCCGCCCCTGCCGATCGCGTCGAACGCGGTAAAACCGAACGAAACCTGGCCACCAGTTTCGGCCAGGCCAGAGATCGCGCCGCCCCGGCCTGCGCCGCCAGCACCGCCGCTGCCGGTTGACGAACCTTCGTTGGCGTCTGCATTACCCGCCAGTCCGCCGTTACCACCGGTTCCGCCAACTGCGATGAGGGTCGTGCCGGAGGTGCTCGCCACGGTCAGGGAGCCAAGATCCGATGCGGTGAATGACATTGCGCCACCGCTGCCGCTGCCGCCAGCGCCGCCGTCTCCGGCTACGTCCAGTTGCAAATTGCCGTTGCCGCCATCTCCGCCCACGCCGCCAATCCCGCGCGCTGACAGGGAATAGTCACTCAACGCAAGCGAAGTGCCATCACCCTCGGCGCGGACCAGCAAGGTGCCGCCGGTGCCATTGCCGCCGCCGGCACCATCAGCATCGTTGTTAGAGCCGCTGCCTGCTCCGCCCGTGCCGTTCGCCGAAATCACGGCTGCAACAAGATCGGCAGTCCCGCCTGTTGCCAGCACGGTCACAGTGCCGCCCGTTCCGTTGCCGCCTGCGCCGCCTCTGGCCGCAATTTCGCCAGCGCGCCCGGTGCCATTTGCACTGATTTGCAACAGCCGGGTATCGTCATGCGAGTTCAGACGGTCAAACGATGCTCCGGTCTCGAACGAAGCGCTGCCGCCCGTGCCGCTACCACCCACACCGCCGGACTGCGGGATTGCCGTTGGCGTATAGGCGGCGTTGCCCGAAAGCCCGCCGAGCCCTGAGGCATCGATATGGATATCCGCTGCATCGAATGTCCCCGAGAGGAAACGTATGCCTGCCGAGCCACCGGTGCCATTGCCTCCGGCTCCTGAAGTCCCCGCCACGCCGCTGAAAGGCCGGGAATATCCGCCGGCGCCGCCTTCCCCCAATGCATTGATCGAAATTGCCAGCGGCAAGCTGGTGCCGCCAGCACCTTCGACCCGGCCGCCATCGATGGTGAGCAGCGCCGTGCCGCCTGTCCCTGCCCCGCCTGCTCCGGCAATGCCGCCCGGCACCGTGCTGAAACCGCCGTTGCCGAAGTAGCTGACGTTGCCGTTGCCGAAGTCGACCGACTGGTTGCCATTGGCCTGGATGGTGATGCCATCGGTCAGCAACGTGCCGCCGGTGATGCTGGCCGTGGCAGAACCACCCCTGCCTGCACCGCCCTGGCCGCCGACGATGCCGAGGCTCGAACTGTCGCGGGCGCCATCACCGCCTGTACCGGACGCCGTGATATCCACGGAGCCGATCGTGACGTTGCCGCCGGAAATCGCCAAGGTAGCGGAGCCGGCAATGCCTGCCCCGCCCTTTCCTGGGGCCCGCCCCGCCACATTGAAGGAATTGCCGCCTTCACCAGCGGCAGAAAGCGACAGGGTGTCAGCCGTAAACGTTCCGCCGCCCACGCTGAACGACGTCGCCCCGCCAACGCCGTCGGCCCCATCGCCCGCCTGCGCTTCAAAGCCGTTGCGCGCGCCTTCACCGGGCGATCCTCCCTGACCGATATTACCGATACTGGAGAACGTGACCGAAAAGCTTGAATCGGCACCGGACTGACTGAACGAAACATCCCCGCCCGTACCCGTTCCGGTGCGGCCGGAACTGCGCCGCCCTGCAATACCGGTCGACTGCATAGAGAAATCGTACGTCGAAAGTGTGCTGCCTGCGAGAGTGAGCGAGACATCGCCAGCGCTCCCGCTGCCGCCGTTGGCACCGCTCCCGCCAAGCGCCTCGCTTTCCAGCGTCACGGCGAAATCGGCGACCAGAGCCGAACCGTTGACTGCCGAGAACGAAACGTTGCCGCTGAGCGAATTGACTCCATCAGCAAAGCTTCGCGCAGAAGATGTTGCCTCCAACAGGTCGGTATGGAGCGAGCTGGCCTCGAGGCTTATCTCGATATTGCTCGACCGCTGCGTGAAGGCCGCACCGGAACTGTCGGAAGACAACGAGACGGCCGAGCCGTACGTTTCCAGCTTAGTGCCGTTGGCGAGCGTGAGCGAGATCGTATTGGCCGCAGCAAGATCACCATAGGCCGAGCTGTTGAGATCAATGTAACCAGTGCTGTCGGAAGTTGCGCTGTCCACTTTATCATACGACAGCGAGACATCGCCGAGGCTGACCGCCCCGCCATTGACCGCGCTCGCATAATTGGCCCCGCTGAGAAAGCCCGTTTGCCAAGTGCCCGCACTGTTGGCGAAAGCAATCGAGACGCTGCCGGCGCTCGCAGCTTGCGGCAGTGCGTTAAGACCTTCGTTTGTGCTGGCATTCGAATAAGCCGCGATGCCCGGGGCCACGTCGAACGCCCCGCCATCCACGCCCAGCGATACGTTCCCTGATGCAGAATCGCCGCCGGAAACCGGCGTTTGCGAGGAGGTGAAATACCCGGTTTCCGCCTGCGAAAACACTGTCAGGCCATCGAACGCCGCGCTGCGGTTGGACGTGCTGCCCCCCGGCTGGACAATCGAAAGACTGACATTGCCCGATGTGGCATCGCCCGAAGTCAGTTCGCCAACGCCCGAAATCGCCGCCGACCGCAATGTCGTCGCCCCGGCCGTAATGCTGCTGTCGTTGACAGTCAGGCTGACGTTACCCGAAATGGCGTCGTCGCCGCTGCTGCCAGCCTGCAGGACATCGCCATTGTCCGGGTCCGTCTTGATCGCCCCTTCCGCCACAGACTCGAGGGTCAGATCACCGCCGATCACTACGGAACTGCCACCGACAGCGCTGAGCGTGATGTTGCCGCTGCGAGCGCCATTCGACGAGAGAACGCCAAGCCCCTGAGCGGCGGTAAGGGTATGCCCGTTGTCGACAGCAATGCCGACGTTGCCGCGCGCGTAGAGGTTGGCCGTGCCGTTGAAGGTCACGTCCGACGCAGTTGCATCGACCGTGATTCCGTCGCTTGCGGCAACGACAAGCGCGTTGCCCGTGGTCAGGTCCGACATGGCGACCGAGCCATTTTGCCCGACCACATCGGTAGAGGCGAAGTTGCCGCTGCGCAGAGTATAGCCTGCCGAAAGGATGATCGACCCGTCGCTTTCACTCTGGGCCGTGTTGGCCGCAGTATAGCCAAGCGATCCGGAGACGACCGCCGTCATCGCCTGATTCTTGGGCACCGCGACGATGTGAATGCGGTGATTTGGATCGTTTGCCGTGCCCGCAGGACCCGTCGTCGTGCCGGTGTGCGAAACGCCGACCGTATCGTCCGATCCGCTGTCGACAATGATGTCGAACAGCCCGTTGTTGATCGTCAGCGTCGCCGCTTCGGCCCCGACATAGGCCACCGAGCCGTTGACCATTACGGTCCCGCCTTGCGCGACTTTCGGCGCAACCAGCGCAACATAACTGCTGGCGGCAAGGTTCGCGTTGATCTGCGCCCCGGATGCGATCGATACCGAAGATGCGGGATCGCCTGCCTTCCCAAAACGGATCTCGCCTTTGTCGCCCAGTAGGCGCGAGACCGTATCACTCGAAGGATCGACGGTGATCGGCAACGAGGTGAGCACCAGACTGCCGACGTTGAACACGCCGGTCGCGCCGACGACCCAGCCACCGGGATTGTAGAACCAGACCTTGCCCGCACTTTCCGACTGGACCGTGCCCGAGATCGACAGCGGCCCGCCAAAGCTGGACGAGGTCACGCGATTGAGCACCGTGAAGGGCTGGCCATCGCGCGTGAACTGCAGCGTCGAGCCTTGGGGCAGGAAGTCGCCCGTGGCACTGCTCGAGGTCCAGTCCAGCAGCGCTTCCGGCGCGGATACGAAGACCGTGTCCGTCTTGCTGACGGCATCGCGGCTGACCGTTTCGATGCCAAACTGGATCGTTGGAGTGCCGATCACCGCCTGTGCACGCACAGCGGCAGGACAGATCGCCAGCAACAGCGCCGCAGCACTTGCAGAAACGCCAGCGAGCAATCGTCCGAGCCGCGACTTGCGCCGCTCTTCCGGATAGAACGCGGTGCGCGGCTTGGCTGGCACGCGCAGCCAGGCCTGCGTGGCGATCACACGGCCATCGCGAACCATGACTTGTTTCGGCATCGTAGCCTCCGCCATCACAGCCTCCACGGAAGGAGCTGGAACGAGAGATTGAGCATGAACCGGGCCTTGCCCTTGACGTTCAGCCCCAGCGGATCGTGGAGCGGCACCGCCACCCCGGCATCGAGCCGCACCGCATCGTGGATCGAGGCCCGCAGCCCCCCACCGACCGAGACGAGCTTCTGCGGATTGAGCCCCGCATAGGCACGGTCGTGGTTCCAAACCCATGCCGCATCGGCAAAGGCATAAGGCTGGATGGCATTGCCGCCCGCAACCTTGGGAAAGAGCGAGCCCACCCGCACTTCGCCGCGCAGGCCAATCCCGCTGTCACCGATCACCGCGCCAGGATCATAGCCCCGCCCTATAGTGTAGTTGCCGCCCGAAAACTCCTCATAGGACAGCAGGCTGTCGGGCGAATACTGCGCGCGCGGCTGCAGACTGAAGGTCAGCCCCCGCACCGGACGGTAGTCGAACACTCCGGCAGCCTTGATCAAGAACCCTTTGGCCGTGCCCTCAATCCGGCTCGGCGTGACCTTGCCCGCGCCGATGCAGGTGATCGCCAGCGCGCCGCGGCACCCTCTGGTCGCGCCGAACACATCCAGCCCTTGGCGGACCTCGGTCGTCATGCCCCATGCCCAGTGCGGTTCGAACGGGGTAAATCCGTCGCGCCCGGTCAGGCTGCGCTTCGCAATTCCGTTCGATTCCACACGCGCATAGACCACACGCAGACGGTCACGGTTCAGAGCGATCTTGCCGAAATCGAGATCCTGGTTGGCAATCTGCCCGCCCAGCGCAACCGACAGGTTGTAGGCCTGCGAGCGCACCACGGGATAGGTGCCCTCCAATGACGCAGACAGGGTGCGCGAATGGAAGTCCGAAGTCGCGCCGGTCACGGTCGGATTGGTCCAGCCATAAGTGAAGTCGCCGTGGAGCATAAAGCCCTCGCCGCCGATCCGCATGTCATGGCCGATCTGCAGAACCTTCTGTTCCTCAAGATCGGTCGTGGCAAAGAAGCTCGCGGTGGTGGCGTCTCCCATCCCGGTCAAGCCGTTGAGCTGGACCCGCGCAATACCGCTGTAGCGCCCCGCACTGCTCGATCCGTAGTTCTGGAGCCCAAGTTCGGCATAGACCGGCACGCGCCGCACAGAGACTTCGCCGACCACTTCGCCCGGCGATCCTTCGAGCGGGCGCAACGCAAGCCGTACGTCCAGCCCCGGCACGTCTTTGGCGAGAAGCAGATAGCGCTCCGCCGTTCGGGTATTGAACACAGGCTCTTGCGTCAGCTTGCTCAGATACTTCAACAGGATTCCCTCGGACGCGCCGGGATCCCCCTTGATCTGGACCCGCTTGAGATGCGCAAGCATCACGTCGAGCCGTATCGCGCCGCCCTCGATCTTCTGCGGCGGCACCTGCACGGCCGCAAGATACCCTGCCTGGCGCAGCGCCGTTGCCGCGCGATCACGGATTTCGCAGATGACCGAGACCGGCTGATCGGTCCCGACGAAACCGGCATAGCTGGCGGTCAGATCGAAGCCCGGAAGATCCTGCATGCCCGCGAAGGTGACGGAAACCAGCTTCAGACGAATGCCAGCGAAATCTGGTGCCGCGAGCGGGCACGGCGCGCGCTCCACCTCGTCGGTATCGATTGAAACCGGCCCGCCGCGATTGAGCGTTGCCTCGGCCACACCGCGTTCGATTTCTTCGCGCGTTGGCTGCTGGACGGCGGGAGGAACTACCGCCTGCGCCAGCGCGCTCCCACTCCACAGGCATGCGGATATTGCGAAAACGACCGAACTCAACCGACCGCCAAGCGAGCCCGTACGTTTACGCCACCGGATGTCCCGGATTGGAACACGAAACATCGCCCGCAAACGGGGACGCACGGAATCGTGACCGGCCATTCGAATCAAGTCTCCACCAAGTGCGACCTTGGTTGTTGTTTTACTTAGGCTTATAAACGCCTAATTTTACGAGGATTTTCGGAAGAGTAACCCAATGGTCAACCTCTCTCGTCCTCATGGCTGCAAGGGGGCAGCATCCTCTTCTTCAAGCGTAGCTGCAAGCCAGTCGAACTGCGCCCGGCACCCGTTGTCCAGAAGCAGTGTCCCAAGCGCCGCAGCATCGGCGGGAACCGCTTCAGGCTCGATCATCACGATCTGGAATTCAGCGCCCTTGTCAGGCGCCGCCTCGTCATAAATGCGGTAGGTCCGTCCTTCTTGCGGCGCGAGCATCGTCTTCGGCCAGGCAATCCCCACCGTTTTGGGCGGCCATTGCATGCGCACCATCTCGCCGCCTGCAACTTCGGTCAGCCAGGTAAAGCTGCGCTTTGCCGAGGCACCGCGCCACAGATAGAGATCGCTCCCACGCGGCACACAGACGTTGCCGCCCTCATCGGTATCGGCCAGCCAAATGCTGACAGGCAGGACATTCTCGCCCGAACTGTCACCAGCGCCGCGCACGGCCCCTGCCCGCACCGAGGCAGGATTGCTAAGCGACCTTGCCATCAGAGCCGCTGCGCTGCGATCACGATTGACCGCGCCATCGAGCGAGAACGTACCCGCTCCGCGCAGGATCCGCGTCCCGGCCTTGTCAAGCACGGTTACCACGTCCCCCGCCTTCAATGTGACTGAGGCATTGGCAGGAAGGCGCTTCCCCTTGGGATAGGCCACGGCCGACGGTCCGGTCGAGCGGACGACAACTGCCTGCGCCAGCGCGTTTGCAGAAAAACTCAGGCCGAAAGCCACGGCAGCACACGCAAAGGTGCGCTTCATCGAGCGAGATGTCGTCACCTCAGCCACCTGCCTTTTCCGCAACTGCAAGGCTTGCAAGCAGATCGAGTTGCGCCGTGCACCCCTTGTCCGCCATGGCTGCAGCCACGTCCACCTCATCCGCGGGAACGCTGCCCATCAGCATCGTCCGGATCTTTACCGGCGCGCCAACCGCATTGCTGAAGGTATAGGTTTGCCCGTCCACCACCGGCACACTGGCCGAGGGCCAGACCTTGAGTGCATTGCCAGCCCGCCAGACGACTTCAGCCATGCTGCCGTCCTGAGAAAGCAGCTTGCCCGTGCCTTCCTCGGTGCGCGCCGGGCGCCACATCACGAGCGTTGCCGCATCGGCCACGCAATAGGTCCCGCCTTTGCTCACATCGATATACCAGACGTTTTCCGGCCCGCTCGGGGCGGCCTCGACCGGCCCCATCGGCGCACCGCGAACTGCCCCGGTGCGAGTTCTTGCGCCGCCGCCACGGGCCATCATCGCCGCCAAGGCGGTGCCGCCCGTCGCCGCATCGCGGTTGATCGATCCGCTGAGTGTGTACGTGCCCGGCCCGGACAACACCCGCGTGCCCGCCTTGTCCAGCACGGTCAGCCGGTCGCCAGCCTTGAGCACCACCGCTGCATCGGCGGGAAGCTTCCTACCTTGCGGATAGGTTGCCGACGACGGCCCGGTCGAGCGGACGACCACCGACTGCGCCAGCGCGCTGCCAGCCAGGGCCAGCCCGGCAATGGCCGCCACTCCGGCGCAAAAGGACCGCAAAGTCCTGCCATCAACCAAGTACATAACTCTCTCCCTTGTGCGTCTGCCGCAATCTCTGGATCAGGTTCATCATTGCAGGATCATCCTGCGCCGATTCGAGGATCGTGTCTGTGAGGGCGTTCACACGTTCTGCTTCACCGGCTGAATGCGCGCTTACCGCCTCTTCTGCCAGTTTGCGCCGGCTTTCGTCGATCTGCGGCACCGGCTCGAACACATCGACCGGCGTGCGCCGCCCGCGCAAAGTCACCGTTCCCATTGGCCTGAACCAGTCGAGGCCCGAGCGTTCGGCTGCTTCACGGCTGACCAGCACCGTCGTATCCAGCGTCTTGTTGGCGCCCTCGAGCCGCGCGGCGGTGTTCATGGCATCGCCAAGTGCAGTGTACTGGATGCGCCCCTCGCCACCAAAGTTGCCTACAACCGCTTCGCCGAAATGGACTCCGACGCGCGTGCGGCCAATCTTCGGCACGTCGTCCGCCACCGATTTGCGGAAGTCCTCGCCCGCCATGTACATCGCATGGGCCGCCCGGACCGCACGCTCGCCATCGTCGGGATAGGCAATCGGGGCGCCCCAGAAGGCGACTACGGCATCGCCCACGAACTTGTCGAGCGTGCCGCCATATTCGAGCACCACCGCACTCAGCCGGTCGAGATACTCGTTGAGCAGGCGCGCGATCACTTCCGGCTCGACCGCATGGGTCAGCTTGGTAAAGCCCTCCAGATCGCTGAACAGACAAAAGATTTCGCGCTTTTCACCGTGGAGCGACAGCCGCTCGGGGTAGCGCATGATCTCGGCTGCGACCGAGCGCGGCAGGTACTTGCCCAAAGCGCCTTGGGCAAATTCTCGTTGCGCTGCATTGATCGCGCGAAGGCTCGAACTGATGGCCGTGAACGCCACCAGCCATCCGATCAGCCAGCCCGTCGCAGGAAGATCGAGTGTATCGTAACCGGCGCGTTCCACCAGGAAAGGCACCGTCACGAACAGCGCGAATTGCGCAACAACGGCCAGCGCGAGCACCCATGTCCGCGTCTGCACCAGCGCGGTCGCTGCGCCAAGCGCCACGGCCAATATGGCAGCCAACACCTTGATCGCAGTGGCGGGCGGGGCCTTCCACGCCTTGTCGAGCAGTTGCGCCAGCATCGAGGCGTGAACTTCGACACCGATCATCCGCGTCTCGCCGGACACTGGATTACCTGTGCGCGTGAACGGCGTGTCGAACTGGTCAAAGTCCGAAAAGTCGCCGCCGATCAGGATATAACGCCCCCTGACCGCTTCTGCGACCAGCGGTGCCGTCTCAGGATCGGCGAGCAAGTCTATGGGAATCTTGTCGAATACCGGTCGGTCTGTTGCCGTCGGCACGCGGTAGCGGATCGGTCCGGTGTAGTGCGCGAAGCGAGCGTCAGCGTCACTGCTGCCATTGGTCAGCGCCAGCGACAATAGCGGCGGCAGGCCGGCATATTGGCGCGGCCAGCGCCGGGCAACGCCATCTGCATCGGTTTCAAGCAGAATGCTGGCGGGCTTGACCACCCCGGTCTGCGCGCTCGCCATGAAAGTCCGCAGGTCCTGCTCTTGCTCGTAAGTAATCGCCTCGGGGTTGGTGCGATTATCGGCGAAAGCGAGGTAAACCGGCGTACGCATAGCCTTGAGCGAAGCGCGCAAGGCATCATCGTCCTCTTGGGGGCTATCGAACAACACGTCGATGCCAACGCCCTTGGCGCCCAGCAAGTCGATCTGCGCCAATGCCCTGGCCAGGATTGTCCGGTCCACCGGTGATATCTGACCGGTCGCGCGGTTCGTGTCGGCCGTGTAGACCACCAGCGTAACTCGCTTATCGGTGTCGGTCGGCGGCGCAAAGTTGGCGGCGCGAATGTCGTAAAGCGCAGCTTCCGCATCGCGCAGCAGCGGCAAGCGCCAAGAGTTGAACGCGAAGTACAGCGCGAGCGCCAGCAGGATTGCGGCGACGGCCACCCTTTGCCAGCCCAGTTGCGCAAGACTGCGCCGGGCCGTCCGGCCCACGTCACGCGCGTCTGCCTGTTCCTGTCTGGCGCGCCTGTTTTGCGGCATCGCTCAGTTCCCCCTCAAGACCTGTCCCGGTGTTGCCATAGCGACCCGCGCGTCCGGTGCAACCAGCGGCCTCGCACCATCGCCGATCACCGCGAAACCCGCCCAATAATAGGGGTGCGATGTATCGGCATCCGCCATCAATGCCTGCTGCGCCTTGAGCAGCGCCGCGCCCGCAGGCGTTCCCGCAGGCGCTTCGAACAAGCCATTGATCAGTCGGGCTGTCGCGTCGAAATCGTCAGGCGCCGGCCAGTGACTGGCGAGGACCGAGCGGCTGCCGGCACCGATGAAGGCCCGAACAAGCCCCTCCAGCGCCGAACCACCGCCGCTGACGATACCCGCCGCCCGCGTCGCCGAGACGTCAGCCTGCCCTGCCGTGTCGCAGGCCGAGAGGATGACCATGTCAGCGTCGAGCTTCAGATCGAAGATCTCGGCAAAACTGAGCAAACCATCCGAGCCGGACGGCCCGAAGGACGTAACAAGGGCTGGTCTGGCCGGGCAGGCTGGCTGCGGCGGCGTCACCAGACCATGTGTTGCAAAATGCAAAATCCGGAAATTATTGAGGTCTGGCCGTGACTTGATTGCGGTATCGGAGAAACCGGCGCCAACCATGAGGTCGGTGCCCTGCGATCCAAGCAATTGCCGCGCCTTGACCAGCTCGGCGTCGGGAATCGGCCGATTCCAGGTGGCGAGTGGCCAGCTGCAGTCAGCCATGCTCCCGCCGTCGGTACCGCGCACTTTGGAGACGCCCAGTGCCGCTGCCGATGAGACGGCCAGATTGCGCCCAAGCCCCAGGTAGGCTTCCCGCGCGTGGGAGCCTGGCTGTTTGCGCGCATCCATGAATGAACGGGCAGAAACCGCTGTGGACACGATCTTGTCCTTGGCCAGCCAGCCCACCCCGCGCAGGTCGAACGGATCGCCTGCTGCGCTTTCAGCTTGCGACTTGTAGGCTTTTGCCGAAGTTTCGTCGGCGACGAGCACATTGACCGGCAGGCTGAGCATTGCCCCGTCTGGCTCGAAAACAAGGTGATGCGCGGCGGCAATTTCCTTTGCCACCGGCGCAAAAAGAGCATTGTAGAGTCCGAACGCGTCGCCTGCCGCAAAGGCGCTTGTCACATACTGCCGCCCGTCAAAACGCGAGATCGAGTCCCGGATCGCCTGGACCGAAGCGGCCAGTTCCGTCGCAGACATCGGCACGCGGTAGCCGACCGCCTTGTCCTTGCTGGCAAAGTACACGAACACATCCGGCCCCAGCACCGCCATCTTCGCGTAGACCTCACCCGGAAGGAGCCCGTCCTGCAGCTCCTTTTGGCCAATAGCCTTCTGCGAAACAACGCGGTAGCGAGCATAGTTCGCAAGTTCTATGACAGTTGCCTGCTCCTGCTTTTCCAGATCCCTGACGCGGGCCGCCGCCTCTGCGATCTCGTCGCTGCGCGCGGCAGCATCGTCAAGTCGCTGCAGGGCGGCGTAGGTCATGCGCGCCCGCTCGATTGCGCGAGTCAGACTGGTTGATTGCCGGAAAAGCCTTGCTGCATCGTCACTTCCAGCTGAAAGTTCGCGTGAAAGCATAGCTTGCGTTTCAGCTACGCCGGGACGCACCAGCACCTGACTTGCGGTGAAGAAGGCCTCTGCGGCGGACGCATCGCCACCTGCCATTTGGCTGCTAAGCAGATCGAACCACGGTGCCATCTGCCGCGACAACCCTGACAGACCATTCTCACGCTCTGCCGAGCGGGCCACGACATCGCGGTAGATCGGTGCGGCCTCAGCAGAGCGTCCGTGCCGCATCAGGTAGGCCGCCAGTCGCGCCTGCGTGGCCGCCATGCTTCGGGTTTCGGGATATTGAACGCTGACGATTTCAACGGCCGAACGCAGCAGAGCTTCGGCACTGGCCTGTCGGTCCTGTTCTTCTGCTATTGTCGAGAGTTCGGTCAGGATCTGCGCGCGCATCCGCACGATGGAGACCACGCGCCCGTTGCGCACCGCCAGCGCGCGAGTCTGCGCCTGCTCCAGCGCAGCCTGGGCTTCCCCGCGATTACCTAGCAGACGCAGCGCAGTGCCGCGCAACTGCAAGGTTTGCGCGTCGAGGATCGTCGCCCGTTCATCGTCAGTGAGGCGCAGATCGTCGACCAACCCCATGGACCCGGCGGTCACATCGGAGGCATTGATGCGCCGGGCCACCGATGGGGTTAGTTCCAGTGTGTCCCTGAGCGTTTCGGACCCATTCGCAGACGTCTGCCGCAATGGCAGGCCCAAGCGCTCCAGCGCTTTGGCGTGCTGCTCCTGATTAAGCAGGTGGATCGCCTCATAGTTCCGGCGTAAACGCTCGACCACACCGCTTCCCGCAGGCAAGGCACCTGCTTGCGCAAACAACAGATCGGCATCAGTGAACTGGCCGAGGTTCGAGCGCTGCAAACCAGCGTTGACGAGAAACTCCACCCGGTCGATCGGCACATCACCGGTCGAGGCCTGACGCTGGTCGAGCGTTTCGAAATAGGCCGCCGCCTCTGCATATTCGCCGGAGTTGTTGCGCCGGTAGCCTTCAGCCAGTGCTGTTGAAGGATCGAGAGTCAGCGCCTGGATACGCGCATAGGCCTCGGTATCGCCAACCGAAGAGGTGGCCACCTCGATCGGCTCATCCAGCAGGCGGTCGGCGTAGATCGAACGTAATGCTAGATCGAGCGCACCGTGATATGCTGTAAAACCCTCAACAACATAAGTTGTTTTTCCACGACTTAAGCTGACAACTTCATACCCGAGCTGAGGATCAATCCAGCGGCAGTCCTGTCGCATCCGACCCGCAACCGAGGCCTTGACGGCGCTATCGCACCGAACCGTACCGCTGCGCCTATCCGCCAGACGGGCCAGCACGTCATCTGCCGTCCCTTGGCGCAAGGCAAAAACATGGCCCACGGGCAGTGCCGAATCCCGGCAGACGATCGCCCAAGTCCGGTCCATCGGCATGCGGTTTGCAGGATCGACCACCCGCGACTGCATCTGGCACAGCGCCTTGCTGCCGCCGGAACCCAGCGGGAAGCTGTCGCGGAGCAGTAACGATCCACTTTGCGCCGAGGCAGGCGAACACCCCAGCGCCATTGCCGCAACCCCTGCCGCAAGGGCCGGCCAGTATCCTGCTCCACGCATCCGCATTGTGCGCTCCTCAAGCCGGCGCAAATGCCCCGACTTTTGCCACGTCTAACTTGCGATGCCCGATGAGTCTTATGCTGTTACGCACAGCATAGGCGCATTGCCGCGCCCATGCCAATCGCGATGTGCCTGGCGGCCTGCCGGAAACTGTATCAAAACGGCGTCAGAAGCCTAGGAAGCGAACGTTGCCTTCCACCGGCTCGCGCTCGCGCTCGAACCCGTTCACGCTGGCCTCGGGCTCGCGGTAGCCGATGGCAATGCCGCAAAAGAAGATGTGTGTTTCGTCCGAAACGCCAATCGCTTCCTTGATCAATTTCGCATGGAACGAGAGAAATTCCTGCGGGCAGCTATCCAGCCCTGCCTCACGCAACAGCAGCATGATCGTCTGCAGCCACATTCCGGTATCGGACCACTGCGCCGGCCCCATACGCCGGTCGAAATAGCACATCAGCACCGCTGGTGCGCCGAACGACATCACGTTGCTGCGCACGAACTCGGTCCGGGCGCTGGCATCACCGCGTGCGATCCCCATCGACTGGTACATCGCAGCACCCACCCGCTGTAGCCGCGTCTTGCATTCCGGGATGACCTCGGGCTCGCTGAACGTGTATTCAGGCGGTTCCTGAAACGGCGCACCCAGCATCTTCCGTTGCAACTCGGCCAGCGGCACGCCGGTGACGATGGTCGCTTCCCAAGGCTGGAAGTTGCAACCCGAAGGCGCCCAGCGCGCCTTGTCCATCACCCTTTGCAGCACCTCCAGTGGCACAGCATCGGGCTTGAACATGCGGACCGAACGACGAGATAGGACGGCTTCGGATACAGACATCTGGCTCATGCCGGATTAACTGCCCGGCTAAAACCCCAAGGTCAAGCGCGTCCTATTCGTCCTCGAACAGGTCAGCCAGCTGTTCGATGATCGTGCCGCCGAGTTGTTCGGCGTCCATGATCGTCACCGCGCGCCGGTAATACCGTGTAACATCGTGGCCGATGCCGATGGCGACAAGCTGGACCGGGGACTGCTTTTCGATCCAGTCGATCACCTTGCGCAAGTGCTGTTCGAGATAGCCCGCGTTATTCACCGACAGCGTCGAATCGTCGACCGGCGCGCCGTCCGAGATTACCATCAGGATGCGGCGGTCTTCGGGTCGGGCGAGCAAACGGGTGTGGGCCCAGAGCAGCGCCTCGCCGTCGATGTTTTCCTTGAGCAAACCCTCGCGCATCATCAGCCCGAGGTTCTTGCGGGCGCGGCGCCACGGCTCATCAGCCTTTTTGTAAACAATGTGGCGCAAGTCATTGAGACGGCCCGGTCCTGCGGGCTTGCCACCTGCCAGCCATGCTTCGCGGCTCTGTCCGCCCTTCCACGCACGTGTGGTGAAGCCGAGCACTTCGGTCTTGACCCCGCAGCGCTCCAGCGTACGCGCCAGAATGTCCGCGCTGATCGCCGCGATCGAGATCGGACGCCCGCGCATCGAGCCTGAATTGTCGATCAGCAGCGTGACGATCGTGTCCTTGAACTCGACATCGCGCTCGATCTTGTAGGACAGCGAATGGCCCGGCGAGATCACCACGCGCGCCAGCCGGGCTGCATCGAGCAGGCCTTCTTCCTGATCGAAATCCCATGACCGGTTCTGCTGGGCCATCAGCCGCCGCTGCAACCGGTTGGCGAGCCGCGTGACCACGCCCTGCAAACCCTTGAGCTGCATGTCGAGATAGGCGCGCAGCCGCGTCAGCTCTTCTTCGTCACACAAATCGGAGGCGGCGATTACCTCGTCGAACTGAGCGGTATAGGCCTTGTAGTCGAAATTTTCGGGCAGATCAGTCCAAGGGCGATTGGGACGGGTCGGTAGCATGCCTTCCTCACCCTCATCGGCCATGTCGGCGTCGGCGGCATCGTCGTCCTGCTCGATTTCCTGCTCGGAGTCCGAATCCTCATCACCCTCGCTGGTATCGCCCGCAATTTCCGACGGCTGCTGGTCCTGCTCGTCGGAGGTGTTGGGCTCTTCCTCGCCATCGTCCTCCTGATCCTCGCCCTCGTCTTCCTCGTTTTCCTGGTCCTGCTCGCTGGCCGACTGGGTCAGTTCGAGGTGCTGGAGCATGTCGAGAGCAAGCTGCTGGAACGCGCGCTGGTTATCGAGCGAAAGCGCCAGCGCTTCGAAATCGTCGCCCGCCTTGCTCTCGATCCAACTACGCACCATGGCCATGCCGACATCGGTGCTGGCAGGCGCGGTCTGCCCCGTCAGCTTCTCGCGCAGCAGCAGTGCCACTGCCGAAGGGAGCGGCACTTCCTCGGGCCGGGTCGCGCGCGAAATCGGGTCAGACGCCATGCGCATCTTCATCGAGGCATCGAGATTGCTTCGCATCCCGGCGTAGGAATTGGAGCCGAGCGCCTCGTAGCGAACCTGCTCGACCGCATCGTAACACGCCCGGGCGAGTGCTTCGGTCGGCGCATGGCGGCCATGCAACGCGGCATTGTGGTGCCGCAGGCGCAGTGCCATCGAATCCGCGTGACCGCGCGCTTCTGCGACCTGTTCGGCGGGAAGCGCACGGCCCGGCATCGGCACCCGCATCGCGCTGCCGGACTGCACAGGGGCATCAGCAGTCCACGCCACCTCGACCTCGGGATCGAGCGAGATGGCGCGCGCCGTGCCGGTCAGTACCGAACGGAAGCGGTCGAGAGGGGATTCGTCAGCCAAAGCGGAAATGCTCGTGTCGGAGGTTTGGGTCAGACGATGGTCTGGCCGGTCTTTGCCCAGTCTGCAAGGAAGCCTTCTATGCCCTTGTCGGTCAGGACATGCTTGAACAGGCCCTTGATCACGGCAGGCGGCGCGGTGATCACGTCGGCACCAATGCGCGCGCTTTCCAGAACGTGCACGCCGTGACGGATCGAGGCGACGAGGATCTGGGTTTCGAACGCATAGTTGTCATAGATCAGACGGATGTCGCGGATCAGGTCCATGCCGTCGAAGCCGTTGTCGTCATGGCGACCGACAAAGGGCGAAATGAACGTGGCGCCGGCCTTGGCCGCCAGCAGCGCCTGATTGGCCGAAAAGCACAACGTGACATTGACCTGGGTGCCTTCGCTCGAAAGCGCCTTGCAGGTCTTCAGGCCGTCGATGGTCAGCGGCACCTTGATGCATACATTGTCGGCGATCTTGCGCAGCACTTCGGCTTCACGCATCATCGTGGCGTGATCGAGCGCGACCACTTCGGCCGAGACCGGGCCATCGACCAGAGCGCAGATTTCACGGGTGACTTCGATGAAGTCCTTGCCGGCCTTGGCGATCAGGGTCGGGTTGGTGGTCACGCCATCGAGCAGGCCGGTGGCGGCAAGGTCCGCGATTTCGGCAGTATCGGCGGTGTCGACGAAAAACTTCATGGGGTCTGGCCTTCCAAGCGGAGAGAGTGATTCCCCACCGCCTATAAGGAAGGCCGTGCCCAATGTCAGTCCGTCACTTTATCCCGAATGCGCCCATCAGGACAGGATCATTGGTCGAGCGCGGATTGGCACGGATCGCCGCTTCCTCCCGTCCGATGGCCCGGAAGATGGCGTTGTCCGCTTCATAGGCGAGTGAATTGGCTATGCCGCCAACGTCCACACCGGTCAGTGCGGCCAGCACTTCGCCCACCAACGGCTCGCGGCTGACGCGCAGGGCATCTCCGAATTCGGGGACCATGATCTCGACGAGGCTCGACCCCATTTCCTGATGCAGAAACGCGGTGGCTGCCATCGGATCGCTGCCGCGCAACAGGGCCAGCGCGTTGCGGATGCCGATGGTGCGCACCGCATCGGTAACCGCCGGGGCTGCGCGCTCTGCTGCGTCATACGCCATATCGTTGAAAGCCCGTTGCAGGCGTTCCTTGAAGATCGGGCCGGTGAGGATGCGCTGCATGATCCCGCCCCGATTGCCGATCGCCTCGGGGAGTGCCAGCCGTGCCATCTGGTCATCCCAGAACCCGCCCGGTTGCAGCAGGCGAGCGAATGCACGGTCGGACGAGAGGAACAGCAGACGCCGCACCGCATCCTCGAGCGAGAACGACGGGAACGTCGCGCAACCGGCCAGTGAAAGCACCGCAACTGACGTCATGCCGCCAAGAACGGCCCGGCGATTGCTGGCAATGGATAGCTGCGACATCGTTTTCTCCTCATTTCGTTTCGCGGCAGGCTTTGCCCACCGCAACCGCGCCCCATATAGACCGCCTAACATGAACCGTGTCCGATGCCTTGTATTCAACGCCGCGCTGGGTCCGCTCGACTACCGCGTGCCCGATGGCATGGCGGTGGAGCCGGGCAGCGTGGTCGTCGCGCCGCTCGGCCCCAGACAGATAATCGGAGTGGTCTGGGAAGCGGAACGGTTGCCCGGAGCCGAAGTTCCGGCGAACAAGCTGCGCCCGTTGCTGTCGGTGCTGCCAGTTCCGCCGCTGCCTGCGCCCCTGCGCCGCCTGATCGAATGGACAGCGGACTACTACCTCGCCTCGCTCGCTTCGGTCGCGCGGATGGCGCTGTCGAGCAACGGCGCTCTGCGCGGCGGCAGCACGGTTACCGAATACCGCCTCACTGGCAACGACCCGGGCCGCCTCACCCCCCAGCGCACGAAGGCGCTCGAAGCGTTGGACGGCCAGCAGGCGACGATCCGCGAACTGGCAGAAATTGCGGGCGTATCGGACGCGGTCCTGCGCGGTATGGTCAATGCGGGGCTTCTGGAGGCGGTGCTGGTCGATTCGGACCGCCCTTACCCCGCGGCCGATCCCGCCCATGCCGCACCCGACCTTTCGCAGGATCAGGCTGACGTCGCCGCGCAGTTCATAGCCTCGGTCCACGCCCACGAATTCCAGCCGTTCCTGCTCGACGGCGTGACCGGATCGGGCAAGACCGAGACCTATTTCGAGGGCGTTGCCGCAGCGATCGAGGATGGGCGGCAAGTGCTGGTCCTGCTCCCCGAAATCGCGCTGACCGAGACGTTCCTCAAGCGCTTCGAGGCGCGTTTCGGGGTCTCCCCGGTCACTTGGCATTCCTCGCTGAAATCATCCGAGCGGCGCCGGGCATGGCGCGCGGTGGCGATGGGTAGCGCGCAAGTGATTGTCGGCGCGCGTTCGGCGCTGTTCCTGCCGTTTGCCAATCTCGGGCTGATCGTGGTCGATGAAGCACACGAAGTGTCGTTCAAACAGGACGACGGCGTGCGCTACAATGCCCGTGACGTGGCCGTGATGCGCGCGCGGTTTGAAAGCGTTCCGATCATCCTCGCCAGCGCCACGCCTGCGCTCGAAAGCCTGCAAATGGCGGAGGCCGGGCGCTATCAACGCGTCATCCTCCCTGCGCGTTTCGGCGGCGCGACGATGCCCGACATCCAGATCGTGGACTTGCGCGACCATCAGCCCGAGCGCGGCCACTGGATCGCCCCGCCGCTGGTTGCAGCACTGAAGGATCGCCTCGAGAAGGGCGAACAATCACTGCTGTTCCTCAATCGCCGGGGTTATGCGCCGCTAACCTTGTGCCGGACCTGCGGCTACCGCTTCCAGTGCCCGAACTGTTCTGCCTGGCTAGTCGAACATCGACTGTCGCGCCGCCTTGCCTGCCACCACTGCGGCCACGAAGTGCCGACGCCCGAGGCCTGTCCCGAATGCCACGAGCCCGACTGCCTCGTCGCCTGTGGCCCCGGTGTGGAGCGCATAGCCGATGAAGTGGCGGCGATCCTTCCCGAAGCCCGGGTGGCGCTCGTCACGTCCGATACGCTGACAAGCCCAGCAAAGGCCGCCGAATTCGTCGAGATGGCGTCGGCCAAGGCCATCGACGTGATTGTCGGCACGCAGCTTGTCACCAAGGGCTACCACTTCCCAGAACTCACTCTGGTCGGCGTGATCGATGCTGACATGGGACTTGAAGGCGGCGATTTGCGCGCAGCGGAACGCACCTACCAGCAAGTCGCGCAAGTCGCCGGGCGCGCCGGGCGCGGCGAGAAGCCGGGCGAAGTGATGATCCAGACCCGCCACCCTGAGGCGCCCGTGATCGAGGCGTTGGCGAGCGGCGACCGTGACGCCTTCTACGCCGCCGAAACCGAAGCCCGCCGCGATGCCGGTGCCCCGCCATTCGGGCGCTGGGCCGCGATCATCGTGTCGAGCGAGGACGAGGCCGAAGCGCGCGACGCCGCGCGCGGCATCGGCGGCAGCGCGCCCAGGCTGGACGATGTGCTGGTCCTCGGCCCCGCGCCCGCTCCGCTGTCGCTTCTGCGCGGGCGCTACCGTTATCGCCTGCTGATCAACGCCCGCCGTTCGACCGAACTGCAACGCGTGATCCGCGAATGGCTCGAACCGTTGCGCTTTCCCCCCGGCGTGCGCGTGGCCGTTGACATCGATCCCTACAGCTTCGTGTGACCCCCGCCCCCAAAGGGCAGGTTGCACCAGACGCGCGCTCGGTCATGCCACCACGATGACCGGCCCCGTCCTTGTTCCGATCCTCGGCGATCAGCTTTCGCCTGACATCTCCAGCCTTGCGCACCGCACGCCCGAAGACACCGTGATCCTGATGATGGAAGTGGCGGAGGAGACCACCTACGTCCGCCACCACAAGGCCAAGATCGCCCTTATCCTGTCCGCCATGCGCCACTTCGCCGAAGAACTGCGCGCCGCTGGATGGACAGTCGATTACATTTGCCTCGATGATCCTGCGAACACCGGCAGCTTCACTGGCGAAGTTGCCCGCGCGGTGGAACGCCATGCGCCGCGCGGTATGCAGGTCACCGAACCCGGCGAATGGCGCGTGCGCGAGGCGATGGAGGCTTGGCGCACCACACTGCCGGTGCGCGTCCGCATTCTCCCCGACACACGGTTCATATGCCCGCTGACCGACTTTTACGCATGGGCGGCCGGGCGGCGCGAGTTGCGCATGGAATGGTTCTACCGCGACATGCGTCGCAAGACCGGCCTGCTTAAGGACGGCGACAAACCCGTAGGCGGCAAATGGAACTACGATGCCGAAAATCGCGGTGGGCCCGAGAAAGGCCTGAGTCCTCCGCCGATCCCACCGTTCGGACCAGATGCTATCACTCGCGCGGTGATTGCCATGGTCGAACATCGCTTTGAAGGTCACTTCGGCTCGCTGGACAACTTCGCCTGGCCGGTCACTCGCGCCGACGCAGAAATCGCGCGCGACGTGTTTCTCAAAGACCGACTGCCGCTGTTCGGCAAGTATCAGGACGCGATGGTTGCGGGCGAGGATTTCCTTTTCCACGCTGCGCTGTCGCCAGCGCTTAACATCGGCCTGCTCGATCCGCTCGACCTGTGCCGCCGCGCCGAAGATGAATGGCGCGAAGGCCGCGCGCCTCTGGAAGCGGTGGAAGGCTTCATCCGTCAGATCATCGGCTGGCGCGAGTATATCCGGGGCATGTACTGGCTGGACATGCCCGGCCTCTCACAAGCCAACGGCCTCGACGCAATCCGGCCCCTCCCCGATTTCTACTGGACCGGCGATACGCCGATGCGCTGCCTCTCGGATTGCGTGCGCACCACCCGCGAAAATGCCTATGCCCACCACATCCAGCGCCTGATGGTGCTCGGCAACTTCGCGCTTCTGGCGGGCCTCAAGCCGCAAGATGTCGCCGACTGGTATCTGACCGTCTATGCCGACGCGTTCGAATGGGTCGAACTCCCCAACGTCGCGGGCATGATCCTGCACGCCGACAAGGGGCGTCTTGCATCGAAGCCCTATGCCGCCAGCGGCGCCTACATCGACCGCATGAGCGATTACTGCGGCACCTGCGCCTACAACGTGAAGCAGAAGACCGGCGAAGGCGCCTGCCCGTTCAATGCGCTCTACTGGCACTTCCTCGCGCGAAACGAGAGCAAGCTGGGCAGCAATCACCGCCTTGCGCAACCTTACGCCAACTGGCGGCGGATGGCAGACGAAAAGAAGGCGGAATACCTCGCCAGCGCGGAGGCGTTTATAGCCACGCTCAAGCCAGCGGAACCGGGCTGGGCGCGCTGACCCACATCGGCGGCCTGATCCCGCCCTGTCGGACAACGCGAACCAGCAGCAGCAACCCTGCAAGCGTCGCAATCGCCATGGCCACGACACTGGCCTCAAGCCCGAAGTCGCCCCCCGTCAGCCACTCAGCGCCCTGTCGCGAGGTCACGAACAGGCCCGTCGGCGCGCGCCCGCCCGATACCGGCACGCTGAACACCCAGCCTTGCGTGAAGTTCCACGCCGCGTGGATACCGATCGGCACCCACAACCGCCGCTTCCACAGATAGGCAGCGCCCAGCAGGATGCCCGCCTCCATCGCTATCGCCAGCGCTGCGAACAGGCTCGAATCCGGGTTGCTGAGATGCGCCAGTCCGAACAGCAGCGATGTGATGACCAGCGCCGCCCATGTCCCCAGCATCGCCTCGACATGGCGCAGCAGGATCCCCCGGAACAGCACCTCCTCGAACACGCCCGAGGTGATCGCCAGCGACAGCATCGACCACAGGGCGCCCATGCCGTTGACCCGCTCGATCGACAGGCCGCCCAGCAGCGCGACGATCCCGGTCATCAGCGTGAACAGACCAGCCCCGATCAACAAGCCCAGCGGCATTTCGCGCGGGAACGCTGTTAACGGCAGTTCGTCGTTCGGGACGCGCTCGATCCAGCGCCGACAGGCGAGATAGATCGCAATGACGATCACCCCCAGCGCCAGCGCGCCCAGCGTCTCGACCGGTGTATTGCGCGAAACGACCTTGAGCAGCGCCCAAGACGACGCGCCAGCAATGACCGCCACCGCCACGAACTCAATGATCATCAGCGTCAAAGGAAAGGCGATGATCCGCCTGAGAACACCCGGCCTTGTCTGCTGCATTTCGTCCATGCTCAATCTCCGCCGGCCAAGCGCTCCTTGTCGAGCAATCGCTGCTTGATCTCAAGCCCGTAGGCATAGCCGCCCAGCGTTCCATCCGACCGGATCACGCGGTGGCACGGAATCAGCACCGCCACGTTGTTCGCGCCGTTGGCCGATCCCGCCGCGCGCACCGCACCGGGCTTGCCCACGTCAGCCGCAATTTGCGCATAAGTCCGCGTCTCGCCCTGCGGGATGCGGCGTAACGCTTGCCATACCGCCTCTTGAAACGCCGTGCCCTTCACGTCGAGCGGGATGTGCGAATGATCGCCCGGCACTTCAACCGCGCTCACGACTTGCGTCATCAACACCTCGAAATCTGCCCCGCCCCGGATGAGGATCGCGTGTGGAAACCGCGCACGCAGCGCGCTGTCGTCCTCATTGAACGACAGGCGGCAGACACCCTTGTCCGTCGCTGCGACCAGCATCGGCCCCAGCGATGTCGGCACCACGCCCCAGCGAATCGTCACGCCGCGTCCGCCGCCTGACCAGACTGATGGCATCATGCCCAACCTTTCCTCTGCCGCTGAATAGAACCGCGACGGCCCGGAGAACCCCGCATCATAGATTGCATCGGTCACCCGCCCTGCCCCGCTCAGCGCCTCCGCCATGCGCTCCTGCCGCAAGGCCCGCGCATAGGCAGCAGGCGAAAGCCCGGTATGCCGCGCAAACACGCGTTGAAAATGTGCAGGCGAATAGCCGCAGCGCGCCGCAAGATCACCAAGCGCCAGCACCTGCCCCGCGCTCTTGATCGCCTCTATCGCTGCCAGCACCGCGCGTTCATCACGCGAAACGTCATCGGGCAGGCAGCGCAGGCATGGCCGCAGACCCGCCGCCCGCGCCCTCGCACCATCTTCAAAGAAGCGCACGTTCACCCGCCGGGGATGCCGCGCCGCGCAAGATGGGCGGCAATAGATCCCCGTGCTCAGCACGCCCGTAACGAAGCGCCCGTCGAACTGGCGGTCGCGCGCCAGCACAGCTTCCCACGCTTCATCGTCGGGTATCAAGCGCGTATCCTCCGGACCATGGCAGCTATCGTTACCGCGATTGTCCTTCACCGCAAATGCCGCCGTCATGGAATACTCCTCACCGCTCCATCGATTAACCGTGGACAGCGATGCACCAAACCGGTGAGGCCATGCGTCCCGCACCTTGCGATCAAACCCAAACGGCGCAAGAAGCAGCGCCATGCGTGTCGCCAAACAGATAACTGCCTTCCTTGCACTGCTTTACATGGGCCTTGCCGGACATTCCGCCATTGCCGATCCCGCCGACATTTCCGCTGCAGGCCGTTCGGTGGTGCGCGTGGTCATCATCGAGAGTGATGGCGAAAGGGCCAATCTGATCACGCACGGCAGCGGCTTTGCCGTCACGCCCAACCTGATCGTCACCAATGCCCATGTCGTCGAGGAACTTCGCCGCGACGACACCCTGATCGCAGGCGTTGTCCCGGCCGAGGGCGGCAACGGTTACCCGGCAAGGCTGATCGCCTATTCCCCCGCCAACGATCTTGCCCTGCTCCGCATCGAAGGCGGCGGCACGCTCTCGCCCATCACTCTGTTCCCCGGCGCACCGGGCGATGGCGCAGAGGTTTACGCGGTCGGTTATCCCGGCAACGTCGATCTGGCGCAGGGTCTGTCGATGGCGGACCTCGTCACCCCGCAGGCCCCGGTGAAGACACGCGGCTATCTCTCCGGCGGACGCTCGTCACGCTCGTTCGATACGCTGCTGCACACCGCCCCCATCGGCGCCGGCAATTCGGGCGGACCGCTGCTCGATGCCTGCGGGCGCGTGCTCGGGATCAACTCGTTCGGGACGGTTAGCGAAAACACCACCGATTCGGCGTTCTACTTCGCCATCTCGATGCGCGAACTGGCCGCGTTCCTGCGCAAAGCCAATGTCGAGCCGCACACCAGCGGTTTGCCCTGCCGCTCCATCGCCGATCTTGACCGCGCCGAGGCCGAACGCGCCGCCGGTGATCAGGCGCGCCAGGCAGCGGCGACGGAAGCCCGCGCTGAAGCCCAGCGCCGCGCGATGGACACCGCCCGGCGCGATGCCGAACTCGCGGTCCTGTCCGAGCGTGATAACGGCCTCGCCCTTGCCGCATTGCTGCTGGTTGCTTCGCTCGCCGCTGGGGGCTGGGGCATGGTTCAGGCCTCGAAACGGCGCGGCCGGTTCCAGCGCAAACACATTTTCGGCGCGGGCGCACTTCTGGTTGCCGCCATCGCCGTCTGGTTCCTCCGCCCCTCGCTGACCTCAATAGATCAGCGCGCCCGCGAATCGCTCGAACGGCCAGAGCCTTCGCCAAGCGCCAGCACGCTCGCCGCTACATCTGCCAGCACATCAGGAAAAATGATCTGCGTGCTCGATCCGCAGCGCAGCCGCGTCACGGTGTCCGACATAACCGACGTGCCGCTTGATTGGAGCGCGGACGGCTGCGTCAACGGGAAGTCGCAATATGGCCTTGCCCAGGACGGCTGGTCACGAATCCTCGTGCCAGGTGGCGAGGAAGCAATTTCGCGCAATGCCTACGATCCGGCCACGAATACCTATACTGTCGAGCGCTTTCTCATGGATCTCGACACCATGAACAAGGCCCGGGCCGAGCGTGCAAAGCTGAGCGCGCCTGCCTGCGGGGCTGACACCGAGGCTGCAAAACGGTTTGGCGAAAACCAGCAGGCTATCAAGGCCCTGCTCCCGCCCGAGCCCAATGAACGCATGCGATACAACTGCCAGCCGGCGCCGTGACCGCCAAAATCCGGACGGTTGCCATCATACCTATGCACAAGACCGTACGTCGCATCTTGTCATAAGCGCCCGACGTTGCTAGGCGCGCCCCGTCTGCGGGCCAACGGGTGTTCATCTCCCGGCAATGGTCCGCTTCGGCTTATCCTGGATGAAGGAACGTCAGCGCGTGGAGATTTCCGGCGGCATTACGGCCAGCTTGTCAGGGCGATACGCTTCGGCGTTGTTCGATCTGGCGAATGAACAGGGCTTCATTGCCGCTGTGGAGGCCGATCTGGAAAAGCTCGGCGCGGCGCTGAGCGAATCGGCAGATCTCGCCAGCCTGATCAACAACCCGCAGGTCAGCCGCGAAGCTGCTGCTGGTGCGGTGGGCGGCGTTGCCAGTCTGTTGGGTCTTTCGGACCTCACCAAGAATTTTCTCGGCGTTCTCGCCGGCAACCGCCGTCTTTCGGCGCTGCCCGACGTGATCCGCGCTTTCGGCATGATCGCCGCCGCCCATCGCGGTGAAGCGACTGCCGAAGTGACCAGCGCCCACCCGCTCGACGATGCCCAGCTCGCCGCCCTGACTGAAAAGCTCAAGGTTCGCGAAGGCAAGGACATCAAGCTCAAGACCAACGTCGATCCCGAGATTCTCGGCGGCCTTGTCGTGAAAATCGGCAGCCAGATGATCGACAGTTCGATCCGCACCCGTCTCAATTCCCTCGCCATGGCGATGAAGGCTTGAAGCCTCAAGGCTCTGTGAAAGGCTGAAAATGGAAATCCGCGCCGCTGAAATCTCGAAGGTCATCAAGGACCAGATCGCCAGCTTCGGCACCGAGGCCCAGGTCTCGGAAGTCGGCTCCGTGCTGTCGGTCGGCGACGGCATCGCCCGCATCCACGGTCTGGACAAGGTCCAGGCCGGTGAAATGGTCGAATTCTCGAACGGTGTTAAGGGCATGGCCCTCAACCTCGAAGCCGATAACGTCGGCGTCGTGATCTTCGGCTCTGACGCCGAGATCAAGGAAGGCGATGTCGTCAAGCGCACCGGCACCATCGTCGACGTTCCCGTCGGCAAGGGCCTGCTTGGCCGCGTCGTTGACGGCCTCGGCAACCCGATCGATGGCAAGGGCCCGATCGAGTACACCGAGCGCAAGCGCGTTGAAGTCAAGGCACCGGGCATCATCCCGCGCCAATCGGTTTCGGAACCTGTCCAGACCGGCCTCAAAGCCATCGACGCGCTCGTTCCGGTTGGCCGTGGCCAGCGCGAACTGATCATCGGTGACCGTCAGACCGGCAAGACCGCCGTCGCGATCGACACCTTCATCAACCAGAAGGGCCCGAACTCGGGCGACGATGAAGGCAAGAAGCTTTACTGCATCTATGTCGCCATCGGCCAAAAGCGTTCGACGGTTGCACAGATCGTGCGCCAGCTCGAAGAGAACGGCGCAATGGAATATTCCATCGTCGTGGCCGCAACCGCTTCTGAACCCGCTCCGCTCCAGTACCTCGCGCCCTATACCGGCGTGACCATGGGCGAATTCTTCCGCGACAACGGCATGCACGCCGTCATCGTCTATGACGATCTTTCCAAGCAGGCCGTGGCCTATCGCCAGATGTCGCTGCTGCTGCGTCGTCCTCCGGGCCGCGAAGCTTATCCGGGCGACGTGTTCTATCTCCACAGCCGCCTGCTTGAGCGCGCCGCGAAGATGAACGATTCGCTGGGCGGTGGTTCGCTGACGGCTCTGCCGATCATCGAAACCCAAGCTGGCGACGTTTCGGCCTACATCCCGACCAACGTGATCTCGATCACCGACGGCCAGATCTTCCTCGAAACCGG